>QXYU01000001.1 GCA_009886755.1 Flavobacteriaceae bacterium
ACATGGTGCCTTTTGATGACAAATCCCCTTTTGTAACCTCTGGTATTCGAGTGGGGACCCCTGCGATTACGACTCGAGGATTGAAAGAGGTCGATATGAAAACCATCGTTGAGCTGATTGATCGTGTGATTACCAACTATCAAGACGAAGCCTTACTGGCAACAGTAGCCCAGGAGGTTCATCAATTAATGAATGGACGGCCGTTGTTTGTAGGCTAGTTTCCCAAAAGCAACTCTTGGACCGAATCGGGAACCGAAAGCAGTTTCCGACTTTCCAATTCGATATAACACCAAGAGGTGGTGCATTGTACCAACAATGCATTTGTTTTTGCATTGCGAATGCTGACAAATCGTTCCGATAAGGGACCCCGCATAGCTTTAACGTGGGTTTCAATCAAAAGATGATCACCTAAAAAAGCGGGTCTTTTGTATTCGATAAAATGATTGCGTACCACCCATACACCTTCCATTTCTTCTAAAGGTGCCGTTAATTTGTTCCAATGGGCTTTGGCGATTTCCTGAACCCAATAGAGGTATTGAACATTGTTGACATGATTGAGTCCATCAATGTGTTCCGCAATTACCTGAACATCCATTTGGTATTTTGCCACACTCATTCTTCGGAATAGATTTCGACCTCAAACAAGCTGTTCCAATACTTACCTGTTACAAAGAAGGTGTTGCGTTGGGGATGATAGGCGATGCCATTAAAAGCCTCTGCCTTGGGATTGTTCCGCAACTTTTCCCGAAGCCCTGTAAAATCGACTACCCCGACAACAGCTCCTGTTTCGGGTTGAACAATAACAACAACGTCTTTTTGAAACTGATAGGTATTCGCATAGATCAATCCCTGAGCCCATTCCAGTTCATTCAATTTATTGACTGACTTGTTATTGGTCATCACTTCAATCGAACCTGTTTCCTTGTAACTTTTGGGGTCTAGCGTCCATAGTATGTGCGAGCCATCGGACTTATACAATTGCTCTTCGTTGTGACACAAGCCCCATCCTTGGGTACTTTTATCATAAGCAAAGGAATCGGTCATTTTTAGTGTTTCCCCATCGTACACAAAACCCATATTGGCACGCCATGTCAATTGAATAGCTTGCTCATCCCAAAGGGTCAGTCCCTCACCAAAATAAACGGCGTCTAATTTTTGATTGGCCAAAACGTCCCCTGTTTTATAATCCACTTTCCGAATGGTTGATTTACCATTCAGTCCTGTACTTTCATATAGCATCTCTCCCTTAAACTCCAAGCCTTGGGTGTAAGCTGTTGGGTCATGTGGGTAGCTATTGAGCACTCGATATTTCATTAGGCTGGGTTTTTCTGA
The DNA here is from genome assembly GCA_009886755.1 of Flavobacteriaceae bacterium. Lineage (GTDB taxonomy): Bacteria > Bacteroidota > Bacteroidia > Flavobacteriales > Flavobacteriaceae > UBA11891. The sequence continues at coordinate 1,333 of QXYU01000001.1, forward strand.
GGCATACACCCAAAAGGTATTTTCAAAAGCGTGACTTTTTCCATTGTAAAAAGCAGTGGCTTGAAGTGTATGGGAACCCAAGGAAAAACTTTCCAAAGATAGCGGTGAATCAACAGCTTTTCCATTACTGAAGTAGCGGATGGAATCCACAACGCTGTTTTTGGGAAGTTTTAAGGAAAAAGTAAGCGTATCCTGTGGGCTGGGCTTCTCAGTACTGGCTTTAATTTTAAGTTTGGCCTTTATTTTTTTTTCGCCGTCACAGGTCGAAGCGACCAGGGCTAGTAATAGAAGAAACAGGGGTTTGTACATGCTTAATTTTTCACCAAGGTATTTAATAAAATTCAGTTTTACAATGCGATTGAACACAAGAGAAATTCTATATTTGTGCCGGGCAAGTTCTGCACAACCAGCTCCTGCCGAATCCCCCCAGGGCGGGAACGCAGCAAGGGTAGGCGGTTGTAGCGGTGTGATGCGGGTCGCTTGCCCTTTTTTTATGGTATGGGAAAAATAGTGATCATCACGGGTGCTTCTTCGGGCATGGGCAAAGTTACTGCCGACTATTTGAGCCAACAAGGACATACCGTTTTTGGTACTTGTCGAAATCCTCCTAATTACCCTAAACCTGACAATTATTCTTTGGTAGCCTTGGATCTTACTGAAGCTGAAAGCATTGAAAACTTTGTAGCTTATTTTCGGAACAACAGCATTGTACCGGAAGTCCTAATTAATAATGCCGGAGTAGGAATCACTGGCCCGGCAGAGGAGTTGCCAATTGCGACCATACGAGCGCATTTTGAAACCAATTTTTTTGGTCCTATCGCCTTGACTCAGGGCTTATTGCCCCTGCTACGAAAAGCCGATAACGCTTGTATTGTCAATATTACATCCATTGCAGCTTATTCGGGATTGCCCTTCCGCGCTATCTATTCCGCGTCTAAAAGTGCTTTTTCGATATTTACAGAGGCCCTGCGAATGGAACTTCGAAAGGCACACATACGAGTAGCAACAATCGCGCCTGGCGATTATGCTACAGACATCGCTTCCCGCCGCCACCACGCGCCTGTAATCAAGGACTCTCCCTATGAGACTGTCTATTCGGAAGCCCTAGCGACCATGAATGCACATGTGGATGACGGTAGTGATCCGATAGAAATCGCAAAAACAATTGAAAAAATCATTTTTGAGACCCATCCGAAAGTACATTACTTGTCAGGCAAGCGGCTTCAAAAATTTTCTGTAGTTTTAAAAGGAATCATACCTGGCAAATGGTATGAGAAACTACTACGCAACCATTACAAAATATAACTGAAACTGGATTTATGAAATTTTTTATTGACACTGCCAATCTCGATCAAATTAAAGAAGCCCAAGACATGGGAATTTTAGACGGGGTAACAACCAATCCGTCGCTAATGGCCAAAGAAGGCATTACGGGAAAAGACAATATTTTAAAACACTATCTTGATATTTGTGAGGCAGTAGAGGGCGATGTTTCAGCCGAAGTGATTGCTGTCGACTTTGAAGGAATGGTGAAAGAAGGGGAGGAGCTGGCTGCATTGCATCCTCAAATTGTGGTTAAAGTCCCGATGATCAGAGAAGGTGTAAAAGCCATTACCTATTTTTCCTCAAAAAATATCAAAACCAACTGTACACTGGTGTTTTCATCCGGTCAGGCGTTGCTTGCCGCGAAAGCGGGAGCCACTTACGTTTCCCCTTTTATTGGTCGATTGGATGATATCGGTTTTGACGGTATCGAATTGATTGAAGAAATTCGTTTGATTTATGACAACTACGCCTTCGAGACAGAGATTTTGGCAGCTTCTGTTCGTCATACGCGCCATTTGATCGCTTGTGCTCAGGTAGGTGCTGATGTTATGACGGGTCCACTGAATGCCATTAGCGGGTTACTCAATCATCCATTAACAGACAAGGGGCTTGCTCAATTCCTAGCAGATCATAAAAAAGGGAACTAAAGGTCTTCCTCAAAATTCTCTGACATCAGGTTTGCAAATCCATTTTGAATTTGCCCCTTTTTATTGATAATGATGGTTTTGTTAAGAAGAGTGATAACCCATTTTTTGCTTGCGGTACCAAAATCCACCAGACCGTACTGATTTTTGGGGTCTAGCTCCATCATTTTGTAGACTTCAAGCGCAATAGGGTTGAGGGGTTGAATGGAAACCCCTACAAAACGGTAGTTGGGATGCTGTGCTTCAAGTGCTTTTATCCGTTCAATGGTACTTTTAAAATGATTCATTTGCGTCTGTGACCAGAAATAAAGAACGGTTGGTTTTTCCCACATTTGGTTACTGGAAAGGAGCTTCAATTCTGCATTCTGGAGGATAATTTCAGGGAGTTTTTTCCCAGCATCCATTTGATTGATGTCTTGATGGAGTGCGACGATTTCTTCTAAATAGGAAGGGGAGGTATTGATGTCAAAATAATATTCCAAAAATTTCTCGTGATTATTGTGATTGCCAAAGTTGAGTAATTCTTCGTAGGCCACGGCACGAGCAAGATTGTTGCGTACACGAATTCCAGTAATTTTGTTTTGGATCACTTGAAGTCGTCGTAGGTTAAAGTCGGTATCCTGTCTCGCTGTTAGATAATTTTCACCTGGGAGCAATGCCTCCCGCGTGAGGTAATTCATCAAATAAGTAATATAAGGGTCAAAGAAAGCCAAATCGTTTTCCCCGTAGTTCAAAAATTTGCGATAACCCGAAAAACGTTTGTTTTGAAGGCTGTCCCATTGATTGCCTCGGAGCATGGCATAGCGTTCTTGAATCCCTGCATAGGCATAGACATAAGCGGCCTGAGTGATTTTTTGAGCATAGGGGGTTAGCTTGTTTAAGGAGTCCATTTGAATCCACTGCTGCTTTTTTTCTTTAAGGAGCGAATCAACGGTTTGCTTGAATTCTTCTGGGCTGGTAGCGTATTGAGAAGCGAGGAAGTTGTTTTCAAGTTCTAAACGTAGCCGGATATCTGTAAGAAAATTGTTCTTACTAGCCCCACGCCCTGAAAAAACCAGCGATTCATGAAAGGCTGCGGCATTGATGCGAACCCAAATGCTGTCTGCGGGTTCCAAAAGGATGGAGGTGAACTCTGGAATATGCTCCATTTTGTAAATCCCTGGAGGCAAGGAGTCGTATTTACGTGAAAATCGGGTGGAGTTTTTGAGTAAAAAAGTATCCAAAACGCGGTTGCCAAAATAGACACTTACAAAGGAGGAGGAGGGTTTTACCACCTGACCACCGAGAAATACAGCAGTGTTGGGCGTCTTTTCACACCCCCAAAAGCCAATGAGTATCAGTCCTAACCAGAGTCCTTTTTTCATTACTATTCTTGTGCCTTTTATTGGTTCCTCAAAAATAGTGTAAGCTGTTCAGAGTAGGGCGTTAATGCGCTGTTAAAAAAACCACTGACTACTGTTAGTTTTTTGGTACTTTTGCGCTGAAAATTTACCCTATGCTCAGCGTTAATAATTTATCAGTACAATTCGGAAAGCGAGTCTTATTTGACGAAGTGAATGTAGCCTTTGGTCCTAGTAACTGTTATGGGATTATTGGTGCCAATGGTGCTGGGAAATCCACTTTTCTTAAAATCATCTCTGGAAAACAAGATGCCAACTCCGGATCGGTTCATTTGGAAACGGGCAAACGCCTATCTGTTTTGGAACAGAATCACAACGCCTTTGATGAATATCCCGTACTGGAAACCGTTTTGCGTGGAAATAAAGAGTTGTTTGCTGTGAAAAGCGAAATGGATACCATCTATGCCAAGGAAGACTTTTCCGATGCCGATGGGGAACGCGTTGGGGAATTACAGATTGTTTTTGAAGAGATGAACGGCTGGAATGCCGACAGCGAAGCCGCTGCGTTACTCTCCAATCTTGATATTCCGGAAAACCTTCACTATATGTCCATGAAAGATTTGGATGGAAAACAAAAAGTTCGTGTCCTCTTAGCCCAATCCCTATTTGGAAATCCTGATGTTTTGATCATGGATGAGCCAACCAACGACTTGGATTATGAAACGATCCAATGGCTGGAGCAATTCTTAGCCAATTATGACAATACAGTTATTGTGGTATCGCACGACCGTCATTTTTTAGATGCTGTTTGCACGCATATATCCGATATTGATTTTGGGAAGATCAACCATTACTCTGGGAATTATACCTTCTGGTATGAATCCAGCCAACTCGCTGCGCGTCAGCGTGCACAGCAAAACAAAAAAGCAGAAGAAAAGAAAAAGGAACTACAGGAGTTTATTTCTCGATTTTCTGCCAACGTAGCTAAGTCTAAACAGGCAACGTCTCGAAAGAAAATGATCGAAAAGCTGAATATTGAAGAGATTCGCCCTTCAAGCCGTCGCTATCCTGCCATTATTTTTGAGCAAGAACGCGAGGCGGGAGATCAAATTTTGAACATTGAAGACCTTTCTTATTCTTCGGAAGGGGAGACCCTTTTTGACCAGATTCATTTTAATATGGCGAAAGGAGACAAAACTATCGTATACTCCAAAGACTCTCGTGCCATTACCGCTTTTTATGAAATTATCAATGGCAAATTGAAGGCTGACAAAGGATCTTTTGAATGGGGGATAACCACCAATCAATCCTATCTGCCGTTAGATAACAGTACCTTTTTTGATTCTGACCTATCATTAGTGGATTGGCTTCGACAATGGGCGCAAACCGAAGAAGAACGCGAAGAAGTATTTATTCGGGGCTTTTTGGGGAAAATGCTCTTTAGCGGAGATGAAGCCTTGAAAGGGTCTAATGTGCTGTCCGGAGGCGAAAAAGTACGTTGTATGCTTTCCAAAATGATGATGGCTCGTGCCAATGTGGTGATACTGGACGAACCCACAAACCACTTGGATTTGGAATCCATCACAGCTTTTAATAATGCCCTGAAAAACTTTAAAGGAACGGTGCTATGCGCAACCCATGACCATGCTTTTGCAAAAACCGTTGGAAACCGAATTTTGGAATTGACTCCCAAGGGTGTAATCGATCGTTATAGTAATTTTGATGATTATATGTCCGATCCCAAGATCAAAGCTTTGCGCGAGAAGCTATATTCAAAATAACTCTTCAGCTTTTTTGACTTCTCTGAAGTGAAAAAGTAGAAATCAAGCAAACAAAAAAAGCGGCAGAATTGCCGCTTTTTTATTTACTTATTTTGAGGATCGTCTACCAGAAAAATGCGTAAAGTGCTACCAACACTAACATTAAAGCAAAAGCGCCAATATTATAGATTGCTGGGGTATCAAATGTTTCTTTACTGAGTTCAATTGCTTTGGCATCGTCTTTTTCTTTATTTTCACGAAGGCTTACCAGTGCAATCACAACCATGGATAAAATGGCGGTTAACCCCATCTGATCCAAAAAGGGAAGGCTAGGGAAAAGTCCTTCCAGACTACTTCCGACCATCCATCCTTTGGGGCCTACTTTAAAGAACATCGCAATAGGAATTGATGCTAAGGCACCGAAAATCGCTCCTTTGTTGGAGGTCTTTTTCCAGAACAAGCCCAAAACAAAAACGGCCAAAATACCAGGACTTACCACTCCGGTGTATTCTTGAATGAATTGGAATGCTTGATCGATCCCACCCAATAGCGGTGCCATGATCGTAGCGATGACCAAGGCAACAAGAGCAGAAATACGTCCAATATTAACAGTTTTAGTGTCGTTTGCCTCTTTATTGATCAATGCTTTATAAATATCCATGGTAAAAATCGTCGCTGTTGAATTCAACATGGAAGCCAATGACGATACAATGGCAGCAGCAAGGGCTGCAATGGCGATTCCTTTAAAGCCAGCGGGCAAGAATTGCATCAACCAGGGAAAGGCTTTGTCAGAAGTTCCTGCGGTGGGCATGTTTTGCATTCCCCCTTCACCCAAACTTCCTAGTAATGCGGGGTCGTTAACGATAACATAGGCAGCAATTCCAGGAATAACTACGATCAACGGTATGATCATTTTCAATCCGGCCGCAAGCAGGATTCCTTTTTGGGATTCCGCAAGGGATTTGGCAGCCAATGTGCGTTGGATGATGTATTGATTGAATCCCCAATAATAGAGATTGGCAATCCACATTCCTCCAATCAATACGCCAATTCCGGGGAGGTTGTTGTATTCAGGATTTGATTCTTCAAGGATCATATCAAAGCGCTCTGGGACCGCCGCATAAATCGTAGAAAGTCCTTCAAAGAAACCATTGCCTCCAGAGACTGTGTCTAGGGCTAAGTAAGTGGTTACTAAACCACCAAGCACCAATACAACCACTTGGATGATATCTGTCCAGGCTACTGCGGAAAGTCCTCCGTATAAAGAATAAGCGGCGGCAAACAAGGCCAAACCAAGGACACCAGTCATCAAATCAATGCCTAAAATAGTTTGCAATGCCAATCCACCGAGATATAACACGGAAGCCAAATTAACAAAGACATATAAGCCAATCCAAAAAACGGCAAGGATGGTCTTCAATTGACTGGAATAGCGTTTTTCGACAAATTCTGGAATCGTATAGAGCCCTTTTTCGATGAAAATAGGAAGGAAGAATTTTCCAACAACAATAAGGGTCAGTGCCGCCATCCACTCATAGGTAGCTATAGCTAAGCCTCCGGCAAAGCCCGAACCAGACATTCCGATAAATTGCTCAGCGGAAATGTTAGCCGCAATTAAAGAGGCTCCAATAGCCCACCAAGGGAGGGATTTACTGGCTAAAAAGTAGTCTTCGGCATTTTTGGTTTCGCCTTCTTTACTTCGGGATACCCATAGGCCAACGCCTAAAATAACAACGGCATAAAGGGCGAATATCACATAGTCTAATGTGGTGAAGCTCGTATTCATAAGTTAAGTTTAAATAATATAGCGGTGGCATTTTCTCAGGAAAATAGGTCCGTATGATTTCGCTTCACAAAGTAGAAAATCTAGGAGAAAGCAAAAAATTGTAAACGGTTTATTTCTGCAACTCCAGAGTGCTCAGCACTTTTTCCGCTTTTTGGAGCTCGTCTTGATGAACAAAAACCTGTTGTTGGTCATGAGTAATTCCAAAGCCCGCCATACGAGCAGACTCGGATTCATCTTTGATCACGGGAATAATGTTTTCGGCCTGTAAGGCATTCTTTAACGCAATGACCACAACAGAGGAACCGGTATAGATATGCACAAAAGAATGTTCCATAGAATGGCTTTAGGTTTTGTTGTATTTACTGTTCCAAATGGCAGGGTTGAAATTTTTCCCCAACGCAATACCGCAAAATAAAACCACCGCGGCTACTGCTTTAAAGATAAAAAAGTATAGCATCAAAAAGGCAGTACTGTCTGCCTTTTTTGTAAACATGCCCATCGGTGTGATTGCAGTAATAATGAGACTCAGACCAAGAAGGAAAAGGAG
>QXYU01000010.1:0-37102 GCA_009886755.1 Flavobacteriaceae bacterium
ATAAAGAAGAACAGATTTGGGTCTGTCCCTTTAAAAGTATTAAAAAATAATTATGGGTTTCTAAGCTATGGCCATTCGGCTTTTAGCGCTAGGGTATGGCAGGCGACAATCCCTGCGGTTTCTGTTCGGAAGCGTTGCGTTCCCAGTTTAATGGCGGTAGCTCCTTGCCGAAGTGCCTGGTCAATTTCGTCTTGGGTAAAATCGCCTTCCGGACCAATCAAAAGGGTGGTGTGGGGCTGCCATGGCACCTCTTTTAGCAATCCTTTTTTGTTTCCTTCGCGGCAATGCGCCAACAAGCAATCTGAGTTTTCAGACACAAAATCCGGAAAGGAGGTTAAGGGATTCAAAAGGGGTTTAAACGCCTGTTTTGATTGTTTGGTGGCACTTAAAATAATACGTTCAAAGCGTTCTGGATTGATCTTCCGGCGTTCCGAATTCTGACACAGCAAAGGGGTAATTGCGCTAATCCCGATCTCAGTGGCTTTTTCCAAAAACCATTCAAACCGATAGTTGCTTTTGGTGGGAGCCATGGCGATATGAACGGTATAGGGGGGTGGGGCGGCTTGTTCAAAATCAGTGATCTGAACCCAACACCCCTTGGGGTCTGTGCTGAGAAGCTGCCCTTTGGCAGTGCCTCCAATGCCATTGAGAAGCCCAATAATGTCCCCCGGTTTTTTTCGTAAAACCCGTGACAAATGCTTGCTTTCCATCGCAGACAACTGTATTTGTTGGTCGGAAGCGGTTAGTTCGGGTTGGTAGAAACGATCCATCTTAGAAGCCTAATCGAGGGTTAGCAATCGCAGTAAAGTCACTGTATTTTTTAGACTGGGCTTGTAAATAACCCACCATACCAATCATGGCAGCATTGTCTGTGGTGTATTCAAATGGCGGTAAATGCACCGTCCATTGATCGGTCTTCGCCTTGTCCAACAAACGCGCGCGAATCTCGGAATTGGCAGAAACACCCCCGCCAATCACGATTCGGTTTATATCCGTCTCCTTTACAGCTTGTTCTAATTTCCGAAATATATTTTCGACCAAAGCCCATTGAAGCGAAGCGCACAAGTCTTCCCGATTTTTTTCTACAAACTCTGGGTCTTTGTTTTGATGCTTGTGGATAAAGTTTAAAAAGGCGGTTTTTATTCCGCTATAACTCAGATTAAGCCCCTTCATTTTGGGAATGGGAAAAGTAAAAGCTTTTGAATTTCCCTGTTGAGCCAAACGATCCAAGGAGGGCCCAGCAGGGTAGGGCAATCCAATGATTTTCCCACATTTATCAAAAGCTTCACCAATGGCATCGTCTTGGGTCTCGCCAATGACTTCCATGTCAAAGGCTGCCTTGCAAAGCACAATTTGGGTGTGGCCTCCGGAAACCGTCACGCCCAAAAAGGGAAAACGGGGCGGCTGTTGTTGTGGATGGTCAATAAAAGAAGCCAGTAAGTGCCCCTGCATATGATTCACCGCTAAAAAGGGAATGTTCAGCCCCATGGCCAATGATTTGGCAAAGCTGCTGCCCACCAATAGGGAGCCCAAAAGACCCGGGCCTTGGGTAAAGGCAATAAGATTGAGTTGTTTTTTTTCAATTCCCGCTTGTTCAATCGCTGCTGTGACCACCGGAATGATGTTGGATTGATGCGCTCGCGAAGCTAATTCTGGCACCACCCCACCATATCTTTTGTGAATTTCTTGATTGGCAATACAATTTGACAGAACTTTACCGTCACAAAGTATAGCGGCAGCCGTATCGTCACAAGAGGATTCGATGCCCAAGGTGTAAAATGGTGTAGACACTTTCATGCTTTTTAGGACAACAAAAATAAAGGATAAAATCAAAAGAGGTCGGCAAATAGTATTAGTACTTAGTATTTCATTCGTAGTGATGATGTTCTTGGGCTTTTTTATATTCTCATTGTCCTCGGTACAAACTTCGCTGGCCCGACGTTTGACCGACGCTCTTCAGTCCGCAACCAATCAGGAATTACAAGTCAATAAGATTCAAATAGATCTGCTGGGGAATGTAAACTTTAGAGGGGTTGTCGGTTTTGATCATTACAAAGACACCCTGTTTTTTATAGACGAATTTAAGGCAACACTTACCGCCCCTTCAAAAGCCCTTCAAGGCGATATTGAATTTGACAGTGCAACCCTTGAGGGATTTGATCTCAACCTAAAACAGTATCCAGGGGATTCGCTGACCAATCTTGAGTATTTTATTCAAGGTCTTGGTTTAAACAAAACCAATAAAAACACCCAAACGGCCTTTGGTTTAAAGAAAATGACTTTTTCCAATGGAACTGTTCATGTAGATCTTCCCCAACTGAAAAAAGGACAGCAAACGCTGCACAACCTTCAGTTTGAGGTAGCAAACGTTCGCATTCAAGAAAAAGAAATGACAGGAGTGTTACAGCATCTTCAGTTTTCTAATGCTGATGGTCTTTCGGTTCAAAAGCTGTCTGCTGTGGTGGCCAAAACCGCGCAAAATCTTAGTGTGGACTCCCTAGAAATTGAAACCGCAACAAGTAAACTATCGGGATCGCTCCAGATGGAATTCCCCACTCCTGATAGCGATACAACCTTGGACTTAAAAATACATCTTGACCGATTAAATCCAAAAGAATGGGGATGGGAAACCTATTACTCCAAAAATATTCGTGGTGAATTGCAGGGCAAAGGTCCCTTGCAGCGATTTGCCTTTTCAAAGCTGAAGGTAGCTGCCCCCGATTTTGAACTTCGAGCCACCGGTGTATTATCCTTAGACAGTCTCCAAAATCTAAATGCCATCCATACGGATATTGCTTCATTGACATTTACTTCGGCACTGGTAAACAAATCTCCACTTCAAAAGCTGCTGGCATATAACAAGATAAAACTTCGCAGTGGAGAGACATTTAATTTTAAAGGAGTGACGGACTATAGTTCCAAGGGAATTGATATAGACGGTGTTTTACAGCAGGAGATCAACCACCTCAACACCTCATTTCAACAGTTGAAAACAGCAGACAATACCCAACAGTTTAGCCTAACCCTAGACGCAACGCCTATGGATCTGTCTGTTTTTGATCCCTCCGGCACCTTTGGAGTGCTACGCGGTAAGTTGGCAATGGAAGGCACTCAAAAAGCAGGAGAGTGGACTGCTGCCGCTTGGACCTTAAAACTGGATCAATTCCAGCACCAACAAAAGACATATGAAGGGATACAAAGTGAAGGAACACTCCAAAAAGGACAATGGAAAGGAAAGCTATCCGTAACAGATTCACAGATTGAATTACAGAGTCGTTTTGATCTATCGCCCAAAAGCAAATTGAAAGTCAATGAGCTTGAAATTGATCTCGCACAACTAGATTTAAGCCTTTTAAACCCTTTGCTGGAACCCGGAAAAGCATTGTTGAGCGGAACAAGCTCGGGACGATTTACCGATACTCAAATTGACAAAATCAATGGTAACTTTAGTTTTGATAGCATCCAACTAAAAACGACTACGGAAAAGGTGTTGTTTGATGATTTTATGCTTGAAATAAAAGCGAATGGCCTAAATCGATCCCTGTTTGTTTCGAATTCTGATTTGATTCAAGGAAGCCTTCAAGGAAATTTTCAACTTTCTCAACTCCAACAGCTTCTCAAAAATACACTAAGCCGTGCCTACCCGTTTACCGTGGCACAGCCTTTTGTAATGCCTCAAAACGCATTGGTTGATTTGAAGATTTCTCAAAGAGCATTGGCAACAGCCTTTCCCAATTGGGGAATCAAAAATGATTTTACGCTTTCGGGCTTATTGCATTCTGAGGCTTCCAAAGGGCGTTTGCAGATGGAAGCCCCTTTGATTAACTACCAAAATAGTATTGTCAAAGGACTTTCACTTCGTCTGGAACCAGAATCGTCTAAGGCACCCAATACCATTGCCATGAAGGCATTGCAAATCAAGAACTACACATTTTCAGAACTGTCCCTAGTGAGTTCGCAAGAGGATCGCGGAATGCTTTTGCAGTTTAAAGCGAAAGGGCGGGAACGTCAAGATCTCTTTTCTTTAGAAGCGATTCATACAATTTCGGAAAATGAAGAACTTACGTTTCGTTTGCTTCCTTCGTCCGTTCGCTACAAAAATACGGACTGGACATTTCGTCCCGATGCGGAAATCAGTTATAATAGCAAAAACAAACGCTGGTCAGTTGCGGCATTCCAGGCAAGGGCACAAGAACAGCGTATTGCACTAGAGGGTACCTATGCCAATAATGAAGCATACAGCATCCAAACGCAACTAGAACAAGTTGCTTTGGAGGGACTTCTTCCCGAGTTTAAAAATTTCAGTATTCAAGGAGATGTAAGTCTCAAGCTAGACACCAATCGTTCTCCAGCTAAAAACAATTTTGACTTGAATATGGATGTGGCTGCGCTTTCCTTTAATAAGAAAGCTATGGGAGAATTTGCTCTTTCCCTTTTTGGCAACAATCAGGTGGGTTCTTATACAAGTGCATTGACCTTTTTTAAAGATGGAAAAACAACGCTTTCCGGTGAAGGCAATATATTGAATAGCAACAAGCAGCCCAGCATCAATTTTGACCTTGAATTTGACGCCTTTCGTTTGGACTTTTTGAATCAATTAGCCAACGGAACATTAGATGAAATTGAAGGAATGGCCTCGGGGATGGTCAATCTTTGGGGACCTTTGAACGCTTTGCGGCATGATGGCGAACTGCGTATTTCGGAAGGAGGCTTGTCCATTCCTTATTTGAATCTGTTTTATACTTTTGATCCCAAAACACGCATTTTACTGGCCAACCAAAGTTTTAATTTTTCTAAAGCCGTTTTTAGAAACACAGCATTCGATACCAAGGGGATCATCGATGGGAGTTATTCACATAGTAATTTTAAAAATTGGGAAATGGACTTTGCGATTTCCACCGATCGTATGTTGGTTTTTAATATTGAAGAATCTCCCGAACATATATTTTATGGACAGGGATTTTTTGGAGGTACAGGAAAATTAGTAGGACCTAGCAAATCGCTGCGAATTAGCTTGGTTGGAGAAACTGAAGAGGGGACTAATTTCAAAATTCCTTGGACCGAAGATTACGGATTGGTGGATACTTCTTACATTGATTTTGTTTCTAAAACCAAAAAAGATTCCCTTGAAACCACTGATGCAGTTGTCGGATTGGGGCGTAAAATTTTGGAAATGGATTTTGAATTGGATATCAATGATAAAGCCTTGATCGAAATTGTAATTGATCCGGAAACAAATAGCTCTTTATCAGGGAGAGGGGTTGGAACCTTATTGATGGAAATCAATACGGAGAATAAATTCAATATGTGGGGAGATTTTATAACGATCGAAGGGAACTACAATTTTAGAAACTTAGGTTTGATCGATAAAAAATTCACTTTGCGGCCAGGAGGAAGTGTGAATTGGGAGGGAGATCCCTTAGGAGCCCAGATGAATATGCAGGCGGTCTATCAGGTGCCTGGAGGAGCCAATCCAGCCTTGTTGCTGGACAATCCGAATTTTAACCGCAAAATCCCTACCGAAGTTGAAATTCAATTGCAAGGAAACCTACTGCAACCAGACAATCCCATCTTTGCTATCAATTTCCCGAACACCAATAATGTTGTTGTTTCAGAAATCAACTATCGATTGGCGGATCCCCAAAGAAGTCAACTACAAGCCATTTCTTTATTGTCACAAGGAGTATTTATTAGTGATGTAAGTGTTTCGGTTCAAGGAATCACCAACAACCTTTATGAAAAGGCATCGGATGTGTTTTCGAGCCTTTTGGGCGAAAGCGATGAAAAGCTGAAAGTAGGGGTTAATTATCTCCAAGGCGATCGGAACAATGAATTGGACGTGCAAACTGAAGACCGACTCGGATTAACACTCAGCACCCAAATAAGTGATAAGATTCTCATCAACGGTAAAATTGGGGTTCCAGTAGGTGGTTTTGCCCAAACACAGGTAGTGGGGGATGTTCAAATTGATTTTATCCTTAATAAAGACAACACCCTTCGGGCCAAAGTATTCAATAAGGAGAATGAATTCCGCTATATCGGAGAAGATTTTGGATACACCCAAGGGATGGGACTTTCCTATGACGTTGATTTTAATACCTTTCAAGAGCTCATTCAAAAAATAAAGCGAAAAAAACCGAAAGACAGTTTGAGGAAATCTTCATTTTCTGAATTGCAAGAAAATGGCACCGAGTTTCGTGATAAAAACCAAAACTAGTCGCCTATTTGTTGATTTTCTAATTCGACTACCATAATACCGATAGAAATAGTATTTTTGGCTTTCCGAATTGACCATATGTCTACACTAAAGAAAATAGGCGTTTTAACTTCCGGTGGAGACGCTCCCGGAATGAATGCAGCCATCCGAGCCGTTGTTCGTGCTTCCATTTTCTACAAATTTGAATGTTTTGCTATCCACAAAGGCTATCAAGGGCTGATTTATGGAGAGTTAACTCCCATGACCCCTCGATCGGTGAATAACATCGTTAATAAAGGAGGGACCTTTTTGAAATCAGCTCGTTGTTTGGAATTTCGCACCAAAGAAGGACGTGAAAAAGCCTATCAAACGGTTCAAAAGTTTGAATTGGATGCGCTGGTAGTAATTGGTGGTGACGGTTCTTTTACGGGTGCCATGATTTTTCAAAAAGAATGGAATGTTCCTGTGATTGGAATCCCTGGAACCATTGACAATGATATTAGTGGAACGCAATTTACGTTGGGCTATGATACTGCTTTGAATACCGTTATAGATGCAATCGACAAAATTCGTGATACAGCCAGTTCTCATAACCGTCTTTTCTTTGTGGAAGTGATGGGAAGAGATGCAGGGCATATTGCTTTGAATGCGGGCGTGGGAGCAGGAGCCGAAGAAATTTTGATCCCAGAAGAAGACATGGGGCTCGAACGCTTACTAGATTCGCTTAAGAAAAGCGAGAAATCAGGAAAATCATCCAGCATTGTAGTGGTTGCCGAGGGAGACAAAACAGGCGATAATGTATTTGAAATCGCCTCTTATGTCGAAAAAAACATGCCTTATTATGACGTTCGCGTATCGGTTCTAGGACATATGCAACGCGGAGGATCCCCCAGTTGTTTTGACCGCGTCTTGGCTTCTAGAATGGGTGTTTTTGCAGTGGAATCCCTTCGGGAGGGAGCCTCCAATGTCATGGTCGGTATCAAAAACGATGAAATGGTTCTTAGCCCGCTAGAAAAGGCAATCAAAGGAACCTCAAAAATCAATAAAGAACTCATCCGAGTATCGGATATATTATCAATTTAAACTTAAATTAAATTAAAATGGGAGTACGTATTGGAATTAACGGATTTGGACGCATTGGACGCTTGGTCTTTCGTTCAGCAATGAAGCAAGAAGACATTACCGTGGTTGGGATTAACGATTTGCTGGATGTCAATCATCTTGCCTATCTGTTGCAATACGATTCGGTACATGGTCAATATGACGGTACCGTTAGTGTTGAAAACAACAATTTGATTGTGGACGATCAGGAGATTAAAATTTCTTCAGAACGCAATCCAGCCGATATCGCATGGGGTGCTATGAATACGGATGTTGTAGCTGAGTGTACAGGAATCTTTACAACTCTAGAAAAAGCACAATCACACCTAGACGGGGGAGCCAAGAAAGTAGTTATTTCTGCACCTTCAGCCGATGCACCTATGTATGTTATGGGTGTCAATCATACTGAAGCTACAGCAGACCAAACGATTGTTTCCAATGCTTCTTGTACTACCAACTGTTTGGCGCCTATTGCTAAAGTGTTGAATGATAACTTTGAGATTGTTGAAGGTTTGATGACGACAGTTCACGCTACTACAGCGACTCAATTTACTGTAGATGGCCCTTCTCGCAAGGATTTCAGAGGTGGAAGAAGCTCATTGTTAAACATTATGCCTGCTTCTACGGGAGCTGCTAAGGCGGTAACCAAAGTAATCCCTGCTCTCGTTGGAAAACTAACCGGGATGGCTTTCCGTGTCCCCACGGCCAATGTTTCTGTGGTTGATTTAACGGTTCGTTTAGGGGAAAGTACTTCCTACGAAGCCATCAAAGCAGCCATGCAAGACAATGCCAACGGAGCTATGAAAGGAATCTTAGGCTATACCGAGGAACCTCTTGTTTCGCAAGATTTTGTAGGAGATGCACGCACTTCTATTTTTGATGCAGGTGCTGGGATGGAGCTTAACGAAAATTTCTTTAAGATCATTTCTTGGTACGATAACGAATGTGGTTATTCCAACAAACTTTTGGATTTGGCCAAGCACGTGAATCAACTATAATTAACGTATGATATTGGTTGTTGACAGTGGCTCCACCAAAACGGATTGGTTTGCCATCGCATCTACAGGAGAAGTTTTGTTCTCGACCCAAACGCTTGGGCTGAATCCGCAAGTACTTTCCAGTGAGATTTTAACAGAACGAATCATCAATAACTTTGAGTTGTCTCAGAATCGTGAGGCAATAACCCATTTGTATTTTTATGGTGCTGGTTGCGGGATTAAAAGCCCGCAACAACGCATCATCAAGGTGTTTGAAAAGATTTTTGTAAATGCAGAACTTTCTGTCAAAGAAGACACCTATGCGGCAGTATATGCCACAGTAAAAAAAGATACCCCTGCAATTGTATGTATCTTGGGTACGGGTTCAAACTGCACCTATTTTGATGGAAACGAAATCGAGCAGCGTGTAATTTCGTTGGGATACGTTTTGATGGATGAAGCCAGTGGGAATTTCTACGGAAAGCAACTGATTCGAAGTTATTATTTTAACGAAATGCCAGAGGAACTCCGCAAGCCATTTGAGGAAACTTTTGACTTAGAAGCTGATGTTGTCAAAGAAAATATTTACCGCAAGGAAAATCCCAACACCTATTTGGCAACCTTCGCGAGATTTATGATTGAACATAAATCCCATCCGTTGATGAATAAAATCATCAAAGGCGGTTTGCGACGTTTTATCGAGCATCAAATACTACAGTTCGAAGATGCCAAGCAGGTACCGATTCATTTTGTAGGGTCTATTTCTCATTTCCTCCAAGAAGAAATTGAAGAAATCATAACGACAGAATACGGACTTACGATGGGTAATGTTGTCAAACGCCCTATTGATGGATTGGTGAAATTTCACCAGAAGAAACTCAATGCTTCTATATCCTAGTGCTATTATAGAATAGCGATCATGCTAATTTCTACTCGAACGTTTTTGGGAAGTGTTTGCACCGCAACGGTTTCTCTTGCAGGGGCTTGGTCTTCATCAAAATAACGCCCATAGACTTCATTGACCACAGCAAAGTGAGCCATGTCGTCGAGAAAAATAGAGGACTTCACGACCTGTTCAAAACCCATTCCAGCAGCTTCTAAAACCGCCGCCAGGTTTTTCATGACTTGCTCCGTTTCCATGGCAATACTTTCCGATACCCATTCCATAGTTGCGGGATCAAAACCGATTTGACCACTTATATAGAGCGTGTTTCCAGATTTAATCGCTTGGTTATAAGGACCGATAGGAGCCGGGGCGTTTTTCGTTTGAATGACTGTTTTCATCTTTTTAATAGTATAAATAGCGATTGAAGTATGGCTAAATTAACGAAAACTAATCTATTATAGATTTCTGTAGGGTTCGCTGTTTTTTTCGTATTTGATATCACTGAGGAGTCCCGATTTGATTCCAATAAAGAAATTCCAAGAAGCTCTTTCACTAAAAGGAATCCAACTAAAGTTCATTTGCCAACTGTCCAAATCTCGGTCAAAACGAAACTGAGTATAGGTAAAGCCTTCTTGTTTGAAGTCATAGCCCGACGAAATCCCGACCTTCCATTTGGGCGTTAGATCAATATTCCCGGAAAACATCAAGGAGTTGGTAGTAATATCTTGCTGTCCAATGTTATTGTTATAGGTCAGGGAATAGGCAAATTTTAGATTCCAAGGGATTTTGGTTTGATAGGGTGGGTATTGGGGAACGGGTTCTTCGTCTCCTTGACTTTGATTGTTTTGCTTGTTGTAGAAATTGGCCGACCGTCCAAATAGATCATCGTCACGACCACCGCTTGATGTGATTTCAGTATTTTCTTCTTCTTGTTCTCTGTTTCCTCCTCGCTTAAAGGTATTATTGTTAATACTGTAATTCATATTTACATTGGCACTGGTCATTCGGGCAAGCCCTCCACCGTTGGCAATGTGATAGGTGCCAATCCGCTGATTTTGACTATTGAGGGTATAAGGGTCAAAGGTAGCGCCAAAGTTGATGCTCATTTTATCCTTTAATAAACTCAATCCCGAACTCATCCGTATTGGTGCCATATTCAGGGAATCAGCCGCGAGGTTGTAACTGGTCGAAAGGTTTAAGTTGTTCAGGAGCTTGATTTTCTTCAACTCTGATTTTGTGGTGTCTCTATCGATAACCTTCGCCTCAAAATTATTACTAATACTCAATCCAATACTACTGGCAAAGTTTTTGCCTGGAGTGCCATATAGACTGCCTTCAAAGCGCGTATATTCTCGTGTATTACCATCGGCATCAATAATGTACTCGTCGTAATAACGCTCAAAGCTAGGGTTGTTTGAATAGCTTAACGAAGGACGAATGGTGTGCCGAATGGATTGGACACGACTATTCTTTTTAAAATTAAATGTACCATATATAGTAGTACCAAAACTAGCACCAAAGTTGTACTGTCGAAAAGCACCAAATTTAGAAATGGTGTCCTTAACAGCGGCTCCCAAGATTGGATCAAAATCATTGTAGCGAATAACCCGAGGCGTCCAGATTTCACTGTAATTAGCGCTGGTTGATACACTGATGTACTTCAGCAACTTGAAGTTGGTTGAAAGAGGAATGCTGTGACGCATCCCAGAACGAGCCTTTTCAAACATCCCCGGTTTAAATAATTCATCTTCTTTGGCAATAATACGTTGCTCTGCTTGGGTGGAATATTGAAAATTGATGTTTTGAATAAACCCCTTTTTAGGTCCATTCTTAGGTGCAAAGGGAAAGATTCGATCCAAGTTAGCCTGCAAGGTGGGTAGTGTCAAATTAACCTCTTTCGTTTGGGAGTTTTGTGAAAGCCCCGTAGTTAAAGACAAATTTACGCGGGGTGTTTCGGGAA
The DNA here is from genome assembly GCA_009886755.1 of Flavobacteriaceae bacterium. Classification (GTDB taxonomy): domain Bacteria; phylum Bacteroidota; class Bacteroidia; order Flavobacteriales; family Flavobacteriaceae; genus UBA11891. Next base: position 11,121 of record QXYU01000010.1, read on the forward strand.
AGGTTTTTGAATATGAAATGGAAGAGCTTAGGTTATTGTTGAGGAAGTTGGGCGAGTTGAGTTGATTTATGGACTGTTGATAATAATCGCTGCTTCCGTAATTCACAGAGGCTGAAAACGTAGAATTTGGACTTGATTTGGGATCTTTGCTATGCGACCATCGTAGGTTGGATACAGTGGACTTGGAATAACCGGGCAACCCTCGTTCTCCTGAGATTAGATTTTCATAGCGAAAACTCAGATTTCCATTGTATTTATAACGTCTTTTATAATTGGTGTCAAAGCGCATTCCATAGCTTCCATTGGTAAAGTAATCCCCCGTAACAGCCAGATTAAAGTATTCCGAAAGGTTAAAATAATACCCTCCATTTTGAATGGCATACCCTCGATTGTTATTTTCACTGATAGAGGGAAATAAAAAGCCAGAAGTCAACTCTTGATTGGATGGGAAATAGGAAAAAGGAAGGCCAATAGGGGTAGGGACATTGGAGATAAACATATTGGTCATTCCGGTGACAATCTTTCCTCCGGGGATTAGCTTGGCTTTTCGAGCTTTAAAATAGTAATCTGCGGATTCTAAGTCTCCCGCAGTGGTAAGCTTTGCATTGCTTAAATAAAAAACAGAATCATTTTCTTTTTTGGTGTATTCTGAAAAAACATTCATCCCAGATTGGGCTGTTTTAGAATTCCAAATGAGTGCTTTTTGGGTGTCAAAATTATAGCGAATAGAGTCGGGGTTGACTTCATTGGAGCCTTGTTTGAAATAGGGAAACTGACTCAATTTCCCTAAACTGTCCTCAATTCGACCCGCAAAAACATCTTTGGTTCTATAATCTAAGACGATGAGTCCTGCTCGAAGCGTGATGTCTTGGTAATAAAGTTCTGCCTCATCAATCAGATAGAGTTTATTTTCGCGTCGATTGATGTTTACCTTATGTTTGGCTGTATAACGAACCTTGTCTAGCAGTAGGGGTTCTTTGTCAAGACTGTCTTTTGATTGTTCATTTGCCGCAGGATTAGCTGCATTTTCAGGACGCGTCTGTTGGCCCCATAGTATCCCGGAGCAAAAAACTATTAACAGTTCAAGTGTATAAAAAGACTTTGTGCGCAAGACGAATAATCCTAAATTTGTTGGGCATGGACTTTGAATCGCGCTAAATTAATGATAATTTACCTACTTAGATTGAATTTCAACGGGATTGCGAAATATTTAAGAGTTGTTTCGTTCTCTTTTTTACTTTTCGTTCTTTTTTATGGCGTGGGAGGTCAGTCAATTCAGGCACAAGACCCCTTTGTTGTCGTATTGGATGCTGGGCATGGAGGCAAAGATCCTGGGAATAGCGGCTTTAGAAACAAATATCAGGAAAAGAAAATCGTTTTAAACATCACTCTAGAGATAGGGAAAAAATTAGAATCACAACCGGGTATCAAAGTGATCTATACTCGCAAGAGAGATGTTTTTGTCGATCTGATTGAACGCGCGGAGATTGCCAACAAAGTAGATGCCGACTTATTTGTTTCGGTGCACTGTGACGCCCACACTTCACAGGCCTATGGAGCGGGCACCTTTGTCCTAGGACTGCATGCCAATCAGCGTAATTTTGAAGTGGCTAAACGAGAAAATTCTGTAATCTATTACGAGGAAGATTTTGAAAGGAAATATGATGGATTTGACCCCAACAATCCAGAGTCCGCCATCGGCCTTACCTTAATGCAGGAAGCCTATATGAATCAAAGTATAGTGGCGGCGGATAAAATCCAAAAACGGTTTGTAAAAAACCTAAAACGTAAAGACCGAACGGTCAAGCAAGCGGGCTTTATTGTTTTGAAGTATAGTTATATGCCGAGTGTGTTGGTGGAGACCGGCTTTTTGACCAACAACAAAGAAGGTGCTTATTTGAATTCAACCAAAGGGCAAGCGGAGATGGCTGCAACCATAGCTGATGCGATTATAGACTATAAAAATACCGTGCAAAAAAGCGTTGCAAAGGAATCGCCCCAGTCACCACAAGTAACCCCTGTAGCACAAACCGAATTTAGAGTGCAAATTGCAGCGAGTAAAAATGCGTTGGATCCTAAGCCCTACAATTTCAAAGGCTTATCCCCAATCTACAGAGAGCGTGCTGGAGGGATGTATCGCTATTACTATGGAAAAACAACGGATTATAACAAGGCAAAAAAGTGGTTGCGTGGAGCCAAAAGAAAAGGCTATAAAACGGCTTTTTTGGTTGCTTTTTCAGGAGGTAAAAAAATCCCACTGGCTACGGCTTTGAAGAAAAAATAAATAGACTATGACCCTAATAATTTTGTACATTTGAACATACGATCCTCGATTTGAAACTATCCAAAGAAATTAAAACCGCACTTATTGTAATCTTAGGAATTCTCACCTTTATTTGGGGTTTTGATTTTCTTAAAGGCAGCACTCTCTTTAAGCAAGAAAAAGTCATCTATGCCGTATACGATGAAGTGGAAGGTTTGGTAAATGGTGCAAAGGTGTCCATTAACGGTTTATCCATCGGCAAAATCACCCAAATAGATTTTCTTCCCAATACGACGAAAATACTCGTAACACTCAGTATCCGCGACAATCTAAATTTCACCAACAAAAGTACCGCGATGCTTTACGAGACGGGATTGATCGGAGGAAAAGCCATTGCAATTCTTCCAGATTTTTCAACACCCAATCCCATACAGTCAGGGGATACTCTTCGAGCCACGTCAAAGCCAGGACTTACAGAACTAGTCAACCAGCAAATAGCACCTTTGCAACAAAAGATTACCAGCACCCTCACCAGTGTTGATTCTCTTTTTGCAGGCGTTAGTAATGTGCTCAATAAAGACAGCCAGAATAATCTTAAAATAACCTTAGAGCAATTAGCTGTTACTGCGGAAAATGCAAATAAGGCCACAAAAGCCATTGCGAGGTTGATGGCAGACAATGAAAACACACTCGCAAACTCTTTCAAAAACATAGAAAATACCTCAAAGAATTTATCTGTGATGACCGATTCACTTAGTGAGGTTGATGTGAAACGAATAATTAAAGAATACGGAGCCATCGCTACCAATATGAATGCTTTATTAATGGCGCTGGAACGCGGAGAAGGCACAGCTGGCAAGCTGCTCAAAAACGACACCCTTTATCAAAACCTCAATTATACGGTTGAAGAACTTGGTCAATTGATTAATGATCTGAAAGAAAATCCGAAGCGTTATGTACACTTTTCTCTTTTTGGAAAGAAAAAGGAATCGTATAAAACGGCTTACGACAAAAAATAAGTGTTTATGATAGCGTGGCTGCCGAATTTGATTTTTGTTATCCTTTTACTTGTAGCGGTTGGTTTTTTTACAAAAAACGTTCGCCAGATTATCAAGAATATCAAATTAGGGAAAGACATTGATCGATCCGATCAATCGGGAAAGCGCTGGAGTAATATGGCTCGAATAGCCTTGGGGCAGTCCAAAATGGTCAAACGTCCAATCGCAGGAATTCTTCATATTGTTGTCTATGTTGGCTTTATCTTGATCAACATTGAACTTCTCGAAATTATTGTGGATGGCATATTGGGCACGCATCGCGTTTTTGCTCCCTATTTAGGTTCTTTTTACAATGTACTAATAGGCGCTTTTGAGGTATTTGCTTTTCTAGTGCTTGTTTCCGTAGTGTTTTTCTGGCTTCGTCGAAATGTTCTTCGTTTGCAACGCTTTTGGAAAGACGAAATGAAAGGATGGCCCAAGTTAGATGCGGATTTGATTCTCTATTTTGAGATTGTTTTGATGGGCTTATTTCTGTCGATGAACGCAACCGACTCCCTCCTTCAACAAATGGGTGCGGTGCACTACCAACAGGCAGGGGCTTTTCCAATCTCACAGTTTATAAGCCCCTTATTTACAGGTTTTTCTGAAGCAACACTGGTGGTCTTAGAGCGGAGTTTTTGGTGGCTCCATATCGTTGGGATTTTCATCTTTTTAAACTATTTATATTACTCCAAGCACTTGCATATATTATTGGCGTTTCCCAACACCTTTTTTGCCAATTTACGTCCCAAAGGTGCTTTTCGTAACAATACCTCGGTCACGCAAGAAGTCCAATTGATGTTGGATCCTGATGCCGACCCTTATGCAGTTTCTGATACTTCCGAAACAGAACCAGACACCTTTGGTGCATCTGACGTGACAGATTTGAACTGGGTTCAGTTAATGAATGCTTATACATGTACCGAATGCGGTCGTTGTTCCAGTGTGTGCCCGGCCAATCAGACCGGTAAAAGACTATCCCCTCGAAAAATCATGATGGATACACGAGATCGGTTGACTGAAGTAGGAAACCATCTTCGTGCCAGTAATGGAAATGAGGTGACAGACAGGAAAAAACTATTGGATGATTATATCAGCCGGGAAGAATTATGGGCGTGTACTTCCTGTAACGCTTGTACCGAAGCCTGCCCGGTAGATATCGATCCGCTTTCAATCATCATGGACATGCGTCAATACTTGGTCATGGAAGAATCAGCGGCACCCACTGATTTGAACAATATGATGAGTAATATCGAAAACAATGGGGCCCCGTGGCCTTTTAACAATCAAGACCGCCTCCTTTGGGCAAAAGACAACTAAATCAATAAGTAAAGAATGAAAAAAGAAGAAGCAGAAGATTATTTGCATAAAAAAGTAGAAAATGGGGAAGTCGTTAGCCCTGTATTGCCAGAAGGCATTAAAAACTACCTCATTGACATTGACGGTACTATCTGCGATGATATTCCCAATGAGGAGCCAGAACGTATGGCTACTGCCGAATTGTATCCAGACGCCCTAGTAACCCTTAACAAATGGTTTGAAGAAGGGCACTTGATTTGCTTTTTTACTTCTCGTGTGGAAGCACACCGAGAGGTGACAGAAAAATGGCTCAAGGGGAACGGGTTCAAATATCACAGCTTATTAATGGGCAAACCCCGCGGAGGAAATTACCACTGGATTGATAACCATCTTGTTCGTGCTACTCGTTACAATGGGAAGTTTACGGATTTAGTAGAAAAAGAAGTAACCATCGAGGTATTTGACGATGGGGAACATAATTAGACGATTATGGTAGTACCAACATTGGCAGAAATGACGGCACGTGGCGAAAAGCCAGACGTACTCTTTTGGGTTGGCTGTGCAGGTAGTTTCGATGATCGTGCCAAAAAAATCACCAAGGCTTTTGTAAAGCTTTTGAATAAAGCAGAGATGTCTTTTGCAGTGTTGGGGTCCGAAGAAAGCTGTACGGGTGATCCAGCCAAAAGAGCAGGGAATGAATTTTTATTTCAAATGCAGGCAATGAGTAACATCGAAGTACTCAATGCCTATGAAGTGACAAAAATTGTAACCACCTGTCCGCATTGTTTCAATACCTTAAAAAACGAATACCCAGAATTGGGTGGTAATTACGAAGTGATGCACCATACCCAATTACTTAAAAAGCTTGTTAAAGAAAACCGTCTCCAAATTGAAGGTGGAACCTTCCGAGGCAAGCGGATCACTTTCCATGACCCCTGCTATTTGGGGCGCGCCAACGGTGTTTACGAGGCTCCTAGAGAACTCATCGTCAAATTGGATGCGGAATTGGTTGAAATGCGTAATTGCAAGTCCAATGGGTTGTGTTGTGGTGCTGGCGGCGCACAAATGTTTAAAGAACCTGAAGAAGGAAATAAAGACATTAACATAGAACGCACCGAACAAGCTCTCGAAGCAGAACCCGAGATTATTGCAGCGGCTTGCCCTTTTTGCAACACGATGCTATCGGATGGGGTAAAAAATAAAGAAAAGGAAGGAAGCCTTCCGGTTAAGGATATTGCCGAATTAATTGCAGAAGCAGAAGAACTCTAGCCCATGAATGTTTCATTTGACGTACTTTCTGACGAGGCTCGCGTTTGGATTTATCCCGCCAACCGCAGTTTTAGCGATCAAGAAATAGAGGAGATTTCTGAGCGATGTACTTCTTTTTTGACTCAATGGACTGCCCATGGCAGTAGTCTCCAAGCAGCTTTCAAAATTGTTTACAAACGTTTTTTGATTATTTCTCTAAATGAAGCACAACAAAGCGCTAGTGGCTGTTCTATTGATGCTTCTGTTCGTTTTATTCAAGAATTGGAGCGTGATTTTGAGGTCGTGCTTTTGGATAAAATGAATGTGACCTACAAGCAGGGGGACTACTTAGCACACAAATCCTTGTCTGATTTTAAAAAAATGGCTAAAGATCGAGCCGTTACCCAAAATACCATCGTTTTTAATAATTTGGTTCTTAACAAAAGAGAGCTAGAAAGTCTTTGGGAAGTTCCCGCTTCCGAAAGCTGGCACGCTCGTTTTTTTTAGACTAGTACATATGATTCGAAAAACCTTAATCCTACTTTTAGGTACACTGTGCTATGCACAAGCCCAACCCAATCCTTTACTTTCTTCCGATATTGCTGCACAACAGCAATGGGTTGATAGCATTTATTCTACCCTATCGGTGGATGAAAAAATTGGACAACTATTCATTCCGATGGTTCGTCCTCTTAGCCAAAGCCCGAAGCACATTGAAGAAATGCTTCGACTGGTAGAAAAAAAACATGTGGGGGGTGTGGTTTTTTCTACAGGACACCCAATACTTCAAACAAAAATTTTAAATCAACTACAGACCAAGGCGCGCATTCCTTTGCTGGCAACCCTTGATGGCGAGTGGGGTGTTGGCATGCGTATGGACTCTGTTATTGACTACCCTTGGAATCTAACGCTTGGAGCAATTCAAGACAACGAATTGATTTTTCAAATAGGAAAGAGAATAGGGGAGCAGCACTTAAGGATGGGACTTCAGATGAATTATGCTCCCGTTTTGGATGTAAATATCGATCCGTTGAATCCGATTATTGGTAATCGTTCGTTCGGAGAAGATCCGCAAAACGTTGCAGCGAAAGGATTTGCTATGATGCGAGGGCTTCGAGCTGCTGGGGTTTTGACGTCGGGGAAGCACTTTCCCGGTCATGGCGACACCCAAGACGATTCTCACAAAACACTACCCACCCTGTCTGTGTCAAAAGAACGTTTGGATTCTGTTGAATTGATACCTTTTCGAAAATTAATAGCAGAAGGCATTCATTCCATAATGATTGGGCACCTCAACATTCCAGATCTTGTTGAAAATAATCGCCCTAGTAGCATTGCATCAGTAGTTGTTCAAGATTTATTGCAAAAGCAAATGGGCTTTAAAGGCTTGGTTATCACGGACGCAATGGATATGAAAGGTGTGGTTGATTTTGTTGGAAAATCCAATGCCGATTTGGAAGCATTCTTGGCAGGGAATGATGTGATTTTGATATCCAACGAAAACCTTGCAGGGATCAAAGCAATCAAACATGCCGTCACTAGAGGACAAATCACGGAAGTCCGTTTGGCACATTCTGTCAAAAAAGTATTGGCCGCTAAATATCTAGTAGGATTGGATCAATACCAGCCTACTGAGATTACCAATATCACCAAAGACCTGAATTCTCCAAAAGACAGCTTGCTCTACAACAAAGCAATGAGTGCTGCATTGACCTTACTTGAAAATAAAAAGAAACTATTACCGCTTCAGATGGAGGCCGAATACGGATATTTGAAGCTAGGGGATGCCAGTGGTGACGCTTTTTTCGATCAGTTGAAGCAGTATGGAAACATCCAACGAATTGAGGGAACAGACTATAAGCGCATACAATCCCAAATAAAAAATTTTAAAGCCTTAATTGTCGGCTTTCATCGTTCGGATGCAACTCCTTGGAAATCGGAACGATTTAATAAGCAGCAACGTCAATTGTTGCGAAAACTTCAACAGCTTGATATCCCTGTGATTCTTTCTGTATTTGTCAAACCCTACGCCATTGCCCAACTCAAAGATCCAAAGGGCTTTGACGGGCTGGTGTTGAATTATCAAAACAACCCGATGGTTCAGCGTTTGAGTGCGGATTTACTTTTCGGTATTCAAGGAGCCCATGGAAAATTACCCGTACGAATTGGCCAGGATTATCCTGTGGGGCATGGCTTGCAATTACCATCGCTAGATCGCTTGGGCTATGCCACTCCAACAAGCGTGGGTTTTTCCCCTGAAAAACTCAAGAATATTGATGCGCTGGCTAAGGTAGCCATTGATTCAGCGATGACTCCAGGAATGCAAATTCTCATTGCCCGGCACGGAAAGATTGTATACCAAAAAAGTTTCGGTCACCATACCTATGAGAAAAAACAAGTCATTCAGAATTCTGATTTGTATGATCTGGCTTCATTAACCAAAATATTGGGTACGTTGCCGTTGGTCATTCAAGCGGTAGATTCCACCCATATTGATTTTGACACAACTCTGGGAGAACTCCTTCCCGAATGGAAACAGAGTAATAAAAGTAACATCACTGTAAAGCAGATGTTGTCACACTATGCGCAACTAACTCCTTGGATTCCTTATTATAAAGAAACTCTTGATAGGAATCAAAAACCGAAAAGAAAGTTTTATCGCAATAAAAAATCACGACGTTTTCCCATAGCAGTTAGTGAAAATTTGTTTTTAAAAAGGGATTACAAAAAACAAATTTATGAGGCGATCGAAAAGAGCCCTATGTTGGATTCACTATATTACAAATATTCAGATTTACCATTTATTATTTTTAAAGAGTATTTGGAACGCCGCTACAATGAACCTTTGGATCAGTTGATGGAAGAACACTTCTACGATCCCTTGGGATTGGAACGAACCATGTATAATCCATTAAGGCGATTTGATAAAAAAGAGATTGTACCATCAGAGATTGATAATTATTTCCGTTATTCCAAGCTGGATGGCTATGTTCACGATATGGGCGCTGCTCAATTGGGAGGTGTTGGCGGTCATGCGGGTCTATTTTCAAACGCTTATGAGGTTGCTGTGATGATGCAGCTCTATCTTCAAAAAGGACGTTATAATGGGCAACAGTACTTTAGTGAAACGACTTTTGATGCTTTTAACACTTGTTATTATTGCGATCAAAATGTCAGGCGAGGCATTGGATTGGATAAGCCTTTCCTAGATGGAGGTAGCAAAAACACCTGCGATTCTATCTCCTCTAAGAGTTTTGGTCATCTTGGATTTACAGGCACCTATGCATGGGCTGATCCAGAAACCGAAATAGTCTTCGTATTTTTATCCAATCGCACTTATCCCACTATGGAAAATAATTTACTGGGAGAACATAATATTAGAACTCGCATGCAGCAGTTGGTATACGATGCACGCAACGATTAAAATCCAAGAATGTCCAGATGGTCTATAGCATAGGGTACTTTTTAGATTGGAAAACATTAATGACTACCGAAATGAACAAAACCCTAATGGTAACAAATGAAATCATTTTAAACAGATGAAAATAGGGATCGTATGCTATCCAACCTATGGAGGGAGTGGCGTGGTGGCTACCGAATTAGGGCACGCGTTGTCTCTAAAAGGACACGAAATTCATTTTATCACCTACCACCAGCCCGTTCGTTTGAATACGCTTCAGGCAAATATTCACTTTCATGAAGTAACTGTTCCAGACTATCCTTTATTTCAATACCAACCCTATGAGCTAGCTTTGTCTAGTAAACTCGTTCAAGTGGTCAAACAAGAGCAATTAGAGCTCTTACACGTTCACTATGCTATTCCGCATGCTTATGCGGCATATATGGCACAGAAGATGCTAGAAGATCAAGGAATTTCGATTCCATTTGTAACAACGCTCCACGGGACAGACATTACATTAGTGGGCAGCCACCCTTTTTATAAAGATGCTGTGGCTTTTAGCATCAATAATTCCAATGTGGTTACCTCTGTATCCCATAGCCTAAAGGAGGACACCCAGCGTTTGTTTCATATCAAAAAAGACATTCAAGTCATTTATAACTTTATTGACGCTGATTTTTACAAATCTCGGCAACCCCCTTGCGAACGAGAAATGATTGTCTCTAGAGAAGAAAAAGTCATTACACACATTAGTAATTTCCGACCGCTCAAACGTGTATTGGACGTTATCAAGGCTTTTGCCTTGATCGCTGAGAAATGCCCAGCAAAACTTCTAATGGTGGGGGATGGGACAGATAAAAGTAAGGCGCAAGCTTATTGTAAAGAACAAGGAATAGAAGATCAGGTTTTGTTCCTTGGGAAAAGCAATGAAATAGATCGAATTTTGTGTTTTTCAGATTTGTTTCTGCTTCCTTCAGAGAAAGAAAGTTTTGGATTGTCTGCTTTGGAAGCAATGATTCATAAGGTTCCTGTGATCTCATCTAATGTCGGTGGGTTACCTGAAATCAACAAAGAAGGCTTCTCTGGGCACTTATTAGATGTTGGAGACTACCAAGGAATGGCTGCAAGAGGACTAGAGCTACTCCTCGATGCAGAAAAACATAATAAGTTTAAAAACAATGCCTTTGAGCAAGCCCTTCAGTTTGATCTAAAGAAAATTGTCAATCAGTATGAGGCGGTTTATCAAAAAGCCATTCTTTCTAAAACGTACTAATTAGGATGGTAAATCTTTACTGCTGTAGCATAGACCTTTGCTTTGTCTAGTGTCATTTTTTTTGTTTTTTTGGCAGCATACAGATCCATCTGATCATTGTAATGGGGTGAATCTGGACGGTCGGAACTTCCATAAGAGATTACGGATTCTATTTCAGGCCCCTCAGGAGTAAATTTGATCAGTCCAATATAGGATTCTCCAGCTACAATTTTGATTTTCCCATCCTCATATGGCGAGCCATGCATTGCTGTAAGCACATCAGGCATACCCCATATTCCTATTTCTTTATCACCACGAATCAGTTTTTGAAAGTCTCCAAGCGTCACGTCAAGGGTTTTAAAGTTCTTAAGCATATAGGCTTTGGTTTCTCGAAGGACCTCAAGGAGATAGGTGACTGGAAAAATTTTATCTCCCGGTAGTTTCCGAGCATACGGGATGCTTTTGTAGTAAAAAACAGCAAAGGCACCCGCACCAAGGGAATTGGGATTGGTGTAGCGATCCCAGTTCTGGATTCGTTCAATTAGTACTTTTAACTTTGGATATTTTGAAGCCTCAAGCGTGCTCAAAGCATTGATATTCATAAAGGAATATTGGAAAGGTGTTGGAAAACGATTGTCGTATTTGATACGTTTGAAATCGTCAAAATCAACACGGTCGTAATGGTCAATAAGTTCTTTTAGTCGATACGAACGATTGTTGTCAAATTCTTCAAAGCCCATGTCCTTTGAAAAAGCAGAGATATCAGGATTATCAGCTGCGTCCGAAGAAAGGAAGGGAGAGTGATTGGCGTTGTAAAAATAGCCGGATTTGGGTTGGATCACTTGCGGTAGGTCCTCAATGGCATAGGTTTCTTTCCAAAGTGTTTTTCGGGTATTCCCAGGAACGGTGTTTTTCCAATCATAGCCTGGGGCTCGTTTGGGAATTAATCCATTGGAAATATAAAAAATGGTATCATTCCGATCGGCATAGCCGATATTGTAACCAGGAATGGCTTTCATTTTAAGAATGTCATAGAACTCGCTAAAACTTGTGGCTTTATTCATTCGCCACCATTGCTCCAGGCCTTTTACGTCAAAGAGGGCAGGGGTTCGCACGGCATAGTAGCCGCTTTTATTTTTAAGAGTTGGGCCAAAAATACTTTCGTAGTAATTGCGGTTGATTCGAATGGGAATTCCTAGAAGCCGAAATGTGATTTTGGCTTTTTTCTTAGTGAGAGTTAGGTATTCATCATCTACTCGGTATTGTCGTTTGTTTTTTGGGTGCATTTCTAAAGCAAAAACATCGGTTTTGTCAGGATTATTTACGGTGTGCGACCATCCTAGATACTCGTTAACTCCAATGAGTATGTTGGGGCTTCCAGCAAATAGAGTTCCCACAATATTGGTGCCTTCTTCGGAACACAGATGTGCCTCATACCATGAAACGGGGCCCTCTAATGGTTGATGGGTGTTAATGGCCAGATAGGTATGCCCGTCTTTGGTTTTGGTGCTATTGAACCCAAAGGTATTGGATCCCTGCGGCTGATTTTCGACTTGGGTTACTTGATTGCCTACAATATCACCAACAGCTTTGTCACCCCGTGAGGAGATAAACAACTGCAGTTGGGCATAGCGGAGCATCATTTTAGGAGTTACAGGGAAAAGTTCGTCAACTAATACTTCCTCGGGATGAGATTTGGCATAGCTATTGAGTCCTTGGGCATACCCTCGGACTACTTTTTTATATTCTTCACTGATTTGTTTTTCATACTGTTCTTCGACCAGTTCTTGCGAACCTATAAATTGGGAAATAAAATCCGCAGGAATTCCAGCGTTTCCAATGGCTTTTGTCAATAGCCCATTTCCAGCCAAATAGGACTGTTGTATGGTTTTAAAATCATCTTCAGCATGGGCCCATGCAAGCCCATAGGCAACGGCAGCGTCTGTTGCTCCATAAATATGTGGCACCCCATAGAAGTCACGAGCAATATCAATTTTCGATGGGTCAATAGGCTCCTGACTTTTCGCGTGAAAAACAACAAAAATCATCAAAAGCCCAGCAATACGATTCTTTTTCATAACATTGTTTTAATTAACAGCTGGTTATCTCTCAAAGGGATGTGTAAGAAAATATAATATTCTAAAGTAGTCATATATGTTAAGAATTTCTCTTTTTAGTACAGTGATCTTTTTAGGTTTACTGTCTTGTAATCCTGACAAAATAAATCCTCTGGATTCCCTTCCTCTGATCCCCTATCCTCAAAATATAGAAAATGCTGAAGGATATCTGTCCCTTTCTGAATTGACCTCCATCTCCTTTAATGGGGCGGCTAGCTCGCTTGTTTTGGAAATGAAAAACTTTTGGGATACATCTTTGGCAATGTCTTTGGAAACAAAACCCGAAGGGCGTTTGGAATTGCAAATAGATTCGAGCATTGAAGGGCAAGAAGCCTATCAATTACATCTTACTAGCAAAGGGGTTGTCCTAAGAGCCGCTGGTGAAGAAGGATTATATCGTGCTTGGCAAAGCCTACAGCAAATCCTTGTATTTTCAAAAGAAACAGGAAAAATTCCTACGGGTACGGTAACAGACAAATCGGTTTATCCATACAGGGGAGCGATGCTAGATGTTGCAAGACATTTCTTTACAGTTGCAGAAGTCAAACGCTTTATTGACTTAATGGCACTATATAAATTCAATTTTTTACATCTCCATTTATCGGATGATCAAGGTTGGCGTATTGAAATCAAATCATGGCCTGATTTGACGGCTTTAAGTAGCGATTCCGAAGTAGGAGGAACCCAAGGTGGATTCTATACTCAAGAAGACTATCAAGAATTGGTGGCCTATGCTGCAGATCGATTTATCACGATCATTCCAGAAATTGATGTTCCTGGACATACCAACGCTGCATTGCACGCCTATCCAATATTGAATTGTGATGGCGTTGCACCTCCTGTACATACAGGCATTGAGGTTGGTTTCTCGTCATTATGCGTAGATAAGCCTATCACCTACCAGTTTGTGGAAGATGTTATTCGGGAATTGGCAGCAATTACTCCGGGGCCTTATTTACATCTTGGGGGAGACGAAACTCAAGCTACTCCCGAAGATCAGTTTATTCGTTTTATCAACAAAGTGCTTCCAATGGCGGATCGATATGGAAAAATTCCAATGGGGTGGTTTGAGACCCGCCAAACCAACTACAAAGGTCAGGTGGTGAGTCAATACTGGGCCAAAGAAGTGGATGTTCCTGAAGGGGTCCGTAAAGGAAATCCAATCCTAATGAGCCCATCCTCTTTTGCTTACCTCGATATGAAATATGATACCTTGAGTAAACACGGTCTTTTTTGGGCGGGTTATACCTCAGTACAAAAGGCCTACGAATGGTCTCCCAAAACCTTGGTCCCGAGTCTTCCTGTAGAAAATATCATCGGGATTGAGGCTGCTTTGTGGTCGGAGACTATTTCCGATAATAGCGGGATTGACTATTTGGCATTTCCACGCATTTTGGGGCATGCCGAAATTGGTTGGACAGAAGACGAATTGAGAAACTGGGAGGACTACAAGCAGCGCCTTCAAAAACACTTGGTATGGCTTCGTTCAAAAGGAGTTGCGTATTACCAATCTCCCCTACTAGACTAAATCAAAACTGATAGGAGTAAGCCGTAAGTTGCGCTTTTATCTGAGGGGATAGCACGTTTTTCACTTGACGGACAAATCGTTGTTCCTTGGTAGGTGTTTGAAGCTTAGAAACCAATCCTTTGGGAAGTTCAATTTGTAATTGTTGGATAAATTTTTCTGTGGTACGAAGGTTTTGATGCCCCAAATACAACTGAATTTTTTCTACAGATGTATTATTAATCACCTTATTGTAGGCAAAAGTATTGCGAGCACTTTCAAATGTTATATGGCGCGCGATACCCGCTTTGATGCCCCACTTGAGAAGCTGAACGTTTGCCTCGCTTGACGAACGCAGTAAGGGAAAAACCGTTGTTTCGTCTTGCAGGGGATTCCCAAGCAGTTGTTTTATGTTTTCTGGAATCGGATAGAAAAAAGCTTTTGTATTTGTCTTTTCCGGCATTTTTATATACCATTCTTCACGCTCATGCTGTATATCTCGCCATTTCAGGGTACGCAGCTGCCCTAATTTAATCCCCATTTCAACAGACATTAGAAAGGCATTTTTCACGTCTTTATTGACAAAAGAAGCACTGCGAAGCGCCACAACCTCATATTGTTTTAAAACGGTTTTATATTTTATATTCTCCGTTTTGAAAGAGGCTGGTTGGTTTGGTAAATCTTTAACCATACCATCCAAATAGGCTTGTTGGACGATGGCATAAAATTTTTGATAATACAATCGAATGGTACTATTAGCCAAGAATGTTCCATTGGACTTCTTAGCCTCGTTTTGAAGAAAATGGTAAAATGAAGCACAATGTTTTTCATTGATGGATTTGAATTGTATGATAGGGGAGGCGAAATGCTTATACCAACGCTGCATTCCCATCCATACGGCTTCATTGTTCTTTTTGTTTGAAATTTTAACAGCTACTAGAGCTTTCAAATAAGGAACAAAAAAGGCTTTTTTGGTTTGTGTGCTCGAAAAAGGATAGTTCCCATCCTCTAGAAGTTGAGATTCTTTTTCCGAACGTATTTGATTTGCCTTTTTTAATAAATGGATTTTTTCTTCTTCATAGTTTATAGAATCCTCGGTGGGGATATGAAAAGGAAGCGTCTCACGAATCCTTTTTGCTTTTCGCTTACCAAAGGCATCGGTATAATAGCCCATAAAAGTATCCAAGCGCAAGGATACGGTTCCATTTTTATTTTTTAATTGGCGTAATCGTATTTTCATTTTTTTAAAAACAGTGAAAAAAAACATATGGAGTGACACATTTAAATCAAAGCTGTGCCTGTGGTCCACTGTTTATTTAACGACTAATTTAAAAAATATTGTGTCATTTTAGTGCAAATGACACCCAAAAGGGCACAAAAAACCCTGGTATTGCTATTATGGTAATGAATAATCATAAACCAGTTCGCTCAGTAAGAAGAATTAATCCTTAAAAATGTATCATTAAATTATGACACCAGATATATTTTTAATCAAAAGAGGTTCTTGAACGATTGAAGTGTTTTTCGATCAATTTTTTTTAAGAATTCAACACGTCAAATTGTCAATTTAGTGCTACATTGAACTGACTTTAGCATTTTGGGGGATTTCAGCCTTAAAGGATAACAGTTGCATATGATACTAAAGATTGACAAAGCAGATCCAATGGTGCGAGGCAAACTCTCCTATTTTAAAAAACTGGCCCATACCAATAGCATTCAATCAAGACAAAACTTAGTCAAAGCGGCTAAATTGTCGGGATTTAAATCCTACCATGATTTGAGTAAAACCATTCGAACCTATTTCGACCTTAGTGTTGAAGAATTTATAAAAGGCCTTTAAGCTTTTCTTTTACTATTGATTTCTAGATTCATTTTCACGAAAATATTCAAATGGCAACTAGAAGGGCAATTTCCTTCTGAATCCAAAATGGTTATTGCGGTGGCTCCCCATACCCATTGGATGGACTTTATTCTTGCTGTACTGGTGCGTCATTTTCTTAAAGAACCTATCCATTTTTTGGGCAAAAAAGAATTGTTTAATCCATTGACCAATAAATTATTTCGGGCTTTGGGAGGAATGCCTGTTGATCGATCAGCAAAAAATAATACAGTAGCACAAGCCGTTGCTTATTTTGAACAAAAAAAAGTATTTCGTTTGGCTCTAGCTCCAGAGGGTACTCGAAAAAAAGTTAAAGAATTTAAATCGGGGTTTTATCATATCGCCCACAATGCTCAGGTGCCCATTTTTCCAGTAGCTTTTGACTTCGAAAATAAGAAAATGATCTTTCACTCCTTGTTTTATACAACGGGCAATAGGGAAAAGGACATTCTTCAAATTGAAGCAATTTTTGAGGGAGTTAAAGGAAGAATACCTAAAAATTCCTTTTTTAAAGACTGATTCATAACCCTCTAGAATTTTGTATCTTACATTGCTGAAAATGAAAGAGAATTATGTTGTGGCTTCACGATGTTCAGTATTTGTACGGATTTCTATTTTGGGTAATTGCATTTTTGATTCTTAAAAAGGTTTGGCACAAGCCTTTTGTTCGAATGGTTTATGGCTATTCGGTATCTGCCTTTAATGTTGTTGCTGTATTCTTTTTCACCCTGATGTCGATTACTGGCAACATGACCGCACTGGATGCATTCTCGTTTGGTTTTTTGCATGCGATGGTTGCATTTGTAATGCTTACACTGGTGCGGTTGAGTAAAAAAGTATAGTTCACCTAAAAAACCAAAGATTATACTACTTAAAATATTCCTTGTACCTTTAAAATATAAAAGCTTGTATGAAAAGGAATATAATCCCTTTGCTGTGCTTGTTGTTACTATCCTGTAGCGATAATAATGATGACTCGGTTATGAATACTCTCCCTACCGATTCCTTTGAAAATTCAGGAAACCTATATTTTGAATCTGGAATTTGTGTATGTCCCAATGCTGTTGTGGGGGATCAAGATAAAATAGAGGGGACTATTTATACTGCGGTGGATAACAATACAATCAAAGCGCAATTGGATAGGGGAAACATTAATTTATGCACCACATTGGTGACCAATATGTCTGGAACGGCCAATCCATTGGCAAACTTTTTTGATAACAACGCTTTTAATGCCAATATTGGCTTTTGGGATGTTTCCAATGTAACCAATATGGATGGGATGTTTTTCAACGCCACGGATTTCAATCAAAACATAAGTCAGTGGGATGTGTCTAAGGTGGACAATATGGGAAGCTTATTTAAAAATGCTTCTTCATTCGATCAGGACATAAGCAAATGGAATACGGGGAATGTAACAAAAATGCTAGATCTTTTTGCTCTAGCTTCGAAATTCAATCAGGATATTAGTGGCTGGAATACTGCCCAAGCAACTAGCATGGATGGAATGTTTCGGGAAGCACAATTATTCAATCAGGACTTATCTGGCTGGTGCGTGCAAAACATTAGCTCTTTGCCCGATAACTTTGCATCTGCTTCAGGACTTAGTGAATCGAATTACCCAGTATGGGGTAATTGTCCTGGCTGATCACATGAGATTTGACATGCTTTTGAGTTTGAAAGCGACTAACAGATCTCTCCAAAAATATTTCGTAGCCATCAAATGCAGCCGTATCTTTGAATTCTATGGAGAAAAAGCTTAGGGTTGCGGTTATCGGTGGGGGCGCAGCCGGTTTTTTTGCAGCGCTATCTGTGGCCGAACACCATCCCAAGGCGCACGTAATTCTTTTTGAAAAAACGAATAAATTTCTCTCTAAGGTAAAAATATCTGGTGGCGGCCGTTGCAATGTCACCCATAATTGTACCAGTATTCCTGATTTAATTCAAGCCTATCCTAGGGGAGGACGCCAGCTGCGTAATCTCTTTTATCAATTTCAACCGAGCGATACTCGTGAATGGTTTGAATCTCGGGGAGTGCCCCTTAAAACTGAAGCAGATGGGCGAATGTTCCCCCAAAGTGATAGCTCTCAAAGCATTATTGATTGTTTGGAAAATGCCTGTAATCTAGCCAATGTTGAGCGGAGGCCTAACGCAGCCGTAGAAAAACTTATTGTAGAAGAAAACCAATGGTCACTGCAACTCAAAGACGATACGGTGAAATTCGATCGGGTGATTGTTACCACAGGGGGAACCCCAAAAGCAAAGGGATTTGAATGGCTAACTGCTTTGGGACATCGTATCGAATCACCCGTTCCTTCGCTTTTTACCTTTAATATGCCTACAGAATCAATCAGGTCTCTTATGGGTTTGGTTGCTCCTCACGCGACAGTTCAAATCATCGACACGAAGATTAAGACAGAAGGTCCTCTGCTGATAACCCATTGGGGAATGAGTGGTCCAGCAGTGCTCAAAGCGTCAGCCTTTGGTGCAAGAATCTTAGCAGAGCGCAAGTATCATTTTTCTATTCGAATTCAATGGCTCTCAATGGATATCCCTGACATTTTTGATGCTGTCGAGCAAGTATCAAAACAATTTCCCCATCAGAAAATCACCAAGCGACAGCCCTTTGATCTTCCCAGTCGACTATGGCTTTATTTTATCGAAAAATTGAATCTTCCAGAGGATCGGAAGTGGAATGAATTGGGACAAAAAAACAGGAACCGATTGGTTGAGCTTTTGACCAACGATATTTATGAGGTTGCGGGTAAAACGACTTTTAAAGAAGAATTCGTTACCTGTGGCGGTGTTTCCTTAGAAGCGATCAATCTAAAAACAATGGAAAGCAAAAAACATCCCGGTCTTTATTTTGCGGGAGAGGTTTTGGATATTGATGCCATTACGGGAGGCTATAATTTTCAAGCGGCATGGAGTGGAGGTTTTGTAGCGGGAAAACTTGAGTAAGAGAATTGAATATTTTATTTCCCAATACAAAATTTAGAAAAAATATTTCCAAGGAGGTCTTCGGTATTTACTTCTCCTGTTATAGCTCCTAAGGCATCAAGTGCGACATTAAGATCAATGCTTAATAAGTCTGAGGGGATATCATTAACCATTCCTGTTTTGATGGCGTCCAGGGATTCCAGTGTATTCTGGATTGCGGTGTAGTGCCGCATATTACTGACTATAATATCGGATTGGGAAAAATTTTGTTGTTGAAGCTCAATAAGCAATTTTTTTAGCCTGTCAAGAGTGTTTTCTTGCTTGGTGGAAAGGGCTAGATGTAGATGCTTTTTAAAAGTAGGAGGGTGTTCTTCGTCAGAGGTTAATAAATCAATTTTGTTTTGAATCAAAATAACCTGTCCATCCCCTTTAAGGTTTTCGATCTCTTTTTCAAGATTTAAGTCTGCATCCGTAGCATCGTAAACATAGAGGATTATTTGAGCCATAGCCATTTTTTCTAAGGCTTTTTGGACTCCAATAGCTTCAATAGAATCTGTGGTGTTTCGTAAACCTGCCGTATCAATGAATCGAAAACTATACCCTTCTAGGGTTAGGGTATCCTCAATACTGTCACGAGTGGTTCCTGCAATGTCAGAAACAATGGCGCGTTCTTCGTTCAAAAGAGCATTGAGTAAGGAAGATTTGCCAGCATTCGGCTTTCCTACGATAGCAATCGGAATTCCCTTTTTTATGACACTTCCTTGGGTAAAGGAATCGGCTAGTTTCTTGAGCTTATTTTCTAGGGTATGGAGTAGTTTGGAGAGTTCTTTACGGTCGGCAAAGGCAACATCTTCTTCTGAAAAATCGAGTTCTAAAGCAATCAAGGAAGCGAAATCTAACAGTTGCTGGCGTAGCTCTTGAATTTCTTGGGAATAACCACCTCGCATTTGCTGTAGGGCTAGACGATGGGCACCTTCAGATTCTGCTGCTATCAAATCCGAAACGGCTTCGGCCTGACTCAAATCCATCTTTTGATTCAAATAGGCCCGAAGAGTAAACGCTCCCGGTTGTGCTGCTTGCGCTCCCTTTTGAATACATAGTTCCATAATCCGTTGTAGAATAAACGGGGAGCCGTGACAAGAAATTTCTACAACAGTTTCACCCGTGTAGGAACGAGGGGCTATGAAAGGAGTAACAAGTACTTCATCGATGATCTGTCCATTGTCATGAAAGATGCCCAGGGTGGTTTGATGCGAGGCAATGGAAGTCAGTAGGATTCCATTTTTAGCTTTAAAGTGCAAACTTACGATCTCAAGAGCTTGCGACCCCGACAAACGCAATATCCCAATGGCGCCAGCACCTTGCGGAGTGGATAGTGCGATGATGGTTCCTTCGTTGAACATGATGCAAAAATAGTAGTTTCCAAGGAGGACTCTTCTATGGATTCCTTACATTTAATTTAACATAGAGAATAGACAGCTTATTGTATTGATGCATTTAGCCCAATTGTTAGACCTTTTGACAGGTGTTGGCGGCTTAATTGTGCCCTTTGGATCGCCACGGGAAACAAATCATCAACTTTCAATTGTCCATGATTCTCTATTCCCTTATAGCCATTCCTCTCGTTTTTTTATTAGGTTTTGGCTTTTTAATTTTAATTGCTGTGGGGTTGCTCTGCTTGGTATATCCAATTGTAAATGCGTTGCGAGCTTCTTCCGGTCAAGACGCGATTTATCCCTTTAGCATCAGATTTTTGAAATAGCTTTTGTAAAAGTAGCCCTTCGTTTGTGCTGACGATACTCGTAATTGCGCCATAGCTTTTGGATGGCGGTATTTTCCACCAATTCTGGATTGGTTTCTACGAAACGGATGCCATGCTTATTAAAAGTCTTTTGAATTTCATTAAAAATGATGGCTGTAATGCCTTTGTTCTGATAGTCAGGGCGAACACCAATGAGATAAAAAGAGGCTCTATTGTTGAAATAACGCGCTTTTAATATGTGAAAAAATCCGAAGGGGAATAGCTTGCCATTCATTCTTTTTAAGGCTCTGGAAAAAGAGGGCATGGTGATAGTAAAAGCAATCAAGTCTTCTTTAGCATCCACAACACATTTGATGAAATCTGGATGTATAAAAGGCAAATAGCGCTCTTTGTAGTGTTCGATCTGAGAGTCTTGAATCGGTACAAAGGTTTGCAACTTGTCATAGGTCTTGGCCAACAAATCAAACATTCCATCGACATAGGGAAGAATTTCTTTATGAGAATGAAAGTTCAAAATACGAAGCTGGTAGCGATCTGTGATCAGTTTTGAAAACCGCTTCACTTTTTCGGGCGAATCCTGAAAAGAACTAATCTTAATTTCAAACTCTATCCATTCTGCCTGTTTTGTGTAGCCTAATTTTTCAAAATGCTGGGCATAGTAGGGCGCGTTGTACCAGGTGATCATGGTGTTGAGTTCTTCAAAACCTTCAATGAGCATTCCTGCCTTATCCATATTGGAAAACCCCATAGGACCTTCCACAGCCGTCATTTGGTGCTGTTTTCCAATTTTGATGACTTGTTCCATGAGTTTTTCGGTAACCTGTAAGTCATCTACAGCATCAAACCAACCAAAACGGACTTTGTTTTTTTTGAGTTCTTTAACTTCAATCCAATTGATAAAAGCCGCAATTCTTCCTACAATTTGTCCTTCTTTGTAGGCTAGAAAATAGTGGGCGATGGCGTTTTGGAAAACAGGATTGACCTCCTTATCGAGCATTTCTAAATCTTCTTTGATGATGGGAGGAACCCAATAGGGGTTATCCCTATAGAGTTGGAATGGAAATTTGACAAAGGCTTTTAGCCCGATGCGACTTTCTATTTTTCGAATCTCAATCATGATTGATTTTTACGAGCACGGCGGTTTCTCTTTTTTTCTTTTTTCCCTAGCTTTTTAGCTGTTTTTTTGAGTTTTTTTTCTTCTTTTTTAAGCGTCTTTGCTTCGCGTTCTGCTGCGGAGGTAAACTCTTTGTGGAAATCCAGTCGGTACGATACCCCAGCATTGACAAACACACTGTTAGGACTGTTTTTGGTATTGGTTCCCAGAGTAGCCTCTAGTTGTAAATCGTCAAATAAGAGATAGGCAGCTCCTAATCGAAAAATAGAATCTGTATAAATGGTGCTACTGATGCCTTGGTTTTCGATATAAACAGACCAAAGGGGGTGAAAAGTGTGGGTGAGGGTAAGAATATATCCTATTTCGGGATAATCACTCAGAATACGTGAATACGAAAAGTTGGTGACAAAAACCCAACGTTCAAAAAAATGGGATTGAGTAGCAATCATCCCCCGAAGGGTTACTAGAGGTTCTTCGTAGACTGGTTGAAGAATGTTCTGATAAAAAATAGGGCGATAAAGCGTAGCAAATACATTTCCGTAAGGATAAGGATTTAGGCTGCTGGGGATAACATTGGCTCCAAAGGTAACAGAGATGGCAGGAAATAAGTCTCGAATCCGAAACCGATTATTGGCCTTATAGCTATATAAATTAGGTTCCTCTTCTATTCGAAAGGGGTCATAGACCAAATATTTTAAGCCCAAAAAATTCTGTAAAAACCCCTTGCGTTCTGATTGGATCGGTTCCCCAGCCATTCTATTCTGTAAAACATCCCAAAGAAAAGCTCCCTCGTAAGTAAGCTCTAGCTGTTCTTTGAGAAATCCCCATCGCAATGACAAAAAACCAACGGTTCCATTCACACTGGATTGGTTGTAACCATTGTGTGTATAGTTTCGTAAGGCAGCCCCGGCTTCTACTTGAACCACGCGTTTGCCAACAGCAAAAGCACCTATAGACATGCCCGGGCGGTTTGAATTGATCTGGTCAGTATATTGGGCAGACAAAGGGGCGAAAAAAACTACAAACAGCAAGAAAAACCACTGTTGCCTCATGGGTGTCAATTTTGATGCAATATAGCGTGAATTTGTGAATCGAATTCGTTTAAAGTGCCTCGGAAAACCCAAACATCTTAACAACTTTCCCTACATTTGAAAAGCCTTATAAGCTTTTATCAGTGATCAAATTTCTTGTCTTTTTGTTTTTGGGAATCTATCTTCTTCGTTCCATCCTTAGGGGAGTGATTCACTATTTTGTTAAAAATATTTTGCAACAACAGTCACAGCCTTCTCAGGAGCAGACTTCCAAGAAAAAACAACGGCCAGACTCTAAAAATGTAGGGGAATACATCGACTATGAAGAAATTGATTGATTCAAAATCGTTGCGTTCATTGGTGCCCCATATTGTCATGGTTGGTGTTTTGGCAGCCGCTGCTCTTCTTTTTTACAACCCTCTTTTGTCAGGAAAGTTCTTGTTGCAGTCAGACATTCAGCAGTATAAGAGTATGTCTCGCCAGCTCCAAGAGGGGCGTACGGCAGATCCTCCCGTGGAAACCTACTGGATCGACAATGCATTTTTAGGAATGCCCACCTTTCAGTTAGGGGCTCAGTATCCAGCCGATTTTCTTCAGCCATTTTACTATGTCACTAGGATCTTACCTCGACCAGCCAATCTACTATTCCTTTATTTATTGGGAGGCTATCTTCTTTTTACGGTTTTGGGACTCAAACGAATTTATTCCCTCATGGGTGCTTGCGCCTTTGGCTTTTCCACTTATCTGCTCATTATATTACAGGTAGGTCATAACACAAAGGCAGAAGCGATTGGCTATTTTCCTTTTGTCTTGACTGGGTTTTTTCTTTTGTTGCAGGAGAAACGGTTGTTGGGATGGCTAATAAGCGTTTTAGCTTTAGGCATGCAGCTTCGCGCGAATCACTATCAGATGACCTATTATCTGTTGATTGGTTTACTCTTATTTGGACTGGTTTATCTCTGGGACGCCTACCGTAAACAAAAGCTTCCGCGTTTTATTCAACAGATGGGCTTATTTGCTAGCGCAGGAGTCTTGGCACTGGGTCTCAATGCAACACCGCTGCTAGCCACTAATGAATACAGTCAATTTAGTACTCGTTCGGCCTCAGAGCTTCGTTTACAACCCGATGGCAGTCCAAAAGAGCAAAGCACAGGACTTACGTACGATTATATTACCCAATATAGCTACGGGCTTTTTGAAAGCTTTTCATTGCTCTTTCCACGTATTCAAGGAGGGGGGTCTCGGGAAGACCTAGGAACGGATAGTGATTTGTATAATTATCTAATTCGTGCTGGTGCTTCACCGCAACAAGCTGCTGGGTTTGTCAGCGCGGTACCGACCTATTGGGGAGATCAACCGATTTTAGAAGCCCCTGCCTATATCGGAATTACACTTTTCTTCTTGGCACTGATTGGCTCAATGAGCAGCCGGGGTCCATTGCGACAGGGATTGCTTTGGGTTATGGGCTTATCACTGGCTCTTTCATGGGGAAAAAATATTCCTTGGCTGACCCATTTTCTTATTGATTATTTTCCATTATATAGTAAATTCAGAGCGGTTTCCTCTGCTCAAGTTTTGCTCGAACTGTGTTTGCCTATTTTGGCGATCTGGGGACTGTCAAACTTTTTCAAAAAGTCAAAAGACGAACAACGGCAGCTTTTGTTTCGAGCAGCTTTCATTTTTGTATCTTTAGTTCTTTTGTTATTTGCCCTTAAAGGGATGCTTTCTTTCCAAGGAAGAATGGATAATTATCTGCGTCAGGTTTATGGAGTGGAAATCTTTCAGCAAATTGTGAAAGCACGTAAATCTTTATACAATCAAGAGTTGCTTCGTGCCTTGCTCTATGGCGGAGCCCTTTTTGGATTGCTCTATGCATGGATTCTAGGTAAGCTTAAAAAACAAATCACTTTGAGCTTGGTGTTCCTTCTAATTGTTGTGGATTTACTTCAGATTGCCTCACGCTATACCAATCGAGAATTATTTGTACGAAAGAGTGTTGCCAGTGAGCCGTTTCGACCTACTTCTGCCGATCAGACGCTTATGGCTGACGATGGACACTATCGGGTTTATGATTCCAATTCACAATTGAGTAATGCCCGAACAGCTTATTTTCATCGATCCTTGGGCGGTTATCATGGCGCCAAGCCACGTCGTTTGCAAGAAGTTTTTGATTTTTTCTCAGCCAACCGTACGGAAGCCATTCTTAATATGCTTAATGTAAAATATGTGCTTTATGAGGAAGAAGGCAAATCAAACGCCTTGATCAACCCGGAGTCTTTGGGGATAGCTTGGCCAGTAGATTCCTTAGTTGTAGCCAAGGATGCCGATACGGAATTACAGTTTTTGGAACAATTAGACCTTTCAAGGCAAGCTGTTATTGGAGCCCAACACATAAGCTCCGACTTCCGACTTCCAATAGCCATTGATAGTAGTTTTCAAATTTCGATTCAGACCCAACACCCTGACAAACTCCTCTACACCTATGAAGCCAAAGAAGATCAGTTTGTGGTCTTTTCAGAAGCCTATTACGAAAAAGGATGGAAGGCCTATATCGGAACAGAAGAGCAACCCATCGTAAGAGTAAATTATTTACTGAGAGGGGTCTGGTTACCAGCATCGGCGAATGAAATTCGATTTGAATTTGACCCTCCCGTTGTGCGATTGGGAACACAGATTCGTTGGGTGACTCTTTTTCTCTTTTTGCTGAGTATTGGGGGAGCGTTTTGGTATTCTAGACAAAAGAAATAAGCATGGGAATCATTGCAAAACAATCCTTTTACAATCTCTTTTCCATTGGAATTGGCTTTTTGGTGGGTGCCCTCAATGTGTTGTTTTTGTACCCAATTTATATGGGAGACAGTCGCCAAGGGCTGGTTGTGGGCTTGTTGGCTGTTTCAAATCTGATACAGCCTTTTTTGTCTTTGGGACTGCAACACGCGCTGATAAAATTTTTCTCAAGTTTTGCGGATGCCCGTTCACGAGATAGTTTCCTTTGGTTTATCATCTTGGCTCCACTGGTACTAATAGCTCTTTTGACAGGGGTTTACTTAGTGAATCCTGATTTTATAGGAGGACTTTTGCCGACAAGCTTGACAGCGGATTTTCCTTATTTGGAATTTGTTCTTCTTATTGCTAT
>QXYU01000010.1:37112-99336 GCA_009886755.1 Flavobacteriaceae bacterium
CTCATGGCTACGGGTACATTTCAAATCGATTTTTGCTAATTTTTTAAAAGAATTATACCCTCGCTTGCTTATTGGGGTCCTAATTATGGGCTTTGCCTTGCAGTGGTATGACTTTACTCACTTTATGTACTATCTGGTGGGGGGTTACTATCTTCGTTTACTTCTGGTTATTGGGTTTAGCCTATGGGTTTATCGACCGACTTGGTATTGGCATTTCCCACCGCAATTGACTGCGATTCTTCGGTACAGCGTTTTGATTTTCCTTTCTGGGGCAGCAGCTAGTTTTATTTTAGATATTGATAAGGCTATGCTTTTGTCTTTTTCGAAAGAAGAAGTTGCCTATTATAGTGTTGCCATCTATATCGCAGCGGTTATTGAAGCTCCAGGACGGGCGTTGTTTCAGATTATTAGCCCTGTAGTGGCAGAGGCAATCAATGCTAACAAGACAGAACGAATTCAACAGCTTTTAAAGAAAAGCAGCAGCAATCTGTTGTGGATCTCCGGAGCATTCTTTTTATTGATTAACCTAAACCTTAATGATTTTTACCAATTGATTGCACCAGAATACCGAGCGGCTTTTCTAGTGGTTCAATTGGTTTCTACAGGAAAACTCTACAGTATGTCAATGGGCTGTTTAAATCAGATCATCAGCAATTCACGTTACTATGCGTATGTGTTGTTTTTTAGTGTTTTCTCAGCCATTTTAGCCGTGGTGCTTAATATGTGCTTCATTTCGCTTTATGGATTATTAGGAGCCGCCTATGCAACCTTGATTGTCATTGTGATAATCAACAGTTTAAAAATCGTCCTGATTGCGGTCAAAATGCAATTACACCCTTTTAGCAGTGATACACTAAAAATTTTGGGTTGCATCGGGTTGATGTTTACTGTTTTTTACGGGCTTGTACTTCCGTTTCAGCCGGTCATAAATATCTTATTGAAATCAGCGGGTATTGGTATAGTCTATACCGTACTTCTCTATTTTACAGGAGCTTTAAAAGGAATTACTTCCTACTTGAACCGAAAGGCGTCTGATCTAAGCTAATTTGGCTTTGAGGTACTGTGCTGTGTAAGATTCCTTGAGATGGATGATTTCTTCAGGAGTACCTTGGCCTACCAAAAATCCACCTTGATCCCCCGCTTCGGGGCCCAATTCAATGATATGATCTGCACACTTAATTAAATCGAGGTTGTGTTCCACGACCAGAATGCTATGCCCTTTTTCGATCAGTGCTTGGAAGGAGATTAGTAGCTTTTTGATATCGTGAAAATGGAGACCTGTGGTGGGCTCATCAAAAATAAAAAGTAGTTTTTCTTGGGTATTGCCACGTCCAATGAAGGATGCTAACTTGATCCGTTGTGCTTCTCCGCCAGATAGGGTGGCAGAAGACTGCCCCAATGTGATATACCCCAAGCCTACCTGTTGAAGCGGAGATAATTTGGTAACCAATCGTTTTTCGCCGTGTTGAGTGAACAAGTCTACGGCATCGTCTACGGTCATCAAAAGTAATTCATCAATAGAAACACCTTGGTATTTGACCTCACGAACTTCTTTTTTAAAGCGTTTTCCCTTGCAATGCTCACATTCCAAAACCACATCCGCCATAAACTGCATTTCGATGGTTACGACCCCTTCTCCTTTGCATTGATCACAGCGCCCTCCGTCTACGTTAAATGAAAAATGTTTGGGTTGGAAATTACGCTGCTTTGAGAGTGCTTGTTTGGCAAACAAAGCACGGATATCATCATAGGCTTTGATATAGGTCACGGGATTGGATCGCGAAGACCGTCCAATAGGGTTTTGATCAACAAACTCTACGCCGGCTAGGGCAGAGAGGTCTCCTTTGAGTTCGGTGAACTCTCCAGGTTTCTGAGTGTAAATATCAAAATTGCGCAGGAGGGCAGGATAGAGAATTTTCTTTACCAATGTGGATTTTCCGCTTCCGGAAACCCCCGTTACTACAGATAATCCACCCAAAGGTATGGTGACGTCAATATTTTTAAGATTGTTCTCACGAGCCCCTATAATTTCCAGTTTTCTGGAATTTGTTTTACGCTTTTCAGGAACGGGAATGCATTGTATTCCATTGAGATACTGTGCAGTAAGACTATTGGTCTTCTTTACTTCCTCAAGGGTTCCTTCGGCTACAATTTCACCACCCAAACTTCCAGCTTCCGGTCCCAAATCAACCACTCGGTCCGCGGCTTTCATGATTTCTTCATCGTGTTCCACAACGATTAC
This sequence comes from Flavobacteriaceae bacterium, assembly GCA_009886755.1. GTDB lineage: Bacteria > Bacteroidota > Bacteroidia > Flavobacteriales > Flavobacteriaceae > UBA11891. The sequence goes on from QXYU01000010.1 coordinate 39,355, forward strand.
GGTATTTCCTAAGTCACGTAACCGCTTCAGAACAGCAATCAATCGCTCATTGTCCTTTGAATGCAAACCAATAGACGGTTCATCAAGAATATACATAGAGCCGACCAAACTACTTCCCAAAGAAGTTGCTAAGTTTATTCGTTGGGATTCACCCCCAGACAGGGTATTGGAACGTCGATTCAGAGTCAAATAGCCCAGTCCTACATCAAGCATAAACTGGATACGGCTGTTAATCTCTTGAAGCAAACGATCGGCGATGGCTGCCTGGTGCGAATCTAAATGCAGTTGCTGAAAAAAGGCCTCTACTTCAATCAAAGAAATATTCAGTAATTCCGAGATACTTTTCCCTCCGATTTTCACATAGTCTGCTTCTTTCCGTAGGCGACTGCCCTGACAATCGGGGCATTTGGTTTTTCCGCGGTATCGTGAAATCAATACACGATTCTGAATTTTATAGTTTTTGGCTTCTAGCTTTTTAAAGAAATGATCAATGCCGGCAAAATACTTATTCCCTTTCCACAGCAGTTCCTTTTCCCCATTGGTCAACTCAAAATAGGGACGGTGGAGGGGAAAATCAAACTCATAAGCGTTATTGATGAGGTCTTGGTAATACTTTTTAAAACCTGTACCCCGCCAAGGTGCAATTGCATGATCATAAATGGATAAGCTAGTATCTGGGACGACCAATTCTGGATCAATTCCCATCAAATCTCCAAAACCTTCGCAGTTAGGACAGGCTCCATGAGGATTATTGAAGCTGAACAAATGGACTCGGGGAGTGTGAAAACGCATCCCATCTCGTTCAAAGGCATTGGAAAAAAGTATGCGACTTTCATCATCTAAGGAAAGCAAGCTACATTGCCCTTTACCCTCGTAAAAAGCGAGGTCAACAGCATCTGAGAGTCGTTGGTAAAAGTCTTCTTCATGCCGAACAATGATTCGATCAATTACGAGCTCAAAGGGTTTGCTTGGAACCGTGTCCAACTGATCTAACCGAAACATTTTTCCTTCAGAATAAATACGAGAGAAACCCTGCTGTTTGATAATTGTAAATACTTCTTCCGAACTCCGTTGGCTATTATTCAGCACTGGAGCTAGTAGTAATAATTTCTGTCCAGCGTCTAATTTCTTTAAACTATGGACAACATCTCTTACGGTGTCTTTACGAACAACTTCATTGGAAATGGGGGAGTAGGTAACACCCACACGAGCAAACAATAATTTTAGATAATCATAAATTTCGGTGCGTGTCCCAACAGTAGATTTGGGGTTGGCGGTTGCAACTTTTTGCTCAACAGCAATGGCAGGTGCAATGCCACGAATTTGCTCTACTTTGGGTTTATTCAAACGTCCCATAAACTGTCTCGCATAGGAAGAAAGGCTTTCTACATATCGTCGTTGACCTTCTGCGTAAAGGGTATCAAAGGCAAGGGAGGACTTGCCAGATCCAGACAATCCGGTAATCACAATCAGTTGATTCCTCGGTAGCGCCACTGACACATTTTTGAGGTTGTGCAGTTGAGCCCCTTGGATAATGATGTTTTTCTTAGGATCGAGATGTTGGATGTTTTTCATAGCGCAATGCGCAAAATTACGATATACTGTGGGCTGGCAAATTTTTTGGAAATAAAAAAATGTAGTATATTGCAATCAAACGCCACGCTTATACAACAAGAATACTTTTAAAAACTTAATGTTTCAACCTAGCGCAACTGCGCTATAAGTATTTTTGTTATGTCACAAACAACCCGTATTTCTGATGATGCCTTACTGGTATCCGATTACCTCAATGGCAATGAATGGGCTTTAGAAAAGCTAATCAATCGCCACCAGCAACGAATTTTCAACTTTGTCTATTCCAAGGTGCATTGTCGTGATACCACAGAGGATATTTTCCAAGACACTTTCATCAAGGTGATCAAAACCCTCAAAAATGGACAGTATAACGAAGAAGGAAAGTTTTTGCCTTGGGTAATGCGAATTGCACACAACTTGGTTATTGACCATTTTAGAAAAAGCAATCGGATTCCAAAATTTGAAAGCAGTGATGATTTTGATATTTTTCAATTCATCAGTGATGGGTCTGTAAACGCAGAAGATGCTATGGTTACCGATCAGATCGTTAACGATCTGCAGAAGCTGATTTTGGAGCTGCCAGAAGATCAGCGAGAAGTACTCATGATGAGGGTTTACCGAGAAATGAGCTTTAAAGAAATAGCTGACTCTACAGGAGTTAGTATCAACACCGCTTTAGGACGTATGCGTTATGCCATCATCAATTTGCGGAAATTAATTGAAGAGAATCAGATTGTTTTGTCTTAAGTAGACAATATTTCGAAACGAGTTGCGTTACTATATTAAACTATGTACTGAATGGAAAAAGATTACACTGCACTACAAAAAAATGAAACCGCTTGTCCGATTGCACCTAGAGACCTTGTAATCAAGCGTATTATGGCTTTTTCAAAAGCCTATGAGGATCAAAAAGTTTCAGAAAAAGACATACTCGATAGGCTTAAGAATTAAGCTTTTCCAGTTCTTTTCTAACAAGAGGCCTTCGTCCTACTTTTAGGGTGATTGGGTCTTTTGTTATATCCCATCCTCTCGCAGGACAATATTCCCTTCCATACCATATGATCTGCAAATGCAAATCATTCCATTTTTCCTTTGGAAATAGTCGCTTTGCGTCACGTTCCGTTTGCACAACATTCTTTCCATTGGTCAAACCCCAACGATACAACAATCGATGAATGTGGGTATCCACGGGAAAAGCAGGTATGCCAAAAGCTTGTGAAAGTACCACTGCTGCAGTTTTGTGGCCTACTGCTGGCAATGCTTCAAGGGCTTCATAAGACTGGGGAACCTTGCCTTCGAATTTTTCCAAGAGAATCTCTGACAGCCCATGAATCCCTTTGGATTTCATAGGCGAAAGACCTACAGGTCGAATAATATCACGGATTTCGTCTACCGTAAGTTTGACCATATCTTCTGGGCGACGCGCTTTAGCAAAAAGAAGAGGTGTGATTTGATTGACTCTTACATCGGTGCTTTGAGCAGACAATAAAACAGCAATCAATAGGGTGTAGGGGTCTGTATGATCTAATGGAATAGGAATTTCCGGATACAGGGTCTCAAGCGTTTGCATGATGAATTCTACTTTTTCTTTTTTCAGCATTGTGTACATTTGTTTCGAACAAAGAAAATAAATTGCTATGAATACCTTACGAGTAGGGGACAAGCTTCCTCAATTTTACGTAACCGATCAAAATGGGAACACTATTAGTGATGCCGATTATACGAATCAAAAACTGGTTGTGTTTTTCTACCCCAAAGCCAACACCCCGGGCTGTACGGCCGAAGCCTGTGATTTACGCGATCACTATGCTGAACTGCAAAAAGAGGGCTATGCCTTGTTGGGCGTAAGTGCTGACAGTGTCAAAAAACAAAAAAACTTCTCCGATAAGTTTGACTTTCCGTTCCCTCTATTGGCCGATGAAGACAAAGCGGTGATAGAAGCATTTGGTGTTTGGGGACTTAAAAAATTTATGGGAAAGGAATATGACGGTATCCACCGTAAGACTTTTATTTTTGATGACAAGGGGCTTTGTAGTCGCGTGATTGATAAAGTTAAAACCAAGGAGCATGCAGCTCAAATTTTAGAGACTTCTTAGGTATTTTTATTTTACTATTTTTATAAAAACACCCAAAGGAATTTATCATTAAGACTGTTTTTTTTCTATTTTATATTAATTACTAAAAGCATCCGTTACACCCTAAACTTTCACCCATATTTTGTTATTTAATAACGCTTTAATACAGTTTTCACTCTTATTATTTGTTGGAAAACATTTTAGTGGAAACAACCCTTTTCGGTTTACCACTCCTATGGTATTTAGCGAATGAAATACCATGATCAACCCTTGGGCAGGAAAATTTTTAAGGAGCCTATCATCATGAATAGTTACAAACAAAAATTCACAACCATACGAGCCTATTCGGAAGCTCTCTGTGCTCCGCTTAAGATGGAAGACTATGTTGTTCAAGTATCTCACTTTGCCAGCCCTGCTAAATGGCATTTGGGACACACGACCTGGTTTTTTGAAACATTCATTCTCACTCATTTTTCAGAGGGTTATGTGCTCTTTGATGAACGTTTTAACTTCATATTTAATAGTTACTACAACAATGCAGGAGAGCGTATTCCTCGCGCCGACAGAGGCAATCTGTCTCGTCCCAGCGTTGATCGAGTGTATGCCTATAGAAAACACGTAGATGCTGCGATTCTTCAGCTGATTTCTCATTCCCCGACGAACAAAACGATTTATGCACTCTTGACACTTGGTCTTAACCATGAACAACAACATCAAGAACTGCTTTTGACGGATATTAAGTATATGTTGGGGAATAATCCATTATTGCCAGCATACAGTCAAGATTATGATCTTGTTAACCAAACCCAAAAGCAGATTTCAGACTTTATTAATATCAAGGAGGGAGTTTATGAGATCGGATATATTGGGAAGGATTTCTGTTACGACAATGAGCAGAGCCCCCACAAAGTGTATGTTCATGATTTTGAAATTTGCACTTCTTTGGTGACCAATGGGGAGTTTATGGCATTTATGGAGTCTGGAGGATACAAAGATTTTAATCTTTGGTTGGAAGAAGGCTTGCACTGGAAAGAACAAAATACAATAGAGCATCCCTTGTATTGGATACAAAAAGAGGAACATTGGTATCAATATACTTTGGCAGGCTTGCAAAAGATTAATCCTAAGGCACCATTGTCTCACATTAGTTTTTATGAAGCAGCGGCCTATGCAGAGTGGAAACAAATGCGGCTTCCTACAGAGTTTGAATGGGAAATTGCAAGTGATCAATTTGAATGGGGACTCCTTTGGGAATGGACTAATAGCGCCTATTTGCCCTATCCAAATTTCAAAAAAGTCGAAGGAGCCGTTGGGGAGTACAACGGCAAATTTATGGACAAACAAAAAGTGCTGAGAGGTGCTTCTGTGGCTACTTCTCAAAACCACAGCAGAAAAACCTACCGCAATTTTTTCTATTCCGAAGACCGCTGGCAGTTTACGGGTATTCGATTGGTAAAATAAGATGATAGAACAATTCAAAAAAGACGTAGATACCGGCCTTAGCAATTGCCCTAAAAGCCTTCCTTCAAAATACTTTTATAATAAAAAAGGCGATGCCCTCTTTGAGCAAATCATGGAACTGCCAGAGTACTATGTGACTCGTGCGGAGCATGAGATTTTTCAGCAGAAAAAGCAAGAGATACTAAAAAGCCTAGGGCTACAACCAGAAGTGCCTTTTGAATTGATAGAACTCGGAGCAGGGAATGGCTTAAAAACAAAGGAACTCTTAAAAGAATTGTTACTGCAAGACTGTCAATTTGATTTCATCCCCATTGACATTTCTCAAAACGCCTTAGACAAGCTTGAAAAAGAGATTAACCAACATTTACCAAGTGTATCGATAAAGAAAAAGCAAGGGGATTATTTTAACGTTTTAGCTTCGTTACAGGCCACGAAACGTCCCAAGATCGTTTTGTTTTTGGGATCTAACATTGGGAATATGCCCGATGCTGTAGCAAATACATTTATCAATACACTAGTACAAAATCTGACAACCATTGATCGTTTGATTTTGGGGGTTGATCTGATAAAACCCAAAACCATTGTACTGCCCGCCTATGATGATGAGCAGGGGGTAACAAAGGCTTTTAACCTAAATCTTTTGACTCGAATCAACAGCGAATTGGGAGGACATTTTGATCTACATAATTTCAGTCATCTAGCGGAATATACTGAGGAAGATGGCATTGCCAAAAGCTTTTTGGTAAGCACTACAGAGCAGCTAGTAGCTATCGATGCACTGGAAAAATCGTTTTTCTTTCAAAAAGGTGAAAAAATCGCCACCGAAATATCCAGAAAATATAACGATGCGATTATGTGTGAAATTCTAAACGGTAGCGGGCTCAAAATCCAATGTAAGTTCAGTGACTCCCAAAACTACTTTGCTGATTATATTCTTCAGAAAAACGAATAGGGGTTAAATTTTCCGCTATTGACGTCATTTTCTGGAACGGGTTCTGCATTGTACCAATGCTCTACCACTTTACTGTTTTCAATTCTAAAAAGATCTACTTGGGCGTATTCCTGTGCTCCATTGCCATCATCTAGGATTGCTCTTGATAGTGTGGCGAGAAAGTTTCCTTGTCCAACCATTAGTACAATTTCATCATAATTGAGCGGTCTATTGGGCATACTAGCAAACTGCTGAAAAGAATCCAGTCCATCAGCTATTTCACTATTGTGCTGTATGTATTGCTCTTCAGAAATATATTGAGACAATCGAGAAGGATCGCCGCCTTTCATAAGCCCATCACGAATTAAATTCCGAACGATTCCTTTGTTTTCTTCTAGTTTTATCATGATCTGTTATCACAGTTGGTCTGTCTGTAGCAGTGTGTTCAGAAGGGGTGCTGTCTGAGTAAGCAGCAATTACATACCAGTGTTCCACAATTTTATCGTTCGAATCAGTGTCAAAAAAGTCTGTTGTCACCCACTGAGCAGCCCCTTCATTGATGTTCTGATAGATATGAAGAAATACATGATTTCCGTCAACAAGACTGAGTAGAATACGAATATCACGCTTTGGATTTTTTTTGACAAAGGGCTGAAAAACTCTACAAAACTTTCAATACCATCATTTACTCCAGTACTGTGTTGGGTGTAGCGATCACCAGTGTATTGCGTTACTGCTTCTCGCACATTTCCGTCTCGAATGCCCTCTAGGTAGTGGCTTTGGGCGTTTTTAAGTTTTTGATTCATAAGTAGGTGTTTTCGGATTAATTTTTTGGGGGGCAAGTAAATTTGGATATTAAGTTGCAAGCTTGGAATGAATTATAAAAATACACGGTTGCGTTTAGTGAATTCTATCATGCAATCGCCGCTAATATATATGTCCAAAATCATGAATTAAGTAAACATTTATTGAGGCTTTGAAGGATGATTTTTAAAATATAATTGTCTTTTTTATTGAAAATTTGTTTGAGGTAATTCTAATTTTTCTAAATCCTTTGTAGGAATTTAGGTGGGGGATTAAGGTGCTTTTTTGAGGTGTGTTTTTTCTCATTTTTATTTAGATACGATTTCATATCCAAAGCGCTGGCTTAGTATTTTGATAAAAGAGGCACCAAAGAAAATAATCTGTGATGTATAATATACCCAGACTAGGACTAAAGCGAGAACACTTGCCGAGCCAAAGGTGGAAGAAAGATGACTATGACCAATATAGATTCCAATCGCAATTTTCCCTAGCATAAATAGCAATGTAACCACGAACCCTCCCAAAAGGACAACTTTCCATTTTATAATAGCATTCCCTAAAAATTTATACATGGCAGCAAAAGCGAAACCTGTAAGGACAAAAGAGATGATATGTTCGTATTGATAGTAAAGTTGATAGGACGCTGCTAAGTAATATGAATGTTTCAGTAAGAAACTGTTTATTGAAGCACTAATCAGAAGGATTGAAAATAAGAAAATTAGTGTAGCTAAAGAGATCAAACGCTTGGAAAAATAGTTCAAAATTGTGTTTCTCGGTTTTTCGATTACCTCCCAAATATCATTAAAAGAATTGTGTATTTGAGTGAACATTCCAGAGGCGCTCAACCCTAAGGTTGCAAAACCAATAATTGTAGTGATGATACTATTGTGATTGGAATGTTGATTGGCTATAAGATCCTGTATTTGCATTGCCGCTTCTTCGCCTAAGGTTCCTTTGAATTGCGCATAAATTCCCCCAGAAACAGCCTGTTGCCCAAAGAACAATCCCAAAAGTGATGTCATGATCATAATGATTGGAAGCAATGAAAACACAGCATAATATACCAAAGAAGCTCCTTTTTGAAAGGCGTTACTATCGTTGAAATGGGATATTACTTCTTTGACAAATGACAGCATTAGCGTTTGGTTCTTTAGGTGTTTGTTGTTGGAAAAGACCTTTTAATTCTTCAGAAGTATAGACGGAAAAGGCATAGGGTGAACGTGCATCAAGACGTATTAAGATAACTGACAACCAACTTGATCTTGGAGAAGTGCAAGAACAAGCCAGCAGTTAACCTGACAAAACAAGTCATCCTCAAACCAGAGATAAATAGCGCTGTTTGGTGGAATGTTTTGAATGCGTTCAAATTCAGTCACCACATTCTTATGATATTCTTCTATTGTGCCTATTGGGTATTCGGCCGTTAAAAACCGGGTACGCATTTTATAAAAATCATGAAGCGTATCTGCGGCAACAGGACCATCCATCAGACATTCTCGTATTACGATACGTGTTCCCGTGATTTCAGGCGATAATTGTGCTAAGAGTTGATCGCCATTAAAGATGTGGTATTCAGAGGCCATTTTAGTTCCGTTGGCTTACGATCAAAAGGGGAAAGTTTTATTTTTTGTACCCAAACATTTCTTCTTTTACAATCATCTCCGAAATTCCTTCGGGTAATTGTTTTTCCCAACCTTTCTCATTCTGTTTGATTTTGCTTAAAATCTCACGAGAAAAAATACTGAGATATTCTTCTTCATAGTCGAAGATGTCGACAATCTTACCGTTGTATTTGAAGAACTTATAAAAGTCCTTCATTCGAGGATGCAGTCGTAAATTGTTACTGTTGACCACTTCTTGTGTTTCGGAATTTTTGGTAGGATAGAGATATACTTTCAAATTGTTATAAAACATTTTCCCAAAGGCTTCCAAAATACCACCACTTAAATCGCTGTAGTAGTCCTCTTTGAAGATTTCAATAAAGCTGTTAACTCCAATTGAGAGGGCCATTTGTTTTTTGGTATAATCCGAGAAATAGTCTACCAATCGATAGTATTCTTTAAAATTGGAAATCATTACAATATGGCCGAGGGAGCAAAGGAGTTTGGCTCGATCCATAAAATCTTGTTCGTCAATTTCTCCTTGAGCCATCAGATTCGAGAGAGTGATTTCAAAAATGACTACAGTGTTGTCTTCTTCAACGTTTTCTTCCTTGATAAAAATATCATAGGATTTTTCAAACATGTCAATATTGACCCGGGTAACAGGGCGGAAGCTTCCTCGTAGTGCCAAAATATTTTTCTTGTAGAGAATACGGGCCGGCAAGATATTGTTCCCAGAGGAGTCAAACATAACGGCTTCGGTCATTTTGTTCTTGACCAGTTGAAGGCTCATCAAACGATTGTCAACCTTTTCAAATAAAGGCCCTTTAAAGTTGATGGTATCAATCTCAATCGCATCATCATCAATATAATCATAAAGATAACGCAGTATTTTTTTGGGCTCGTTGTGTTTATAAAAAGCTCCATATACAAGGTTTACCCCCATAAAACCCAGAACCTCTTGTTGCAATCGTGCTTCGGCTTGGTGGAATCGCACATGCAGAGTAATTTCATTGTAGGGTGCGTTGGGAGCGGTTTGAAAGCGAATTCCCATCCAGCCGTGACCTTTAAATTTTTTAGCAAAATCAATAGTTGCCACTGTGTTGGCCAGTGTAAAAAACATTTTATTGGGATGCTCATCTTTGGGGATACGGCTTTCCAGCAAACGCATCTCATGATCTAGCATTTTGTTCAAACGCGCTTCGGTTACGAAGCGACCATCGGATTCTTCTCCATAAATGGTGTCACTAAAATTTTTATCGTAGGCCGAAATGGTCTTTGCAATGGTTCCAGAAGCTCCACCCACGCGGAAAAAGTGGCGAGCCACTTCTTGACCGGCACCAATTTCGGCAAAGGTTCCGTATATGTGTTGATTCAGATTGATTCGTAGGGCTTTGGCTTCAATGGAAGGGCGATTTTCAAAAGATTGATCACCAAGTAGGGATGGACTCATAGGTTTCAATTGATACTTTCAAAATTACACATTTTTATATAGGGACAAATATATATCTTTGACTATCGCATGCTCAAAATAACTTTTTTAGGAACTGGTACTTCTCAGGGGATTCCCATCATCGGAAGCGATCACCCCGTTTGTTTGAGTAATGATCCCAGAGACAAGCGTTTGCGTGTTTCTGTAATGCTTGAATGGGATCAGCAATACTTTGTAATTGACTGCGGCCCTGACTTTCGGCAGCAGCTTCTAGCCAATCCCATTCCTCGATTGGACGGTTTGTTATTTACTCACGAACATGCCGATCACACCGCTGGTTTGGATGATATTCGCCCTTTCTTCTTTCGTCAAGGTGCATTGGATCTCTATGCCGATATACAGGTGCAAAAAGCACTACGGCAGCGGTTTGCCTATATTTTTGAAACAGAAAATAAGTATCCGGGGGCTCCTACTGTAAACTTAAATACACTTCACAAAGACCAGCCTTTTGATTTGGGTGGTAAAAAAGTTATTCCTGTTGAAGTGTTACACAACCAATGGCCTGTTACGGGATTCCGAATTGATGATTTTGCCTATCTCACCGATGTTAAAACCATAGCCAAGGAGGAACGCGAAAAACTACAAGGCCTAGATATACTGGTGATAAGTGCCTTGCGAGTGGCGCCTCATCCCATGCATTTAAACCTTGAGGAAGCCCTGCAAATAGTAGAAGAACTAGAACCCAAACGCACCTATTTCACTCATATAAGCCATCTGTTAGGCTTTCATAAAGAAGTCTCAGAGCAACTCCCCGAAACTGTTTTTTTAGCCTACGACAATCTACAAATCGAAGCTAGCTGATATGAAAAAACAAATCTTTATTTACCTATTCGTATTCACGCTGTTGATTCTCATTTTTCAGTTAGTGAATTCCAATAAAGTACTCAACAGCATCGAGTCTGACTGGCGTAAAGAAGTAGGACTGCGCAAGCAATTACAGGATTCAGTACAGGTATTACAAGAACGATTGGATGATGAAGTTTACTTTTCTCTAATTCAAAATGAAGGAGCACAAGTGTTTTTTCCACAAGAAGATTTGGTAACCCTTGAAAGCCAGCTGGTAGATGCTGTTTACGAAACCAACCTATTGGCTAATGATCAAAAACTGGTTCCTTTTGCTCCCATGGGGGAGGGCGGTTTTTTGATTAATAAAGTCAAAGTACTTAATCACAAATGGCTCGTGGCTGATTTTACAGATGGCACCTATTGGGGAGAAATATTTGTAACCTATCAAAAACTCAAAAATGGAAACATTCGTTTTACCGTTCGAGAATCCTTCCTATATCCACTATCGGACTAGCCATTGTAGCATATCGTTAAAATTTTCTTGACTAATGGTGTGCCGGGCAGGATATTCTTTGTACGTGATGGTAGGATTTGTATCGCTTAGTGTACCAATGCTTTCTCTGGCGTAATCAACTGGTAATGTGGCATCTTCAGTACCGTGGGAAGCAAAAGCAACAATATCACGATAGGTATCCAAGGGCTGCTGAAGTAGTTCCGAATCTATGAGTCCGCTGAGCCCAATTATTCGTTGAATTTGATCGGGGGCATCCAAACCTAAGGCCCAACTCAGTATGGCTCCTTGACTAAATCCGAGACAACTAACCTGACTTTTATCCAATTGATAGTGATTACAAAAGTGCTGGATATTCTCTTTTAGTCGCTTTAGACTGCCTCGGGCTTGGTCATAATTACTCAATCGCTCCATGTCAGCAGTAAATTGAAGTTCGTACCACGCATAACCACCAAAGGGGAGTGCAATAGGTCCATTCAAGGCAATGACGGCATAGTGTGACGGAAGGTAATTAGAAAAAGAAAAAAGATCTTCTTTATTACTACCATAACCATGTAATAAGAATAAAACAGCTGCCTGCTTATTGTTCGTTTGGGCAGGGCGATACAGATGGTCTAGGGGGTTGTCAAGTGGGGTTGTTGGCATTCCAATGCAATTGTTTGTTGTTGTAACATCCCAATACTTTCCCACTCAATTGATACCCTAAAAAGGCGCAGTTCTTGGAGGTGGAAAGGAGATCTGATGGGGAGAGCTGGTTGTTTTGATTGGGGTCAAAAAAAGTAAAGTCAGCGACTTGACCGACTTCTATTTTGGGTTCTGGAACGGAAAAGATAGCTTTTCCGCGCGTCAAAAAGCGCACGGCTTGTTCCAGCGGAAATAGAGAGGATAAGATACCAAAGCAGGCTTCTAATCCGATGCTTCCGGGCAGTGCCAATTCAAACTCAAGTTCCTTATATTCTGGGTTGATCGGCTGATGCATGCTACTCACACAGTCAATGGTACCATCGAGTAAGCCTTCGCGTAGGGCTTTTTGATCTTCTTGTGTGCGAATGGGAGGAAAGAGTTTGAGGTTGGCGTCAAAACTTGCTAAAGCAGTGGCATCAAAAAATAAATGCGGAAGCCCAACAGAACAACTGAGATTCAGTCCTTTCTTTTTTGCTGCTCGAATATGCGCCACTCCAGCAGCTGAGCTTATAAAAGGGATATGCAAACGACCACCGCTGTTTTCTAGGAGTTCTAAATCACGGTTGATTTGGATGCTTTCAGCAATGCTGGGAATGCCTTTGAGACCCAATTCTGTACTGGTGACCCCTTCGTGCATTTGGCCATTGGCTTCCAATGTTATGTTAGAGGGATGGGAAAGGAGTAAGCCATCGAAGGATTGGCTGTATTCCAATGCTATTTTTAATAATTGTGGATTGTAAATCGGTTGAAAAGCATCGTAAAACGCCAGGGCTCCAGCTTGTTGCATATTGTAAAGCTCGGCGAGTTGCTTGCCGTCACTGGCTAAGGATAATGCGCCCAAGGGGTGTAGGGTACAGGTAGCACCGTTGGCTTGGGTTTTTTGGTGAACAATTCCACTTTGTGAATCCACTACAGGAACCACATTGGGCAATAAGCCCAAATGGGTAAATCCACTACTAGCAGCAGTGTGCAAGCCATTGGCAATGGTTTCGCGTTCCTCATATCCAGGTTCTCCAAAACTTACCAGAGGATCAAACCAACCCCTAGAAAAATGAAGGTTTTCAGAGGTGATAATATGATCTGCCTTGGCTGAGGAATTTCCGATTTCAATGATGAAACCATCTTCAATAAGAAGGGAAAATACCTGCCCATGGGCGGCGTGTGAGGGATCAATAAGCGTGGCATATTTTACAAGTACGCGCATATAGTTTTGCCTTCAGGCGGTGAACAAAAATAGCAAAGATTCTGCTGCGAACGCAGGAAGCTATTTAGAATTTTTCAAAAACGCCTAAACCAAAGAGGGCAAAGTCATATTTTACAGGGTCTTTAGGATCCATTTTTCGCAGGCGCGCATCCAAGGCTTCTAAGGCTTTACGGTCACTTTGTTTGCGTTTTAAAAGCTTTAATTTTCGAGCTACATTGCCTGTGTGGACATCTAGGGGAAGTGAGAGTTCCGCTGGCCGGATTGCTTTCCACAGTCCAAAATCCACTCCTGCTTTTGCGTCACGAACCATCCACCGAAAGAACATATTAAAACGTTTGGCAGCAGAACCCTTGAGCGGATTTGAAAGGTGTTTTTCACTTTGTTTTTCATGAGGAGAAAGAAGCATAAAATCGCGAAATGCACAAATTTTTTTGGCCACAGTTCCATCTCCCTGCGCTACAAAGAAGGCATCCATGTCAGGAAAATTCTGATACAAACGCTGCAAACCTTGGCATAAAAATGTCAAATCGGCTGTTTTAAATGTGCGGTGAACAAAATCGGGGAGTGGTGACATCTCGTAATTCATCACAAAATCATGAGGGGTTCCTCCAAGTATCGTCATCATTTTCTGAGCACTATTCAAAATAGATTTCCGATTACCCCAGGCAATAGTAGCCGTGAGAAAGGCTGCAATTTCAATATCTTGTTTGTGGTGAAACTGATGTGGAATTTGAATGGGATCCGTTTCGATAAAACGCGGGTGTTCGTAATACGCTGCTTTTTCATCCAGAAACGCCTTAAGTTCTGCTTGTTTCATGTTACAATCTGTCCGTCATGCAATACGATTTTTCGATCACTCAGATCTGCCAGTTCATGGTTGTGGGTTACAATGACAAACGCACAGCCCAGTTCTTCTCGCAAATCAAAAAATAGCTGATGAAGTTGTGCGGCATTTTCACTGTCTAAATTCCCACTGGGTTCGTCTGCAAAAATGATAGAAGGCTCATTGATCAACGCTCGGGCAACGGCTACACGCTGTTGTTCGCCACCTGACATCTCTGAAGGTTTGTGCTGCGCCCTGTTTCCAACACCAAGTTTTGCAAGCAATGACTTGGCTCGTACCTCAGTTTCTCTTTTATCTTTTTTACCAATCCAAGCCGGGAGACATACGTTTTCCAAAGCGGTAAACTCAGGCAGGAGCTCATGAAATTGAAAGATAAAACCGAGTTTCGAATTTCGGAATGCAGCCAGTGCTTTTCGAGACATTTGATTGACATCCTCTCCCAGTAATTTGAGGGATTGATTGGGGAGGGGAGATGGGGTGTCAAGAGTTCCCAAAATTTGTAACAAAGTGCTTTTTCCTGCCCCTGAAGGCCCTACAATAGCGACGATCTCCTTGGCTTTAAGTTGCAGATTTACACCTTTTAACACAGTCAATGTCTGGTGTTTTTTCGAAAGGGATTGGGCCTCAATGACATATTCCATAGAGTAAAAATACTGCAAATATTCCAACTCCAATAGGTCTTTGGTCATTGCTCTCTTGTTTAGGCTTTTATGAACAATATGGATAAAAGACTACAATTTGTAAAAAAAAAATTGATTTTGTTTAATTTTTTTATATGTTTGTTAAACAAATATACTATTACATTGAAAAAAACAGCCTATTTTGCCGGTGGATGTTTCTGGTGTGTCGAAGCGGTTTTTCAGCGCGTTACAGGCGTTGAAGCAGTTGTTTCTGGCTATATGGGGGGAACGATTAAAAATCCGGCTTATAGAGAAGTATGTACGGGCCGAACGGGTCACACCGAAGCTGTGAAAGTAACATACGACCCCTCGGAAGTCACTTATGAGCTGTTGGTTGCTATCTTTTTTTCAACCCATGACCCTACAACTTTAAATCGCCAAGGAGCAGACGTAGGAACCCAATACCGATCCGCGATTTTTTATACCAATGACGAACAAAATGACATCATTGTGAAAATCATTTTAGAACTAACAGAACAAAAAGTATTTGACGCCCCCATTGTTACTGAAGTGGGACCTGAAGTTCCTTTTTATCCAGCCGAAGTAGAACACCACAATTATTTTAATGATAATTTACAACAACCCTATTGTCAGGCTGTCATTGAACCTAAGATCAAAAAATTTATTGCTAACCATAAAACGCATCTCAAATGAATGACAATTTCAACATAGACACCCTTCCAATCACAGAAGCGATCAGCGAAAACTATACCCATATTATTGATTTATTGGGTGAAAACGCTACTCGAGAGGGCTTACTCAAAACGCCTGAACGTGCTTCTAAAGCCATGAAGTTTTTGACTAAGGGCTATGAGATGGATCCCAAACAGATCCTTCAAGGAGCTATGTTTAAGGAGAATTATAATGAAATGGTAATTGTAAAGGATATCGAATTATACTCGCTTTGTGAACACCATTTACTTCCCTTTTTTGGAAAAGCGCATATTGCCTACATTCCCAATGGGCAGATTGTAGGACTGAGCAAAATCCCTCGTATCGTGGATGTGTTTGCTCGACGTCTGCAAGTGCAAGAACGCTTGACCGAACAAATTCTTGATTGCATCAATGATACTTTACAACCCAAAGGAGTGGCAGTGATTATTGAAGCCTCCCATATGTGTATGATGATGCGAGGAGTCCAAAAACAAAACTCAACCACCACTACATCTGGTTTTAGAGGGGCTTTTAAGGGCACGGATACGCGCAATGAATTTTTAAAACTCGTTTCCTCTACTTTGACTTAGAATCTTTTTCCTTGGGATACAAGCGCATTTTACGAAGCATTTTCTTTTCAAATTCCCAAAAGAACTTGAATTGAAAGAAAAGGGTGCCGAAGAATACCAACAATACTTGGTACAGTGGAAAAATCAAAAGAATTCGTAGCAGGTAATAAAGGAAACTTCCGAAACGTTCGGTACTAACATCAAGAAACTCTAACAATGGCTGACCGAGCTTAACGCTCATGGAGCCTGTGATAGCGAAGACGATAAAGATAATCGCCAGTTGGAAATTGGATTCAATTCCCCAACGTTTTTTTAGTTTTTGAAACACTTATTTTACTTGAGAATGCTGATGATTTGATCAGCTAATTCTTGACCAATGCGATCTTGGGCTTCTAGGGTAGCAGCACCAATATGAGGAGTCAACGAAATCTTAGGGTGCATCAATAATTTGATTTCAGGTTTTGGCTCGTTTTCAAAAGTATCTAATCCGGCAAAGGAAAGTTTTTTGCTATCCAATGCATCTACCAGGGCCACTTCATTGACAACTCCACCGCGAGCGGCATTAATCAGAACCGCTCCGTCTTTCATAAGGTCAAACTGGGCTGTGTCAATCACATAGTCTTTCTGAGCAGGTACGTGCAAACTGATAAAATCAGCTTCTTGAAGAAGTGAATCAACACTGATGGTTTCAATCTCGACATCAATGCTAGCACCGTTGAACAACTCTACTGTAACGCTGGCTTTGTCCATAAACGTATCGGCAGCAACAACGCGCATTCCTACCCCTAGGGCAATCTTAGCAACTTCTTGCCCGATTCGACCAAAACCGATGATCCCCATGGTTTTACCACGAAGTTCTACGCCTTTAGCATAGGCTTTTTTAAGCCCTTTGAAATTGGATTCGCCTTCTAGCGGCATGTTTCGATTGGCGTCGTGTAAAAAGCGAACGCCACCATACAAATGCGCAAAAACCAATTCAGCTACAGAAGCAGAAGAGGCGGCAGGCGTATTGATAACGTGTAAGCCTTTACCACGAGCATAATCGACATCGATATTATCCATCCCAACACCCCCGCGACCAATAATTTTCAAATTGGGACACGCATCAATAAGTTCTTGACGGGCAGTGGTTGCAGAACGAACCAATAAAACGGTGATGTCGTTATCGTTGATATATGCGATTAACTGCTCTTGCGCAACATTGGTTGTTTCAACACTAAATCCTGCGGCTTCGAGTGCTTCAATACCTGCATTTGAAATTCCGTCGTTAGCTAATATTTTCATCTGTTTAAAAAAATATGAGTGTGGTTATAATTGTAGTCATCCCAATGGATGTGTATTTATCAATCCAATAGCCCATATCTTGGACTTCATGGATAATTTTAGTTCGTGCGTTCAAATTCTTTCATGATCTCAATAAGCAGCTCTACGCTGGCAAGCGGAAGCGCATTGTAGATGGATGCTCGATAGCCCCCTACAGAGCGGTGTCCTTTGAGCCCACTGATTCCTGCTTCATTCCAAAGCTGATCAAATCGTTCAGCGGTGGAAGCATCTGTCAAATTAAATGTGGCATTCATTTGGCTACGGTCTTCGGTAGCGGCAAACCCCACAAAACAATCGTTGCGATCGATTTCAGAATACAATAAACTGGCTTTGTGTGCATTGGCTTTTCCAACCCCTTTCAATCCACCTTGTGCTTTGATCCATCGCATATTGAGTAATGCAGTGTAAATTGGAAATACAGGTGGGGTATTAAACATACTGTCTTTGGCCATCTGCAACGAATAATCCATCATGGAGGGCACAGCACGGGATACTTTTCCAAGAATATCCATATCTGCAATCACAAGGGTGGTTCCGGCAGGACCAAGATTTTTTTGGGCTCCAGCGTAAAAAAGACCAAACTTACTGTAGTCAAAAGTACGTGAGAAAATATCCGAACTCATATCGGCCACTAAGGGGGCGGAGAGAACGGGAATATCATGGAATTGTGTCCCAAAAATAGTATTGTTAGTTGTAATATGAACGTAGTCCAAATCGCCAGTAGGTTTTAATTCTTTGGGAATATAGTTGTAGTTATCCGCTTTGGAGGAGGCCAACTCAACGACATTTCCAAACAGTTTCGCTTCTTTGATGGCTTTGTCAGACCATGAACCTGTATTGATGTAGCCCGCTTGCTTTTCCAAAAGGTTATACGCTGTCATCAAAAACTGAGTACTGGCACCACCTTGCAAAAACAAGGCTCGATACGTAGTTTTTTCTAAGCCGGAAAGTTCCAATGACAAGGCACAGGCTTCTTCCATTATATTGACAAATGCTTTGCTACGGTGGGATATTTCAATTAGAGAAAGCCCCGATCCATTCAAATCACGAACGGCATCAGCGGCCTGACTTAAAACCTCTTGAGGGAGAATAGCAGGGCCTGCGCTGAAATTGTGTTTTTTCATAGATTTCTTTTCTGCTGCAAATATCAAAACTTCTCACAAATCAAGGCTAAATGAAGACACTTTTTATTCATTTTTGTCAACATTTGTTAAGGCTCAATCAACACAATAAGCATTCATTATAAAAAAAAGTAAAAATGAGCTCTTTTACGGAAGATTTGAAAGAAAGCTAAGCGTATTGACTCCGTCGGCATAATCCCATAACTGTGGTTCTTGTGCCTGCCCTAGGGGAAAAGCTTTTTCCAATGGAAGCTCGCTAACAACACATTGTATTTTATCTTCATTTTTAATGATTTCTTTTTGAACGCTTTTGAGGTCTTCATAAAAAGAGTAGTGAAGGCAAGCAATAGGAGCCGCCCACTCATCCGATTCACGCACTAAAAAGAAGCCGTTTTCGAGAAAATCAAAGTCACTCATCAGGTACACCGCTTTATTGTAATCGTAGTTGTTGGCATATTTTTGCCCGTTAATGACCTCCCGATAGGGGTAGAGAGAACCAAAGAGTAAATCCAAATCATAGCCCTTGGGAAGGTACACTTTTGACACATTACGACAACCGAGTCCATAGTAGCGAAGAATGTCTTCCCCCAGGGCTTCAAGCTGTGTTTTGCTTTCCGATCCATCCAATACGGCAATGGCATTTCTGTTTTTTCGAATCAAATGCGGAACGGCTTGGAAATAAGATTCGAAATAACGTGCTGAATTGTTACTTCCTGTTGCGATGACCGCTTCATAGTTTTTCAAAGGCCCTTGGGTGAATGCTATTCGTCCTTTATCATTAGGGCTAATTGATTCTAGTTCTTCCACTATCCAAGGCAGTAGATAAGGGTCTTTACGAGCGCATTTGATCAGCGTTTTGTGAGGACTTGCCCACAGACACAAAAGGTCATGCATTCCCACAAGGGGAATGTTTCCAGCAACGATCAATCCGATGGTTCTGGGCGTGGTATTGGCAAACGAAGTATTGGCGAGCCACTGACGGATGTTTGCCTCCGATAGTGCTTGTGACCAACTGGAAACAGCTTTTCGAACCTGTTCTGGGTCAAACCAACCATTGCTGTGGTGTACTTTTGTGAGCAAGGCATCAAATGCTGCGCCGGAAGTATTTGGATCGGCATGGTGGACAAGTTTTTCGCCCAATTGGACAAAGGTGGAAAGGGTATTATTCAAAAAAAGAAAATATTATGGAAACTCTGTGTTTTAGCCTATTTTTGTCAAAAGTAATGAAAAAGAAAATCCCATGGCGATTGTAATTACCGACGAATGTATCAATTGCGGTGCCTGTGAGCCCGAATGTCCAAATACCGCCATTTATGAAGGTGCTGAAGAATGGCGTTACCAAGATGGAACCTCCTTAGAAGGAGCTTTTGTTTTACCCAATGGTGAAAAAGCAGAAGCGGAAACCGTCATGGAACCTGTTTCGGATGAATATTACTATATCGTACCTAGTAAATGCACGGAATGTAAGGGCTTTCACGATGAACCTCAATGTGCCGCTGTTTGCCCAGTGGACTGTTGTGTCCCTGATGAGGAACATGTTGAAACAGAAGAAGCATTACTTTCCAAGCAACGTTTTTTACATAAAGAGAATTAAGATCATATGAAAGCTGGTATTGTAGGCTTGCCCAATGTTGGGAAATCCACCTTATTTAATTGTTTGTCCAACGCCAAAGCGCAAAGTGCCAACTTCCCGTTTTGTACCATTGAACCCAATATTGGGGTAGTCAATGTGCCTGATCCGCGCTTGGATCGTTTGGCAACGCTTGTCAGTCCTGAAAAAGTGATTCCAGCTAGTGTAGAAATTGTTGATATTGCAGGTTTGGTTAAAGGCGCTAGTAAAGGCGAAGGACTGGGGAATCAGTTTTTGGGAAATATCCGCGAAACAGACGCTATTATCCATGTATTGCGCTGCTTTGAAAACGACAATATTGTTCATGTTGAAGGTTCTGTAGATCCTATTCGCGATAAGGAGATTATTGATTTTGAATTGCAGCTTAAGGACTTGGAAACCGTAGAAAAAAAATTGGAAAAAGTTAAAAGAGCGGCACGAACTGGAAACAAAGAATCCATCAAAGAACTAGAAGTTCTAGAATTACTACACAAAGGTTTGGAGCAAGCGCAAAATATTCGTGGGATCGCTCTTTCAGATGAGGATCGCGTGGCTTTTGTGCATCCCATGCAGTTGTTAACAGACAAGCCCGTCCTTTATGTATGTAACGTAGATGAGGGCGCTGCGGTTCAGGGCAATGCCTTTGTGGATAAAGTCAAAGAGACCATTGCCCAGGAAAATGCAGAGCTTTTGGTTTTGGCTGTTAGTATTGAGGCCGATATCAATGAATTAGAATCCTATGAGGAACGACAACTCTTTTTAGAGGACTTAGGACTTGAGGAGCCCGGTGCGGCCAAGTTGATTCGTTCTGCTTACAATCTGCTAAATCAACAAACCTATTTTACCGCAGGTGAGAAGGAGGTTCGTGCTTGGACGATATCTATCGGATCCAGTGCTCCTCAAGCTGCAGGGGTCATTCACACCGATTTTGAAAAAGGTTTTATCCGTGCGGAAGTGATCAGCTATGCCGATTATGATGGGTATGAGACGGAAACCAAGGTCAAAGAAGCTGGTAAAATGCGAATCGAAGGAAAGGAGTATATCGTGTCCGATGGAGACGTCATGCATTTTCGTTTTAATGTGTAAGTAAAACAACACAAAAAAACTTCTCAACAACCCCTAGTTTATTTTGTTAATTTTTTAGCACCCAATCGGTGTTGAGCCTATTGGCTATCTTTTAACTTAGTGCCTGTTTATGGCACAACCTACCAACTATACAGAAGATAACATACGTTCCCTCGATTGGAAAGAGCATATCCGGATGCGACCCGGTATGTATATTGGGAAGTTGGGTGATGGGTCCTCTCCAGACGATGGGATTTACATTTTGCTCAAAGAGATTCTGGACAACTGTATTGACGAGTTTGTGATGGGCGCTGGAAAGACCATAGAAATCAAAATCGAAGACAGCAAAGTTCAAATTCGTGACTACGGTCGCGGGATTCCTTTGGGGAAAGTTGTTGATGTTGTTTCGAAAATGAATACGGGTGGAAAATACGACAGCCGTGCCTTTAAAAAATCAGTTGGTTTGAACGGGGTGGGGACCAAAGCGGTGAATGCGCTTTCGTCTTCTTTTACAGTAGCTTCTTTTCGCGACCAGCAAACCAAAACTGCCTCTTTTGCGTTTGGAGAACTCCAAGAGGAATCCGACTTGGTAAAAAGTTCCAAGCGGAAGGGAACTCTTGTACAATTTGAACCGGACGCTCAGATTTTTAAAAACTTCAAGTACCGTTTGGAGTATGTCGAGCGCATGTTGAAATACTATGTGTATCTGAATCCGGGACTGACCATTGATTTAAATGGAGTAGCTTATAAATCGGAAAATGGACTTAAAGACCTTTTGGAAGATCAAACCAACGCGGCAGATCTGTTGTATCCGATCATTCACCTTCACGGAGAAGACATAGAAGTGGCTCTTAGTCATAGTAAAACTCAATATAGCGAGGAATATCACACCTTTGTTAATGGACAAAACACAACGCAAGGAGGGACTCACCAAGCGGCTTTCCGAGAAGCCGTCGTGAAAACCATTCGGGAGTTTTTTGGAAAAAACTACGACGCCTCGGATATTCGAAAATCCATTATTGCCGCACTCAGCATCAAAGTAATGGAGCCTGTGTTTGAGTCGCAAACCAAAACAAAATTAGGATCGACAGATATGGGTGGAGACCTCCCTACGGTACGCACCTATATCAACGATTTTATGACGACCCAGTTGGATAACTTCTTGCACAAGAATCCAGTAACAGCGGAAGCCATCCAACGAAAGATCATCCAGGCGGAAAAAGAACGCAAGGAACTTTCTGGGATTCGAAAATTGGCACGGGAACGAGCTAAAAAAGCCAGTCTCCACAACAAGAAATTACGTGATTGTCGTGTTCATTTGGGAGACCTAAAGAAAGATCGTCGTTTGGATTCCACGCTGTTTATCACCGAAGGAGATTCTGCCAGTGGATCCATTACCAAATCCCGTGATGTCAATACGCAGGCCGTATTTAGTCTTCGGGGAAAGCCTTTGAACTCTTATGGGATGTCCAAGAAAATTGTGTACGAGAATGAAGAGTTTAACCTCCTACAAGCGGCATTGAATATTGAAGAAAGCATGGAGGACTTACGCTATAATAATATTGTAATCGCCACCGATGCCGATGTTGATGGAATGCATATTCGACTCCTTTTGATTACGTTCTTTTTACAATTTTTCCCAGAACTCATCAAAGAAGGGCATTTGTACATATTGCAAACTCCTTTGTTCCGTGTGCGTAATAAAAAAGAAACGATCTATTGCTACTCTGAAAGAGAACGCATAGCGGCCATTCAAAAACTTAAAGGAAAGCCAGAGATCACTCGATTTAAGGGATTGGGAGAAATATCTCCGGATGAATTCAAGTATTTTATAGGTGAAGATATACGCCTAGACCCGGTAATGCTCGACAAGGTAACTACCGTGGAAGAACTGCTTGAGTTCTACATGGGTAAAAACACCATGGACCGACAAAAATTTATTATTGAAAACCTCAAAGTAGAGCTAGACCTCCTAGAGGAAAGCCTAGCAGAATAAATATGGCTTCAGATCCAATGGACAACACCCCGCAAGAATTTCCAGAAACCCCTTCAACTGGATCGGCAGAAAGCTTGATTCGGGTTTCAGGAATGTACCAAGATTGGTTTTTGGACTACGCTTCCTATGTGATTTTGGAACGAGCGGTGCCTGCCATTGAGGACGGTCTTAAGCCTGTTCAACGTCGAATCCTTCATTCGATGAAAGACTTAGACGATGGACGCTACAATAAAGTGGCGAATATTGTAGGGCATACCATGCAGTATCACCCACATGGAGATGCCAGCATCAGTGATGCCATGGTTCAAATTGGGCAAAAGGAATTGCTCATTGACATGCAAGGAAACTGGGGGAATATCCTCACAGGGGATCGTGCTGCGGCTTCGCGTTATATCGAAGCGCGATTATCCAAGTTTGCTTTAGAGGTAGTTTTTAGCCCCAAAGTAACCGATTGGCAGTTGTCTTATGACGGACGAAAAAAAGAACCCGTCAATTTGCCTATCAAATTCCCATTACTGTTGGCACAAGGAGCCGAAGGAATTGCGGTGGGCTTGTCCACTAAAATACTTCCGCACAACTTCAATGAGTTAATCAAAGCATCCATACAACACCTTAAAGGAAATTCATTTACGATTTATCCTGATTTCATGACGGGTGGAGAAATGGATGTGGAGAATTATAACGATGGAAATCGTGGAGGGAAGGTTCGCGTTCGAGCTAAAATTCAACAGCAAGACAAAAATACGCTGGTGATTACAGAGATTCCTTACGGAACTACAACCACTAGTCTGATCGATAGCATACTGAAAGCCAACGATAAGGGGAAGATTAAGATTCGAAAGATAGAAGACAATACGGCGGCTGAAGTAGAGATTCTTGTACATCTCCCCAATGGGATTTCACCCGACAAAACGATTGATGCACTTTACGCTTTCACCTCTTGCGAAAATTCGATATCGCCCTTAGGCTGTGTGATTATTGATAACAAGCCTCATTTTATTGGAGTGTCTGAAATGCTGAGAATTTCTACGGACAATACCGTTTCTCTTTTGAAAAAGGAACTGGAAGTAGCTCTGGAAGAACTCGAGAATCAATGGCATTTTGCCTCTTTAGAGCGGATATTCATTGAAAACAGAATTTATCGCGATATTGAAGAGGTTGAAACTTGGGAAGGGGTCATCGAAGCTATTGATACGGGACTTAAACCCCATATTGCCCATCTAAAACGAGTAGTCGTTGAAGAGGATATTGTTCGTTTGACTGAAATTCGGATCAAAAGAATTTCCAAATTTGACATTGACAAAGCACAGCAAAAGATTGACGCACTTGAAGAAGAGATTGCTTCAGTCAAAGACAATTTGGCGAATCTTATTGACTATGCTGTTCGTTACTTTGAGCATTTACTCAAGACATACGGTAAGTCCAAAGCCCGGAAAACAGAGATCAAAGCTTTCGATGATGTTGACGCTACCAAAGTAGTCGTTCGAAATCAGAAATTATATGTCAACCGCGAGGAAGGTTTTATTGGAACTTCGCTACGCAGAGATGAATATATCTGTGATTGCTCCGATATTGATGACATTATTGCGTTTACCAAAGACGGGCATATGATGGTCGTTAAGGTAGATAGTAAAGTCTTTGTAGAAAAGGATATCATCCATGTGTCTGTGTTTAAGAAAAAAGACAGCCGCACCATTTATAATATGATCTACAGAGACGGCAAACGCGGCACTTCCTTCATTAAACGCTTTGCCGTTACGGGTGTTACCCGTGATAAAAAATACAATTTGACACAAGGAAAACCAGGTTCAGAAGTACTGTATTTCACCCCCAATCCTAATGGAGAAGCAGAGATCGTATCGATCAGTCTGCGCAACAATGGCAGTATCAAAAAATTGAAATGGGATTTGGACTTTGCAGACCTTCAGGTAAAAGGTCGTGGCGTACGGGGTAATATTGTAACCAAATACGGAATTCGAAAAATTGAACTCAAAGAAAAAGGCGTCTCTACCCTCAAACCGCGAGATATTTGGTTCGATAAGGCCATCAGCCGCTTGAATCTTGATGAACGAGGCGACTGGGTAGGAGCTTTTAGTGGTGATGATAAGCTATTAACCGTGAATGAGCGGGGTGAATCCAAAGCCGTTACTCTAGATATGGCATTGCATTTTGATGGTACACCGCTTATTCTTGAGAAATGGATTTCCGAAAAACCGCTGACAGCTGTATATTTTGACCCGGAGAAAAATCGATATTTTCTGAAACGTTTTTTGATTGAAACAGCAGAAAAAGTGGATTCTTTTATCAAAGAAGGAGGGGAGCTGTTATTCGTAAGTTCTGAGTGGCGGCCTGTGATAAAACTGGAGTTTGTAAAACCCAAAGGAAAACCAGTACCCGAAGCTCAAGAAATCAATGCAGAAGAATTCATCAGTGTAAAAGGCTACAGCGCTCTAGGGAATCAATTGGGAAGCAAGAAAATCAAAAAAGTAAGTTTGGCGGAAAGCCTTCCTTACGAGGCACCCACCCCAGAACCCCTTGAAAACATAGACGTTGAAGTGGAAGATGAGGATGACGATTCACAAATCAAGCTGGATTTTTAGATTTACGAGTCCGCATTTTCATATTGATAAATTCAACACCCACCGAAAAAGCAATGGCAAAGTAGAGGTAGCCTTTGGGGATACTCCCGATGGCTTCGTTCATAAACTTGGTGTGTGACAGATGTGCTGCTTCGGTAACCAACATAAAGCCAATCAATAATAAAAAAGCCATTCCTAAAACCTGCAAGGAGGGATGCTTGCTGACAAAATTTCCAACGGGATTGGCAAAAAGCATCATGATTAGGACGGAAACAATCACCGCGATGACCATCAACCAAAAAGCGTTGGGCAAGCCGTTGGTCATTCCAATAGCTGTTAGAATGGAATCAAAGGAGAATACAATATTGATTAGCGTGATCTGCAATACGGCTTTCGAAAGCAACAGCTTCCCAGATTGAAGCGTTTCAATGGAGTGATTGGGTTCTTCCACACGCTCGTATATTTCTTTGGTGGCTTTGTAGATCAAAAATAAGCCCCCTATAAAAAGGATAAGGCTTTGTCCGCTGACTTCAGTGTGGAGAAGGGCGGTGTCAATTACAAACCAGCTTTCTTGCATTCCAATAAAAATGGAAATCCCCATTAATAAAAAAATGCGGAGTAACATTGCAAGAACCAATCCGATTTGGGTCGCTCGCGTACGGTCTTTCACCTCCAGTTTATTAGCAATCAGGGTGATGAAAAGAATGTTGTCAATTCCTAAAACGATTTCTAAAAAAGTAAGGGTTAGAAAAGCCGAAAGGGCTTCTGTAGTAAAGAAATCCATATTACTTGATTTTTTCTATGGTCCCGCGCTGGGTGTTTTTAGTATCCCCCACCAAGGCATACTCAAAGGTGTACTCCGTACTGTCTTTGGTTTTTAAAATTTTCATTCGGATGGGGCGTTTGTCTTGGTTGTTGGAAGGATTGAGTTTTGTCAACACGCATTCACAGTCATTGACCCAGCGAATCCTTGCAGAATCAATTGCGCCTTGATAGGTTTCGATTTCCAAATCGCCAGTGCGGACAAAAACAGATTGCTGCATTTCTCCATTGACCATAGTAGTGAATTGAAAATGTCCTTCATGAAAAGGCAAACAATTACGCTCCACTCGGTAGCACCCCGAAAATAGACCGATTAAAAGGAAGATTCCCAATTTATTCATTGGGCGAAAATACTAAGAATTTGAGGAATAATTTTCAAAGCTCCCATCTTCAAATAAAATGAGAATTCGTTTTGGATTTCCGGTTGCGGCCGATTTTGTAATCGGGACAGAGGTCGGGGGGGCTTCTGTGAATAAGTCGTTTGTTGTGATTGCTGAATCCGTAGCCCCAGGAATTGGTTCCGGTGTATTTTCCTCAGAAGTGGATGAGGGAGGCGGGGAGGTCTCTTTTCCATAAACCAAACCATCGAGCGAAACATGGGGAAAGAAACTCACAATTTTGACCAAGAGATCCAGGGAAGGTTTATTTCGTCCCGAAACCAAATGCGAGAGAGAAGAACGGGGAATGCCAATTTTTTGAGCAAAAGCAGCGGCCGTCAATCCTTCTTGTTCACGTATGACTTCGATTCTTTTAACGATATCAGAGTGATTTAACATTGTAAACAATTATAATATTACTGTAAAGTTATAAAATTTTTAGATTTATAAAAAAGCTTAAAACAAAAGAATTTACTTAAAGCTGCAGTTGATATTGCTTATTTAAATCACTCAAAAGCAATAGGATAGATTCAAAAAAGTGCAATTTGTTTACAATTCCAAACAAACAGCATCAAATCAAATGGATATTTGTTTACAAGAGTAACAACCACTTGTTTATTTTTGTAAACATATCAAAGTTTACTTTTGTAACATGACACGATATACACCTCCAGATACAATTGCTCGTTTTGTAAACGCGACAGAAGGAAAACTACCTTTTAAAGTTATAGGGACTTCAGTAGCCCAACTATCGATTTATGGCTTGGAAATAGGCTCAGGTTCAATTAAAGTGCTTTTATGGTCACAGATGCACGGAAACGAAAGCTCTACTACAAGGGCTCTATTACGATTTTTAGAAGCCTATACACAAGAGGTTCGCTATTCTTTTTTAGAGAAACTGACCCTTTATATTATCCCACAGCTCAGTCCAGATGGGGCAGCTGCCTTTACACGTTTGAATGGCAATGGGGTTGACTTGAATAGGGATGCGGAAGCACAAACCCAGCCCGAAAGCAAGGTGTTGGCGCGAATTTTTAAAGACTTTCAACCTGATTATGCGCTGAATCTCCATGGGCAACGGACTATTTTTGCGGCTGGAGAAGGGGGGAAGCCCGCTACTCTTTCATTTTTGGCCCCTGCTGCCGATCCCAAGCGTACAATTCCAGCACAAAGACTCGTTGCCATGCAGCTAATCGCAGCTTTATGTGATGATTTAAGTGGACTAAAAGGTGCTATTGGTCGCTATGACGATAGTTACAATGCCCATTGTGTTGGAGATCGTTTTATGAGTGCGGGGGTTCCCACGCTTTTGTTTGAAGCGGGTCATTATCCCGAAGATTATCAACGAAATAGGACCACTGATTGGATTTATAAGGCATTACTATCCTGTTTTGATCATATTGCACAGCAAGATTTCAACCATAAATCAATAGCTGATTACGAAGCCATACCTAAAAACCACAAAGGATACGTGGATTTGATTGTTTTGGATGTTTCGCTTCAGGTTGATGGGAAATACTATACCCATCAGCAGTTGGCGGTGCAGTATGAAGAACGTCTGCAGGATGACAAACTGCTTTTGATTCCTGTTTTTCACCGTTTTGGTTCTGAATTGCCGCTTCGCGGGCATCGTTATAAAACGCTTCAAAATGAAGAAAAATCAACTTTTTGGCCATTTAGGGTGGGTGAGACGGTAGATTTTTTGGAAAATATAACAATTTGATGAAAATTTGACATCATATTCTTTAGATCGTTGCGAATACTCAATTTTATCTGCATTTTTGTATTCAAAATAAATCGCTATGAGCCCAGTTAAATTGGATGATGTTGACCATCAGATCCTTGACATACTAATCGAAAATACCCGCGTCCCTTTTACAGATATCTCAAAACGCTTATTGATTTCCGCCGGAACGGTACACGTACGGGTTAAGAAAATGGAAGAAGCTGGAATCATCAAAGGTTCCTCTTTAAACCTAGACTATGTAAAGTTAGGGTATTCTTTCATCGCTTATGTGGGAATCTTTTTGGACAAAACCAGTCAAACTCAAAATGTTTTGGATGCGCTAACGGCTATTCCCTTTGTTACCGTGGCACACATCACTACTGGAAAGTTTAATATTTTCTGCAAAGTACGTGCTCGTGATACCTCGCATGCCAAAAGCATCATCTTTTCCGTTGATGATGTGGATGGTGTAGCCCGAACGGAAACCATGATTTCCATGGAAGAAAGTATCAACGATAAGCGACGCTTAATGCATCATATTTTTAACGAATTAGACTAACCAAAATGGCTAGAATCCCCAAAATAGACCGTTTTAACGAACGGGTACTATCTAAATTTCAGATTTATAACAACTTATTTCTGACTCTTCCTTTTGAAAGCATTAAAAAAACGGGGCTTTACTTGCCGCTCTTTGCCAATATTTGTCAGGATTCCTATGCGGAAAACAAATCCCCTGAAGATATCGTGGGATCTTTTTTTGATAAATACCTCCCCGAACTGCCACAAAAGGAGCAAAATGACTTACTTTTTCAATTCATTCAATACATTGAACGTCAAGTAGTTCTTTTTGATGCTATTGAAGACGCTGGATATGCCTATGTCAATAATATGCATGGGCGGGGAACCATTCGTAACATTAAGGAAGAAGCGACATCCAAACAAAAACAGGATGCCTTGATTGATTACCTGAATCGTTTTCGGGTTCGGATTGTTCTAACGGCACACCCCACACAATTTTATCCAGGGAGTGTTTTGGGAATCATCAATGAACTCTCGGAAGCCATCCAGATGGACGATTTGAGTCGTATCAAAACACTCTTGAGTCAGTTGGGGAAAACCCGCTTTTACAACAAACAAAAACCCACACCATTTGACGAGGCGATTAGCTTGATATGGTATTTGGAAAATGTATTCTACCAGTCTGCCAGTACCATTTATAACTATTTGGATCAAAACGTTTTTCAAGGACGTTCTATTGATAATTCTATTTTTGATTTTGGCTTTTGGCCGGGTGGTGACCGTGACGGAAACCCCTTTGTAACACCAGATATTACAAGAAAAACCGCCGATTCCCTTCGGTTTTCAATCCTGCGCAACTACTACCGTGATATTCGAAAACTCAAACGAAAAATCACCTTTGACCACGTAGATGAAACCATCAGTAAATTAGCGGATTTGCTATTGGAGGAATTATTTTACCCAAAGAAAGAACCGGTGGTCAGTTCGGAATTTTTACTTTCGGAGTTGCATGCTGTTAAAGCCATCCTCGAAGCAGAACACAATGGAATCTACGGCCATGAGGTAGGGGATATGATCAATAAGATCAAACTGTTCGGGTTTCATTTTGCCAGTTTGGACATACGACAAGACTCCAGAGTGCACAACGGCGTATTTGAAACACTTTTGGCACAACCAGACGCAGCAAATCACATCACTCATTACCCAGAAGGATACACCGAAATGGACCCCTCAGCCCGACACAAGGCGTTATTGCAAGTTCAAGGGAACTATCCTACGGAGATTCTGGAGAAAGACAGTATCGCCTACAACACACTGGAAAGTATTCACGCCATGAAAGCCATTCAGGCTGAAAATGGGGAAAAAGGCTGTAATCGTTACATCATCAGCAACTGCCAGTCCGTGGAAAATGTCTTACAGTTATTCGCGTTTTTCCGTCTGTGTGACTGGGAAAATCCTTCGGTGGATATCATACCCTTATTTGAAACCATTCCCGATCTGGAAGCGGCAGAAGCCGTGATGCATACGCTATACAGCAATCCAGAATACCGCGCCCACCTAAAGCGTCGTGAGGACAAACAGACCATCATGCTTGGTTTCTCCGATGGCACCAAAGACGGTGGTTATTTTATGGCGAATTGGAGTATCTACAAAGCCAAGGAAGTACTGAGTCAATTATCCAAAAGTTTTGATCTAAACGTTGCCTTTTTTGACGGACGTGGAGGTCCTCCGGCCCGTGGTGGCGGGAACACCCATAAATTTTACGCCTCTATGGGTGATTTGATTCAGTCTGACGATATTCAACTGACCATCCAAGGGCAGACTATCAGTTCCAATTTTGGAACCCTTGATTCCTGTCAATTCAACCTAGAACAATTGTTGAGTTCCGGAATCGAAAATCAGGTATTTGCTTCGGAAAACAATACGTTGTCTGATGATGACCGACTGACTTTAGAGCAGT
Organism: Flavobacteriaceae bacterium; assembly: GCA_009886755.1. GTDB lineage: Bacteria > Bacteroidota > Bacteroidia > Flavobacteriales > Flavobacteriaceae > UBA11891. The sequence goes on from QXYU01000010.1 coordinate 70,323, forward strand.
TGGCACAAGACGGTTATGCAGCCTACCAAGCTTTTAAGGCGCATCCGCAATTTGTACCCTATTTGGAAAAAATGACCACTTTACCCTACTATGCTAAGACAAATATTGGAAGTCGTCCGGCCAAGCGTGGGAAAAGCGATGCCTTGGTCTTTGAAGACCTGCGTGCCATTCCCTTTGTTGGGGGGTGGAGCCAGTCCAAACAAAACGTTCCCGGTTTTTACGGAGTGGGTAGGGCCTTACAGGAACTAAAATCTGCGAATGAATTTGACCGGGCGGTCCAGCTCTATCAAAATTCTCGTTTTTTCCGGACGCTGATTGCCAACAGTATGATGAGCATGACCAAATCCTTTTTCCAACTTACCGCCTATATGGCGGAGGATTCTCAGTTTGGTGCTTTTTGGACACAGATTCATGAGGAATTCCAATTGACAAAAAAGCTGGTTTTGGAGCTGACAGGAATGAAAACCCTTATGGAAGATGAAAAGGCGGGCAAGGCCTCTATCAAAGTTCGGGAGGAGATAGTACAGCCGTTGCTGACCATTCAGCAATATGCCTTGCAACAAATTCAAACTGCCAAAGCCCAAGGGAATACTTCCAAAGACCTTGCGCTTTTTGAAAAAATGGTTACCCGTTCATTGTTTGGAAATATCAATGCCAGCCGAAATTCAGCCTAGATTCATCAATGACATTCGTAATACTCGTTTCAAACTTGTCCGTAGTATTCGTTTTGGCACTTATACGGATTTTCTAATACAAGATATTCCGCAGACGTATTTCAATTCAATTAACCTTAATGTAAATTTGAATTTTGATCTCTTTAATGTAAGGGGCTTTTCTGTATTTATTGGTTCTGGGTTAACTGGAAACTTCAGATTTGGTTTGATAGGATTGGGAGGATGGTATGAGAGACTTTCATCTAATCACCTTAGAGATTTTAACCTTGCCATCAATGGGTTATCTGGTTTTAGACTAAATCCTTCTAAAAAAAGAATTGGATATGAATTATTATTGTTTCCAGTAAGTTTTGGGCTAAATGATAGTTCTTTTTTAGAACTGTCTGTTGTCCAAATGAGGGTTATCATTAAATTATTTGATTCTCCGTAATTAAACAGTTATGATTAAATAGTTCTCTGACTCCTAGGTTTGCAAATATGGCCTACAAAATCTTCCTTACTCTCCCAAAAGGTTAAAGGCTCCTTTGGTTAAGAATTGGGTACTGGGTTGAAAGTTCTTTTCACTCTTTAGCGCCGAATAGCCCCTATAGCTTTCATTAACGACCACTTCAATTGGCTTAAAAGCGTAGGTGTTTGCTTCTTTTTTCTCCAATACTAAAACATAGGAAATGCCATCAATTTCAATGATGGCTTCACTAGGAATCGCTTTCGCGATAGTGGAATCGGTAATTATACTAGCCTCTACAAACATCCCTGTCAAGAAATTATTTTCAAGGATATCTTCGGGATGTCCGTGTACCTTAACCGTTCTGTTTTGCTCTATGGCTGTTCCTGTCAAATGAACCGTTGCGGGGTAGGTTTCGGATGTTATTTCAGGGGTTTTAAATTCAATTTTTTGTCCTTTTTTGACCTTTGAGATATCTTTTTCATAAACGGAAAGTTCCAAATGAATATGGTCATTGTCTATGATCTCTAAAATCTCAGTGGCGGGGGAAACATAAGTGCCTTTGGTCACATTTACTTTTGTAATACTCCCCGAAATAGGAGCATAGATACGAGCTGTAGTACTTAGGTTCCCTTGGCGAACGTTTGCGGGAGAGATATTGAGCATTCGCAACTGTTTATCCAAACCGATATGCCGAGCCAGGGCGGTTTTGTATTCGCTTTCTGCTTTTAAAAAGCTTTTTTGCGAGCTTATATTTTCCTTTTTCATTTGGGTTTGACGTTCATAGGCTGCTTTTAGATAGGCGAGTTGGGCATTCACTTCCATATATTGCTGTTGCAGCACAACAAACTCAGGGTTTTCAACGCTAACAAGCAACTGCCCCTTGACCACCTTATCACCAACCAGTAGGGGAGTTGTTTTGATGTAGCCGCCCATGGAGGCGTTAACCACTGCTCTGTTTTCTGGCGGTACGTCAATCGTTCCATTTGCCAAAATGGTATTGGGAAACGCTTTTTCTTCAAAGCCCCCCAATAGCATTTTTCCTTGGGTAAATTGCGCTTGGGTGATTTGGATGAGGAGATTGTCCGTTTTGTTGTCTGTCGCTTCTTTTTTAGTGTCGTCACAGCTCCCAAACAATACCAGTACAAGGCTAAAAAGAAATGATGTATAGGGGTCACGCTTCATGAGGTTGTAGTTTATAGGGTTAGGTAATTAATGGCAATGATGGTTTTGTTGTATGCGTTGAGCGTATCTAGATAGGTCAATTGCATGTCATAAGCACTTTCCACGCTTTGGGTGTATTGATAGGAGTCAATCTCTCCGTTTCTAAAACTGCTGGTGGCTGTCTTGAGTATTTCATCGGAAAGGCTTTGCCCTTCTTTCTCATAATAATCCAGTGTTCTTTGAAGCTGTGCCAGTTCTAGCTTCAGTGCGTCATACTTTGTGTGGAGTTGTATTTCGTATTCCGTCGATTCTGCAATGGCTTTTTTTTCTGCGAATTTGGCTGCTTTGATTCGTGAGGATTGCCCATTAAAGAGAAGGGGAATTTTTAACCCAAATTGATATCCAAAAAGATTGCCGTCTACACCGGAATTAGTGCCTTGAAAATAATTGAGACTGATATCGGGCAACAGCTTTTGTTTTTCCAAACGCCGCTGCGCTTCTAATAGACGGATCCTGTTTTTATAATAGTCTATTTCTACACTTTTGATCGGGTCTGTGTTTTCCAAATCTAGCTTTAATTGGGGCTCTTCTGCAATGGCAATCGCTTCGCCTGTTTGAACTATTTTTAATAAATGGTTATAGGCTAGGCTTACTTCTTTTTGGATTTGAGTATTGTTCAGATTGATTTGCTTTTGTTTCGAATCGGCAGTGATCTTTTCTAGGTAGTTTGTTTCTCCCAATTCAAAACGTCTTGCCGCAATTTTGGAAAAGTCCGTATAAAGACGATCTAATTCATTGTAAACCTTTTCTTTTTCCCTCGCGATTTGGTATTCATAATAGGCAGTGGTCACTTTGCGAAGGATTTCCTTTTTCTTGATGGCAAACAGGCTTGAATTAACGCCGTAGCGTACTTTATTAACCTTTTTTTCAGAGAAATAAACACTTGGAAACTTAAAGTCCTGCTGCAATCCATAAACATGTAAAGCCAGATTATTAAGGGTTAGATTGTTCTCGTCAAAACCATAATAGAGTTGTGTTTTATCAAAGCTAAAGGCGCTATTGACCAAAGCATTTGATTGTTCTGCCTGCCATTCAGAAGCCCTTAATCCGGCATTGTTTTCAAGGGCTAAAGGAATCAATTCTTGGAGCGTCATGGGGTCTTGTTGCGCGCTTGCATTGATAAAAAACAACAATAAGATTATACTCAAGCCAATGGTATTTGGTTTTGAAGCTCTTTTGTCCGTGTTATTGGGTTTGTTGAGATAGGCGTACAATATGGGTAAAACCACAAGGGTTAGGAGTGTAGCTGAGATCAGCCCCCCGATCACGACAGTAGCCAAAGGGCGTTGCACTTCGGCTCCGGCACTGGTGGATATTGCCATGGGTAAAAACCCTAAAGCGGCAGCGGTTGCTGTGAGTAATACGGCTCTCAACCGATCTTTTGTGCCTTGTTTAATTAGCGTTTCCATATTTTTGAATCCTTCTTTTTTTAATTCTTTAAAATGTTCTATGAGCACGATTCCATTGAGAAGGGCAATACCAAATAGGGCTATAAATCCTACCCCTGCGGATATGCTAAAGGGTAAATCACGAAGCCACAAAAATAGCACTCCACCCACAGCGGCCAGAGGAATTGCAGAAAATATCATCAGGGCTTCTTTGACCGATTTAAAGGCAAAGTATAGGAGAATAAAAATCAATGCAAGCGCGATGGGTACGGCAATTAGCAATCGGGATTTAGCACTTTGCAAGTTCTCAAACTGACCGCCATAAGTAATCGAATAGCCCACAGGCAACTGTATGTTTTTCTCGATCAATTGTTGGATGGCATCAACCACCGATTGTAAGTCACGATTGCGAACATTCACTCCAACCACAATTCTACGTCTTGTATTGTCTCTCGAAATCTTAGCAGCCCCTTTTTGATAGGAAATGGTTGCCAATTCGCGAAGTGGAATTTTACCTCCATTGGGGAGGTCAATATACAGATTGTTTATGTCGTTGATGTCTTGTCGTTTTTGTTGGTCCAGTCGCACCACAAGATCAAACCGTTTTTCCCCTTCAAAAACACTGCCTACACTTCTCCCAGAAAATCCCATTGTAACCAGATCATTAACATCCTGAATGTTGAGTCCATAGCGGGCTATTTTCTTTCTGTCAAATCGGATATTCATTTCGGGAAGTCCTGCGATTTTCTCCACAGAAATATCGGCGGCTCCAGGAACGGTGGCTATCAAGGCACCAATTTCATTTCCTTTTTTGGCAAGTATTTCAAGATCATCACCAAAAATCTTAATGGCGATATCTGCGCGAACGCCTGTGATCAGCTCATTGAAACGCATCTCAATGGGTTGGGTAAATTCTACTTCCATACCGGGAATGATGCTAAGGGCTTCCTTAAACTTGTCTGCCAGTTCATCCTTTGAATCGTCCGATGTCCATTCGTTTTTAGGTTTTAATACAATGATGACATCACTTTCTTCCATAGACATGGGATCTGTAGGGACTTCTGCTGCTCCAATACGGGTAACTACTTGTTTTACTTCGGGGAATTCTTTTAAAAGGATTTTTTCTATCTCCGTGGTTAGAGCCACGGTATTGCTTAGGGATGTTCCTGTTTTTAAAATGGGTTGAATGACAAAATCACCCTCGTCCAGAGTGGGGACAAATTCACTGCCCATGGTTGAAAATAGAGTAGTGGATAGAACTAAAAGTACTAGAGCCATTCCCAACACTGTTTTCTTGCTTTGCAATGCCCAATCGATAATGGGTTCATAGTGACGATGAAGCCACGCAATAAAGCGAACAGATCTATTTTTAGCAGTTGTTTTGGAAGGCTTTAAAAATAGGGAAGCCGCCACGGGCACATAAGTAAAACACAACAGCATGGCACCTATCAGCGCAAAACTGAATGTCAATGCCATGGGTTTAAACATTTTACCCTCCACGCCACTGAGGGATAAAATGGGAATGAATACAATTAGGATAATCAACTGACCGAAAATGGCAGAGTTCATCATTTTTAATGCCCCAGAAAAGATGATACGGTCTTTTAATTCTTGCCGTTCCACTTTGGTAAAACCGGTAATTTCATCGGCTTTTCGTGTTATTTGAAAAGCGATATATTCAACAATAATCAATGACCCGTCGATAATGATACCGAAGTCAATAGCCCCCAAGCTCATCAGGTTGGCATCGACTCCAAACACATACATCAACGATAGGGCAAACAACAAACACAAAGGGATTACTGAGGCTACCACCAAACCGGATCGGAGGTTTCCTAAAAGTAAAACGACCACAAAAATCACGATCAAACACCCTAGAATTAGGTTTTCTGAAACGGTAAATGTGGTTTTGGAGATGAGTTCACTACGATCCAGAAAGGCGTTGATATATACTCCTTTTGGGAGTGATGTTGCAATGGACGCAACACGTTCCTTAACCGCTTCGATGACTTTCTTGGAATTAGCGTCCTTGAGCATCATGACCTGACCCAATACCTTTTCTCCTTCACCATTCCCTGTAATGGCACCAAAGCGCGTGGCACTGCCAAAGCCTACCGTTGCTACATCTTTAATGTAAACGGGCAAATTATCTTCATTTTTAACAACAATATTTTTGATATCCTCCAGCGATGCAATTAACCCTTCACCGCGGATAAAAAAGGCTTGATTTACTTTTTCAATATACCCCCCTCCAGCAACACTGTTATTCTTTTCTAAAGCACTAAAAACCTGTTCTGCGCTGACATTCATGGCATTTAACCTTTCGGTGTTGATGGCAACTTCGTATTGTTTTAAAAAACCACCCCAGCTGTTTACTTCCACGACCCCTGGGATTCCTGAAAGCTGTCGTTTGACAATCCAGTCTTGAATGGTTCGTAGGTCTTCGGCGGTGTATTGATCTTTGTATTCGGGTGCTACATCTAAGATATACTGATAGATCTCCCCCAATCCGGTAGTGATAGGACCCATTTCGGGGCTTCCAAAACCTTCTGGGATTTTGGCTGCTGCGGATTTTATTTTCTCCGCAATAAGTTGTCGGGGTAAAAAGGTACCCATGGCATCTTCAAAAACAATTGTAACGACGGAAAGGCCAAACTTTGATATGGAACGAATTTCTACGACCCCTGGTAAATTTGCCATTTCCAACTCCACAGGATAGGTGATAAACTGCTCCATGTCTTGCGTGGACAGATTACGAGAGGTGGTGATCACCTGTACTTGGTTGTTGGTAACATCGGGAACCGCACCAATGGGAATTTGAGATAGTGAATACAACCCAAACCCAATAATGGCAGTGGTTAATAGCAGAACAATGAATTTGTTCTTTAGGCTAAAATTGATAATATAAGAGAGCATTCTTTTTCTATGTTTAAAAAAATGTAAATAGCTGTAATAGAATCTCTAGTCATTTTGGCAAGTAAAAAGTCTTATGTTAAATTATCAGCTGTCTACCTATCAGAAATTTATAGGAATTGTTAAAAATCAATGTAAAACTCCCATAATCATATCGATCAGGGAAGTAAATTAAAAAACGAATCAATTCTTTAGAAGTGCCGTGGTGGCTGAAAAGGACTGTCTGAATAGAGGGCGGAGGAGGGGGCGAGATAACGAAAATTATCGGCTTTAAAATCTGAAAACGCTAGCGCATCAACGCTTATTTTTTCCGTGTTTAAAACAAAATATTGAATGGAAGAAAGCTGTGAATGCTGTTGAAAAGGTAACTTTTCGTGCTCTTCTTTTTCTTCTTGGTGTTCTTTGTCGTGTTCCGCTTTCAGGTCGCCGTAATGCTTTGAGATAAACACCAGCACATTGTCGCCATATTGGGCGCTATGAAACTGGGCGTGTTCGATAAATTCATCAATCTGGGAGATATCCGAAAGGGCCACTCCAAAACTCTGGATAAGGATCACAAAAGACAGCGATATGGACAAGAGCCTACTCAACACTCTCAAATATAATAATTTAAATTGCATTTTTTTAGTATTTTTATTCAGACAACCCTCCAAATCTGTTCTACTATCATGACATACCTACGGTTGATAACCATCATAGATCGATTGCGGTTCATTCTTAAAGAGCTTTTTACTATTGGGGCGGATTCCCATTCGACTTCTCGATTTAAGCTTTACCCTAAAAGGTCAGACTTGTTTTTGAGCAATGGGCAAAAGCATTTATTTACTGCAGTTTTTAACAAAAAACACTTTTTGATATAAATAGTTATAATGAAATAAGTAGGGCAGAATTCATGCAATTTTTCCGGGATGATGAAAAACTAAATGAATTAACTCCTGATTACAGAGTAGAAGTCTTCAGAACAAACCTGCTTGGAAGTAGCGATTTAACAAAAGAATTATTGGAAGCTATTATTACGGATTATTCAGTAAGTAATCTTCAGGTGATAAAAGTTGAACATGCATAAAAATAATTAGACAAGAGAAGAAACAATTATTGCTTTTAATGTCTATTGTAAAATTCCTTTTAAACGTAGTAGTAAATTCAATCCAACTGTTATAAAATATGCTAAATTAATCCACAGGACTCCTTCTGCATTAAATATGAAAATAGGTATATTGGGAGGCTGGATCCTGAACTGAAAAAACAAGGCGTTGTAGGACTTAAACATGGTAGTAAATTAGAAGAAGAAGTATGGGAGGAGTTTAATGGAGATTGGGAAAGTCTTGCTTTTGAAAGTGAAGCATTAATAGCAAAACTTTCTGACAAGTCAATCGAAGAAGTAGTAGAAATTGAAGATATCAAGGAGGGTGTTGATAAAGAAGTTCTTGTAAAGCAAAGAGTTAATCAAAATTTCTTTCGATCTACAATTTTATCGTCTTATTATTTTAAATGCTGCATAACGGGCTTATCGATTCCTGAATTTTTAGTTTCAAGCCATATAGTTCCTTGGTCAAAGAATAAAGAAAATAGACTTAACCCAAGAAATGGACTTTGCTTAAATTCTTTGCATGATAAGGCTTTTGACAGGGGTTTTTTAACTATAACACCTGATTACGTTGTAAAACTATCAAGTTCGTTTGGTGATTATTTATAAAGTTATTCTGTTCAAGAATATTTCGCAAAGTATCAAGACCAAAAAATTATGCTACCTGATAAATTTCTACCAAAAAAAGATTTTCTAGATTATAACAATCAAAATATATTTAAAGGATAAATTCAGCTTAGTGTATAAAATTCAAATGAAAAACCAATAGATATGACGTACCTAAGAGGGTTGTTGTTAATGTTCACGGTTCACAGTGCGTTATCACCTTTTATAAAATGCAAAAGCCTCTTTAAACAACTCACTTGGTACCTGAACGTCAAGCTTTGGCTTTCCAATAGCTTCTAGGAGCATAAAATTAACTTGTCCGTGGCTGTTTTTCTTATCAAAGATGAGCAATTCCAAGATTTTCTCTTGGGCGGTGGCCGAAAACACTTCCTTGTCAAAAATAGAATGAAAGACCGTTTTGATCGCCTCGGCCGCACTCATGGGCAGGCCACAAAGGGAAACTGAAAGATAGGCTTCTAAGACCATTCCCACGGCAATGGCTTCGCCGTGTAGCAAGGTTTTTTGTTCTGGGCTTTGCAGCGCATAGGATTCCACCGCATGGCCTAGGGTGTGTCCAAAATTCAAAATCTTGCGCCAGCCTTGTTCTGTGGGATCTTGTTTCACCACTTCGTTTTTTATTCCAACCGAATGATGAATAGTTGGTAAAAGGCTATCTACGGTAAACTGGCTATAATCGGCCAATTGTTCCCAATAGGCGGGATCGGCAATGAGTCCGTGCTTTAGCATTTCCGAATAGCCACTGCGAAACTGCTCCTTGGGGAGTGTTCCCAAAAATTGATCGGAAACCCATACCAGTTGCGGCTGCTGGATCACCCCAATTTGGTTTTTAAGCACTCCTAAATCAACCCCAGTTTTTCCCCCTACAGAAGCATCAACCATTGCTAGGAGTGAGGTGGGGATATTGATAAAGTCGATACCTCTTTTAAAAGTAGAAGCAACAAAGCCCCCCAAGTCGGTTACTACCCCGCCACCGAGGTTAATCATCACACTTTTACGATCGGCTCCGTTTTCGGACAGCGTTTCCCAAACCCCCATACAGGTTTCGATATGTTTGTGTTCTTCTCCAGCTTCTATTTCAATAATATCAATGGGTCGTTCTGTTTCCAAAATCTCCAAAAACAAGGGCAAACAATTGGGGTGCGTATTGGAATCCACCAAAATAAAAAGGGAAGAGTAATGTGCCTGTTTTAAAAATTGGTTTAGGCTTTCGACTCCGGTGTCTCCGAAAACCACTTCGTAGTTTAGGGAGGGGATGGGTGCTAGTGTGCTCATTGGATACAAAAATAGCAGTTTCCTTTGTACTTCCTGTATTTTTTTCAACCCTCAACTTTTGCATCGTTCCAAAGACTGAAAGGATTTAAAAATCAAATAGGTTTTATATCTTCGATATGCCATTCACTTAAAAATTGATACCAATATGAATACCGATTTTTTTGAGAATACTCAAGTCGCGTTCCGGTTAAAATCGGACTTTGAATTGAAACGTGCCTACTGGTTGTTTCGTCTTGTGCAAAGCCGAAGTTTTGTAAGGTTGGGTAAGGTACTGACACACTTGGCTCTAAAGCTGCGTTTGCCTGTGGAAGGTTTGATCAAAGCAACCGTTTTTAATCAGTTTTGTTCGGGTACTTCCGCTCAGGGATCACAGACAGTAGTCAACTGTCTGGGGAAATTAAACATTGCTTCCGTATTGGCGTATTCTGTGGAAGGCATTGCTTCCGAAGTAGGCTTTGAAACCTCTTTGGAAAAAACACTCGCCACCCTAGAAGCACAAGCAGGCAACCCCCATCATCCCTATGGCGTTTTTAAACCCACCGCCATCGGTGCCTTTGCACTTTTTGAAAAGGTGTCCGCTGAAGCTCCTTTGAGTCCGGAGGAAACAGCGGCATGGGAAAGGATAGAACAGCGATTTGACAAACTTTGTCGTTCGGCGGTTCATTTGAAAATGAAACTCTTTGTGGATGCAGAGGAAAGCTGGATTCAACCCGCGATCGATCGTCTAACTGAGGTTGCGATGGCTAGGTACAACCAAGAACAATTGTGGATTGTGACTACTGTGCAAATGTATCGCCACGACCGACTGGCGTATTTAAAATCCTTGGTCGCTAAGGCTGATAAAGAAGGTTTTCAAGTAGGGGTTAAGTTGGTGCGTGGGGCCTATATAGAAAAAGAAACAGAACGATCGATCGCTCTAGGATACCGCAATCCGATCTGCAAAAGCAAAGCCGTCACAGATATAAATTTTGATGCTGGGGTAGCCTATTTGGTTGATAATCTCGACCGTTGTACCTTGTTTATGGGGAGCCATAATGAAAATAGTATTGCGGGCTTAATGCTCCTTTTAGAGGATAAGAACATCCCTAATGAGCACCCGAATATTTGGTTTGGACAACTGTACGGAATGAGTGATCATTTGTCTTTTAACCTCGCCAAAGCTGGGTATAATGTTGCCAAATACATTCCCTTTGGTCCGGTTCGGGAAGTTTTGCCCTATTTGATCCGTCGGGCGGAGGAAAACACTTCAGTAGTAGGACAGTCTTCCCGAGAGTTGGAGATGATTGTAAAAGAATTAAAACGCCGTAGATCTAAGGTTGCTGGAGCTGCGTAACAATAAGTTTGTCGCTGCAATTTTCGAGGTCAATCCAATAGATTATGTCTTGGTAATTGCTTTGTAATCGGTAACGTTTACAGCCCTCTCGCTGGGTGTCACTGGCTGAAAAATCGACTTTGGAACCTTGGAGCATTTCGGAGAATCGTGTCGAATCCAAGGCCTTTTCTTGCCATAAAACAGCACTGTCAATAACCACCTGTTTCTTTTTTAAATCAGCTAGTACACGAGCATTTGGACCATAGTTACAACTTGTTCTTTTACCACTAAAAACAAAGCTAACAATCACCATTCCCAGCGATACGCCTACCAAATAATAACCAATACGATAAAGAAGTTTCATGCGTCGAATATAAGTTTACGGGTGTTGGCACCCAAAGGTTCTATTTGAATTTGGTGAAAGGCATCGGACAGCAGGGGGCGGATGCGTTCGGGCCATTCAATCATACAACGCGCTCCCGAATCCAAATATTCCTCAATACCGATATCCAAGGCTTCTTCCAAGCTATTGAGACGATACAAATCAAAATGATACAATGTCTTTCCTTCGGAATCTTGATAGCTATTCACCAAAGAAAAAGTGGGACTGGATACGGCTTGCATAACTCCTAATTCACTGCAAAGTGCTTTGATTAGGGTCGTTTTTCCAGCACCCATAGGGGCTTCCAACAAAAGAATAGGATGTTTCCATTGGGCAATGATCTGCTGGGCAATGGGTTTTAATTCCGAAAGTGCATAGGCTGTTTCCACCGCGCAAAGGTATTAGCTTTTGGGGGTCATTGCAACAAAGGGGATGATCATTTCTTCCAATGAAATACCACCGTGCTGAAAACTGTTTTGAAAGAGTTTAGCAAAATAATTATAATTCTTGGGATAAAGGAAATAGGCATCTTCTTTGGCAAATACAAATTGGTGGTTAAAAGACAAACGGGGAAGTCCCAATTGCTCTGGGTCGTCTGTTGCCATAACCTGCTTGGGTTCGTAGGTCAAACCCCGACCGGTTTTGTAGCGTAGGTTTTGACTTGTCTCACGGTCTCCGATGATGCTGGAGGGGGTTTGTACATTTACCGTCCCATGGTCTGTGGTAAGAAGCAGATTGAAGTTCAACATTGCCGCTTTTTGAATGATTTCCAATAAGGGGGAGTTGTTAAACCAAGAACGCGTAAGGGAGCGATAGGCTTTGTTGTCCGCAGCCAGTTCTTTGATGATTTCCATTTCTGTTTTGGCATGGGAAATCATATCTACAAAATTATACACCACAACGGTAAGCTGCTCTTTGGAATGATTCTGAAAAGATTTGACCAACTGCCGTCCTTCGGTAAGGTTGCGAATTTTGTGATAGCTCCATTTCAAATCCAAATTTTTCCGCTTCAGATGCGCCCCTAAAAATTCTTTTTCAAAAAGGTTTTTCCCCCCTTCATCGGTGTCGTTTTTCCACCATTCAGGGTGGGTTTTGGACATGGCCAAGGGCGTCATGCCGGAGAATAAGGCATTTCGGGCGTATTGTGTGGCCGTGGGAAGCAGACTATAATACTTCTTTTCGGCTTCAACCGTATAAAGGTTCGTAAGGCTTTGTGAAATAATCTTCCATTGATCCAAACGCAGGTTGTCGATAACGACAAGCAAAGTGGGTTTTGAAGAACTCAGGCGTGGCAACACTTCTTGGGCCAATAGCTGATGTGAAAAAGTGGGAGCATTTTTTGGGTCTTGGAGCCAATCGGCATAATTGTTTTCAATAAACTTGGCAAAAAGCTGGTTGGCCTCCTGCATCTGGGTTTCAAAGATTTCAAGCATACTCGGATCTTCCAAGGCCTCGAGTTCAGCTTCCCAAAAGATCATTTTTTCATAAAAATCAGCCCACTCCTGATGAGTGTTAAGGTCCTGCAGGGAAAGAGCGATTTTGCGAAATTCTTGCTGGTAGTTTTTGATGGTGGTTTCCGCGACTAAATTCCGATGCTGCAATAACTTTTTCAGGGAAAGTAGAATCTGATTTGGGTTGACGGGTTTGATGAGATAGTCCGATATTTTGGAGCCTATGGCTTCTTCCATGATGTGTTCTTCTTCATTCTTGGTGATCATAACCACAGGAAGATTGGGACGTAATTGCTTGAGCTCCGTAAGCGTTTCCAGACCGTTAAGACCGGGCATATTTTCGTCTAGCAACACCACTTCAAAGAGCTGTTTTTGAATGCGTTCCAAGGCCTCGCGACCGTTGTTGCAGGAGTGTACATGGTAGCCTTTGTTTTCAAGAAATAGGATGTGGGGTTTGAGTAGATCGACTTCGTCGTCGACCCAAAGGATATTGATTGTGGACATATTTTTATATTTGCGTCATAAATTAGGGCACACGGCTATGAAACCTTTAATAATCAACGATCCAATTTACGGTTTTATTGCCATCAAATCTCCTTTGATTGCCCGACTTATCAACCATCCCTTCTTTCAACGCCTTCGTCGTATTTCGCAGATGGGCTTGTCTGTATTTGTTTTTCCGGGAGCCCATCACAACCGTCTGGAGCACGCATTAGGCTGTTTGCATTTGGCTCAAAAAGCGATAATGGCTCTTCGCGAAAAAGGAGAAAAAATCTCTGAAGCCGAGTCTGAAGCATTGCAAATCGCCTTGCTGTTTCACGATATTGGTCATGGCCCTTTTTCTCATGCCATCGAAAAAGCTTTACTGCCTGGAATTACCCACGAGCAGATTTCGGAAGTTCTCATTGAAAAAATCAATACCGAAATGGATGGCGCGCTGGCTTCGGCACTGGCCATTTTCAACAATAGTTATGAACGTCCTTTTTTTCATCAGTTGCTTACAGGACAGGTAGATTTGGATCGGTTGGATTATCTAAAACGTGACAGCTTTTATACGGGAGCCATGGAGGGAAACATCAATTCCTCACGATTGATATCCATGATGCGAGTAGTTGATAACCAATTGGTTTTTGATGAAAAAGCCAATTATTCTTTAGAGAAATTCTTGTTGGCCCGTCGTTTAATGTATTGGCAAGTCTATCTTCACAAAACCAGTTTGGTTTCAGAACTTATTTTAGTAAAAATACTACACCATGCGCGAAAGGTACTAGCGCAAGGAAAACCCCTGAAAGGTTCTGACGCCTTACTGGCCCTTCTTTCTAAGGGAGATGCGCCACTAGCCATTGACACGGTCGATTGGTCAACGTTTTTGGCTCTAGACGACTCAGATGTTTGGTATTCGCTAAAGCAGTGGCAAGAAGCATCTGATTTCATTTTGAGTGATTTGTCACAGCGTATTATCAAACGAAATCTCTTTAGGGTAGAGGTGCAAGACCATCCTTTTGAAGAATTAGCAGTTGTACGACTGCAAGAGCAATGGGCGAAACATTATAATTCGGAAGAAATTGCTCAAGCCTATGTCTTTACAGGGCATGTGTCTAACCAGACCTATTCGTCTAACAAACACCCTGTGTTGTTGCAAAACGCAAGTAATGAAATCCTTCCGATTCACCAACATCCAAGTTTTAGTGCTTTGATGAAATACACCAATTCCCAAAAGCTCTATTATTTGTGCAGTCCCAAAAGCTAGTTTCCTAGGAAATTGCTATTTTTGCCCTATGAAATTTACGGCCCAACAGATCGCTGCCCAATTAAAAGGATCGATCGATGGAGACCCCCAAATTGTCGTTTCGGAATTGTCAAAAATTGAAGAAGCCCAATCGGGCTCGCTTTCCTTTCTTGCCAACCCTAAATACACCCCATATATATACAAAACCAACGCCTCTGTAGTCATTGTAAATCAAGACTTCGAGTCGAATCAACAAATCAAACCAACATTGATTCGGGTTGAAAATGCTTATCAAGCCTTTTCTGAATTATTGGAGTACTATCAAACCGTCAAGAATAAACGAGAAGGGGTTCATCCTTCTGCTCAGATTGCACAGGATATAGAATTGCCATCGGGAGTGTATATTGGCCCCAACGTAATTATCGAGGAAAACTGTGTTTTGGGAAAAAACATTAAGATTTTCCCAAATGTATATATCGCTAGTAATGTCATCATTGGGGATCATTGCACCATTCACTCTGGAGCCCAAATTCTCTCGGACACCGTTATTGGTAATTATTGCAACATCCATAGTGGCGTTGTGTTGGGATCGGACGGCTTTGGTTTTGCGCCTCAAGAAAATGGAACGTATAAAAAAGTACCTCAAACCGGAAATGTTGTTTTGGAAGATCATGTTGATGTTGGAGCAATGAGTACTATTGATAAAGCAACCTTAGGCTCAACACTTATCCGAAAAGGAGTTAAGCTAGATAACCAGATTCAGATTGCACACAATGTTGAGATAGGGGAGAACACTGTCATTGCTGCACAGACAGGAATTGCCGGTTCGGCTAAAATCGGACAGAACTGTATCATTGGCGGACAGGTAGGCGTTGCTGGACATATTAGCATTGGTGATAATGTTCAGATTCAAGGCCAGACAGGAGTAACCAGTAATATTGAAGATAACATGAAGTTGCAAGGGACACCAGCTGTTGATTATTTTAGCTATAGCAAGTCCTATGTACACTTTAAGAACTTACCCAAATTAGTTAAACAAATAAACCAAATCGAGAAGAACCAAAAATCATGATCCAAAAAACGGATTTACAACAAACCATTAAGAAGGCCATCATACTGGAAGGTGTTGGGCTTCACACCGGAAAAAACGTAACCCTACGTTTTGAACCTGCTCCCGAAAACACAGGCTATGTTTTTGTGCGTGACGATCTAGAGGGAACTCCTGAGATTTCAGCTGATGTACAATATGTGGTCAATACAGATCGTGGCACTAATCTTGAGAAGGATGGAGTGAAAATCCAAACTTCAGAACATGTTTTAGCGGCCCTAGTGGGGCTTCAAATTGACAACTGTTTTATTCATCTTGATGCTTCCGAACCACCAATTATGGACGGTTCGTCCAAGTACTTTATCGAAGCCATCGAAAAGGCAGGTGTTGAAAAACAAGAAAAACCACGTGAAGAATATGTAGTTGACGAAGTGATTTGCTTTAAAGACGAAGAGAGTGGAAGTGAGATTACAATCATACCTTCAGAAAGCTATCAAATCACAACAATGGTTGATTTTGGCACCAAAATTTTAGGAACCCAAAATGCAACCTTAGACAACTTGAGTGATTTTAAAGGAGAAATCGCTCCTGCTCGAACTTTTAGCTTCCTTCATGAGTTGGAGATGCTCTTAGATCATGGCTTGATTAAAGGTGGAGACCTGAATAACGCCATTGTCTATGTTGACAAACCACTTTCGGAAGAGACTACGGAGAAATTAAAAAAAGCCTTCAACAAGGATCATATCAGCATTAAGCCTAACGGGGTTTTGGATAATTTAACCTTGCATTTTTCGAATGAGGCAGCTCGTCACAAGCTCCTTGATGTTATTGGAGATTTGGCATTGATTGGTACGCGTATTCGGGGGCATGTTATCGCAAAAAAACCAGGACACCGAGTAAACACAATGTTTGCAGACAAAGTTGCCAAATTAATCAAACACGACAAACGTCTTAATGTACCTAAAATTGATTTCACTCAACCACCATTGATGGATACTGTGGCCATTATGAAAATGTTGCCGCATCGTCCTCCATTTTTATTGGTTGATAAAATCTATGAACTCTCAGACACTCATGTGTTGGCTTTGAAAAATGTCACCATGAACGAGCCATTTTTCCAAGGGCACTTCCCTGGTGCACCCGTAATGCCTGGGGTTTTACAGATTGAAGCCATGGCACAAGCAGGTGGAATACTAGTCCTTAATACTGTTCCCGATCCGGAGAACTACTTGACTTTTTTCATGAAAATTGACAATGTGAAGTTCAAGCGGCCTGTTCATCCTGGAGACACCATGATATTTAAATTGGATTTGATAACGCCCATACGTAGAGGTATCTGCCATATGCGAGCCACAGCTTATGTCAACGGGGTTTTGACTTCGGAAGGAGATATGATGGCACAAATCATTAAACGTAAAGACACTAAATGAATCAGCCCCTAGCATTTGTTCACCCGGGAGCTAAAATTGCTCAAAATGTTGTAATAGAACCCTTTTCCACAATTTCAAATAATGTAGAAATTGGGGAGGGCAGTTGGATCGGTCCAAATGTTACTATTATGGAGGGCGCACGTATTGGTAAGAATTGTTCAATTTTTCCAGGCGCTGTTATTTCTGCCATTCCACAAGATTTAAAATTTAATGGGGAAGACACTACTGCCGAAATAGGAGACAATACTACCATTCGTGAATGTGTCACCATCAATCGAGGGACAACGAGTCGAATGAAAACACAGATTGGTAGTAACTGCCTGATTATGGCATACTCCCACGTTGCCCATGACTGTTTTGTTGGAGATAACTGTATTTTTTCCAATAACTCAACGCTTGCGGGCCATATTAACATTGGAAATCATGTTATTTTGGCTGGAATGACAGCCGTTCATCAATTTGTTACCATCGGAGATCATGCTTTTATCGCTGGAGGTTCTTTGGTGCGAAAAGATGTACCTCCTTATGTTAAAGCAGCACGTGAGCCCCTGTCTTATGTAGGGATCAACTCTGTTGGACTGCGACGCAGGGGATTTGTTGCTGAAAAAATAACAGAGATTCAAAACATCTACAGACTGTTATATCAAAAGAATTACAATAACGCCCAAGCAACTGAAATTATAGAAGCGGAGATGATTGCCTCACCAGAACGCGATGAAATTCTACAATTTATCCGAAATTCGCAACGCGGAATTATGAAAGGCTATTTCCAACGCAATTAAACATTAATCATGGCAACAACATCAGACATCCGGAAAGGATTGTGTATCAAATATAGTAACGATATTTATAAAATTATAGAGTTTCTTCATGTAAAACCGGGGAAAGGTCCCGCTTTTGTTCGAACGAAATTGAAAAGTGTTACCTCTGGAAAAGTGGTGGATAATACCTTTTCAGCCGGTCATAAGATTGAAGATATTCGTGTGGAAACAAACAAATATCAATTTCTTTATCAAGACGGAGATCAGTACCACTTTATGAATTCGGATGATTATGAGCAAATTAGTATCAACGTAAGCATTCTAGAAAATGAAGACTTGATGAAAGAAGGTGAAATTGTCACCATCTCCATTAATACTGAAGATAGCATGCCCTTGTCTGTTGAACTTCCGGCAAGTGTTGTCCTAGAAGTCACACACACAGAGCCAGGGGTCAAAGGAAATACGGCAACCAACGCTACTAAACCTGCTACTGTTAAAACAGGAGCAAAAATCAATGTTCCATTGTTCATTAACGAAGGGGATAAAATTAAAGTGGATACAGAAAAAAGAAGTTATCAGGAACGCATCAAAGAATAAACTAAACAGAATTTAAGCGAAACTATATTATGAGTGTACTCGTCAATAAAGACTCAAAAATCATCGTTCAAGGATTTACAGGAAGTGAAGGAACGTTTCATGCCTCGCAAATGATTGCATATGGCACTAATGTTGTCGGGGGAGTAACCCCTGGTAAAGGAGGTCAGACCCATTTGGATCGTCCTGTTTTCAACACAGTTGCCGAAGCTGTAGCCCAAGAAGACGCCGATACAACGATCATATTTGTACCCCCGGCCTTTGCTGCGGATGCGATTATGGAAGCGGCAGAGGCAGGAATCAAAGTGATCATTACCATCACGGAAGGAATTCCCGTAAATGATATGGTCAAAGTAGCGAGCTATCTTAAGACCAAAGATTGCCGTATGGTTGGACCTAACTGCCCTGGAGTGATTACACCAGAGGAAGCAAAAGTTGGAATCATGCCCGGTTTTGTCTTTAAAAAAGGAAATGTTGGTATTGTCTCTAAATCAGGTACATTAACCTATGAAGCCGCTGATCAAGTTGTGCGCGAAGGCTTGGGAATCACCACGGCCATTGGCATTGGAGGAGATCCAATTATAGGAACCACCACCAAAGAAGCGGTTGAATTATTAATGAATGATCCGGAAACCGAAGCTATCGTAATGATCGGAGAGATTGGCGGACAACTAGAAGCTGATGCCGCTCGATGGATTAAAGAAAGTGGAAATAAAAAACCCGTAGTAGGGTTTATTGCTGGCGAAACGGCACCCAAAGGGAGAACTATGGGGCATGCCGGCGCAATTGTTGGAGGCGCAGAAGACACTGCCGAGGCCAAAAAAGCAATCATGACAGCATGTGGGATTCACGTAGTAGATTCTCCAGCTCAAATCGGACGTAAAATCGCTGAAATACTCGCGTAGCAATGCGACAAACACATATTATTTGACGTCTCCTGAAGGAATGGAACAGCAGAATATCCATTGACCTCAAAATAAAATCAGAAATCAAATGAAATTACTTGATCAAAAAACCGCTATTATAACTGGAGCCAGTCGTGGTATTGGCAGAGGGATCGCATTGACCTTTGCCCAAAACGGTTGTGCCGTTGCGTTCACCTACAGTAGTTCCACAGCAGCTGCAGAGCAGTTGGAGACGGAGCTCAAGGCTCTTGGAGTCAATGCCAAGGGGTACCAAAGCAATGCGGCTGACTTTGAAGCAGCGCAACAATTAGTGGAAGATGTAATGGCTGATTTTGGACAAATTGACATCCTTATCAACAATGCGGGTATTACAAAAGACAATCTTCTCATGCGAATGGGAGAAGCTGATTTTGATTCAGTTATCAATATAAACCTAAAGTCTGTGTTTAATATGACAAAAGCTGTTCAGCGTACGTTTCTAAAGCAACGTCATGGAAGCCTGATTCATATGAGTTCGGTGGTGGGTGTTAAAGGAAACGCAGGACAAGCCAATTACGCTGCTTCCAAAGCAGGTATTATTGGTTTCTCTAAATCAATCGCTTTGGAATTAGGATCCCGAAACATTCGTTCCAATGTCATTGCTCCAGGCTTTATCGAAACTGAAATGACAGACAAACTTGCTGAAGACGTTGTACAGTCTTGGCGTGATGGTATTCCACTCAAAAGAGGGGGACAGCCTGAAGATGTAGCCAATGCCTGTGTGTTTTTGGCTTCTAATTTATCAAATTATATCACAGGGCAAGTCCTCCATGTTGATGGCGGAATGCTCACTTAAACCTAAAATTATTATGCTAAAGTTACCTAAAATTGGACTACCGGTCATTCTCATTGTATTGGCCCTCATGATTTTTGCTTCCAAATCCTCTATTAATATTGGGTATGGAGAAGCAGGCGTATTGTTCCGCACCTTTGGTGGTGGGGTTGTTACTGACGCTCCTCCATTGGGAGAAGGATTTCATATTATTGCCCCTTGGAATCGTGTGTATGTTTATAATGTCAAGCAGCAGGAATTCTTTGAAGGAAATATGCAGGTATTGTCCTCCAATGGTTTGGAGATATCCCTAGATGTTTCCGTTTTGTACCAACCCAACATCGACCGTTTGGGATTGTTGCACAGAACCAAAGGTGAAAACTATGTAAACATAGTCCTGATTCCTCAAATAAGAGCCGTGGCTCGTTCTATAGTAGGACGCTACACGCCTGAACAGCTTTATTCCACCAAACGGGATGCTATTCAAAATGAAATCTTTGAAGAAACGCAAAAGAATGTTGAGAGCCAACACATACAGGTGAATGCAGTTCTTGTGCGTGACGTAACGCTCCCTATGGCAATCAAAGAAGCCATCGAGCGAAAATTGCGCCAAGAACAAGAAGCGTTAGAGTATGAATTTCGTTTAGCAAAAGCCAAGCAAGAAGCGGAAAGACAAAGAATTGATGCTGAAGGAAAGGCACGTGCCAATAAAATCCTTAGTGCTTCATTGACATCTAAAATTCTCCAAGAAAAAGGAATTGAAGCAACCCTAAAGTTGTCCGAATCTCCCAATAGCAAAGTCATTGTGATTGGTGGTGGGGATACTGGAATGCCGATAATCTTAGGAAATAACTAATAATATTTTTGATTGTTGCCGCAAAATTAGATATTTGCACCAATGAATTTAAAAACACATCATACACATCATTCCTAAACGCTCAAACGTGCAGGATGTTGTTGTATGACACTCCATAGACCCGTTTGAGCAATCAAACGGGTTTTTTTATTAAAAACATTCATGCTTAAAATAGCCATTCAAAAATCAGGACGTCTCAACGAAGACTCTTTCAAGCTTTTAAAAAGTTGTGGTATTTCCATAGACAACGGAAAAGACCAGCTGAAAGCCACCGCCCGGAATTTCCCCTTAGAAGTATATTATCTCCGTAATGGGGATATTCCTCAGTATTTAAGAGATGGGGTAGTGGATCTTGCGATTGTAGGAGAAAATTTGCTGTTTGAAAAAGGGACAGATCTTAAAACACTACTTCCATTAGGCTTCTCCAAATGCCGGGTGTCAATTGCGATACCCAAAGAAGCTCCTTTTGACAACGTCAAAGATTTAGCTGGCAAACGCATCGCTACATCTTATCCCAATACAGTTCAATCCTTTTTGGCTACTCAGAACATTGAAGCGGATTTACACATCATCAACGGGTCAGTAGAGATTGCCCCCAACATTGGTTTGGCCGATGCTATTTGCGACATTGTGTCCAGCGGGAGTACTTTGTTTAAGAACAATTTAAAAGAAGTTATTAAAATTGTAGAATCCCAAGCTGTTTTGGTGCAGGGATCCCATGTGTCAGATGAAGCGAGTACCTTAATTGAAAAGCTTGTCTTTCGAATTTCAGCCGTATTACGAGCTAAAGAATCTCGCTATATTTTATTGAATGCGCCCAATAATAAGATTCAGGCAATTAGTGATATCCTTCCCGTACTTAAAAGCCCAACGGTACTTCCATTGGCACAAGAGGGGTGGAGTTCCTTACACTCCGTTATTGACGCCCATCGTTTTTGGGAGGTTATCGACGAGCTAAAAGCTGCAGGTGCAGAAGATATTTTGGTGTGCCCTATTGAAAAAATGGTCCTCTGATGCAGCAGTACACCAATCCTACACAAAACGAGTGGGAAGCGATCTGCCAGCGCCCTACTGCATCATTAGAAGCAATGATGCCAACCATAAAGTCCGTTTTTGACCGCGTGGCAGAAGAAGGAGATAGAGCACTCAGGGCTTATACTAAAGAATTTGATGGGGTGATTTGTGATTCTTTGTGTATAACCCAAGACCAAATATTAGCTGCGGTGGCGCAAATTCCAAACCCTCTAAAAGAAGCCATCCAACAAGCGCATCAAAATATTGAAACCTTTCACAAGGCTCAGCAGACAGAGCCTGTTCATGTTGAAACACAGGCAGGTGTCAAATGCTGGCAGCAAAAATACCCCATTGAAAAAGTAGGTTTATACATTCCAGGAGGAACAGCTCCTTTGTTCTCTACCGTATTAATGCTAGCAATCCCAGCCAAGATTGCAGGCTGTCGTGAAATTGTTCTTTGTTCCCCACCCCAAAAGAATGGTCAAATTGCACCAGAAGTGGTTTATACAGCACAACTGTGTGGTGTTACACAACTTTTCACTGTAGGTGGCGCACAAGCTATTGCAGCCATGGCATTAGGGACGGAATCCATTCCTCAGGTCGATAAATTATTTGGACCAGGCAATCAGTATGTTACCGCTGCGAAGCAATACGCAAGCCAAGGGAAAGCTGCGATCGATATGCCCGCTGGCCCTTCGGAGGTATTAATCGCCATTGATGCTACGGCTAATTTGGAATTTGTAGCGGCCGATTTGTTGTCCCAAGCAGAACACGGCGTTGACAGTCAGGTGGTTCTTGTAACCACAGCTCCTGATAAAATCCCCATTCTTGAAGAAATATTAAAACACCAGCTAAATGCTTTAGCACGGAAGGAAATGGCTGCCAAAGCGCTTGGAAATTCAAAACTGATCAGTTTTAACGATTCGGAAACCGCCATTGCGTTTGTCAATGATTATGCGCCCGAGCATTATATCATTAATGTTTCCGATACGCAGACCTACGTCAATGGTGTCCGTCATGCAGGTTCTGTATTTATTGGCCCCTATACCCCCGAAAGTGTAGGTGATTATGCGTCTGGAACCAACCATACCTTGCCTACCAATGGCTATGCTCGCCAATATAGCGGGGTAAACTTGGATAGCTTTCTTAAAGCCATCACCTTTCAAGAAATCAGTGTTGAAGGAATCCAAGCTTTAGGCCCTGCTGTAGAAAAAATGGCTGCTGCAGAAGGTTTGGACGCACACAAAAATGCCGTAAGCCTGCGGTTAAAAAGTTTGTTATGAAGAATTACCTCCGAAAACATCTGCAAAACCATGCGATTTATCAGTCGGCACGACAAGAGTTCACAGAGGGCGCAAAAGAGATGATTCTTTTGGATGCAAATGAAAATCCTTTTGACTGGCCCTATAATCGCTACCCAGATCCCATGCAACAAAAGTTGCGATCTAAAATATGTGAATGGCGCCAAGTAAAACCTGATGAACTTTATCTAGCCAATGGAAGTGATGAAATCATCAACCAGTTGATTTTGGCCTTTTGTGAACCCGGAGAAGAAGAAATATTGATCTGTCCACCCACATTTGGGATGTATAAGGTTGCTGCCCAGTTGTACCAGGTGGATTTATGTGAAGTTCCACTGACTAAAACCTTCCAACTGGATATGCCAGCCCTTGAGGCAGCCATCAAACCGCATTCAAAACTTTGTTTTATCCCTACACCTAACAATCCTACAGGCAATCGTTTTGCGACCGAGGATTTACAGCAACTTGCGCGCCTTTTTCCCGGCATTCTTGTGATTGATGAAGCCTATGCTGAGTTTAGTCCAGAGGTGTCAACCTTAAGTTGGCAGGCTGAGTATCCGAATGTATTGGTGCTTCAAACCTTTTCCAAAGCCCAGGGGATGGCTGGAGCTCGTTTGGGAATGGCATTTGGACACAAAACAATTATGGAAGGACTGCACAAGGTTAAAGGCCCTTACAATCTAAATGACCTAACGCTGGATGCGGTCTGTGATCAGATCGAAAATCAGCAAGATCGTGTTAAGGAAATGGTGGTTTTAATGACCCGAGAACGAGAACGAATAGTTGCTGCCATAGAAGACCTTCCTTATATTAAAACAATTTTTCCTTCGGATGCCAACTTTTTTATGATCCGTGTTGATGACAGTCAATTGCGCTATCAACAATTGCTGGATCACAGCATTGTTGTACGAAATGCCTCAAAAAACATTTTGTGTGATAACTGTCTGCGCATCAGTATTGGTACGGTATCCGAAAACAACCAATTGATTAAGGTTCTAAGAACGCTACTATAACTATGAAAGCCCATAATCTGCCTGTCGGAAGACAGGTGGGCATTTAATACAGCATACCAATGCCCATCGAAATGACTAAAGTTTTAATAATAACTACTTACATTTTTTAACAAATGAGAAAGGTACTTTTTATCGATCGAGATGGAACGCTTGTAAAGGAGCCTCCAGTAGATTATCAACTCGATACTTTTGAGAAGCTGGAATTCTATCCTGACGCATTAATATTTCTCTCCAAAATTGCTCGCGAGCTTGATTTTGAACTGGTTATGGTGAGCAATCAAGACGGTTTGGGTACCGATAGCTTCCCTGAGGACCACTTTTGGCCTGTACATAATTTAATGATGCAAACCTTTGAAGGAGTGGGGGTTCGCTTTGATAAGGTTTTAATCGATAAAAGTTTTCCGGAAGAGAATGCTCCTACCCGCAAACCAAGAATTGGGTTGCTAAATGAGTACTTAGACAGTGCTGCCTATAATCTCAAGGAGTCTTTTGTGATAGGGGATCGTCCCACGGACATGCAATTGGCGTTAAATCTCGGATGCCAAGGAATCTATATGGGTACGGAAACGGCTCCGGGGCAGGAAGAACTGAATGACTCTGAATGGCAAGATGCCGTAGGATTATCTACATTGAGTTGGGAAGCCATTTATCGCTATTTAAAACTAGAAAGCAGGCTTATTACTTGGGAACGAAACACCAAGGAAACGAAAATTTCTCTAAAACTAAACCTTGACGGTACGGGTAAAAGCACTATCGATACAGGGATTGCTTTTTTTGATCACATGCTCGATCAACTGTCGCGGCATGGGCAAATGGACTTAGAACTCAAAGTAAAAGGGGATTTGGAGGTAGATGAACACCACACCATCGAAGATACTGCCCTGGCTTTAGGAGAAGCTTTTGATGGCGCTATAGGCGATAAAATGGGAATGGAGCGTTATGGCTTTTGTCTGCCCATGGATGATTGCCTAGCACAGGTAGCTATTGATTTTGGAGGACGTCCTTGGTTGGTTTGGGAAGCCGCTTTTAAACGAGAATATGTTGGGAAGATGCCCACAGAGATGTTCATGCACTTTTTTAAATCTTTTTCAGATGCTGCACGAGCCAATTTAAATATCAAAGCTGAGGGGCAAAATGAGCACCATAAGATAGAAGCGATTTTTAAAGCTTTTGCTAAATCCATAAAAATGGCGATAAAACGTGATCCAGAAAAGCGAATTTTGCCCTCAACCAAAGGACTACTTTAATTGAAAAAGCAAAACAAATGAAAGTTGTCATTTTGGATTACGGTGCTGGAAATGTTCGAAGTGTAGCCTTTGCCTTAGAGCGACTGGGGGTAGATGCAATACTCACAGCCGATCCCGAAAGCATTAAAAATGCCGATCGAGTGATTTTTCCTGGACAAGGGGAAGCACGCATGGCTATGCAAAAACTCGCCGCTTCAGGTTTGGAGCAAATTCTTCCGAAATTGAAACAGCCCGTACTGGGTATTTGTTTGGGAATGCAACTGTTATTTGAGAGTACCGAAGAAGGGAACACCAAGGGTTTGGGGATTATCCCTGGCGCGGTAAAACGCTTTTCCTCTGGTAAAATTCCCCAGATGGGATGGAATACCCTCTTTGACTTGCAGGGACCCCTTTTTGAGGGTATTCATGAAAACGACTATATGTATCTTGTACATAGTTATTTCGCTCCATTGGTGGCGGAAACAACCGCTACAGCTCATTATGGATTAAACTACAGTGTAGCCGTTCAAAAGAATAATTTTGTAGGGGTTCAGTTTCACCCTGAAAAAAGCGGTAAAGCGGGACAACGCTTGTTGCGAAATTTTTTAAACTGGAACAAATGAAAAATACTGTTATTACACGAATACAAATAAAAGCCTAACCAATGAAAATCATACCCGCAATTGATATTATTGATGGTAAATGTGTTCGTCTTTCCCAGGGAGACTATGCCACGCAGAAGGTCTACAGTGAAGACCCTTTGGAGATGGCCAAACAATTTGAAGATCACGGAATTCAGTACTTGCATCTTGTGGATTTGGATGGTGCTAAGGCCAAGCAAATTGTGAATTATAATATTTTGGAGCGTTTGGCAACCCATACAGATTTACACATCGATTTCGGTGGCGGGCTTAAATCGGACGATGATCTTCGAATCGCCTTTGAATGTGGAGCCAGTCAAGTGACTGGAGGCAGTATAGCTGTGCAAGAGAAGGCTACTTTTCTCCGATGGTTGGAAACCTATGGACCGGATAAAATCATCTTAGGAGCCGATGCACGAAATGAAAAAATAGCAACCGGGGGTTGGTTGGAAACCTCTGACCTTGATTTGCTTCCATTCCTGGAAGACTATTTTGCCCATGGAATTCAACAGGTGATTTGCACCGACATAAGTAAGGACGGTATGTTGGAAGGGCCTTCAGTGGTTTTGTATCAAAAAATACGAAAGGCATTCCCAGATTTAAAATTAGTAGCCTCGGGAGGGGTGAGCGATTTGAAAGATTTAGAAATTCTGACTGATATTGGATGCCACGCAGCCATTGTAGGAAAGGCTTTCTATGAAAACCGAATTACCTTTAAGGATCTCACTACATTTATCCACTAATGGAAAGTCAATTTTGCCAGCATTTTAAAGCCAGCTGTTATTTCCGAATACAGGAAGCCACGCGTATGTTAGACATCGCCTTGTCGAAACTAAGCCCGAAGCAGCTGTGGGAGCGTCCCAATGAAAACAGCTTAAGCATCGGGAATCAATTATTACATCTCAAAGGAAACATTACGCAATACATTATTTCCACTTTGGGACAACAAGCCGATATCCGAAATCGTGACTTGGAATTTGACATCCGAGAAGGGATGGACTTGGAAACACTTTGGAATGATTTAAAGAATACCCTTGAAACAGCAAAGACCTGCATTCAAAAATGCCCAGAAGCACTATTGTTAAAAGAACATTCCGTTCAGGGATTTGACTTGAGTGGTGTTGATGTAGCCCTTCATGCCGTAGAGCATTTGTCGTATCATACAGGACAGGTAGCTTTTTGGGTAAAACAGTTAACCAATGCCCCCTTGGGGTTTTATGAGGGGATGGATTTAAACACAAAAAATAAAAGCTAATGCTCTGTAAGCGAATAATCCCTTGTTTAGACATTAAGGACGGCCGGACAGTCAAAGGTGTCAATTTTGTGAATCTAAGAGACGCAGGGGATCCCGTTGAATTGGCGCAACAGTATGCAGAAGAAGGGGCTGATGAATTGGTATTTCTTGACATCTCCGCTACAGAACAGCGTCGAAAGACTTTGGTGGAGCTGGTTGAAAAAGTAGCTCGAGCCATCGATATTCCTTTTACCGTGGGAGGAGGTATTTCAACTGTAGAAGATGTTCATTTACTCTTGCAACATGGAGCTGACAAGGTGTCTGTGAACTCTGCAGCCGTTAAACGCCCAGAACTTATCGATGAAATCGCTTTAACCTTTGGGAGTCAATGCTTGGTTGTTGCTATCGATGCCAAGCAAATTGACAAACAATGGAAGGTTCATTTGGTAGGGGGGAAGGTGCCTACAGAAATAGATCTTTTTGAATGGGCAAAGACAGTGGAGGAAAGAGGTGCTGGTGAAATTCTCTTTACTTCAATGGATCATGATGGCACCAAAAATGGATTTGCCAATGCTGCTTTGGCACAGCTTTCTGAATCACGGCAGATTCCTATTATAGCTTCTGGGGGCGCCGGAAATATATCCCATTTTTCAGCCACATTTATTCATGGAAAAGCAGATGCCGCCCTTGCTGCAAGTGTTTTTCATTTCGGGAAAATACCCATTCACAAACTCAAAGCAGCCTTAAAAGACAATCAAATTCCAGTACGACTATGACCCAACCTAATTTTAATAAATCCTCCGATGGCTTATTGCCTGCTATTGTACAGGATGCCGACACGCAAAAAATATTGATGCTTGGCTATATGAATGCCGAGGCGTGGGAACAAACTCAAAAAAGTAGTTTGGTGACTTTTTTTAGCCGAAGTAAGAATCGCCTTTGGACCAAAGGAGAAGAAAGTGAGAATCACTTGACTTTTGTCAGCGGGGCTTTGGATTGTGATCAAGACACTTTTTTAATCAAAGCGCATCCCAAAGGGCCAATCTGCCATACAGGAACGGATACGTGTTGGGGGGAGGCCAATAGTCCTTCCTTTGGTTTTTTAACCGAATTGGAGAACACCATCCAATCCCGAAGGGAAAATCCAGATACAGAAAGTTATGTGGCAGATTTATTCAAAAAAGGAATCAATAAAATCGCACAGAAGGTAGGGGAGGAAGCCGTAGAAACCGTTATTGAAGCCAAGGACGATAATGAAAGTTTATTCCTGAATGAAAGTGCTG
Organism: Flavobacteriaceae bacterium; assembly: GCA_009886755.1. Taxonomy (GTDB): domain Bacteria; phylum Bacteroidota; class Bacteroidia; order Flavobacteriales; family Flavobacteriaceae; genus UBA11891. Next base: position 98,944 of record QXYU01000010.1, read on the forward strand.
ATTTATTATTTCATTATTTGATTTTACTGCAAGCCAAAGGCTATCGCTTGAAAGACATTGTTGCGGTATTGGAAGGGCGCAAAAAATAATAAAACCTGCAGATGTAGTTTAAAAGTTTTATCGGCCAGCCGCAAAAGATGGTATTTGTATTTACTCATCCAAACAGCCTATAATCCTCTGAAACAAAAGATTAAAGTCTAAATCATGTTGTTGTCCACTTAGGACGGTAATGACTAAGTTTTTGGAGGGAATGATTAAAATTTTTTGCCCACCAAAACCATCTGCATAATAGGATTCTCGAGGAACACTTGAATATTCATTTGCTTGATTGAGCCATATTTGAGCTCCATACTTTCCGTCAGAGGCTTGGGCAGGAAGTGCTATAATCGATCC
>QXYU01000011.1 GCA_009886755.1 Flavobacteriaceae bacterium
TGCCCATCGGTGTGATTGCAGTAATAATGAGACTCAGACCAAGAAGGAAAAGGAGTAGATTCCAGATGTTTTGAAAAGGAAGCATTCGAAGTTTTCGAAGCGGATGCAAGTCTTTACCCCATTTGTGAATCAAATAAAAATAATCGTTTCCTAGGGGCACAAACAAAAGCGGATCATCAGTTTTTACGAGTCGAAACATCACAGAAGGCGCCATGATTTTAAAACCGTTCAGTTGGGTTTGATGTGTCTCCTCCAAGGCATTAATTTTGTTTTTAGCTTCTTGAGGAAGCTGTCCCTTAAAGTATTTGAGATCCAAAAAACGCAAACGATAGTCTATACAAATCGTTTTGATTTCTTCCAGCGAAAAGATGTTGGCGGATTCCAATTGATCAACATCAAATTGGTTGGTACTGTCAAAACGCGATTGTTTCAAAAGCGACTTGACTTGAGATAATACGTCTGTAACCCCTCTATGTTTTTCAACACTGGCCTTTAAAACGGCTTCTAAGTTCGTGGATGCAAGTAGATTCAACTTCATAATCAATTTCATTAGGAAGTAAAATTAGGGATTCTTGCTCGAATCTCAAACCAAAAAGCAGCTTAACGCAATTGGGCTTTTAATTCTTGCGCAAAACGATCTTGAAGTTTTTTCATAATCTTATCGATTTGCTTGTCTGTAAGGGTTTTGTTTGGGTCTTGAAACGCAAAGCTCACTCCGTATGATTTTTGATTTTCAGGAAGGTTTTTTCCTTCATACACATCAAAAAGCCCCACCTTCTGCAGCAATTTACGCTCTGTTTGGTAAGCCAATTTCTCAATGGCTTGAAAGCTGACCTCTTTGGACACCAAAAGGGCAAAATCACGACGGCTGGTCGGGAATTTAGGAATGGGGGTCAAGGTTAGATTTTTGGAAAATGCATATTTCAAAATCAATTCCCAATCCAAGGTTGCATAGTACACCGTTTTATCAATATTGAATTCCTTGGCAATTTCCGCTTTAACAATGCCCATATGTCCAAGGGTTGTTTTCCCGAGTTTCCACTCAACACCCTCTGCAAGGGTAGGATGTTCGGTATATTGGCAATCGGAAACGGACATTCCCAGGCGTGTCCAAATATTCTCAATAACCCCTTTAAAATAGGAAAAAGGAGAGGGGTGTTCGCTGCTGTCCCAATTTTCGCTGTAGGGATTTCCTACCAATGAAAGGGCTGCGTATTTCTTTTCTTCAAAACCTTCTTCGGTAGTGGCATAGGTTTTCCCAATTTCAAAAAACTTGAGATTCTTAGCTTGTCGATTGAGGTTAAACCCGATGGACTCTAGTGTGGAAAATAAAAGACTGCTTCTCAATTGGGACAGTTCTTGTCCGAGCGGATTCAACAAATGCACCCCTTTAAAGTCTTTTAGGCTCGCATCCAACGCCTGATAGTTGGGTGAAGTCAGGGAGTTGTTCATGATTTCAGAAAAACCAAAACCAACGAGGGTTTGAGCGAGCTGTTCTTCAATTTGATGAGGACTGCGCGCGTTATAGGTCGGGAAAGGGGTTTGTAAGGGAGGTGCGGCGGTCACATTGTTGTACCCATAGACACGAAGAATTTCTTCAATAACGTCCGAGGGACGGGTCACGTCTACACGATAGGGAGGAATGGACAGTCCCACTCCAGTTTCGGATACAGATTCAATCGTGATATCCAAAGCGTTTAAAATGGTGTTGAGCGTCTCTTTTGGAATCTTTTGCCCAATGGTAGCATCCAATTGCTCGTAGTGAAGCATTAATTGTTTGGGTTGCGGCTCTGGTTGCGCCACTTCTACCAGTTCGCTGCTGATGGTTCCTCCGGCCAGTTCTTGAATCAAAAGAGCGGCTCTTTTAAGCGCATACTTGGTAATCAACGGATCAATTCCTCTTTCGTAGCGGAAGGAGGCATCGGTATTTAACCCGTGTCGTTTGGCTGTTTTACGTATACTAACCGCATCGAAATGGGCGCTTTCCAAAAAGATATGTTTGGTTTGATTGCTGACTCCTGAGCCTTTTCCTCCAAAAACACCCGCAATGCACAAGGGGGTATTGCCATCACAAATCATAAGGTCTTCGGCATGCAGTTTTCGCTCTTCCCCATCAAGGGTTACAAAAGAGGTGTCCTGTATAAGGGTCTGTACGACAATATTTCCTTCTATTTTTCCAGCATCAAAAGCGTGGAGCGGTTGCCCCAAGTCGTGTAGCACGTAATTGGTGATATCAACCACATTGCTTTTGGGTGTTAAGCCAATAGCTTTCAAACGGTTTTGCAACCATTCGGGTGAGGGAGCGACGGTCAAATCTCGAATCATCAAGCCCAGATAACGAGGAGCTTTGTTGGCATTTTTGACCTCTATTTCTATTGGGTGCGTATTTTGGTCTATGCTGAAAGCACTAACCTCTGGGGTGGACCAGTCTGATTTAATTTCATTAAGAACACAGGCCGCTCTCAGATCACGAGCCACGCCCATATGACTCATGGCATCGGCACGGTTGGGGGTCAAACCAATTTCAAAAACGGTGTCATTTTCAATTTCAAAGACCTCATGGCATGGGGTTCCAGGAACCAAATCCGCATCAAGAATCATAATGCCTTCATGGCTGGTGCCCAAGCTTAATTCGTCTTCAGCGCAGATCATTCCCTGACTGGCTTCGCCACGAATTTTACTCTTTTTGATTTGGAACGAATTTCCTTCGGCATCGTATAAATGCGTTCCTACTGTGGCCACGGGTACTTTTTGACCAGCCGCCACATTGGGCGCACCGCATACAATCGGGAGGGGTTCTCCAGATCCGATAGCTACGGTAGTAATTTTTAAACGATCTGCATTGGGATGCGGTTCACAAGTGAGCACTTCCCCTACAACAACTCCTTCCAATCCGCCGGGAACCGAAGAAAACGATGTTGTTCCCTCTACTTCTAAGCCTAAATCGGTGAGCATCTCGGAGATTTGTTCAACAGGGAGTTCTACATTGATGAATTGCCTAAGCCAGTTGTAAGAAATTTTCACAGGTTTTGTATCGTAGCCCCAAGGGGTTGGTTAATATGCTTGCAAATATAACGGAACTGGAGAAAAGACCCGAGAGTTTTATAGCGAACAATAATTGCGGAGGAGATAAAAAATCATCTACAATTAAAGAAATAGCAGCACCCCCATTTTTTTATAGTGTACGCAGCTTTTTTAGTATTTTTAGACAAACAGCACCCAAATCTACTACTTTTCATATACAGACCGTTAGACACAACTTATCAATACCAATGGAAATCGATAAAAAGTTAAATATATTACCATTGACAAAATCAAAACCAAGCACATTGGAATCTCTATTTGGAAAAACTGAAATTGAGCCAATGTGGGTTGCTGATATTGAATTTGAAGTTGCCAAATCAATACAAAAAGCTTTAATTCAAAGGGTTTTGAATTCTGGATTCGGTTATGAATATAAACCGGATACGTTTTTTAACGCTTATAAAAAATGGTACCAAAAGAATTATGAAATTGAATTAAACAAAAATCAAATAATTTTTAGCCCAAGTATTACAACTACTATTTCTACTCTAATAGAAAATTTCACATCTGAAAGTGACGGAATAATAATACAACCTCCTGTATTTATGGAATTTAGAGATGTAATACTAAATACAAAGCGGAGAATAATAAAAAATCCTCTGAAATTAGTTGATAAAAAATATCAAATTGACTTTCAAGATTTAGAGGAGAAAGCAAAATTAGAAAAAAGCAAAGCTCTGATTATTTGCAATCCTCATAATCCAGTTGGAAGAACTTGAACAAGTTGTAAGAATTTGTAAAGAAAATGATATGCTTCTTATTTCTGATGAAATACATAAAGACATCATACTATTCAACAATAAGTACACTTCTGTTTTAGATTTCAGAAGCGATTATGAAAAAATTGTTGTTTGTACTTCTGAAGCCAAGACATTTAATCTTTGTGGAATAGCAGATTCGATGGTAATTGTTCATAATGAAAGCATTAAAAACTCAATGTCTAATACTTTCAAAAAGTATAATTTGGGGAGAACAAATGCCCTTACTAGGATAGCATTAGAAGCCGCATATAATGATGGAAAGTATTGGTTGAATGAAGTATTAAAAACAGTTGAAGAGAATGTTAAAACTATAGAAAGGGAATTAGAAAACTCAAAAATTGAACTTATAAAATTCGAAGGAACTTATCAAGTATGGTTAGATTTTAGAAAGGTTTTTAATGACACTAAAGAAATGTTTAATCATATAACTGAAAACTCTGGGATTGGACTAAACGCAGGTCATTGGTTCGGGCGTGAAGGTGCGTTATTTATGAGAATTAATATTGCAACATCTAACGAGAAAGTAACTGATGCCATTAAAAGAATCATAAAAGCAGTGCCTGAAAAGGTATAACTGCAATTAAAACCAAACTCAAAAGCCCTATCAAGTAATGCTCATAAGACTTTTACCCCCTAACTGATATATTTCCATAAAGCTTTGTTTTGGGTCAGGGCTTCAAAACTAGCCTTGACACCTTGGTGTTCGGGGAGTTGTAAATGAGGGTCTTTTTCCAAAAGGGCTTCGGCCCAATTTCGTGATAGGATCAAAACATCTTGGTCTTTTACCAAATTGGCAATATTCAATTGCAAAATCCCACTTTGTTGGGTTCCCATCAGATCACCCGGACCGCGCAAACGGAGATCCACTTCGGCAATTTCAAAACCGTCATGGGTGCGTACCATGGTGTCCAGTCGGGTTCTACTTTCTTCGGACAATTTGTAGCCACTCATTAGGATGCAAAAACTCTGTGTGTTGCCACGCCCCACACGACCACGCAATTGATGTAGTTGTGACAAGCCAAAGCGTTCGGCACTTTCGATAATCATCACGGAAGCATTGGGGATATTTACCCCCACTTCAATCACCGTTGTGGCAATCAATATCTGGGTTTGTTTTTTCTGAAAACGCTGCATTTCATATTCCTTGGCATCGGGCTTCATCCGTCCATGGACAATACTGATTTGGTATTCTGGAGCAGGAAAAGAACGCTGCAAGCTTTCATAACCGTCCATCAAATCTTTATAATCCAATGTTTCTGATTCCTCAATCAAGGGATACACAACATACACCTGTCTCCCTTTTTTGATCTCTTCCTTAATGAATTGAAACACTTTGAGTCGGTTACTGTCTTTACGCCAAACCGTTTTGACAGGCTTTCGCCCGGGGGGTAACTCATCGATGATGGAGACATCCAAATCACCATAGAGACTCATGGCGAGGGTTCGTGGAATGGGAGTGGCGGTCATCACAAGAACATGGGGCGGTAATTTGTTTTTCTTCCACAATTTGGCGCGTTGCGCTACACCAAAGCGATGCTGCTCGTCTATAATAGCCAACCCAAGATTGGCAAATTGTACTTTGTCTTCCAATACGGCATGGGTACCTACCAATATATGCAGTTCACCTGTTTGCAGGGCGTCATGCAAGGGGGTACGATCTGCTTTTTTGGTTGAACCGGTCAATAAGGCGATGCGTACCTCACTGCCTTCTAGTAGCTCTGAAAGGGAGTGGAAATGTTGTTGCGCCAAGATTTCTGTTGGAGCCATTAAACAGACCTGAAAACCATTGTCCACCCCAATAAGCATGCTCATCAAAGCGATGATGGTTTTCCCCGATCCTACATCTCCTTGAAGGAGTCGGTTCATTTGTATGCCGGTTCCTAGGTCTTGCCGAATTTCTTTGAGCACCTTTTTCTGCGCATTGGTCAGAGCAAAAGGCAACGAATGCTTGAAGAAGGTGTTAAAAATCGTACCGACTTTTTCAAAGACATAACCTTTGATTTGTTGTTGTCGGAGCTGCTTTTTCTTTAGGAGTTGCAATTGGATATAGAACAGTTCTTCAAACTTGAGTCGAAGCTGTGCGGCACTTAATTGTTGGTGGTTTTCGGGAAAATGTATTGCCCGATAGGCGGTATTTTTATCCGTCAGCCCAATGGATTGAATCAGATTAGGTGGGAGGGTCTCTGAAAACCCCCCTGATAGGGTATTGTATAATTGCTGCTGTGCTTGTTTGATTACCTTTTGACTAATCCCACGTTGGGTGAGTTTTTCCGTGGAGGGATAGATGGGGTGGAGCCCCAAATGGGCATTTTGTTCAAAGTTCTCCACGAGGGTTAATTCCGGATGTGGAATATTGGCTTTGTTACCATACCAATTTAAGCGGCCAAAAACCACATATTCTTTATTAACCCGTATTTGCTCCTGAATCCATTTTTGACCGCGAAACCATACTAATTCGATCTGGCCATTAGAATCCTCTAGCGTAGCCACCAAGCGGCTACCTCTTTTTTGGGCAATGCTTTTAAACTGCGTGACACGTCCTTTGATCTGAATTTCAGCACTGTTTTTAGGAAGTGCATTTAAGGGATGAAATTGACTTCGATCCACATAGCGATTGGGAAACAAATGCAGTAAATCGTGATAGGTCTGGAGCCCCAATTCTTCGCGAAGCAATTGGGCGCGATTGGGCCCAATACCCTTTAAATAATCCAGTGCTGTATCCATCCGATTCATAGGTGCAAGATAATTTTTTCACTGTATATTTAGAACTCAGATAATAACATATTGAAACGAGCATTAGTCATATCAGGAGGGGGGTCCAAAGGAGCCTTTGCAGGAGGTGTTGCCCAGCACTTGCTGGAAACAGCCAAAGCCCCCTATGATTTTTTTGTAGGGACTTCCACAGGGAGTCTTTTGGTCTCCCATTTGGCTTTGGGCAAGGTGGAAGCGATTCATCAAGCATTTACTCGGGTAACGCAAGAGCCTGTTTCAATTGTGATAGGGGTTTTCAAATGAGACGTAGCACAGGAAAGAACAAGCAGATTAATGAATAGGTATTTCATGGTCGTATTGTAAGAAACTTTTGGGGAGGTTCGTTTGTGTTCAATAAAAGTGAAAAATCAAAGGAAATGCAATAAAAAAACACGAATGACTCCTTCATCTGTGAAGTGCTGAGCCTGTGTTTTGATAAACTTTTATGAGTTGTTAATCCTCAGGCCGCTTGATGAAGACATAGATAAATTAGGTTTGGGGTGTAATCATAGTTTAAAATTAAAAAACCAATGAATTAAATCATTGGTTTTTATGTGTTTTAACATTAATTTTTGCAAAAAAGTGTTAAAGCATTACTCCAAATAATCAAGGGTTAATTGGGTCAATGCTTTGACGCCCAATAATAGGCCGCTATCGTCCACTATAAAATCAGGTGTATGGTGAGAAGGTGCATCTTCCTCATTCATGTCTAGTGGTGTACCTCCTAAAAAGAAGAACAAACCGGGTACTTTTTCCTGATAGTATGAAAAGTCTTCGGCACCCGTCATAGCGTTCATCAAATTGATGTTTTCCTTTCCAGCTACTTTTTTTAGGGTGGGAAGCATTTGTTTTGTTAAATCTAGGTCGTTGAAAGTAATGGCTGTTCCATCTTGAATTTCAACGGTAGCCTTAGCCCCATAGGCCTCAGCAATTTTAGGAACCAGCACGTGCATCCGTTCCCGAATCATTTCTTTCATTTCGGGATCTAAGGTTCGGATGGTGCCAATCATCTCTACATCTTCAGGGATGATATTGAAACGCAAACCTCCGTGAATGGAACCAACCGAAACTACTGCTGCTTCTTTGGTGAGTTCAGAGTCTCTACTGACAAGTGTTTGTAATCCGTCAATAATCTGAGCTGCAATTACGATAGGGTCTTTACTTTGCCATGGAGTTGAACCATGGGCCTGTTTCCCCATTACTTTGATAACAAATCGTTGCGAGGCTGCCATGGCCCCTCCGGGTTTGTAATTGATTTGCCCGACATGGGTTCCTGAATTGATATGCAAACCAAAAATGGCATCTACCTTGGGCGTTTCCAATACGCCTTGTTCCACCATCATTTTAGCGGCACCTGTTTCTCCTGGCGGAGGACCTTCTTCTGCGGGTTGAAAAATAAACTTAACACTTCCGGCAAAGTCATTATTCTTTGCCAATATCTCGGCCACTCCCATAAGAATGGCAACGTGCGTGTCATGACCGCAAGCATGCATCACAGGTACTTTGTTACCCATGTATTCGCCAATGACTTTGGAGCGATAGGGGAGGTCATTGCGTTCTTCTACGGGAAGAGCATCCATATCCGCGCGCAAAGCAACAACTTTTCCTGGGCGCTTTCCTTTCAATAATCCCACGACACCAGTGTGGGCAATACCTGTTTGCACTTCCATGCCCAAAGACTTGAGGTGTTTGGCTACCTTTTCTGCGGTTCGAAACTCGCGATTCGAAAGCTCTGGATTTTGATGAATGTCATGCCGCCACTCAATAACTTTGGGTTCAATTTTTGAATAGGATTTTTGGGAAATTTGACCCCAAGAAATAAACCCTATAAGCAATGCAATTAGAGATAAAAAATGCTTCATAACTGATTTTTTGATACCCTAATATAAGATGTTTATAATTATAGACAAGGGGAGCTAGGCACGAAGGTTTATTGCGTTATTTTTAGACCATGAATTTGGAAGCGGATTATTTAAAAGAGCTGAATGAAGCCCAATTGAAGCCTGTTCTGCACAAAGACGGCCCCTTAATGGTTATTGCCGGTGCAGGCTCTGGGAAAACACGTGTTTTAACCTATCGCATTGCTTATCTGATGCAGCAGGGTGTGGACTCTTTTTCGATTCTTTCCTTGACGTTTACCAATAAGGCGGCCCGCGAAATGAAACACCGAATTTCGGAATTGGTAGGGGAGAGCGAAGCCAAGAATTTATGGATGGGTACTTTTCATTCTGTTTTTGCACGTTTATTACGAGCCGAGGCAGACAAGTTGGGTTTTCCCAGTAACTTCACCATTTATGACACCCAGGATTCCGATCGGTTGATTGCTTCCATCATCAAGGAAATGGGCTTGGACAAAGACATCTATAAATACAAACAAGTACGCAATCGAATTTCCTCATTTAAAAACAGTTTGATCACGGTCAATGCGTACTATAAAAATCCAGATCTGCAGGAGTCCGATACCCAAGCCCGACGTCCAAAAATGGGTGAAATCTACAAAGAGTATGTAGAACGTTGCTTTAAAGCAGGTGCTATGGATTTTGATGATTTATTATTGCGAACCAATGAATTATTAAATCGCTTTCCCGATGTGTTAGCCAAATATCAAGACCGCTTCCGGTATATAATGGTTGATGAGTACCAAGATACCAACCATTCGCAGTATTTGATTGTTCGGGCTTTGTCTGACAAGTTTCAAAATATTTGTGTGGTTGGAGATGATGCCCAAAGCATCTATGCCTTTCGGGGAGCGAATATCAATAACATTCTCAATTTTCAAAAGGATTATGAGGATGTGGGTATGTATCGACTGGAGCAGAACTATCGTTCTACGAAAACCATTGTCAACGCTGCCAATTCTATCATTGCTCACAATCAAAATAAGATTGACAAAGAGGTGTGGACTTCCAATGTGGAAGGTGCTAAAATCAAAGTCCAGCGATTGCCTACAGATGCCGAAGAAGGTCGTGCCGTGGCTGCTTCCATTTTTGACTTGAAAATGCAGGAGCAACGAAAAAATAATGATTTTGCCATTTTATACCGAACCAATGCACAGTCACGGGCTTTGGAAGATGCCTTGCGAAAGCGTGATATTCCCTATCGAATCTATGGAGGACTGTCCTTTTACCAACGAAAGGAAATCAAAGATGTATTGGCTTATTTACGCGTGATTGTAAATCCCAAAGACGAGGAAAGCCTAAAGCGAATCATCAATTATCCAGCTCGAGGGATTGGACAAACAACTCTTGACAAATTGCTAATAGGTGCTAAGCAACATGGTGTTACGATTTTTGAGCTCTTAAAAAAAGCAACAGAATATCAGCTTCCTGTAAATGGAGGTACGCTAACGAAGTTGACCAACTTTGTGCTACTGATGGAGGCTTTTCAAATCGAAAATGAGAAATTGAATGCTTTTGAAATGGCCGATTTGGTTACTAAAAAAGCAGGCTTGGTCAATGAATTAAAAAAAGACGGTACACCCGAAGGAGTCGCCCGTATTGAAAATATAGAGGAATTGCTCAATGGAATTCGAGATTTTACAGAAGGGCAGCAAGAGCTGGCAGATGCCAAAGGTGACTTGAGTGAGTTTCTAGAAGATGTGGCATTGGCTACTGATTTTGATAATGACAATGCGGAAGATACCGATCGGGTTGCTCTGATGACCATTCACTTGGCCAAGGGCTTGGAATTTCCTTTTGTTTATATCGTGGGAATGGAAGAAGACCTTTTTCCTTCGGCCATGAGTATGAATACACGCAGCGAATTGGAAGAAGAACGGCGGTTGTTTTATGTGGCTCTGACACGGGCAGAAGAACGTGCTTTTTTGACCTATACACTTTCCCGCTATCGCTGGGGAAAATTAATCGATGCGGAGCCCAGCCGTTTTATTGAGGAAATTGATGATCGTTTTGTGGAAATGGATATCCCAAAAGAAAACTATACGTTTAAACCTTTATTGGATGCTTCCATTTTTGGTGAGCCCACTCAAAAGCGCCCATCGAAGCCCCTCCCAAAGGATGTAAAATTGAATACGCAACCCACACCAGCGCAATTAGGGAAATTGCGTAAAATCAGTGCCCAACAAGCATCTGTGGCTCCTTCCAAAGAAGTACTAAATCTAGCCGTGGGGATGCGAGTATCACATACACGTTTTGGGAAAGGAACAGTCAAAACAATCGAGGGGCAAGGAAATGACAAAAAAGCCCTAATTGCTTTTCCCAAACCTCATGGTGAAAAGAACTTATTGCTGCGTTTTGCCAAACTTCAAATCCTGTCCTAATGATTCCTTTGCTTAGCATTCAGCCAGAGAATATCAATTCAAAACATTTGGATGAAGTGGTTTGTGTATTGAAAGGAGGCGGTGTTATTATCTATCCTACCGATACCGTTTATGCAATGGGTTGTTTGTCTGATCAGCCCCATGCTATTGCGCGCTTAGCTAAAATGAAAGGAATTAAGGTTGAAAAATCCCGATTTAGTTTTCTGTTTAAGGACATTAGTGATTTATCGGAGTATGTAAAACCCTTTGACACGCCAACATTTAAATTACTCAATCGTTCCCTGCCAGGACCTTACACTTTTTTGCTCCCAGCAGTGAAAAAATTACCAAAGCCGTTCAATAAAAGAAAACGTATTGGGGTTCGAATTGTTGATTTCCCCTTTATCAATCAACTCTTAGAAAAACTTTCAACGCCGTTGATCACAACGTCCATTCACCACCAAGATCAAGTTGTGGATTATGAGACAGATCCTAATATCATCTATGAAATGTGGTGCGAACAGATCGATTATATGATTGAGACGGGCTATGGCGGCAATCGTCCATCCACAGTTGTTGATTTGAGTGTGTCACCCTTCGAAATTCTTCGAGAAGGTAAGGGGTCTTTAGATCTATTGTAAAAAAAAAGCGCTCTAGTATAAGAGCGCTTTTGAATACGGTTGCTTTAGGGCTTAGTTTGCCGCTTCCATTCCTTGGTTGATAAGGTCGTAGAATTGGTCTAATTTCGGTAGCACAACAATTCGAGTACGTCTGTTTTTAGCTCTGTTTTGAGCTGTGTTATTGTCATACAACGGCACGTAGTAGCTGCGTCCAGAAGCGGTCATGCGTTCTGGGGCTACGTTGAAATCGTTCTGTAGAATACGAACAACAGCAGTAGCACGTTTTACACTTAAATCCCAGTTGTCTTCGATACCGTCTTTTTTGATTGGCACATTGTCGGTATGACCCTCTACCATAAATTCAATATCCGATTTTTCGTTAACTACTTTGGCTACTTTACCAAGAACTTCCTTGGCACGTTTGGTAACCGTGTAGCTTCCGCTTCTAAACAATAGTTTGTCTGAAATAGAAACATAAACCACTCCTTTTTCAACATTGATTTCAATGTCCTCGTCACTCATATTGCCAAGCACTCCTTTCAAAGAAGTGACCAGAGCAAGGGTAACAGAATCTTTTCGAGTTACAGCATCCTGCATCGTTTGGATACGAACGTCTTTTTCTTTCATGCTCTCTAAGGACTTTTCTAAGTTCTCAGCACCTTTTTGAGAAAGAGTCGTAAGATTACCGATGTTGTTAATCAAGTCTTGGTTGTTCGATTTCAAAAAGGAAATACGCTCTTGTAGAGAAGCAACAGTTGCTTCCGCAGCAGACTTTTCATCATTACATGTGTTGAGTTTTACCGTAGCACTGTCCAACATGTTTTTTGTCTCCTGTTGTAATTGTTCCAGTTCGGTAAATTTCTTTTGTGAAACACAGGATGCGAGTAGCACTGCAGTTGCAAGCAATAAGGGAAGTCGTTTTTTCATTGTAGTTTGTTAAGTTTAAACGTTTTCTAAAATACTGTTTTATCTCTGATTTTTAAGGAGTGTACTAAATTTTTTGATTTTTTTAATAAATACCTCATAAACAACTGAGTAAACATAATAATAATCCGTTGTGTAGTTGTTTTGACGTTGTTTTAGGTAGGTAGGAAAATGTCTGTAAAAGTAAAAATGGGCATTTAGGATCGCTCCAATGAATCGAAATTCACCCTTAAGTAAATGACGAACCCCTGCGATTCCGTCCAGTAGCATCCGGAGAAACAACCGAATGAGCAAACGATTGGCAGGAAGATTTTTTGCCAGCATAGCCAAAGCGTTCCGATAGTTTAAATACAGTTTGAAGGTGTTTTTCGGTAATGTACCTCCCCCGACATGATAAACCTTAGAAGCTCCAATGGCTTGAACATTGAAACCCAAATTGCGTGCTCGCCAGCACAAATCAATCTCTTCTTGGTGGGCAAAAAAACGAGAGTCAAAGCCACCCAAACGATCAAAAACATTTTTTCTGATGAAAAAACAGGCTCCACTAGCCCAAGCAATATCCGTGGTATCATCATACTGTCCGTTGTCTTGTTCTAGGTTGTCAAAGAGACGCCCGCGACAAAAAGCATAGCCCAAGGCATCGATATACCCTCCTGCCGCTCCGGCGTATTCAAAGTTTGTTTTTTGATAATAGTCCAAAATATGGGGCTGGACAACGGCCAATTTTAGATTGGATGTAAAAGCGTTTAGTAGCGGAGTAAGCCAGTTTGAGGAAACTTCTACATCGGTGTTTAAAAGACAATACAAATCGGCATCGATTTGCTGCAATCCCAAATTGTATCCTTCGGCAAAGCCCCAATTTTTTTCCAAGCAAATGGTAGTGACCTCTTTTTGATTCTTTAGATATGCCAATGATCCATCAGTAGAGCCATTATCAATGACATAGATGTTGGCTTCTCGAGAATGGGCAAGGGTGCTGGGAAGAAACTGACGTAAAAGAGTTTCTCCATTCCAATTCAACAAAACGACGGCAAGTTTCATGATTTTGGATTGTAGTTGGGAAGTTCTTTTAAAAATTGATAGGCGGCTTTTTCTGTTGATATTTGACAATAGAAATGGTCCTGTCCGTTCGTCACCATCAGGTAAGGGCTGTTAAGCACCATATTATAACGCGCAATTTGATCAAAACTTTCTTGGGTGATGGGAACAGAAGGAGCCTTGCATTCAATAAGAATTTGTGGAGTCCCTTGTTTGCTATAAACAATGACATCGTAACGTTTCGTTTTTCCGTTAAGCATCAATTTCTTTTCTACATTGATTAAACTTTGAGGGTATTTTTTTGTTTCTATGAGAAAGGCAACGCAATGTTGTCGCACCCATTCTTCGGGTTGTAATACCACCCATTTTTTTCGAATACGATCCAGTATATAGGGTTTATTTTCCCTATTTTTAATTTCAAATCTGTAGGCGGGAAAATTCAATTGAACCATAGCACAAAAGTGCAGATATTTTTTCAGATGCAAGACTTTCAAAAGCTCCTAAAGCAAATTCAAGCGAAAAATTTCGCTCCTTTTTATCTGTTGGCAGGGGTAGAGTCCTATTTTATCGATCAGCTCGTAGATGCACTTACGGATATAATTGTGGACGAGCAGGCTGCTGCTTTTGATCATACCATCCTTTATGGGAAAGAAACCACGGTTACACAAATCATCGAAACAGCTAAGCGTTTCCCCATGATGGCTGAGCATCAATTGGTAGTGGTAAAAGAGGCGCAGTATATCGATAAAGAATTGGAATCCTTAGCGAATTACCTAACACAAGCGTCACCTCAAACTGTTTTGGTTTTTTGTTGGAAAAACAAGGCTTTTGACAAACGCAAAAAACTTTATAAGGCAGCTCAAAAAGCAGGCGTTGTTTTTGACAGCAAACCTCTCTATGACAATCAGGTAGGGCCTTGGCTACGTGCCCATGCAGAACTGTTGCAGCTTAGCCTTACGCCTGAGTCAGTGGTGGTATTGCAAGATTTTTTGGGTTCGGACCTGCATAGAATTCAAAAAGCTTTAGAAAAGCTCAAGTTTGTTCTCCCCGAAGGCAAAACGGTGGATCCTGCTGTTATTGAGTATCATATTGGGATCAGTAAGGAGTTCAATAATTTTGAACTTCAAAAATCCGTTGGTCAGAGGAATTTCAGTAAGAGTCTCCGCATCGTGGACTATTTGGCTCAAAACCAAAAGCAATACCCTTTGGTACTCACCATTAGTAGTTTGTTTTCCTATTTTCAACGGTTGATGCAGTACCACGCGCTTGATAACAAACAAGAAGCAGCCAATGTGTTGGGAGTATCTCCTTATTTCATTAAAGAATACCAAGAGGCTGCAAGGCATTACAATATGAAAAAATGCAGTAAAGCGTTGAATTCCATTTATCAAGCAGATCTCAAAAGCAAAGGCGTCGTGGGGAATGCTACTTCTGTTGAAGCCATTTTGAAGCAACTCGTGATTGAGTTATGGATTTAGTAAAGTTTAGGAAATCGAGTTGGATCACTTTCACTCATCATTTGATAAAGTGCCTCTACAATATCCTCTTTGGAGGGCTTGGAAGCATAGTCTCCATCGTTTCCATAGGGAGGGCGATGCTCTTTAGCACTGATTAGGCAGGGGGCACTGTCCAGTGACTGGAAAATATTTTGCTTATCTATTAATTGCTGAAGTAAATAGGCAGTAGCACCTCCTGGTACATCTTCATCTACAATGAGCAAGCGATTTGTTTTAGTAACGCTTTTGCCAACACTTCCTTCAATATCAAATGGTAAGAGGGATTGCGCATCAATCACTTCTACCGAAATGCCCATGGGGGCTACTTCTTTGGCAGCCGCTTCAAGGATGCGGAAAGTAGATCCATAGCTTACCGCCGTAATATCAGAACCTTCTTGAACAATTTCAACGGAGCCCAGAGTTATCGTGAAATCTCCTAAGTTAGAGGGACGTTTTTCCTTTAATCGGTACCCGCTTAAAGGCTCAATAACCAAGGCAGGTTGATTGATTTGCAGCAAGGTATTGTACATAGCTGCGGCTTGAGTGAGGTTTCGGGGTACTAAGAGGTAAATTCCTCGCATCGAATGGATGAGTGTACCCATAGGGGAGCCAGAGTGCCAAATACCTTCCAGACGATGCCCTCTTGTTCTGATAATTAAAGGAGCTATTTGCTGACCTTTAGTGCGATAATTCATAGAAGCTAAATCATCACTTAAGGTGTGCAGTGCATACAGCATATAGTCCAAATACTGAATTTCGGCAATGGGGCGAAGCCCACGCAGTGCCATTCCAATCCCTTGCCCAATAATAGTTGCTTCACGAATTCCAGCATCAAAAACACGATCCTCACCGTGTTTCTTTTGCAAGCCTTCAGCACCTTGATTCACGTCGCCAATTTTGCCAACATCCTCTCCAAACAGGAGCAGCCGTTCTTCCTTATCTAAAAGAGCATCAAAGTTATCACGGAGTACCACTCGACCATCAACCCATTCTTCTTTGGAGGGATAACGGATCGGAACATTCTCCCGTTCAGGAATATTTTCATTGTATAAATGTGTACTGTACCGCTCGTGTAGGGTTTTATTATTGCTTTCGATCCAGTCAACAAGGGGTTGACGATAGCTGGGAGTCATTTGGCGCAAAACCAGTAGGGCTTTACGAGCAATCTGCATCAATTCCCGCAAGCCGAAATCTTCCAAGGAAATTAGTTCTTTTTGTAATAAAGCAAAGGCGACATCGTTCTGGGTTGCAGGAGCCAAGTTATCAAATACCACCACCAATTCTTTCTTGGAATCAGCCATCAGGCTACAATAATCGTCCCAAGCAAGGCTTTTACCCTCCCGAGTTTCATTGTTAATGGCTTTTTCAAGTTGCTCGAGTGTTTCTTCAGAAGCAATTCCTTGACTGAGAATCCATTTTTTAAATTGATTGATGCAGTCGTATTTTTTTTCCCAAGCCAGCCGTTTTTTGGATTTATACCGTTCGTGCGAACCAGAAGTAGAATGGCCTAGCGGCTGAGTCAATTCTTGAATGTGAACCAAAACGGGTAGGTGCTTTTCACGAGCTAATTTTTCTGCATGGCTGTATGTCTTCATCAGAGCAGCATAATCCCAACCTTTTACCTGAAGAATCTCAAGACCTGTGGAGGCTCCTTCTTTTTGAAAACCAGCAAGGGCTTCCGATACACTTCCCTTGGTCATTTGGTCTTTATTGGAAACTGAAATACCATACCCATCATCGTAAACAGATAAGATAGCAGGGACTTGAAGGACTCCTAAAGCATTTACAGCCTCAAAGAATAAACCTTCTGCAGCACTGGCATTACCAATGGTTCCCCAAGCAATTTCATTTCCATTGGCACTAAACTTCTCACTATTGGAAATTGCGCGTTCTCGATAAATTTTGGAGGCATGAGCTAAGCCCACCAAGCGTGGCATTTGACCCCCTGTTGGAGAAATGTCTGAGCTGTGGTTGTTCTGTGCCATGAGATCTAGCCATTCTCCATTTTCATCAATACTACGAGTATTGAAGTGCCCTCCCATTTGACGACCCCCAGACATCGGTTCTTTTTCCAAACTAGGATGCGCATAGATAGCTGCAAAAAATTGAGCAACATCTAAATATCCTTGCGCCATTAAGAATGTTTGATCTCGGTAGTATCCTGCACGAAAATCACCTTTTCGGAAAAAGTGATTCATAACGATTTGAGGAAGTTCTTTACCATCTCCAAAAATCCCAAAACTCCCCTTTCCGGTGAGTACTTCTCGGCGTCCTAAAAGGCTGCAAGAACGGCTAAGAAAGCTTATTCTGTAGTCCAAAAGAACACGTTCTTTATAGGTGTCGAAATTGATTTTTGAAGTAGTAGAAGTTTCTAAACTCATGAAGCACAAATTTACAAAAAAAAGCGGTTCTATCGGCTAAAACCACTTCCGGGTAAACAAGGTCATTATCTGTTTTGGTTGAATGGTCAACACTAATCGCAGGTCACGTGCATACGCATTATTATTGAGTTCAAATCCAAAATTGCTATAGACTGGAAAATATACTTCTAGATAATCTGGAACAAGATTTAAGCGAATCCCAGTACCCCAATAGCTTTTTAGCGGGTGATGGTAGTTCTTTGCTAAAGTTATGTCTCCATAGACTTCAATCCACTTCCAGAGACTCAGCATAAGATTGGTGCTTAATAGGTAATCCCCTACATTGGGATCGGTGATGTTGGATTTGAGCCCTCCTTCCGCGAGAATAAACTGCTGGCTGTAGAAGCCAGTGGTGTCTGAACGTCCGAGGTATTGATATTGATAAAGATAATCGTTGGGGCGTGTCAAACTGAAATCAAAAAAGCCATCATTTTCAACTTTGTTTGACAAAAATTTACCAGCAAAAAACCGAGCTTGAAATTGGCGACCACTGGTAAATAGTTTCCGGTAATCAAGGTTAAATCGAATCTTGCTAAACGAATTGGCCAATTCCAAACTGCCTCCAAAAGTGAGATGGTTGATGGCGGCCTTATTAGAATAAAGGTGCTCCACTTTAAACACACCGTATTCTGGGGAAGTGTCAACTCCCGCTGCGATTTCTTTCGAAATACTATACCAAGAAGCACTTAGAACCTGTCGTTTGTTGGAACGAAAGTCTGGGGTTCGGAAGAAGAAAGCAAGTTGGGGGGCAATAACATTGTATCGAAGACCAGATGCGTAGTGATAACTAGATCCTCCAAGAGCAATTGTGGTGAGGTAATTCTTTCGTTCCAAAGAATTAAATCGGGCTGAGAGACTGTAACTTCCCACTAGATTTTCTTCCAAAAAAGAATACTGGGGGCGAATGTCTATTTTAAAATTTTGACGTGTAAGTTTTTTATTGTGCAGACGCAATCCCAGGGATATTCCGTCATAGGCATTATAATTGTTAATGGGATTAACAAAGAGTTGATTGCGATTGGGAACCTCTATATCTTTAACGAATTTAAGAGAAAAAGGCTTTTTAAAAAGCTTTGATTGGGTCGATTTCCAGTTGTTTTCTTTGTTCGATTCAGGCAATCCAATAAATGGATTTACAGCTACTTGATTTGATTTCCCCTTATCAAAAACCCACAGGCTATCGGGGTGAGGAATCACCCATTTTTCCCGAAGAACCTCTGTGTCTTTCAATAAACTAACTTTTACAGGAATCAGGCGATTGGTTTTTTCGGTAATTTGAATTTGGATTTGATCTTTTCCAAGTTTCTTTTGTCGCAAACGAAAATCAAGCCCTAATCTTGTGTGGATGTATTCGTCATAAAACCATTGAATATCAACGGAGTCTTCTTGATGGAAAACAGCTTTAAGAGCTTCGGTGTTATTGCTTTGGGCTAAGTCTTGGAGAATCTTTCGAAATTCAGGATCCCCCATATAAGATTCTAGATAACGCAATCCAATCCCCACGTGGTAAGGGATCGCAATTCGTTCATTAAAACGCGATAATTTTGACTTTTCACTGGCGGCTTCTTGATGTAAATTATTCCGAAGCACGAACTCAGTATAAGTCATGAAGCCATCATTAAAAGGCATTTTAGCGATTCCATAAGTACGTAAATAGAAGATATTGGATAATTCTCCCATAAAACGCAGGGAAGGGTAGTAGGTCTCAATATACTTTATCACCAAATAAACGGGCAAGCCCTCTAGCAACCACTGATTTTCTCTTTTGGGAAGGGCTAACTGTTGTTGAAAATAGTTTCGAGCAAAGACTTTAACGATTTTAAGTTCGTTAAGTAATGACTTGGAAAAGGGGCTTAGGAAGGCCGGTAATTGGTTCAAACCATAGAAAGGATGTTTGTTGTAAGCCTCTTTGGTAATTACGAATTGCTTTGAATCATTCAATCCCAGCTCAGTGTTTAGAAAGCGATATATTTTTTGAAACTGTCGCTGCGATTCTTCGTGCATTTGATCGGGATAATCAATATCAGAAAAGATTCGCACACCATTGTCCAGTTGGTGATCAAAAAAATCTTCTTTTGTGTTTAGCCAAAAAGAGGGGCAGTCAATGGATCGCCCGCTCCAAAGCGAGTTGTTTTGACGAGGAAGGGCGCTAACTGCCTGATAGTTTGAAGGCACCTGCAAAGTGATTCGGTACTGGGCGGGTAAATGTTGCTGATCGTCCAAATTCAGATTGCTGATTAACGAATTGGATTCCGTTTCAGGCCCCGTATAGGTCAATAGCCATTCACGAAGTTGAAAAGAAGCCTCATTTTCATTGAAGCCATAGCCCGAAAAGCGTGCATCGGGCAAAGTGAGTTGGTAGCGCATCAAAAGATCAATTCCTTTTTCGAGTGCTTCGGTTGGAATAATGAGTCCCAATTGATCTGGGTGCCCTTCTGGTCGAAACCATCTTAAAGTATTGTCATTTGCTTTGATCTCAAATATACGCGTAGCCCCCAAGCGATTTTTAACAGCCAAATAGAAACGACGATCAAACTCTTCTGCAAATCGATTTGCTAGCGGGGTTTTAGAGCTGCTATAGGCGTGATTCCAGTCATTGAAGTACAAGGTGTCATTTACAAGTAAATGTGGCTCTATATGTACTTTTTGGTTAACAACGACCTGCTTCTTTTCAATGTTTAAAGCAGCATCAATATTATACGACACTCCAGATTGCGACCATCCCATGGAAATAGAGAAAAGGAAGAAAAAAATGAGAGGACGTAGCTCCATTATTAAAAGTTAGGACGAAAACTGCCTTTTACATGGAATTTGTCAAGTGCAAGCAGTACTTCCTCTGGTGTTTCGACAATTTGGATCAAATTTAAGTCTTCTGGGCTGATATTCTTTTCCTTTAACAACTGCTTTTTAATCCAATCCAATAAACCGCCCCAATAACTTTTACCGACGAGTATGATCGGGAAGGCTTTGATTTTTTCTGTTTGGATGAGGGTTAAGGCTTCAAACAGTTCGTCCAAGGTACCTAAGCCTCCCGGCATGACCACAAACCCTTGAGCGTATTTAACAAACATCACTTTCCGAACAAAAAAATACTCGAAGTTGATCACTTTGTCGGTGTCGATGTAAGGGTTGCTGGTTTGCTCAAAAGGCAAGTTGATATTAAGTCCGACCGATATGCCATTGGCCTGTTGCGCCCCAAGATTGGCCGCTTCCATTACCCCAGGTCCACCGCCAGAGATGACTCCATAACCGTGTTTTGAAATGGCATAGGCGATATCACGAGTTAAGGCGTAGGTAGGGTGATTCACTGGAGTTCGCGCCGATCCAAAAATGGAAACACAAGGCCCAATAGCACCTAAACGTTCGTAGCCTTCTACAAACTCACTCATGATTTTAAACAAGGCCCAGGAATCATTTGCTTTAACAGCGCTCCAGTTTTTTTGGGGGTTTTGGTTGGATGGCATCTTATGTGGTTTGGTGTTCAAATTCTTTAGCGAGATATTCCGCTGTATAACTATTTTTAAGCTGAATCAATTCTTCGGGTGTGCCTTGACCGATGAGCTCTCCACCTCCTTTTCCACCTTCAGGACCGATGTCAATGACATAATCCACTTGTTTGATAACATCAAGGTTGTGTTCAATAATCAAAACGGTATTGCCCTTGTCAACCAAACGATTGAGCATTTCCATAAGCACACGGATATCTTCAAAATGAAGCCCTGTGGTGGGTTCATCTAAAATGTAAATGGTATTACCCGTATCGCGTTTGGAGAGTTCTGAGGCCAATTTGATCCGCTGTGCCTCCCCTCCGGATAGGGTAGTAGAGGACTGACCAAGAGCTACATATCCCAATCCTACCTCTTGTATGGTTTTTAGTTTTTTATAAATCTTGGGAATGGGTTCAAAAAAAGCAACGGATTCATTTATTGTCATTTCCAATACATCGGCAATGGACTTTCCACGATATCGAATCTCTAGCGTTTCTCGATTGAAACGTTTGCCCTGACAATCTTCACATTCGATATACACATCGGGAAGGAAGTTCATTTCAATGACCCGCATACCACCGCCTTGACAGGTTTCGCAACGCCCTCCTTTGACATTAAAGCTAAAACGCCCAGGCTTATATCCTCGAATTTGTGCTTCAGGGGTTTTGGTAAATAAGGTTCTAATTTCACTAAATACCCCAGTATAGGTCGCTGGATTACTTCTGGGAGTTCGCCCAATAGGGCTTTGATTGATATCAACCACTTTATCCAAATGTTGTAATCCTGAAATGGAATCATAGTCCAAAGGTTCTTTGACACCATTGAAGTAATGAGCATTTAGGATCGGATAGAGTGTTTCATTAATCAATGTGGATTTACCACTGCCCGAAACACCCGTTACTCCTATCATTTTTCCAAGAGGGAGGTCTACCGTGACAGCCTTTAGGTT
The DNA here is from genome assembly GCA_009886755.1 of Flavobacteriaceae bacterium. Taxonomy (GTDB): domain Bacteria; phylum Bacteroidota; class Bacteroidia; order Flavobacteriales; family Flavobacteriaceae; genus UBA11891. The sequence continues at coordinate 21,790 of QXYU01000011.1, forward strand.
ATTTCCCCGGCAGCCTTTGAGGGTAATCTTTTTACCGTTGCCTTTACGACGTTTTTTGGGAATGGGAATTTGCTTTTGATGCGTCAGATAGGCAGCGGTGAGTGTGTCTAGGTTGCTAAGTTCCTGGGGTGGTCCTTCGGAGATGATTTCACCACCGTTTTTCCCAGCATAGGGCCCCATGTCAATAACATGATCGGAGCGCAAGATCATATCTTTATCGTGTTCCACAACGATAACCGAATTGCCTAAGTCTCGAAGCGACTCTAGGGATTCGATCAAGCGTTGATTGTCTCTTTGGTGAAGACCAATACTAGGCTCATCAAGTATGTAGAGAACTCCTACCAACTGAGAGCCAATTTGCGTAGCCAAGCGAATACGTTGGGCTTCGCCACCCGAAAGCGAACGAGAAGAGCGATTGATTGTCAAATAGTTGAGCCCTACATCCAAAAGAAAACGCGTTCGGGTTTTAAGTTCTTTAAGCAGCTCGGAGGCTATTATATTTTCGTTGTCGGATAGCTTGGCTGGGAGCGTGTCAAACCATTCAAATAGATCGACAAGATCCATATCAGATAAATCCCCAATGTTTTGTTCGTCGATTTTAAAGTATTGTGCTTCTTTTTTTAACCGATTACCTCGGCAAGAGGAACAGCTTTTTTCGTCCATAAAAGCATGCGCCCAGCGCTTTATTCCAGTGGATTCACTATTGCGGTATTGGTATTGAATAAAGTTTTCTATGCCTTCGTAATCAATTTTATAATCCCGGGTAATACCCAAGGATTTGGAGGGTATGGCAAATTTTTCCTTGCCGCCTTTAAGGATGATTTGAAGGGCCGGTCCTGGAATTTTAGAGATCGGATCGTTGAGTGAAAAATCATAACATTTTGCAATAACATCCATTTGCTTGAAGGCCCAATTGCTTTTGCGTTCTCCTAGCGGTGCAATGCCACCATTGTTGATGGATACGGAGCGGTCTGGGATGATTTTATCTGGATTGAGGACTTGCTGAACTCCAAGACCTTTACAATCTGGGCACATACCCTTGGGGGAGTTAAAGGAAAAAGTGTTGGGCTCGGGCTTGGGATAGGAAATGCCCGACTCGGGGCACATTAGGTTACGACTAAAATAGCGTTGCTTATCCGAGTCAAGGTCAATAATCAAAAGGGTATCCTCTCCAAATTCCATGGCTGTAGCCACCGAATCTTCCAAACGTTTTTCAATATTGGCTGTGGCTTCCATTTTGATCCGATCCACAACCAATTCAATATCGTGGGTCTTGTAGCGATCAACTTTCATTCCTGGGGTCAAGTTGACTATCTGACCATCCACACGAGCACGAATAAAGCCTTGTTTGATTAGGTTTTCAAACAGTTCACGATAATGTCCTTTTCGGGATTTCACAATAGGAGCTAGAAGGGCGATCTTCTTGCCTTCAAACTCTTTTTGAATCAAGGAAAGGATTTGAGCGTCTGTATAGCTAACCATTTTTTTTTGGGTGGTGTAGCTATAGGCGGTTCCAATTCGGGCATATAAAAGCCTGAGGTAATCGTAGAGTTCTGTGATGGTTCCTACAGTAGAACGAGGACTGCGTGAAGTTGTTTTTTGTTCAATGGCGATGACAGGGGAAAGTCCGTCTATTTTGTCAACATCCGGTCGTTCTAGATTCCCTAAAAACTGGCGTACATAAGCGGAAAACGTCTCCATATAGCGCCGTTGCCCTTCTGCATAGATGGTTTCAAAAGCTAACGAAGACTTGCCACTTCCCGATAACCCCGTGATTACCACGAGCTTTTCGCGCGGAATGGCTACGTCTATGTTTTTCAGATTGTGAACCCGAGCTCCCTTTACTTCAATTAAATCCTTTTCCTCATTCATAAACCCGGTAAAAATAGTGTTTTCAGCACGAATTAAATACGCTACATCTTTTTGTTTTTCAATCTACCAAACGGCGGCTGCATCATCCCCTCGAGGATCGGCGCCTGTACTAATGGCACCATCTTCCGCTATCATAATGGCATCTACTCGGCCGATAATACGAGTTAATTTTTCCTCGATGTTATAGTTTTTTTCTTGTAAGGGCTGGATTTGGGCTTGGGTAAATCGATTGGGTTCTAAGACGACTACATCGGGCAACCACTGATGATGGAAACGAGGGGCTTCTACAGCTGCTTGCATCTCCATTCCAAATTCATAGGCATTTAATATGGTTTGAAATACGGAGGTAATGATAGTTGAGCCTCCCGGTGTTCCCACAATCATCCATAACTTTCCGTTCTTTTCCACAATGGTTGGTGTCATGGAACTCAGCATCCGCTTTCCTGGTGCAATGGCATTGGCTTTACTGCCTACCAAGCCAAACATATTGGGAGTGCCAGGTTTGCTACTAAAGTCATCCATTTCGTTGTTGAGGAAAAAACCGCTGCCTTCCACATATACCTTGGATCCGTAACTTCCATTTAACGTGGTAGTCACCGAAACAGCATTACCGTCTTTGTCTAAGATGGAGTAGTGGGTGGTTTCATCGCTTTCATTCCACACAATCCCACCGGGTTTGATGGCCGAAGATAAAGTGGCTTGATCCCAGCTAAAATCCAACATTCGTTCTTTTAGATAATTCTTATCCATAAGACTATCGATTGGAATGGAAACAAAATCAGGATCTCCCAAGAACTCACTGCGATCCGCATAGGAGCGTCGTTCAGCTTCGATCATGACTTGCATCGCTTCGGGAGAATTATGCCCATATTGTCCTATATCATAATCTTCTATCATTCCCATCATTTGCGCCAAGCAAACACCACCACTAGAGGGAGGAGCCATGGATACTAGGGATAGGTCTTTATATGAAAAACGTAAAGGATCGCGCCAAATAGCTTGGTAGTTCTTTAAATCATCATGAGTGATAATTCCACCTGTAGCAGCAACTGTTTCTACAATTTGATCGGCTGTTTCGCCTTGGTAAAAACCCGCTCTTCCATGTGCTTGAATCCGTTTTAGAGCACTGGCTAGTTCCGGATTGAAAACAGTATCTCCTGCTTGATATGGATAAGCGTAACGTGTATTTTTTCCATTGATAAGGATGAATTGCTCTCTTTTGCTGGCGAAACTTCGAGCTTGTTTTTCAGTAACCACATAGCCCTTTTCTGCCAGCTCAATGGCCGGTTGTACCAGGTCTTTAAAGGGAAGAAAACCTAATTTTTCATGAATATCAGTCAAACCGGCTACACTGCCTGGAACGCCAACCGCAAGGCCCCCTAGGGTACTTTTGTCAGGAATTACGTTTCCTGTACTATCCAAATACATGTCCCGATCCGCTGCGTCTGGTGCCTTTTCGCGATAGTCCAAGCTTCCAACGGTTCCGTCTGCTTTGCGATATATTAAAAAGCCGCCGCCGCCAATATTCCCTGCATTGGGATAACAAACTGTCAAAGCAAGATGGGTTGCAATCATCGCATCAAATGCATTGCCTCCTTTTTTGAGGATGTCAATGCCAATTTTAGAGGCTTCTGCTCGCGCTGAAACTAGGGCAGATTGAGGTTGTTCAACAGGAGCATGGCAGCTCCCGACAATGGCTATCGCAAGCCAAGAATATAAGCTTCGAGTCATAATACTGAATTTTTAAATCTCAAAGTACGGTAATTCTTTATAATTCCCAGCGTTGGGGTGCTTTTTACAATAGCCACAGAGAAGGGGAAAAAATTCGAGAAAATCACTTTCCAAAAGAGAATAGTGCAGCTTTAATTCAGAGATAGAATTTGAAAGCTTAGAGGGGAAACGAGTGCGTTGTTCCATTTGCCAAAGAATCTGTCCCAATCCATCAATAGAAGCGTATTTGAGAAACCAATTGCCTTTTCGGATGTGCGGAAGGCGTTTTTCATACACTTCAGGAAGTAAAGGCAAATGGTTTTCCAGTGTGGTATAAAAATTTTCAGCGAATGAATTCAAAGGCAAGGGATGAAACTTTTTCCAATGGCAGGCTAAAAAATGATCGTAATACATATCTACAATTACCCTACTGTAGTGGCGGTAGATAGGAAAGAGAAGGCTAACATGCTTCTTGAAAAGGGCATGCTTATCCGTGTAGGAATCGATGGCGCGGTGCAGAAGGATGCCTTCTTGTATTTTAATTGGATATTTTTTCCATTCCAATCCCTTAATGTCATCGGCTATAAAATTGCCTAAAGCATGATGGGTATTCGAACCAGACAAGTAAATATGAGCTAAATAATTCACGTTTTAAAGATACTGGAGTATCGGGATCGAATAGGAAACAGCCAGGATAATTATAAGCAGCTATTGTGGAAAACTAATCTATCTTCAAATGGCTCTCATAAAGGGATTGTGTACTTTTGAGACATGACGCTAATTAAATCTATCTCCGGAATTCGAGGCACCATCGGCGGACAGCCTGAAGAAAATTTAACTCCTTTGGATGCCGTTCGTTTTGCAGCGGCCTATGGTACTTGGTTGCTTGATCAAAATCAACAGAAAAAAATAAAAGTTGTCATTGGTAGAGATGCCCGTTTATCGGGAGCGATGCTTCAAGAATTGGTGCAAAATACTTTGATTGGCCTAGGTGTGGATGTGATCGATGCAGGTTTGTCAACCACCCCAACAATCGAAATGGCAGTAGTTTTTGAACAAGCTCAAGGGGGCATTATTTTGACTGCTAGCCACAATCCCAAAGAATGGAACGCCTTAAAGCTACTCAATGAAAAAGGAGAGTTTATCTCTGCATTGGATGGGGCAACCCTTCTGGCAATGGTTGAAAAAGAAGCCTTTGAATTTGCAGAGGTGGATGCTTTGGGAAAATGCCACGTTCGCAATGACTTTATCGAGCAGCATATTCAAGCCATCTTAGAGCTGCCATTGGTAAATGTAGGGGCGATTCAAAGTGCTGGATTCAAAGTGGTTGTCGATGCGGTGAATTCCACAGGAGGGATTTCAATTCCACCGCTATTAAAGGCGTTGGGAGTTGAGATGATACCACTCTATTGCGAACCTACGGGTCATTTTCCCCACAATCCAGAACCTTTAAAGGAACACTTAGGAGATCTTTGTGCTACAGTAACTAAGGAAAAAGCGGATTTTGGTATTGTAGTGGATCCCGATGTAGATCGTTTGGCTTTTGTGGACGAAAAAGGACAAATGTTCGGGGAAGAGTACACCCTTGTTACCTGTGCGGACTATGTTTTGTCTAAAACCAAGGGCAATACTGTTTCCAATTTATCTTCTACCCGAGCTTTACGAGTAATCACCGAAAAACATGGAGGAAAGTACACGGCTGCGGCGGTGGGTGAAGTCAACGTGGTTGTGTCCATGAAAGCAGAAAAGGCTGTCATTGGGGGTGAAGGTAATGGAGGAATCATCTATCCCGAATTACACTATGGTCGCGATGCATTGGTAGGAATCGCATTGTTTTTATCCCATTTGGCGGACCGTCAGCAATCTGTTTCCGTGTTAAAGGCTAGCTACCCGTCGTTTTTTATGAGCAAAAACAAAGTGACATTAAAAGTAGGAATGGATGTAGATGGGATTTTAGAAAAAATAAAAAATGTGTACATAGACCAAAATCCATCAACCATTGATGGAGTTAAAATAGACTTTGATGATCGATGGATACATTTGCGAAAGTCCAATACAGAACCCATTATTCGAATCTATACCGAAGCCCCCAGTCAAGCTGTTGCTGATGGGCTGGCAGAAACGGTTTTAAACCAAATCAACGCTTTGATATGAGCTCTTTCCCTTCGTGCTTAAAGCGACGGTGCGACCATAAATACTGAACGGGATCTTGGTAGATTTGTGCTTCTAATTTGTCGTAAAAACGATTTGTAATATCGTTTTCTGGAGTGGCTTTTGGGTTTTCTTCTAATACTTCAAACTGAACCTCATAATATCCTCTCTTTACGCGATTTATGGAAGCGTAAACTAAAGGAATATCAAATTCTTTTGCTAGTCGTTCTGCCCCAGTGAACACCGGAACGCGTATCCCTAAAAAGGATCGCCAATAGGCCTTTGGATTCATTCTAGGCGATTGATCCATCGCAAAACCATACGCTCTCGGAATCGATTTTTGTTCTTGGCGAGTCAAAGTCGCCACGGTTTCTTTTCGTGGAAGCAATAAAACCTGGTATTTTTTGCGAACACGCTTGATGAAATTGTTGAAATAGGGATTTTGCAGAGGACTGTATATCAGGTAGGGGTATTGCTTGTGAAACTGAAGTCCCAAAGATGCCATCCATTCCCAGTTGGAGTAGTGTCCACAAACGATAAAGACCGAACGGTCCTGGTTTTCATACTGGGTTAGCGCCTCAATATCAATCACTTTAAATCGTTTCTGGATAGCCTTTGGCGATAGGGTAATACTTTTGATGGTCTCTAAAATCACATCGCTCAGATTCAGGTAGAATTTTGCTCGAATTTGGGCGCGTTCGTGCTGTGTTTTGTCGGGAAAAATACGATCCAAATAAGTTTGAATCATCTTTTTACGGTAGCCAATTACCCGATGTAGGAGGAAAGCTAAGCCGTTTGAGATAAGGTGTAATACCCAAAAGGGGAGGAAAGAGAGCCCGTAAAGTAGGGGGGCGAGGACGATAAAGGCAATTCGATTCAAAGGGTTGTCTTTGGAGCAAATATACTACATTGCGCATTTGAAACATATCCTATGGCCTTGAGTTTTTATGTGCTGCTTCTGATCGCTGCCAATGTGCTGATTTCCCGAAAAGGATTTCAATACTCCTCTTTTTTTAACAAATACCTGTTTCAAATAGCAGCTATAAATCAAGGGCAATACTACCGATTGATTTCTTCCAGTTTTTTACATGCAGACACCACTCATTTGCTCTTTAATATGATGACGCTTGTGTTTTTTGGAGATTACGTAGTAAGTTATTTTGGGGGCTATGCTTTTTGGTTGTTGTATTTTGGGAGTGTTTTTAGTGGCAGCGTTTTAGGTATGTATTTTAATCGAAGTAAACCGAGTTATAGTGCCGTGGGCGCGAGTGGAGGAGTCATTGGTGTCCTTTTTTCAGCCCTATTGGCTTTTCCAGAGATGAAAGTAGGCTTCTTATTTATCCCAATTCCCATGCCGGGTTACTTGTTTGTGTTGCTCTATCTAGGATATACTCTTTATGGAATGAAAAGCCAACGAGATCAAATAGGGCACTCTGCACATCTAGGCGGTGCTGTGGGAGGGATTCTATTGAGTTTGATGTTTTCCCCTCAATTACTTAGGGACTGGATGCAGTACCTTCCCTTTTAATCTTATTGCATTAATTTCGTCAGGGTTGTTTCTAGTTGAGGTCCCCGAAGGTTTTTGGCAATAATAAAACCGTTTTCATCCAATATAAAGGTGGCTGGAATGGAAGACACTTTATATAGCTGTGCGACCGGATCTCTCCAGTGTTTCAAATTAGACACATGATCCCAGTTTAAGCCATCGTCTTTAATGGCCTGAAGCCAACGTTTTTTGTCTCGATCCAAAGAGACACTTACCACATGCAAGCCTTTATCTTTGAGCTTGTTATAGGCACGAACAAGGTTGGGGTTTTCAATGCGGCAGGGACGGCACCAGGATGCCCAAAAATCAAGAATGGTGATTTTTCCTAATTGTTTTTGCAGTTCTAAAGGACTGCCTTCGGGGTTTGGTGCTGTAAAATTAGGAGCCTTGCTGCCAATGTCAGTAGGGGAGATGGGGGCATTGAGTCGGCTTTGAATGCCTTGTCCTATGACCGATTGCTGTATACGCTCCGAATAAGTAGTAAAAATAGGCTTGACTTGCGCAGGGCTAAGGGTTTTACTGTTAAGCATCCGATCCAGTAATAAAACGGATAAATAAGAATCGGTCTTGTCTGTAATTAATCCTTGCTCGTAGGAACTAATCTCCTGTCGGACTTGGTTGGTCTGTCGTTGTAATTCTTCAACCAACAAATTGTCATTGTACTGTCGCGCCTCATTAATCTCTTCGGTGAGCTGTTGCAATTGGACTCCGTAGGCTTCACTTTGATCTTTAAACGCCATATAATCATCATTGGAAAGAGATCCTGATGTTTTTGAATTGGCAATATTCTCAGATTTGATGGCCATTGTCAAGCTACCTTTTTCAGCAATAAAAGGAAAGCTGCCATTTTTACCTTCCACAGTAATAAAATTAATATTTGGCTTTTCGACGGCTACCTTAAAAAGAAATTTTCCCTCGACAGAAGGAACCGTATCATAGGGGCGAGGCTGGTTATTGCTATCTGGAATATAACGGATAATCTTCAAGGGTTCGTCTGAATCAATCGTACCTTTGATCACTAACTCGTGTGATTCGGAACAACCCAAACAAGCCAAAACAACTATTCCAAGGAGCTTTTTCATATTAAAATTTTTCCAAAAATACGGAATTTAAGATCTCTTTTCATGGTGATTTTGCTACAAGAATGCCTATGAAAATGTTAATGTTTGACAACAGTTTGCAGTATATTTGCCCTTCATTATGGCAGGAAATTCTTTTGGGCAACTGTTTCGCCTTACGACTTTTGGAGAATCTCACGGCGCTGCAATCGGCGGAGTGATTGATGGATGCCCCTCTGGCATCGAATTGGATATTGACGCAATACAAACCGATCTTAATCGACGTAAACCGGGGCAATCTGCCCTTGTGACACAGCGTAAGGAACCCGATGAAGTGGTTTTTTATTCGGGTATTTTTGAAGGGAAAACCACCGGAACTCCTATCGGATTCGCGATTCACAACACAAACCAAAAGTCTAAGGACTACTCCCATATCAAGGACAGTTATCGACCTTCGCATGCCGATAAGGTGTATGATGAGAAATACGGTGTTCGAGACTATCGAGGTGGTGGACGCAGTTCTGCTCGAGAAACTGCCAGCAGAGTGGTGGCAGGCGCCATTGCAAAGCAACTTCTTTCATCTGTTTCTATTGACGCTTATGTTTCTGCAGTAGGTCCAATTGCACTCGATGAAAACTATCAAGAACTGAATTTTGATTTGACAGAAAGTAATCCTGTACGTTGCCCCGACCCTGACAAGGCAGCGGAAATGGAAGCCTATATTCGACAAATCCGAAAAGAAGGCGATACCGTGGGCGGGGTGGTTAGTTGTGTAATTAAGGATGTACCCCTAGGACTTGGAGAGCCTGTATTTGATAAGCTGCATGCCGAACTGGGAAAAGCCATGCTTTCTATCAATGCCGTTAAAGGTTTTGAATACGGTAGCGGTTTTGCCGGAGCCCAACGCAAAGGGAGTCAGCACAATGATCAATTCAATGCTGATGGCAGCACTCAAACCAATCATTCTGGGGGTGTACAAGGTGGGATTTCCAACGGAATGGATATCTATTTTAAAGTAGCCTTTAAGCCTGTCGCAACCATCATGCAAACCCAAACAACACTGAATAAGCAAGGGGAAATGGTTGAAATGCAAGGCAAAGGACGACACGATCCCTGTGTTGTTCCTAGAGCTGTTCCTATCGTAGAAGCAATGGCAGCATTGGTTCTAGCAGATTTTTCACTCCTTAACCGAAGTACTAAGCTTTAAAATTTTATCCGTACTTTTCGTCCTACCTAAATTGAATTTATTCAGCATGAAAAAATTAGCCCTTCACTGGAAAATTTTAATTGGAATGCTTTTGGGCGTTCTTTTTGGTCTCACCATGTCATTTGTTGATTCTGGAGACTTGATCGTTCGTGATTATGTCAAACCTTTTGGCACCATCTTTATCAATCTACTCAAGCTGATAGCTATCCCCCTGATTCTTGCCTCCCTAATCAAGGGCGTATCGGATTTGAAAGACATCTCCAAGCTTTCTGCTATGGGAGGTCGAACTATAGGGGCTTATTTGTTGACTACCCTAGTTGCGGTTAGCATCGGGTTGGTTTTAGTAAATACAATAAAACCGGGGAAATCGATTAGTGTAGATACCCGTCAAGAACTGGTAGAAGCCTACTCTTCCGATGCTGATGCAAAACGTAAAGTGGCCGCAAAGCAACGTGAGGCAGGCCCCTTGCAGGCGTTGGTGGACATTGTGCCAGACAATATCTTTCAAGCTGCTACTAGCAATCGCAATATGCTGCAAATCATCTTTTTCGCACTCTTTTTTGGAGTGGGAATGATTTTGATTCCAGAAGAAAAATCCAGAAGTGTCAAAGGTTTTTTTGATGCATTTAATGAAGTAATTCTCAAAATGATTGATCTCATCATGTTGATTGCTCCTTATGGAGTATTTGCATTGCTAGCCGCCTTAGTGGTGGAAGCACCCAGTCTGGAATTATTCAAAGCCTTGGCTCTCTACGCGATTACCCTTCTTTTAGGCTTGGCTTTGATGATTGGGGTTTATGCTGCTGCGGTTCGCGTTTTTGCCAAGCGGAGTCCTAGCTTTTTCTTTAAAGGAATTGCGCCAGCTCAGCTTTTAGCTTTTTCCACTTCTTCTAGTGCTGCAACACTTCCGGTAACGATGGAGCGTGTTGAAGAACATTTAGGGGTAGATGAAGAAGTTGCTAGTTTTGTATTGCCTATTGGTGCTACGATTAACATGGATGGGACCAGTGTGTATCAAGGAGTAGCGGCTGTATTTATCGCCCAGGCATTTGGCTTGGATTTAAGCCTATCGGCTCAACTGGGTATCATTTTTACCGCAACCTTGGCCTCTATTGGTACCGCGGCCGTTCCAAGTGCAGGCATTGTTATGCTGGTAATTGTCTTGGCGCAGGCTGGAATTCCAGAAGCGGGTCTAGCACTTATTTTTGCTATTGACCGTCCGTTGGATATGTGTCGCACCATTGTAAACGTTACTGGAGACGCAGCTGTTTCCCTTATGGTAGGAACATCCTTGGGGAAAGTCAAAGCAGTTCCGCAAGAAAAAAAATAAGATGATCATTACCCTAAAAAGTAGTACAAAGCGCACCTTTACTTTTCTTAAGGTATACCTTCTGTTGTTTTTCCTGCAATAGAACTTTTGGATCTTTGATTTGGTAGTCTAAGACTAAGTCACCATCGCAATAAACACCATTCCCTTTGGAGTCCCAGCGAATGCTCACATAAAAAACTTCGTCACTCGTGGAAAAGGAATCCCATTTTTCTTCAATAATAGGGAGGCTTGCCTCAAAAGGTAATGTCTTGGTCCAAAAATAGCTCTCTTTTATTAAGGTTCTTTTTTGTGTATCCGAATCTTTCGTGTGGATTTGCAACTGAAAATGACCATGAAGAGTGGGGCACGATTCGGTAGCTTGAAAATAGAGGTGCAAGTTTTTCTTAGGTAGTGGAGCATGAAGAGACTCCTCAGGATAGCACTGTACAAAACATAAACTCAAACAAATAATAAATAATAGTCGTATCATAATAAATGATTTAGGATACGGCTAAAGTATTTCAAGGGAATTATTCACGAAATAGAAAAGTAGTTTCTGGTGAAAGAGCCGTACTATATGGCTGTTCCTTTGTTCTATTCGGGGAACACTTTATTTATGAAATAAAACGCTCTTTGAATCCAGTTGGAGGGGGAGGACAACTGCTGTGAGTTCCAAACCAAAGCTTTCGATTGCGAGCAATCAAACGATAGACCCCATCGGTGAAGCGTGTAGGGAGGAATCGAAAAAGCGCCAGCAAATTGAAAATGCCACCAAGCTTTTTCGCAATGATAAATATCGCTGCAGAATGCATCCAATAGGCTTGTCCCTGTTGCCATAGTACAATAGAATCTTCTGTTTCCAATCCGCGCTCTTTTAGGAAGTCTTGCCCCAGTTTTCCCTCTAATTCCGCAAAAGAAAAGCGTTCTTTCGCATCATATTTCAGGACCTGTTTCACCCAAAAGTGACATAGCACACAGTGTCCATCGAAAAAAATCACAAAGGGTCGTTCTGAAATCATCAGGCGAGTTCTAATTGTTCTAAATCCACTTGAGTAGTGAAAATACCGTAATTAACAAAACCTTTTTTCTTCTCAATACTATCCAAAGTGCCCACCGAACGGCTGTCTTTAATACGAACCTTGTCTCCAACTTTAAGTATTACTTTAACTTTAGGTTTTACAACAATTGGTTTCTTTTTGACCTTCTTTTCTTTACGGATTTTCTCCATTTTTTGCTGCACCTCTTGGTCAATCTTCTTTTTCTCAGCTTTCTCTTTTTTTGCAAGCGTAGCTGTTTTACGTTTTCGTTTGGAGTTTTCGGTCTCTACCATTTTGAGGAGCTCCGCGATAAGAGGGCGTTTCTTGTTATTGACAAAATAGCGTTCTGCCAAATCATAGACTTTGTTCCCTAAAACAATCATCCGCTGGTTGTGGTCAAAGAGCTCTTGATAACTGGTTAATTTGGATTTGATTTTTTGATTCAGCACTTCCAGTTTCTCGGACTCAACTTGAGCTTTATTTTCTTTTTCCCGAAGTGATTGCCCTGTTTTAGCCATTTGACTGCGTTCTTTCTGCAGTTTGGCAATAGTGGCATCAAAACGAACTTTGCCACGTTCTATCTTCTTCTTAGCGCGATTGATTAAGCTATAGGGCAAACCGTTTTTTTGTGCCACTTCAAATGTAAAGGAGCTGCCGGCTTCCCCAGTGATAAGTTTGAACACCGGTTCCAGTGTGCGATTATCAAACTGCATATTGGCATTTTCCATAGCCGGGAGTTCATTCGCTAAAACCTTGAGATTGGAGTAGTGGGTTGTGATCAATCCCAAAGCATTGCGTTCGTAGAAATCTTCTAGTATTACCTCGGCTAAGGCACCCCCTAGTTCTGGATCGGATCCCGTTCCGAATTCATCAATCAAAAAGAGGGTGTTCTCATTGCATTTTCGCAAAAAGATCTTCATGTTTTTCAATCGATAGGAATAGGTGCTCAAATGATTTTCGATCGATTGATTATCTCCAATATCGGTAAGAATGCTATTAAATAGCGTGGCACGACTTTGTTCGTGAACAGGAATCAAAATACCACTTTGCAGCATTAATTGGAGGAGTCCCACTGTTTTCAGGGTAATACTTTTTCCTCCAGCGTTAGGGCCAGAAATGACAATGATTCGTTTGTCAGGACTTAGATGAATGTCTTGCGGATAGGTTTTTTTGTTCTCTACCTGGTGGGTTTTCCACAATAAAGGGTGATAGGCTTGTACGTATTCAATCTCTGAACGTTCTTTGATCTTTGGGAGGATTCCATTGATGTCTTGTGCATAGCATGCTTTGGCATAGATCACGTCTAGCGAAAGGAGATAATGTTGATACTGGCCGATCAAATGGACAAAAGGGCGCAAAAAATCGGTGAGTTGACTGAGGATTTTTTTGATTTCTTCGGTTTCTTCAAAAACAAGATTTTGCAACTCACGAGTCAATTGCGCAGTGGCTTCGGGTTCCATAAATACAATGCTACCTGTTTTGGAACTCCCCATAATGGTGCCTTTAATCTTTCGTCGGTGCATGGCTTTGACAGCCAATACACGCTTATTGTCCAGAACGGATTCCCGAATATCATCCAAATAGTCTTGTTGGGTATAGTAACTCAAGGCTTTGTTAAAGCTTTGACCAATGCGACCTTTTAACTGATTGATTTGCTTTCGAATTCGTGCCAAATCCTCTGAGGCATTGTTACGCACTTCTCCAAAGCGATCGATTATCGCATCGACTTCTTGTTTGATCTCCTTGTTCAGCTCAATTTCTTTTCCTTGGGAAAAGAGTGTGGGATAGTACGATTTGAATTTTTTGAAAAACTTCAAAAGGATGTTCACTGTTTCGGAAGTGCTGCCAATATTGCGAAATGCTTGAATTTCCAGAACACTATTTTCAATCTGTAGCATCTGGATGGCTTTGCTAAGGTCTTCAAAACCGTGATTGGGAATTCGATTGTCGTTATCAAAAGAGGCGCGAAACTCAAAAACGGATTGGAGCTGTTTATGGAGATCTGGACTGTTGGGCAGCGGTTTGCTTTCCAAACAAGTGGCGGTACCCATTTCAGTAACAGCAAAAACAGCTACCTGCTTTAAGACCTCTTGGTATTCCAGATCTTCAAGAGTTTTTTGAGGGATATAGACGTTTTTGTTTTCCATAACTTAGCGCTGCAAAAATAACGAAATTATGGCTGTACGGATTCATCCCAGCTGGGAAAAGTTGCTCCATAGCGAGTTCGAAGCTTCTTATTTTCAAAAGCTTATCGAATTTGTTCAAAGGGCCTATGCTGCCGAGCCCTGTTATCCTCCAGGTTCTGAAATTTTTAAGGCTTTCGATGTCTGCCCATTAGAAAAAACCCAAGTAGTACTTTTGGGACAAGATCCATACCACGGTCCTGGGCAAGCGCAAGGCTTGTGTTTCTCCGTTCCAGAAGGAATTCCACTCCCTCCTTCTTTGATCAATATTTTTAAAGAACTGCAAACGGATGTAGGGAAGACCTACCCTAAAGTCGGTGATCTGACAGCTTGGGCTTCCCAAGGCGTACTGTTATTGAATACAACGCTAACGGTGGCTGCTCATCGGGCTGGAAGCCATCAGGGGAAAGGATGGGAACAGTTTACCGATGCCGTGATCCAAAAGCTGTCCGCAGAGAAAGAAGGGCTTGTATTCCTTCTTTGGGGAGGCTATGCCAAAAAGAAAATCCCATTGATCGACGCCACACGCCACCTGATACTTACCAGCGGGCATCCATCCCCGTTAAGTGCTAACCGTGGCTATTGGTTTGGCAACCGCCATTTTAGCCAATGCAATGCCTATTTGCTATCCAAAGGGCAGACACCGATTGAGTGGTAGTATTAGTACTCTTCCTACAGTTATTGTGACCAAAAAGCGCTAGAAATACTCATTTTAAGTCTTTTTAATACTTTTAACCAATAGTGTCCACGTCTATTCTACTGGCGTATAAACCTTAGACTTCTAAAAGAAATTTATCGAAAAGAAATGCTCAAAAAATTGAATGACGGCTGGGCTTGTCTGTTTAAAGCTATAAAAACACTCAATAAGGATAATTTTCAAACGGCTGTATTCATAAGGAACCAAAGGCATTCGGTCATTGAGGCGGTAAATAGACAGATGATGCATTATGCATGTCATATCGGGCAAATTGTGTATGTTGGAAGAATGGTCAAAGGGAAGAATTGACTGAGTTTATCAATTCCAAAAGGAGAATCGAAAGAATTTAATTTCGAAAAATTTTCAAAAAGAAAACACAAAGAACATTTTACGGATGAAATAAAATAGCCATGACAAAAGCAGAAGGAGTCGGAATTCTTGATCAGAACAGAATGAAAAAGCAATTGTGATCGGAGCAACTTCAGGAATTGGAAATGAACTGGCTCAAATCCTTATTCAAAATGGATATAAGGTTGGAATTACAGGAAGACGGCTAGCGGAGTTAGAGCGATTAAAAAAGAGAAATCCGGAGCATTTTATAGTAAGTTCATTTGATTGCACCAAAGAAAATAATTCCAAAAAATTAAATGATTTGGTCGATCAAATTGGGGGACTTGATCTTCTGATTTTTAGTTCTGGAACAGGTAATTTAAACAAAAGTCTTGATTTTGAGATTGAGAATAAAACGAACCTTTTAAATGTAAACGCTTTTACAGAGATCGTTGATCGGACGTTTAATTACTTCGAAAAGCAAGGAAATGAACATTTGGTTGCTATAAGTTCTATCGCAGGAATTAGAGGAAGCGGAATAGCACCAGCTTATAATGCTTCCAAAGCATATCAAATCAACTACTTAGAGGGGTTAAGGCAAAAAGCAACAAAAGTTAAGATGCCGATTTATGTGACAGATATAAGACCCGGATTCGTAGATACTGATATGGCTAAAGGTGACGGTCAATTTTGGGTTGCTACAAATGAAAAGGCTTCGCGTCAAATTTTTGGGATCATACAGCGAAAAAAAGAAATTGGCTATGTGACAAAAAGATGGTGGTTTATAGCTAAACTATTGTGGCTGGTACCCAACGCGATTTATAAGAGAATGTAAACTAGTAGAGAAAGGGTCGTGCTGCTCAGTGAGTCATTGACAACAGAAGACTTATTAAAAAATTGGGTGACTTAAGTGCAGATCATATCCGTATAATCAAAGAAAACTTAAAAATAATGATGGGCTTAGAATAAGTACTTCTCAGCCTCCCACACGTTTGACATTATGGCCAAGGCTTTCTAATTTTTCCATCAGAGCCTCCCGATAGTTCCCTTGAATGACGATTTCTCCATTTTTAACCGTTCCTCCAGCACCCACATGTTGTTTTAAAAGCTTTGCCAAGGCTTTAAGTTCGGAAGGATCTCCCTCAAACCCTTTGATTAATGTTACGGTTTTCCCCGCACGACCTTTGTTACTAAAGTGTGCTTCTAGGTATTGTTTTTCTGGGATTTCTTCGGGTTCCTGATAGTTTTCCGGATCTGGGGCTAGGTTGTCAAACTGAATTTGACTTAGGGCTTCCAGACTGTTGAGTTTTTTGTTTTTCATCGGGCTTCAAATTTCAAAAATACAAAATCCGAACGCGGCAATTTAGTATCTTCGAAAATGCGTTTTGCAAAAAATAAATTGGATTCGTCAGAACTCCTATACTTATACCGCTCTATCCTCTTGCCGCGACGGATTGAGGAAAAGATGCTAAAGTTATTACGACAGGGTCAAATCAGTAAATGGTTTTCGGGTATTGGCCAAGAAGCCATAGCCGTTGGCGTTGCTGAAGCCCTAAAAGAAAACGAATATATTTTACCCCTTCATCGCAATTTAGGAGTATTTAGCTCTCGGAACATTCCTTTGTATCGGCTTTTTGCTCAATGGCAAGGCAAGGCGAGTGGCTTTACCAAAGGTAGGGATCGGAGTTTTCACTTTGGCACCCAGGAGCATCATATTGTAGGAATGATCTCTCATCTCGGACCTCAATTGGGCATTGCCTGTGGTATTGCGCTCTCGGATAAATTGGCACGACAAAAGAAAATATGCGCGGTCTTTACCGGAGAAGGGGGTACCAGCGAAGGGGATTTTCATGAAGCGCTGAATTTGGCTTCCGTGTGGAAGCTTCCAGTGCTATTTTGTATTGAAAACAACGGTTATGGACTTTCAACCCCTAGCAAAGAGCAGTTTGCTGTTACGGACTTGATCAATCGTGCGCCCGGATATGCCATGGAAGCGCATATAATTGACGGGAATAATATTCTAAAAGTTTATCAAGAGATTAAGGCGTTGGCAAAAAGCATGCGCCAAAATCCACGTCCTGTTTTGGTGGAGTTCAAAACCTTTCGTCAACGCGGACACGAGGAGGCAAGTGGGGTGGCCTATGTGCCCAAGGCCTTACAAGAAAAATGGAAGGCTAAAGATCCCGTTGTAAACTATGAAAATTATTTACTGGAAACCGGAGTGCTTACGCAAGCAGATAAAATAAATATAACGAAAGAAATCAACACTGCCATTCAACAGGACTGGGAAAAAGCAAAAGTGGAACCGACTATTGAGGGGTATGTAACTAAAGAATTAAATGATGTATATCAAGAAACTGACAATGTGTCTTTTGAAAAATATAATTCCACTACTGAAATGCGTTTCGTGGATGCCCTTCAATTAGGACTTGATCAGGCATTTGAAGAACATCCTCAATTGATTTTAATGGGGCAGGACATAGGAGCCTATGGAGGTGTTTTTAAAATCTCAGAAGGGCTGATGGAAAAATATGGCAAAGGTCGCGTACGGAACACCCCATTGTGCGAATCGGCTGTGATTTCCTGTGCCTATGGCTATGCGTTGACTGGAAAAAAAGCAGTGGTGGAAATGCAGTTTGCCGATTTTGTTTCTACGGGCTTTACGGCCGTAGTGAATCTATTGGCCAAATCGTACTATCGTTGGGGTCAAACTGCCGATATCGTTTTGCGAATGCCCTGCGGTGGAGGGGTGAATGCAGGACCTTTTCACTCCCAGTCCAATGAAGCTTGGTTTACAACCGTTCCGGGCTTAAAGGTCGTTTATCCCGCCTTTCCTGAGGAAGCTAAAAGCCTTTTGCTGGCCGCAGTTGCCGATCCTAACCCTGTCTTGTTTTTTGAACATAAGAAGCTCTACCGTACCTTGAGCGGCCCGGTATCAGACGAAGCCGTATTGCAGCCTTTTGGAAAGGCCATTTGTCGAAATGAAGGCACAGCCCTTACCATTGTCACCTATGGACTTGGGGTCCATTGGGCGTTGGATGCTGTGGAACAATTCCCCCCCGATCAAATTGAAGTGATCGATCTTAACACATTGGTACCATGGGATCGAGAGACTGTATTTGCCTCGGTTCGAAAAACAAATCGGGTTTTGCTATTGCAAGAAGACAGTCAGTTTGGAGGCTATATGGGTGAAATTGCGGCACAAATTGCCGAAGATTGTTTTGAACAGCTCGATGCACCCGTGGGGCGTTTGGGAGCCTTAGATACCCCCATTCCTTTTGCCGCTGCTCTAGAAGCGAACTATATGCCAGAGAAACGTTTGCTGGAGAAGATAGAGAAGGTTTTGGCGTATTAGAGCTTATTTTAAATAGACTACCCAAGATAGAGTGACAATACCTTAGGAAGAAGGCAATCAACATAAAGAGAACGTAATGTATTGTAAAACGGATCTAATCTAATGGAAAAACGTCTTTGGAGATGCTAGGGAAGAGGGTCAGCGCATTTTTATAGTATAATTTCCGCAAAATAGAGTCGGGGAGGTTCAGCCCATACAAACGCCAATGTGCATGACGCTTACGATAATAAGGGATGTACTCATCAGCAGTTTCCAATACACGAAAGTAGGTGTGATATTCCTTTTCATTATAACTGTCTTTTCCAAACAAAACACGTTCACCATAGGCAATTAGAAATTTGCGAGCCGTATGAGGTTGGCGGCCCAATTCTGCTAAGACAGCACCGATTTCTGTCATTACATTGGGATAGCGATCCAAATGTGTGCCCAATCGATTTAAATCACCACCCATCCAACCCAGATGTGCGTTAATAAAGGTAGTGTTAGGGTGCTTCTTAAAAACATGATGCTGTTCGGCCAATACTTCTTCAAATGAAGGATTTCTTGACGGATCTCGATAGCGACTGGGTTTTTGTCGTAATTCCAGCCAACGCTCGTTAAAACGATCTTTTGGTGCCCAAAAGGAGGCTGGTTCACCAGAATGAATGAGTACGGGAATACCATTGTCACCACAAGCCTTCCAGATCGGATCCAAACGAGGGTCATCCACGGCAATTCGATTTCCGTTATTGTCATGATCTGTCAACCCCAAGGATTTATAAACTTTAAGACCGATTACGCCATCAGTGACGGCTTTTTGAATCAACTCAACATTTTTGGAAGCAAAATCAGCTTCGTCAATCGCTTCAAAGTCAATATTGAGAAACAATCCAAAGCGAGTAGGGGCATTCTCCTGGATATTTTTCAGGGATTTTTGCAGATAAAGCCCTCGAAAACCACTCAAATTTACCATAAAACCCATATTGAGACGATCCATTTCTATTATGAGTTTATTCAAATCTTTCAAAGGCATGTCAAATTGATGGTTATGGACATCCACAAAGGGGTATTTGGCCTGAGTTAAAAGCGTTTCGGAGACCACTAAGGTGGATTTTGGCTCATAGTCTTCAATATCCATGCGATTATTTTTGGTTTGAATCAAATCCAAAGCTGCATAGGAAAGACCTGTCAACAGTGCAAGAATAAGAAAAGTGCGGAAGAAATTCTTCCAATTAATCCAGCGTATCATTATTTAATACCAACTAAAACAGCAGTAGTGTCCCAACGCATCCGCATGGAAACCCCTGTGGAGTCTTTAACAAAATCTATAGTAAACTGCTCTATTGGTGTAGAACTCTGCTTTGAAGGAACGTTTACGCGCATCACATCATTGGTATAGTCTGGTGGATAATAGCCAAAAGCACCTGCCTCTATATTTAAGGCCAAAATCCAATGATCGGGATAGGGAATAGCGTACATGCGATAGGTGCCTGCAGCTAACTGACGGCCATGAAATGAAATAGGGGACTCTGTTTCGAATTGGGTGGACATATTCGCTCCAAGACGCCAATAGGTATCATATGGAACCAATGCACCTTCTTCGGCTGAACCAAAGAGCAACCGTTCCTTTTTAAACGGACGAAAGTAAGTGACACTAACATTCAGGGTTTCATTTTCAATTTCAGCCGTTCCGCGCGGACTCTTTGGATTGATAAATAACACATAGGTTAAGTAGCCCGTAGCAACCGCCAAAATAACTACAAGGCTTAGAATAATTTTTTTAAACATTACATAATAATTTATATACAAATTACTTTGTTTATATCCAACGACAAAGGGGATAGTCTAGAAACTTTTTATTTAACATAATGTTAATTATAGTAAAATAGATTATGAGTTTTATATATGTTAAACCAATTAACATTAAAAAAAGATCCCCGATAAATGTTAACGAGGATCTGAATACCAACAAAGAGTTCTTTTACTGCTCCCGTTCGTAAAGGCAGCAAAGCGGCAAAGATGTATACACATCTTCTGGGGCTTTGGCGCGATCCGTGTCGTGACCAGCAGCGGCAATGGCTTCGTGAATGGCATTTAAATCTTGTTTTTTTGCATTATAAATAACACTTAAAACATTGGAAGGGATATCCCAAGTTACCATTTTAACACCCTTAACAGCAAGAGTCGCCTGTTCGATTCGTTTTTTACACATTTCACAGTTACCACTAACAATAAATTCAGTCTTTTCAGCCTTTGATAATTTTGTTTGTGCAGTACCCGAGCTAATGCCTAATAACAGCAGTCCGATTGTAAAGATTCTATTTTTCATTTTTATTCGTATTTAATTTCCATCGCATTCCAATATATGCCATTTGTCCAAAAACTGGAGCATAAATTTGAGCGCTATCAAAAAGAGCACCGAAGGGCTGATCCGCTGCAATGATCGCATTGACCTGACGGTAATCCCCTAAGTTTTCGCCCCCCACATAAACTTCTAAGGCTTTTGAAAACACCCGTGTCAGCTGGCTATTGAGCAAGCTATATCCAGGTGCCCAGCGGCCAGCACCATCTCTTGGGCTAGCAACCAGACGTTGTTCCCCCAATCCGTGCCATGTCAAATCCCATCGCCATTGGCGGTCTTTTGGAGTAGAACTACTCTCCCATCCAATATTGACAAAATAACGATTTTTGGATTGTAAGGGCAGTTGTTTTTGACCGCTTTTATATTGGGTTTCAACAGCATAATTTTTATACGCCAAGCGTAGATTCCACTGTGGCACAGGAGTATAATCCACTGCCACCTGAAAACTTTTGGCGAAACTATTCTCTTGAAGGTTGTAAAAATCAATTTGCCCCGGGATTTCCCAGTCTACAACCACTTGATTTTGAAAATCCGTTATATAATAATCAAAGGTGATATCGGCTTGTTGCGCCCCACGAAGGAGAATTTGACGATAACTGAGGCCATAATTCCATGCTTTTTCTGCCTCTAAGCCATAAAAAGCACCACCATTGGATTGGATATTGACCTGTCGGTTGGTTCCAAATTGTTTTTGCTGCTCGGCAAAGATATTTGCTGCTTTGCGCCCCTGTCCAGCAGAAGCTCTTAGAATTACTGTTTCTATCGGTGTATAACGCAAATGTACTCGAGGGGTGATAAAATTCCCTAGGTTGTTATGGGAGTCAACGCGTAAACCTGCAGTCCAGTTTAACTTTTCGGTGGTATTACTCACTTCAATAAAAGCTCCCAGATTACGGTCAATCCGCCTCCAGTCTTTAGTGTCCACCAATTCATCATAAGCATCATAGGTTGCATTAATACCCGTTTTAAAAGTGGTGTTGGTATTACCAATGATGCTGTTATACATGATGTTTAAATAGGCGCTTTCATGGTCAATATCATAGTATCGTTTACCAAAGAAGGATTCTTGCTGGTGTCTACTATAGGCTGTCTGTAGCCCCCAACTGCGATAGGATATGGTAGGATTGACTTTTCCAATTTTCAAAGCACTCTCCCAACGCTTGGTTTCCAAAAGGCTCCCCCAAAAAGTGTTATCACTTTGGTTGGGTTCAAACGATAATTGGCCCAATTGTTTTTCATCGTTCATTATTCGAAGGTTTAGAAATCCTACCCATCCCCTTTCCGCATCGGTATATTGCCACCGGTGTAACAGATTAAGTTGTTCTGCCAAGGGCATGTCTAAAAAACCATCATTGTTGCGATCTGTCTTTCGTGTTCGTTGATTGGCATGAACAAAGAGGCCTGTGTGCCAGCGATTCCCTACTTTTTGTGTCCAGTGCGCATTGCCCTCTACCCTTCCGTTGACAGAGCTGTACAAGTTCAGGAACAAAGGACGAGCACTAAACGGTTTTAAAAGTTCGGTATTGATTTGACCCGTAATGCTTTCAAATCCATTGACCACGCTCCCTGCTCCCTTAGTGATTTGAATGCTCTCAATCCAAGAGCCTGGAGTAAAAGTCAAGCCATAGGCTTGAGCCGCTCCACGAACACTGGGAATATTTTCCTCTGCAAAAAGAATATAAGGACTTGTTAGGCCCAACATCTGAATCTGTTTGGTCCCCGTAAGGGCATCGGAAAAATTAACATCAATGGAGGGGTTGGTGTCAAAACTTTCAGAAAGGTTGCAACAGGCAGCCTTTAACAACTCTTCACTGTTTACCTGAATAACGTTTTGAGCTTCCAGATAGGATTTTTGAAGTGCCTTCCTGCCTTGGGTGACGGTTACACCATCCAAAAAGTTACCTTCATCTTCCTTGAGGAAGTGAATCAACATTTTATTTGTCGAAATATCAAGGCTGTCTGTTTTATAGCCTAAATAGCTAATAATTAATTTATTGGTACTTCCCGAAAAAGGAATTTCAAAGGCACCTTTTTCGTCAGATATGGTTCCTGTTGTTGTGTCTTGCCAATAAATATTGGCTCCTGGAATAGCGATGGTTTCATTTCCCTCTTTGGCAACAATACGGCCTTGTAGTTGGAACTGAGATAGAAGGCTGCTCGTGGTGAGCAGTAGAAAAAAGGATAAAATTGTTTTCATATATAGGTATTAAAAAGAATAATAAAATTGATTGAGGAGGATCAATTAATTCTTTTAACCATACGTGAGTAACTGCTGGAAGCGCTTGTAACGTTTAAAAATGAGGGTTGGCGGTCTGGGCAAATTCCCAATACCAATAGCGTCTTTTGAAAGCGGAACAATATCCCATGCAAACGTTGGTTGATTTGTTAGGATATTGGAAGAATCAAATTCCGTTGTAGTAATTAGCTCAATGGAAAAACCGTCATCAATTTGCGGCACCAAAACGACATCTTGGCAACAGTCCGTTTGGAATACGGGGCCTTGGTGATGGGTTTCAGGCACTTCAGATTCCATACCACAGCCTTTTGATGTTTCAAAAACATTGGCTACAGACACTAGGTGCCCTCCACAATAATGAAAAGAAAAACTGTTACTCATAGGGCTTGCCATAAGCACAGTGCACAGTATTACAGATAGAAATTTTCTTTTCATACTGCAAAGATAGAAAATTCAAAAATTAAAATAGAAGTGTCTTTTAGGAAACTATCTTTATGGGGAAAGTGTCATTTCTTTTTGTTAAATACTAATATTCTAACACTTACTGCTATTAAAGAAAAACATTTGTTTTTTTATTTGTAGGAAAAAATCTACAGAATTAGTGCGCGCAATGGTATTTAGGCCCCCTTTTGTTTATAAGATTGTTTATTTCTAATTCTACGTAAAGTGTTTCCTCCCCTCTTGTCTACTAACTTTG
>QXYU01000012.1 GCA_009886755.1 Flavobacteriaceae bacterium
AGAAAATGTCCTAGAAAGGCAGATCGTCCTCAACTTCATTAGGACTATCACTAGCGGGCTCAAATGAGGTTGGCGGTGGCATTGGTGGTGCTTCGTTGGATGCCTGTGATTGATCTATCGCTTCAATGCGCCATCCTTGGATAGCGTTGAAATATTTGGTCTCTCCTTGTGGGTTCACCCATTCGCGTCCTCGCAAATTGATTCCAATTTTTACGTTTTGGCCGACTTGAAACGCATTGAGCAATTCGCATTTGTCTTGGACAAACTCCACCATAATGTGTTGGGGATATTGTTCTTCGGTGGTGACAACCACTTCTCGTTTGCGGAAGCCATTGTTCCCGAAGGTTTTTGTTTCATCTAGCAATTTGATTTTACCGGCTATTTCCATAGGATCATATTTGCTATAAAAGTAACAAAAGTTTGGTTTCACACCTCTTTTTTCAAATTGACTTATCTTCGTTATCAAGGACTTTTTTTCATGCGCAGTCTTTCCCTTTTAGAACGAATCAAAAACAGTTGGCTATTCGTTGTTTTTGGCATTGTAGCTTTGATTCTTTGGAACACCAATCTTCTCTTTGACCGTCTCAAAACGGAAGAGCGCAAGAAAATGGAACTATGGGCAATGGCTCAAAAAGAATCCATTCAGAATCAAGCACCAACAAATTTGACTCTGGAAGTATTATTGCAAACGGGGACCAATCCCATGATCCAAGTAGATGCACGCGGTCGTATTATTGGATTTAAAAATATTGTCTGGGAAGTCTCTCAAGATTCTGCCCTGTTATACAAACAATTAAGACGCTTTAAGACGCAAAACGACCCCATTCCCATCTATTTTAAGATTCCCGAACAATCGACACCGCTGGTGGATCAAAAACTTTACTACGGAGATTCCAGTATGCTACTAAAATTGCAATACTATCCTCTCGCCTTGCTTTTGATTATTTTCCTCTTTGGATTGGTGCTATACTACGTCTTTAAAACCATTCGTATTTCGGAGCAAAATAAACTTTGGGCAGGAATGGCCAAAGAAACGGCTCATCAAATTGGGACGCCTCTTTCCTCCATGTTGGGCTGGATTGCTTTGGGGAAAGAAGACAGTTTACCAAAAGACACGGATGCTTTTACCGAAATGGAAAAAGACGTTCATCGTTTACAATTGATCACAGATCGTTTTTCCAAAATTGGCTCCCTCCCACAGTTAGTTCCCCTAGACTGGACTGCAAGTATCCGAACTACGCTTCAATATCTAGAAAATCGCAGTGCGGAGCAAATTCACTTTTCTGTCTCCTATCCTGAAACGGTTGTTGAAATTGAAGGGAATTCCGAACTTTTGAGTTGGACTTTGGAAAATCTTGTTAAAAACGGAATTGATGCCATGAAAGGAAAAGGCACTCTTCGTCTATGGATGGAGATTGATGCAAAAAAAGCAAAGCTCTATGTGCAAGACGAAGGGCAAGGGATTCTCAAGGAACATCGTAAAAAAATATTCAGCCCTGGATTTAGCACCAAAAAAAGAGGTTGGGGCCTTGGCCTTTCATTGGCCAAGCGTATTGTGGAGCATTACCACAAAGGGCAATTGGGAATTGTAAAAACAGCGGTAGGAGTTGGTACTACCTTTTGTATTAGCCTAGAGCGTTCTCGCTAGAAGACCGCTTGAATTTTTTGTGCCAAACTTTCAAAGGCTTCTGGGGACATTGTTACTTTTTTTTGAAAAGTGGCATCCGACATTTCGTTGAGCGGAATTAGATGCACATGAACATGGGGTACCTCCAAACCAATAACACTCATTCCAATTCGCTTGCATGGAACGACCTGACGAAGAGCTATGGCTACCTTACGAGAGAAATTCATCAGGTCGCTATATGCCTGAGCTTCCAGATCCATCAAACGATCTGTTTCTTTTTTAGGAATACAAAGGGTGTGTCCTGCCGTGTTAGGGTTGATATCAAGAAAAGCCAGATGGTGTTCGTCTTCTGCGACTTTGTAACACGGAATTTCCCCCGCCACGATTTTGGTGAAAATACTGGCCATCTAGTCGCGGCTAATGGTGAGTACTTCCAAACCAATGATTCCATTTGGAACTGTGATTTCGGCTACCTCACCCACAGATTTTCCCAACAAACCTTTCCCGATTGGAGACTCTACAGATATTTTGCCACTGGCTAGGTCTGCTTCGGACTGTGCCACCAGTTTATACTTTACGGTTTGGTTGTTCATTTGATTTTTGACTTCCACTGTAGAGTGGATCAATACTTTCGAAGTGTCGAGAACCGATTCGTTAATGATTCGTGCATTGGCTAACACCGCTTCCATTTTGGATATTTGCATTTCCAAAAGACCTTGGGCTTCTTTGGCTGCATCGTACTCTGCGTTTTCACTCAAATCGCCCTTATCACGTGCTTCGGCAATGGCTTGTGAAGCCTTGGGACGCTCCACATCTTTGAGGTGATTAAGCTCTTCTCTTAATTTTTTCAACCCTTCTGGGGTATAATATGATACTTTACTCATAATTTTAGCTTGAAAATGAATCCCTAGTAGTAGGTAGGATGTTAAACAAATATAAGGAATTGAATTTTTTTATTAAAGCCCGATACGGCATTCTTGGACTGTTGCTATTGAGTATGGCAACAACTTGTACCAAAAACACTCTTGTCCGCAATCCCTATATCTCGGATGTTGCCGTTAATTATCAATTGAACCTCAACCTTCCACAATATGACAACTTGCGTTTTATCGGTGGCAGTGCCTACGTCTATCAAGCGGGGCTGAAAGGCGTTCTTTTGTTTAATCTTAATGGGCGCAACTTTCTAGCATGGGAAGCTACTTGCCCCAACCACACCCCTCGCAGTTGCTCCTTGCTCCAAATCAATGGGGTGTTGGCCCAATGCAGCTGTGAAGACTATCAATATAGCCTTGCCAATGGCCAACTCCTCAATGGCGGTGAAAATGCAAGTACCTCCTACCCAATGATTAACTATCAGGTAGAGGTATTTGATTCTTTTCTTACCATAAGCAATTAAAAACGCAGCGACATTCCCAATAGAAAATGGGTGCCTGCCTGTGGATAAAACCCGGCGCCTTCAATGGTAGTGGTCTGTCCCGGATTGGACCCGTCGTCATCATAGGTATAGAAATAGCCATTGGAGACATATTGTTCGTTGAAAATATTATTAACCAAGAGGTTTAGCTTTACTTCTTCAACCCATTTCTTTGGATTCCATCGATAGGAGGCATTGAGGTCCGATACCATATAGGATGGAAGTTCTGAAATTTCGGAGTCAATATTCCCCATATACTGTGAACTGATAAATTTTGAAAGGATAGCTACTTGGAAATTGGTGCTCGGAACAAACACCAACGTATTCCCAGCAATTACAGCAGGTGAAAAAGCTAGTTGTGTGTTTCCTAGATGAGTCAACTGTCCATCGCGTTCAAAGAAATAGTCCTGATTTTCATTGCGACTCAGCGCAAGATTGGGTTGCCACAGCCATTGCTTGGCCAGAGGTATCTTCGCTTCAGCTTCAATCCCAATTCTTCGGCTATTGCCAATGTTCTCGCGAATGGGATTTCCCACTGCATCCAGGGCTCCTGTAAGCGCTAATTGATCTTGATAAGCCATCCAATAGGCATTGACCTGCAATTGAAGATTGGATTGTTGTAAACGCCAACCCATTTCAAAATCATTTAACTTCTCGGGGACTGGGTTTCCATTTTCATAATCCGTTCGGTTGGGCTCTCGATGTGCTCGAGCAAATGAAATAAAGAAACGTTGTGCTTCCGAAGCCCTATAGGTGACTCCTGCTTTTGGATTAAAAAAAGAGAATTGATCATCAACGGTAAAAGGGGCTGGTCCGGCCACTTGTCCCACCACTTCATATTTTACATTTCGGACTTGTAAATCCAAGTAACCGATCCATTTTGAAGAAAACGCTTGGGTCCATTTCGCAAAAACACTCGTTTCAATCTTTGTTCCTGTGTTCTCGTAAAAGCGATGCCGCGGGAGTACATTCCCTGCTTGCTGCGCCCAAAGTAATTCCCCAAAATGATCTCCAATATATTGACTGTAAAGGGCTCCAAGGTTAATTGTAGCGCTCCCATTTTGATAATTGGCTCCCAAATTGGCAACATAATAATCATTATCAAGCCATTTGCGTTGGACATTTTCAGTAGCCGTTACGTCAGTATCCCCTATCCTCAGTGCCGCTAATTGTAAATAATCAAAGGAAGTGTCGCCTCCAAAATTGATGTTTTCATCTGCCCACTGATCATAATACTCCTCATAATATCCTCGCCCATAGGTATAATTTAACCCCAAGGAAAAATCCCAACGGTTGTTGAGTTGTTGTGTCCAATGAAACTGATAGTGATCTTGCTGGTAATTGTCCACCTGATTGTCATAAAAACCCGTCAACTTCCCATCGGGGGAATATATTTCTCCCGCAGGATTGTAAGTGCGATTGTTTTTGAGAGTTGCTGCATCCACTCCATACCACGATTGATAGGTGATTTCATGACCGCCAAAACCCAAAAGCTTGATAAGCGTGTTCTTATCTTGATAAGCCGCTTGCAAGAAAAAAGACTTTAGATTTGAAGAGGCACGATCCACATAGCCATCGGAAACAATTTTCCCCAAACGCCCTGAAATTTCAAAGCCGTTGGCAAATTGACCTGTAGAAAATTGCAGTGTATTTTTCAGCGTGTTAAAGCTTCCTACACTCTGAGACCATTGTGCCTTTGGTTCAGCAGCCACAGCTTGGGTGAGTAAGTTGAGGCTCGCCCCAAAAGCTGCATTTCCATTGGTAGAGGTTCCCACCCCTCGCTGCAACTGGAAACTGGAAACCGACGAAGCAAAATCAGGCAGATCCACCCAAAAAGTGCCCTGAGACTCCGCATCGTTGTAGGGAATACCGTTGATAGTAACATTCACACTCCGAGCATCACCGCCCCGAACACGGATCCCTGTGTACCCAATGCCATTACCCGCATCACTAGTAGTGACTACTGCTGGTAAATAATTCAATAAAATGGGAATGTCTTGCCCCAAATTTCGAGAAGCAATCTCTTCTTGGGTTAGATTACTAAAGGCCATGGGTGAATCTTCATTTACCCGGAGGCCAGATACTTTCACCTCTTCTAGAGAGACCATGGCAACGGTGTCAAGCACCGCAGTGTTTTGAGCCACCACTTGGGGCAGCAATCCAATAAGGAATAAATAGCGTATAACTAGTTTCATTCGAATACGTTTAATTCGAATAAAAGGGGTCGTTATTCTTGGTTAAAAATTGCGTTAAATGTCCCTTGGCAGCATTACCTGCCCAGGTTCAATGGGTATAATCTCAGCCGACTAAGGCACCCCTTTGAGATGGCATAAAGCTAGAAAAAAAAGCTTCTAACGTAAAGCATTTTCCCAATTCTTTAATGCCTCCAAGGTGTTTTGCAGCCGCTTTTGATCCCTCCCCTTTATTGTGGCATACGGAAGGTTGCGACGGATCAATTGTTGTTCAAAACTACGATACATTTCCTCTCGAGCTTGGGGTCGGTCACGTAAATCATCTTTGACCCACGGAAGATCAGGTTGCATCAGCAGATAAAAGTCATAATGGTAAGTGTTTGCAGCCAAAAGAATCTCTGGTGCACAATACCCGTTAAAGTGGGTTTCAGACCATACTTGCGTCACCAAGGCATTCGTGTCACAAAACAACCAGTGCTGAGCCTTGGTGAGGCATTCGTTTTCGGATTGCATTTGCCCTGCAACAATATGAGGTAAGTCTTCCAAACTGCAGGGAAGTTTCTCACGATCCCATTTAGCTTGCAAAAAGTCCCGTGCAAATTCAGGCACCCATTCCGTCTGGAAATGGGCCGCTAAGGCTTTGGCTAAGCTTGTTTTTCCCGTAGATTCCGGACCGTATAGGACTATACGGTGGAGGTCGCTGGGGGATTGTTGTACCATTTTTTCCATGATTGATAGCCCCAAAGAGCCAATAAAGTGAAGCCCACAAACTGAATGCTTGTGAGGGTTAGTCCCTTATAAAAATAGAGTGGAATCGAAATTGCATCGCCCAGAATCCAAAAAATCCAATTTTCAATTTTTCGCTTGGCCATCAACCACATTCCAACAAAAAATAAGGCCGTTGTAAAAGTGTCAACATAAGCTGTCCAAGAAGTCCATCGCTCCCAATAGGTGTAAACGGCAAAAACAAAAAGAAGGGTTCCTATAAATAAAAAACTTGCCCGTTTCCATTCCTTAGCAGTCGTTGTACTGATTGGATGCAAACGGATTTGACCTTGTTTTCGGGTCCAAAAATACCACCCGTAAACACTCATTACAAAATAATAGGCATTGATCAACATGTCTCCCAACAAACCTGCTTTCCAAAGCAGATAGACAAATAAACCCGTTGAGAGCATTCCGGTCGGAAATACCGCAATTTTATTTTGCTTGGAATACCAAACACTCAAAAAACCAAACAAAACACCAATGGCCTCAATGCTGATATCTATCCAACTGTAATCGAGGTAAGGGCCAAAAAAAAACTCAAAAACTGGGGACATAGCTACTGCGATCGCCTTTGATTAATTTCATTTGAAGGACTACCGCATCTTCCTGCTCAAAAACCTCTTGAACCGCTTGGGTCAAAAAGCCCATTACGGCTTGGTACTCCCCATAAATTTGAGTACTTAGAGGGTTTTCCAAAACGGTAAAGCCCGAACGGCGTAGCTTCTTGATAAAAGCCTTGATGGCTGGTTCAAAATCATCTTTGAGAGGTGTGAGTGTCAATTCTACTGAAAGTTGCATTGGTTAGGGGTTTTCAAGGGCCACAGTGGCCTTGTGTTGGTCAAAATCAAAAAAATATAAAACGTAGGATTGCGTTTTTTGGGGATGGCACACTTCGGCACTTGCTTTTTCAAAAGGATGTACCAATAGTTGTTGATTCAAATGTATGCCAGGGACTTCTACGGCTTTGTACACCGCTTCTTTGGCAGTCCATAACTGAATCAATTCCGATGTCGTTTGAGCAAAATTTTCAGAGGCATGCACAAACTTGGATGTGATTCGTTGTACTTGATCGCGAAGCTGCTCAATATCCACCCCAAGAGGAATACTCCCCAATGCAATTGCAGCATAGCCTTTGGCATGCGAAATAGAAATATATTGAGAAGGTAATCGAGGAATCCCTGCTGCATCGTGCTGCATTGTAATGGGGTCAATTCCTGCTTTGAGAAGAAGCTGCTGAACGGCTAAAACTCCTTTTCGTTGTGACCCTGCTTTCAATTTCGCTAATCGTTGTTCAAGTCTGGAGTGAAAGTGCAATCCTTCCCGAAGCTCTTCTTCGGATTCTTTGATTTTCCATACCCATAGTTCCGCTTTCGTACTCAGTGATTGATGTAAGGCAAACGGCATTGGGCTATGGTTTAAAAAGATTGTACTTTTGCATATCTATTTTACAAATATAGAATTATGAAAATGAAAACGGACACAACTTATGTTCCCTACAAGGTAAAGGACATTGGCTTAGCTGACTGGGGTCGTAAAGAAATTCACCTAGCCGAAGCTGAAATGCCGGGATTGATGGCTTTACGCGAGGAATACGGAGCGAGCAAACCCCTTGCTGGTGCTCGTATCGCAGGGTGTTTGCACATGACGATTCAAACGGCAGTATTGATTGAGACCTTAGTCGCCTTAGGTGCCGAAGTCACTTGGAGCTCCTGTAATATTTTTTCTACTCAAGATCACGCCGCTGCTGCGATTGCTGCTGCTGGAATTCCTGTGTACGCATGGAAAGGAATGAATGAAGAAGAATTTGATTGGTGTATTGAGCAAACTTTATTCTTTGGAGAAGAAAAAGAACCCCTCAACATGATTCTTGACGATGGTGGAGATTTGACCAATATGGTCTTGGATCGTTTTCCAGAGTTAGCCGAAGCGATCAAAGGACTTTCGGAAGAAACTACTACTGGTGTTCACCGCTTATACGAGCGTGTTAAGAACGGTACTTTACCCTTGCCCGCTATTAACGTGAATGACTCCGTAACGAAATCTAAATTTGACAACAAATACGGATGTAAAGAAAGTGCTGTGGATGCCGTGCGTCGTGCAACAGACCTCATGATGGCTGGAAAGCGTGTTGTGGTTTGTGGTTATGGAGACGTTGGAAAAGGGACTGCCGCATCGTTCCGAGGTGCTGGTGCCATTGTAACCGTGACTGAAATAGATCCTATCTGTGCGCTTCAAGCAGCCATGGATGGTTATGAGGTTAAAAAGCTTACCACAGTTATTGGAAATGCTGATATCGTAATTACAGCTACCGGCAACAAAGACATCTTGCAAGGGGCGGATTTCTTAGCCATGAAAGACAAGGCCATTGTTTGTAACATTGGACATTTTGACAATGAAATTGATATGGCTTGGTTGAACAAAAACTACGGCCATACCAAATCTGAAATCAAACCACAAGTTGATCTGTATACACTAGAAGGCAATAAAGAGATTATTGTCTTAGCAGAGGGTCGTTTGGTTAATTTGGGTTGTGCCACAGGACATCCCAGTTTTGTGATGAGTAACTCCTTTACAAACCAAACCTTGGCACAGATTGAATTATGGACCAATACAGATCAATACGAGAACAAGGTTTATATGCTACCAAAAAAACTGGATGAAAAGGTTGCTGCCCTTCACTTGAAAAATCTAGGAGTAGAACTGGAAAGCCTTAGCACAGATCAAGCCGATTATATTGGCGTGACGGTTGAAGGGCCTTACAAGCCAGAATACTACCGTTACTAGGAATCTAACCTGGGGTTGATAACTAAAAGGTATAAAAAAACCCGCTACAATGTAGCGGGTTTTTTATTGCTGTTGATCAGGGATGTCTATGCCTCAAAAGGGATGATAGACACGAAAGACTTATTGTCTCTCTTTTTGGTAAAATGAACAACACCATCCACTTTGGCGTGCAAGGTGTGGTCTTTTCCAAGATATACGTTTTCACCGGGATTGTGAGCAGTTCCACGCTGACGAACAATGATGTTCCCCGCACGTGCCGCTTGCCCGCCGAATATCTTAACACCGAGTCGTTTCGATTCGGATTCTCTACCGTTTTTAGAACTCCCTACTCCTTTTTTGTGAGCCATGGCTTATATCTTTTAGGATTCGTTACTTAATGCTTTGATGAGGTCCGCTTTTTTCATGGAGGAATATCCTGAGATCTCTTTGTCCTTCGCCATTGCTTTTAGTTCAGCAACTGTTTTGGATGAAAGATCAGCGGCTGGCGCAGCTTTTTTAGGTGCGGCTGCTTTCTTTGGTGCAGCGGCTTTTGCTTTGGCCTTTGGCTTTTCCTCTTTTACTGGAGCAGCAGCGGCCTTTTTGGGGGCTGCTTTTTTGGCTCCGCTGGCAGTGATGCCTTCGATGATCAATTCCGTAAGGGCTTGGCGATGTCCGTTTTTGACACGATAGCCTTTACGTCTTTTCTTTTTAAATACGATTACCTTATCTCCTTTGAGGTGACTGGTAACCTTGGCTTCTACAGAAGCTCCTTTTATAGCCGGGGCGCCAACAGTAACTTTCTTACCATCGTCTAGCAACAACACATTATCAAAGGAAACTTTGGCTCCTTCTTTGGCGTCGAGACGGTGTACGAAAAGCTTTTGGTCTTGTGCAACTTTAAATTGCTGCCCTGCTATCTCTACAATTGCGTACATTTTAATCTGTTTTTGGACGGCAAATATAGCGTTTTTA
>QXYU01000013.1 GCA_009886755.1 Flavobacteriaceae bacterium
CAGCTCATTAACTGCTTACATGAATCTTGTCGGTGAGGGTGGTGTATTAGAAAATGATCAATATTATGCAATTGGACTAATCATGAAAGGGCTCTATTATCAACTATATACGGATCAAGTTGGAATGATCCCTTATTCAGAGGCCTCTGACCCAGAAATAACTCTCCCAAAATATGATGAACAAATTGATATTTATAGAGGTGTTATTTCAGAATTAAGTCAAGCAATTTCTATCATTGGCAACAAAACTGAAACGGGACAAGGAGTTGATAGACTAGCAGAAAACGATGTGCTATTTAATGGGAACATGCAAAATTGGAAACAGCTAGCAAATAGTTTAAAATTGAGAATGGGCTTGAGGGCTCATGGTGCAGCTGGCGAAGATTTTGCAGCTACTGCAATTTCGGAAGCAATTAGCTCTGGTGTTTTAGCTGATTCTGATGCGCTTTTTAGTTCCTTTAATCAAGTTGCAAATATTTGGGTCGAGCACTGTAATTATGGTGATATATTTTATGGATTTGGCGAGGGTGGTCAGTGGAAAGTTGCTGAGCCAATGGTAAATGCATTGTCATCATCAAATGACCCAAGGCTTAGCTTAATGTCAAAGCCAAGTCCAGGGGGTGAAGTAACAATCGACATCTCACAGGCTTCCAACAAACAAATTGCTTTTCTAAAAAATACTTTAGATAAAGCAGGTCTAGTCCTTGATGCTGATTACACATGGTCTCAAACTGCTGAGGATTTAACAATTACAATGGCTGAAAACACTCACCATGTTGGTCTTCCTGTAAGGCTAAGTCCAAACATTAAAGGACTATTTAATGGAAATTTATTTTCAAGTCCTGTAGACGTTGTTGTAAATAAATCAAATGAGGGTGGAGACATTTCCCCTTCTGTGGTTATGACTGCTGCTGAAAGTCACTTTA
This sequence comes from Flavobacteriaceae bacterium, assembly GCA_009886755.1. Classification (GTDB taxonomy): domain Bacteria; phylum Bacteroidota; class Bacteroidia; order Flavobacteriales; family Flavobacteriaceae; genus UBA11891. The sequence goes on from QXYU01000013.1 coordinate 927, forward strand.
TGATTGCTGAAGCTATTGTGAAAGGACTGGCGTCAGGTGATGCTGCATCACATTATCAAATTGGATTAGAGCATGCAATGAACCTTTGGGGAACTGCTATTAATGATGATTTTGCAGAATCAAAAATGGGCACACTTACTGGTAGTAATGAAGAAAAGTTAGAAAAAATTGCTACCCAAAGATGGTTGGCGAACTATACTAATGGATACGAAGCATGGGCTATTGTTCGTGACACTGGGTATCCAACTTCAGCTATTACTACATCATCTGACAATGATATTCGAAGCTTGTCTGGTGCAATGAATGGAGCATACGCAAACAGATTGCGCTACATTTCTAGTGCATATACTTCAAATGCTGCCAACATTCAAGCAGCAGTCTCGAAACAGGGTTCTGATGTAAAAGCAACAAAGCTGTGGTGGTCAAAATAAAACCAAAATAATTCTTTAAACTTTACTTGGCAAAACACATATTATTGGTTTATTTTTTTGTCATTCAAATAGGGGATATCAATTGTCCCCTATTTATTTATAGATTAAATTATGAGAATATTACTTTTTTCTAAAAGAATAAATAAAAAATTATCTTCTCTTATTTTCCTTTTGATTATAACCTGCTCTTGTCTAGTATTTGGACAGGAATATCAAAAACACAGGTATAAGGGAACCGAAAAAACACTACCCTACAGGCTTTTATTGCCTGAAAACTATGATTCCTCAAAACAATACCCCTTAATTCTTTTTCTTCATGGTATCGGTGAGCGCGGTAGTGATAACGAATTACAACTAACCCACGGAAGTGACTTTTTTCTGAAAGATGATGTAAGAAAAAAATTTCCTGCAATTGTTGTTTTCCCTCAATGCTCAGAAAATACACATTGGGCCAAGGTCAAGTCTCGACAACCCTATGCTTTCTTTAAGCGCAAAAGAAAAAATGAACAATTGGAACTGGTTGAAGAGTTTATGGCTTATGTTGAAGATACCTTTCCCATAAAGTCAAATCAAATTTATCTTGGCGGTTTGTCCATGGGCGGCATGGGAACTCTAGAGCTCCTATATAGAAACCCCAAAAAGTTTGCTGCTGCTTTTGCCATTTGTGGTGGTGCGCATACACGTTGGGTTCGAAAACTACAACATACCCCAATATGGCTCTTCCACGGTCAAAAAGATCAGGTTATTTCCCATGGATTTTCACAGCGGTTATATGAAGGCCTGCTAGAGAAAGATGCTCCAGTAAAATTTACCTCCTATCCCGATCATAACCACTTTGTCTGGAATAGTGCTTTGGAAGAAAAGGGTTTATTAGAATGGGTTTTTTCTCATTCTTTAAAATCTCAATAGGATATTTATAGAGGGGCTTTTCACTAAAAACGATTATAATACCCGCAGTAGCTGTGATGTTATTTAATTTGTAATTCTATTATGTATATACTTAAAACACAAAAAAAATATGATGTTGTTATTGTCGGTTCTGGAGCTGGAGGGGGAATGGCTACAAAAGTACTAAGCGAAGCCGGCTTAAAGGTGGCTGTGTTAGAGGCCGGCCCACACTTTGACCCTGCTAACCCCGATCAGCTAACCCAAATGAAATGGCCCTATCATTCCCCACGGAGAGGAGCGGGCACCTCCCGTACCTTTGGTGATTTTGATATGGCTTATGGCGGATGGGATATTGAGGGAGAACCCTATACTAGAGCAGAAGACACAAATTTTGACTGGTTCCGATCGCGAATGCTTGGGGGGAGAACCAACCACTGGGGGCGTATCTCGTTACGCTTTGGGCCTCTAGATTTTAAATCCAAAAGTAGAGATGGTGTAGGGGAAGATTGGCCTATTGGTTATGACGACATTAAACCTTATTACGATAAAGTCGACAAACTGATAGGAGTTTTTGGAAGCAAGGAAAATATTTATAACGAGCCCGATGGGTTTTTTCTTCCCGTTCCAAAACCACGGCTTCACGAACTGTACTATAAAAAAGGGGCTGAAAAAGCTGGGGTAAAAGTGATGCCCTCAAGAATGTCTATTCTCACCCAAAGAATCAACCAAGAACGAGGGGTTTGTTTCTACTGCAATCAATGCAACCGATCTTGTCAAGTATATGCTGATTTTTCATCAGGCTCGTGCTTGATTTTTCCCGCACAAAAATCAGGGGGGAAAATAGACCTTTACACCGATGCCATGGTTCGAGAAGTGACCGTAGATGGAAATGGAAAAGCGACTGGCGTAAATTACATTGACAAAAAAACAAATCTTGATTATTCCATCAGTGCCAAAGTTGTAGTATTGGCCGCTTCTGCTTGTAGTTCTGCTCGGATTCTTCTGAATTCCAAAAGTGCGGCTCATCCCAATGGTCTTGGAAATAGTAGCGATTTGATTGGGAAATACCTTCATGATTCTACCGGAGGAGATCGGATGGGCTTTGTGCCCAATCTGATGAGCCGGAAAATCTACAATGAAGACGGTGTTGGTGGTATGCACCTCTATTCTCCATGGTGGCTTGACAACAAAAAATTAGATTTCGCACGGGGATACCATATTGAAGTTTGGGGAGGTCTAGGCGCCCCTAGTTATGGTTTTGGTTTTGACCCTAACTATTTAAATTCTTTCTTCGGAAAACCCGTAGGAGGCTACGGCGATTCCCTGCGTCAAGATGTGAAAAAATACTATGGCTCTTTGGTCGGAATGTCCGGTAGAGGAGAGTCCATTGCTCGAAAAGAAAACTATTGTGAAATCGATCCCAACAAAAAAGATCAATGGGGTATTCCTGTTTTACGTTTCAAATATCAATGGAGCGATCAGGAATTGAAACAAGCAAAACATATGCACGACACCTTTGAGGAAATAATAGTCAATATGGGAGGAATTCCGCTGGGAGAAAAGCCCGGTCGCGATAAGAATTTTGGGCTGCATACTCCGGGAAGAATTATTCATGAGGTAGGAACCACAAGGATGGGAGATGACCCCAAAAAATCAGTCGTAGACCGATTCGAAAAACTTCATGATCTCGACAATGTTTTTGTAGTGGATGCTGGGCCTTTTGTGTCACAGGCAGATAAAAACCCAACCTGGACAATCCTTGCGCTCTCGTGGCGAACATCGGACTATATCGTTGATCAATTCAAGCAACAAAATTTTTAATCGTATGAATCGAAGAGATAGCATTAAATACATCGCAACGGGTACACTCGCTTCTGGGGTTTTATTAACTGGATGCGATTGGGCTGAAAAAGAAGAGGCTGTTGTTAAAAGTCTTTGGAAGTACAAATACGGCCGCACTCCCAAGGAAATTGAATACGACAACCATCTTCTTTCACAACAGTTTTTTTCACAAGAGGAAATGGCTATGATTATCCAATTGGGTCATTTTATTCTGCCCGCCAATGAGGTTGGGAATATCGAAAAAGCAGAGGTCCCTGATTTTATTGAGTTTATGGCCAAAGACTTTCCCGATTTTCAAGAACCTTTGAAGGAAGGGCTCACCGCACTAAACCAAAGAGCGCTAACAGAGTTTAACCTCTCTTTTGTCAAGGCGGAGAAAAAGCAAAAACAGCAACTCATCGACCCAATCGCCTATCCAGATACCGTAACCGAGGAATTTCTGCAACAATCTGAGTTTTTTACCTTAATGCGTAATTTGGTAGTCACGGGTTATTTCACCTCAGAAGTTGGTCTCAAAGATTTGGGCTACCAAGGCAATCAACCAAATGTTTGGGATGGTGTTCCAAATGATATCCTAGATGAGCACCAAATGGAATACGATCCCAAATGGACAGCTCACTTTTTAGACATCGAAAAAAGGAATGACGTTGCACAATGGGATGATCAAGGTAATCTAATTAGCTAGTGCTGAAAACCCTTGCCTGTTTTCAGAATAAGGAAACACAGCCGAGTTATATATTTCAGCATCTAGCTGATTCAAATCAACATTTTTTCAAATTAGAAACAACACACAGGATTAATTAGCTACAGTTGTCTTAGATACATTCGTAAATTATTATATTGTTATTCGCAAAAGCGACCTGACTATGGCATTTACGAAACTATTGATTGGATTTGCTTTTTCACCCAACCTGAGGGCAAATATCTTCGAGGCTACTCGTTTAGCCCTTCAGTTTGATGCCGAGATTTTATTCCTTCATGTAGGAGAAAAAACGACTCAAAAAGAACAAGAATTTCAGCAGTTATTGGCCTTCATTCCCCAAGCGCCCAAAAAACAATCAGTTATTTGGAAAGCTGGAAGCCCTATCGATGTAATTACAGCCACCTGTAAAAAAGAAAAAGTTGATTTGCTTTTGCTTGGTGCCTTAAAACGCGAAAATATGTTGCGTTATTATCTGGGTTCCATTGCCCGAAAAGTGACCCGAAAAGCCCCTTGTTCTGTTCTTTTGATGCTGCACCCATCAATAGAGCGCATCCCTTGTCAGCATATCGTTGTCAATGGATTTGACAGTCCTCATACCTTACACACCGTAGAAAAAGCCTATGAAGTAGCTCAAGCCCTAAAAACCCAAAAAATTACTCTTGTCGAAGAGATCAGTCCGTCAGAGATAAAAATAGCCGTAAGCGACGACAAAAGTTTACGCAAAGCAACCTTACGAAAACAAAAACTAAACCGACAGGAAGAGCGACGCGTACAAGACATTCTAAAAGAAATTCCCGAAGCCAAAAAGCAAGGCGTCAAAACCCAGTCACAGAGCATTTTTGGCCGAAGAGGTTATTCCATAGGGCACTATGCCCGACTGATGCGCGCCGATCTTCTAGTAATGAACGCTCAAGAGGAAAGTCGTTTTTGGCATCGTTTGTTTCCTAAAGATTTGGAACATATTCTCAACGAAATCCCCACCAATGTTTTAATCATATCGCCCGAATCCCATGAGTAAAAACAATTCCATAGGGCTGTTTGTCAAAACACTTCCCCAAAACATCTTTTCGGGTTTTGTGGTATCCTTAATTGCATTGCCATTGTGCCTTGGATTGGCATTGGCCTCAGAAGCCCCTCCTATCGCTGGGGTTATCTCTGCCATTTGTGGCGGTATGGTTGTGGCCGTTTTTGGAGGCTCGTCCCTCACCATCACTGGGCCCGGAAATGGTCTGGTCATTGTTTTACTTGGTGCGATTACGGTCTTAGGGGAAGGCGATCCACTTCAAGGCTATTATTTTACCCTTGCTGCTATTATTTTCTCGGGTGTATTGTTGTTCTTATTCGGGCTGTTCCGCTTGGGGGCTTTAAGCGAGTTTTTTCCCGCTTCTGCCTTGCAGGGGATGCTCGCCGCTATTGGGATTGGTATCCTTGCCAAACAATTCCATGTCATGCTAGGAATCACTAGTGTTAGCGGTAGTACCTTGGCTCAACTTGCTGCTTTCCCAGAATCCGTTAAGCAACTCACCTCTCTAAGCACGGAACAACTCTTAGCCCCTGTGATTGGTGTCTCTAGTTTTGTCTTTCTTTTTCTGTACGCACGAATTCGGAACCCTTTATTCCACCTGATCCCAGCACCAATGTGGGTGGTCGTCGCAACCATCGCTTTAAGTTATTACTACGAACTGGTTCTTCAACAGACACAGCCTTTAGATCCTTCTTTACTCATCCAATTGCCTAGTGATCTGGTTCAAAGTCTGCCCTCACCAAATTTTAGCAAGGTTACACAATTTGACTTTTGGGGTGTCGTGCTGAGTATTACACTTATTGCAAGTATTGAGTCCTTGTTAAGTATTAAAGCCGTTGATAAATTAGACCCGCTAAAAAGACGATCTAACAACAACAAAGACTTGCGTGCGTTGGGCTTGGCTTCTATTGTTAGTGGCTTTCTCGGTGGCCTCAATGTGGTTACCGTTATTGCCCGTTCCTCTGTCAATGTCAACAATGGAGGGACCAATCGTTCGGCCAACTTTTTCCACGCTTTTTTCTTGGTGCTTTTCGTGCTCCTTTTTGGACCACAAATTCAGCGCATCCCCTTACCCGCCTTGGCAGCAATTCTCGTTTATACTGGCTATAAATTAGCCACTCCTGAGAACCTTCTGCGAATCTATCGCATTGGTGAAGAACAAGCCTTAATTTTTGCCGTGACCCTTGGAGTGACTCTTTATACCAATCTGATTAGTGGAATCGGTGCTGGGATTCTAGCTACTTTTTTGGTACACCTTTTCTTGACCAAAGGCCTCGGGCTGTTCAGCCGAAACCTACTCAAGCCAAATGTGCTGATGTATCAAGAGCAACAAAGCCAAACCTATTTTGTGAGTGTTAAACACTTTTGCACCTTTTTGAATTTCTACCGCCTAAAAGCCAAATTGGATGAAATTCCACAAAACGAACATGCGATTGTAGACTTCTCCCTCTCTGATTTTGTCGATCATACTGTTATGGAAGGGCTCAATGACTACCGAGATAGTTTTAGTCGTAAAGATGGAAATTTTGAAATTATTGGATTGGACGTCCACGAATCCGTTGCAGCGCACCCTTTTTCGGTTCGGCGTTTTAATCCTGTTCCCAATTTATTACGCCTGGGTGATAACTTTACCAAAAGACAAGATTCACTTCGCGAATTAGCCTTGGACTTGGGATGGCAGTACAATCCACAAGTAGATCAAAAAAGCAATGGAATTGACCGGTTTTTATTTTTTAAAACTCGCCAATTTAACTTTACCTCCAATCGCCTTACGAGCCCTAAAAAGACTTTTTCCTTCTTTGACCTTTCCTTTAGCGAAGGGATTTTTATTGCCAAAGAAGATCTCAACTCTTCCTTTTTACTGATAGAATCTCCGCTGCCTTTACCTGTTTTTGTATTAGACCGCGAGAGTTTTCTTACACCCTTATACCAGCTCACAGGCATTGAAGATTTAAATTTTGAGGCCTTTCCAGACTTTTCCAAACGCTTTTTCTTAAGCGGGGAAGATAAAAAAGCCATCCAAGCTTTTTTCACCAAAGAGGTGGTGTTCTTCTTTGAAAGCCACCCTGTTTATCATGTTGAGTCCAATGGTAAAAAAATCTTGATCAAAGGGAGAGATCGCTCTGCCAGCGTTTCCGAAATCAAAGCCTTGCTGAGCTTTGCGCGTGAGTTCTACCAGATTTTAGAGAAGCAGGGAAGCTAATTCGCGACTTAATTTGTACTTTCATCGGGATAATCATTGAATTCTAATGACCCTATATCCCATAGAAACCGGGAATTTTAAATTGGACGGGGGAGCCATGTTTGGTGTTGTCCCAAAAGTGCTTTGGCAGCGAACCAACCCCGCAGACGATTACAATCGCATTGATATGGCGGCGCGTTCCCTTTTAATCGAGGATGGCAAACGTCTTATCCTTATCGATACCGGGTTGGGCAACAAACAGTCAGAAAAATTTTTTAGCCATTATGCCTTGTGGGGCGATCATTCACTAGAACGTTCTTTGAATGCGTTTGGGTTTTCTAAGAATGATATCACAGATGTAGTTTTTACGCACCTTCACTTTGATCACTGTGGAGGAGCTATTATGCAGCGACCCGATGGAATGCTGGTTCCTGCTTTTCCCAATGCGCACTTCTGGTGCCATCAAGACCATTGGAATTGGGCCACGAACCCCAATCCTAGAGAAAAAGCCTCCTTTCTTCCTGAAAACATTCGTCCCATTCAAGAAAGTGGACAGCTTCAATTTCTGAAGGGCTCTGATGAAGAATTACTCAACACGCCCTTGGGCGTCGATTTTTTGGTTGTGGACGGTCATACCGAAAAGCAATTGCTTCCCAAACTAGAATACCAAGATAAAACCCTGCTTTTTGCTGCCGACCTATTGCCCACTGCAGGGCATGTTCCGATTCCTTATGTCATGGGCTATGATACACGCCCCCTATTGACTTTGGAAGAAAAAAGTCTCATCTTGCAGCGCGCCGCCAACGAAAATTGGTGCTTGTTCCTTGAACACGATCCACGCAATGAAGTTATTACGGTTCAGCAAACGGAAAAAGGGGTTAAACTGAATCAAACCCATATGTTTAAAAATTTGTTTTCGTAAAACTATCGTCAAATCGTGATCTAAGGACTGATCCCTTATCGTTAAAAAATTCACCCTCATGAAAAGACTATTATTATTTGTCCTAGGATTATCGCTCACCGCCTGTGGTGGTGTTCGCTTTAAAGGGGAGCCTATCGTCGTATCCACCCAAAAACCATTAGAAACCACCCCCTCAACATCCCAAAAAAACGAATGGGCTCAACTCGATTTGGTTCAAGATCAAATTCCTGGGATGTCTGTTGAAAGAGCCTACTCCGAACTCATCCTAGAGAAAGAAGGTGTAGAAGTTATTGTCGCTATCATTGACTCTGGCGTGGACATCGAGCACCCTGAATTAGCCTCTAACATTTGGATAAATCAAGATGAAATCCCAGATAATCAAATTGACGACGATCAAAATGGTTATGTAGATGATGTCTATGGCTGGAACTTTCTCGGAGATTCACAAAATGAAAACTTGGAATACATTCGTTTACAAAAAAAAGAAGATCCCGGTTCCGATGCTTTTGAAGTCTATGAAAAAAAGCGGCAAAAGGAACGCAATAAATACAAAAGCCGATTGGCTAATTTTCTCTTTTTGGAGGATCAGATTCCACAAGCCCGTCAAACATTAAGAAAAGCCTTGGGAACCGAAACCATCGACTTGGATGCCGCAAGAAACATTCGTCCGATGCGTCCAGAACTTTCTGAAGCCATTGCCATGATGAGTTATGTCGAAAGTGTTGAGATTACAGATGCCATTCTAAAAAAAGCCATTAAGCAATATCGAGATGCTCTAGAATACCATCACAACCCTGACTTCGAAGGGCGTTCTATTGTTGGGGACGACCCTGATAATCTCAACGATCGCGACTATGGGGATGGGCGTATTCAAGGTCCGGTAGGAACCGATACGGATCACGGAACCCATGTGAGTGGTATTGTCGCTGGCAAAACGGTTGGCGTTGCTAAAAATGTCAAACTGATGGCCATTCGGGCTGTTCCCAACGGAGATGAATACGACAAAGACATTGCACTTGCGATACGATATGCCGTGGACAACGGTGCCAAGGTCATCAATGCCAGCTTTGGTAAAAGCTTTTCTCCCCATGCAGACTGGGTACACGATGCTATTCGTTATGCTGCAGCAAACGATGTCCTTTTGGTACATGCCGCTGGAAACGATAATGCCAATGTAAACCCCAATAATGAATCCAACTTCCCCGATGATTATGATGGTGGGAAGGAAATTTCAAAAAATGTTATCACTGTCGGCGCTAGTGCATGGACCTTTGATAAAAACCTACTCGCTGAGTTTTCTAACTATGGAAATATCTCAGTAGATGTCTTTGCACCAGGCTATAAAATTTATTCCGCTACCGCTGGACAGGGTTACGACCGTTTTAACGGAACCTCAATGGCTGCTCCCTATGTTAGCGGTGTCGCTGCCGTATTGCGCTCTTTTTATCCAAGGTATTCGGCTGAAAAGATTAAGAAAATTATCATTGCCTCTGGAGTTCCTATGTACGGTGAGCTTATCGTCCCTTCGGGAGAGGAAACCTACAGTCCTTCTTTCTACTCCAAAAGCGGTAAATTAGTCAACTTATACAATGCCTTGCTTTACGCTTCAAAATAAAATACTTATGAAACGTCTACAACAAACACCAACGACAACCCAGATGAAAAATATTTGCTTTGCAATTACCGCTTGTTTCTTTTTTAGCACTGCCCTTGCTCAAACATATTGGCAACAAGAGGTTGATTATACCATGACCGTTGAAATGGACGTCAAAGACTTCACCTATGAAGGATCTCAAGAGCTCATTTACACAAATCATTCTCCGGATAGTTTAAAAAAAGTCTTTTATCACTTGTTTTTTAATGCCTTTCGACCTGGAAGTCAAATGGCCATCCGGCAGGACAATGCTGCTGATATCAACACTCGTTTTGAGGTTGATCTCGATTCCATTTCTCCAAGCGATGAAGGGCGTTTAGAGGTTTTTAATGTAAAACAAGACGGTCTTGCTTTGGTAACGGAAATGTCAGAAACCATCCTAGAAGTTAGCCTCAATGAACCCTTGGCTCCTGGAGCTCAAACCGTTCTTACTCTTGATTTTAAGGGAAAAGTGCCTGCTGTGATTCGTCGAGCAGGGAAAAATTCAGCCGAGGGAGTGGCCCTTTCCATGGCGCAATGGTATCCGAAAATGGCGGAATATGACTATGACGGATGGAATGCCGAGCCCTATCTTGGACGTGAATACCATGGCGTATGGGGCGATTTTGATGTAACCATCACTCTAGATAAAGACTATATCGTAGCGGGGAGCGGCTATTTGCAAAACGCCGACAACATCGGCTATGGTTATTCAGACCGTAAAAAACCCAAGACGAAAAGAGGGAAAATCAGTTGGCATTTTGTGGCACCTCAGGTACACGACTTTACATGGGCTGCCGATCCCGAATACATTCACGATACCCATTCCGGGCCCAATGGTGTAACGCTTCATTTTTTCTACAAAAACGATCCTGAAATCATTGAGAACTGGAAAAAACTTCAGCCTCAAACCGCAGAATTAATGCGCTTTTTCAACAATACCATCGGAACCTATCCTTATAAACAATACAGTGTGGTGCAAGGAGGAGACGGTGGTATGGAGTATGCTATGCTTACACTGATCACTGGAGGACGTGATTACAGGGGTCTCTTTGGGGTCACCGCGCACGAGCTCGCACACTCGTGGTTTCAACATATTCTAGCAACCAACGAAATGAAGCACGAATGGATGGACGAAGGTTTTACCACCTATATTTCTACCTTAGCTGAAGATCTTATCTTAGAAGAAAACAACCCTTTTCCTTTGGAAGGTTCCTATTTACGCTATCTTGATTTAGCCACTACCGGTATTGAAATGCCCCAAGCAACCAATGCCAATCGCTACAACCATAACCGCGCTTATGAAACAACGGCCTACAGTAAGGGTGCGGTGTTCTTAGCCCAGCTTGGCTATGTGATCGGTTACAAAAACCTAGCGAAAACACTCAAGGAATATTACGAAAAGCACAAATTCACCCACCCAACGCCTAATGATTTTCGTCGTGTGGCTGAAAAAGTCTCAGGAATACAACTGAAGTGGTATTTAACAGATTGGACACAGACCACCAATCGAATTGATTATGGTGTCAGCTCTGTAGAAACCACAGAAAACACTACCCGAATAGCCCTCAAACGAAAAGAACTGATGCCCATGCCTTTGGATGTTTTGGTTAATTTCAAGGACGGTACCCAGCATATGTATTACATTCCACTGGCACTGATGCGCGGTGAAAAGGAAAACCCCTATTCTATTGATTGGACCGTTTTGCCAGACTGGGCTTGGGCGAATCCTGATTATTCTTTTGAAATTGAACGCCCCATGGACGAAATTGAATCAGTTATTGTAGATCCAACTTTTTTGATGGCAGATATTGATCGTTCTGATAATTATTACCCCAAGATCTCTTTGGAATGAAAATCAAAACCTTGAAAGGACGAGAGGTGATTACGGCACTTTTTAAACAAGGCGCTGTTGTAAAAGCACCACCCTTACTGATGCGCTATCAAAAAAATGACGCCTTGCCAAATCTACACCTAGGGGTAAGTGTTCCGAAAACTAAATTCAAAAAAGCCGTTGATCGCAACCGTGTTAAAAGGCAACTGCGTGCCATCCTCCAAAAAAATCAAGCCGCTGTTTGCGATGCTTTTGCGCATACGGGACACCAAGGAATGCTTCTATATCTCGATAATAAGATTCCTGAAAGCTCCCTGTTGGAAAGCCATTTGCTCGTATTATTGAAAGCACTAAAAGAAAAGTAAACTCTTACGCACGATGCATTTCGCAATGGGGAATACCATCTTCCAGATATTCCTTTCCCATGTTGACAAAGCCGTGGCTTTCGTAAAATTTTTGCAGGTGTTTTTGGGCAGAAATTTTTATGGGAGGTGTTTTATCGCCACTCTTTAACGCTTCCAAACAAAAACGTATTAAATCATGCCCTAGTCCCATGCCTCGATAGGTCTCGCGAACAATTACCCTTCCGATCACCGCTTTTTTAGGAGTGAAAATATCTAGATCAAAAAGTCGTGCATAAGCCACCAAGTTCAGCGAATCATACACAAATAAATGTTGTGCTTTAGTATCCAATCCGTCGATGTCCTGATAAACGCAATCTTGCTCTACTACAAAAACCTCAGATCGGAGCTGGTACATATCATGAACCTCTCCAACTGAAAGAGCATCATAGCTTTTTGTAAAATGGCGGTATGAAGGTTTAGCTACAGGCAATTTTTTGAACTCTGTTTTCGTGTCTGCCGCCTTCAAAATCTGTTTCCAAAAAAGTGTCAACCATTTGTATTGCTTGCGGCAAGGAAAGATAACGTGCGGGTAAACTCAATATATTAGCATTGTTGTGCTGCCGTGCCAAAGCAACTATTTCTTTGGACCAACAAAGGGCTGCACGGACCTTTTGATGTTTGTTGGCAGTCATCGCGGCTCCATTGCCACTACCGCAAATAATAATACCCAAATCTGCCAACATCGTTTCTACATCATGAGCTACAGGATGGATGAAATCTGGATAGTCAACGCTCACTTCTGTATTTGTTCCATGATTTTCAACTTGATGTCCTCTCTTTTCCAGATGAGCCGTGATCGCTGCTTTGTAGTCCACACCAGCATGGTCGTTTCCAATACTAATTTTCATCTTTTTAAATTTTATTTTCCTTAATGCTGTTAATCGTTCGTTTATAATTTGAGTATAGATTGTTTATATCTCTAATAACTTTTTTTGTTTTTTATTTCCAATTTTCCAATCACAAAAAGAGATCTAAACAGCCTTTTTTTTAATTCTTTTTTATTGTGAACTTATCCTCTGTTTTCTGTTATTTATTAACCCTGGATTTTGTCTTTTATAGAAAAAATTATACCCAAAATCAGTTATCAACCTATTGTTAATAGCTTTGGTTTATAAATGAATACCAATTATTTAAGACTGTAAATTCTTTTGATAATAGGTGTATATAAAAGTAGTTTTTTTTTGACCAACCCCTTATCAAAAAGTTATTGTAATAATTAACACTACATCATATACATCATTTCTTATTTAAAAATTTTAAAAAATGAATAATGTATGTATTGATAGTTGATAAACTCCAAAGAGAGCCATTTTGAAAAGCGTAACTTTGTCTCAGCAAACAGCTCATGTCGAAAAAGAAAAATAAGAACGAGGAACTAACGCGTAAGATTCAAAAACATTTACGCGAACATCCAACCAAAACGTACAACCATAAACAAATAGCTTCTGTTTTTGGTTTTACAAGCACTCAAGATCGAAATGCAGTCATTACGGCCTTACAAAAACTGAAAGCTCAGAAGGAGATTGTAGAAAGTCAACGAGGCGGTTTTCAATGGAATGGCAAGAATGCTCAATATTTTGATGGTAAATTAGAAATTACTGGCAGTGGAAACGGATTTGTTGTTTTGGAGGATCGTGATGATATCTTTGTTCATCGTAAAAACCTCAAAGGTGCGTTTCATGGTGATTTGGTTAAGGTGTGTCCTTACAGAAGAAATAAAGGTGGTAGAAGTGAAGGCGAAATAGCAGCTATCAATGAGCGAATCAAAACCCGTTTTGTGGGTACCCTTCAACGCCAAAAAGATTTTGGTTTTGTTTTAACCCAAGGGGTTCATATGTACACCGATTTCTTCATTCCTAAAGAAGAATTAAAAGATTATGAAGAAGGAGACAAAGTAGAAGTAGCGCTAATCGATTGGCCAAAACGCGCTTCGTCCCCACATGGATCCATTGTAAGAAGCTTAGGGAAACCAGGGGAGTTAGATACAGAAATGCACACGATCCTATTAGAGTATGGCTTGCCTGCTCATTTTCCAAAAGAAATAGAAGAAGCGGCACATCAAATCTCAGATAAGATTTCGCCAGAAGAAATCAAAGAAAGAAAAGACTTTCGATCTGTTCTTACCTTCACGATCGATCCAATTACCGCTAAAGATTTCGACGATGCCATTTCTTTCCAGAAATTACCAAACGGCCATTATGAAATTGGAGTCCATATTGCTGATGTATCGCATTATGTAGATGAGGAATCGATCATAAATGATGAAGCTTACAGTCGAGGATCATCCGTTTATTTGGTGGACCGCGTGGTTCCCATGCTCCCAGAAAATTTATCTAATGGTCTCTGTTCTTTACGACCCAACGAAGAAAAACTAACCTATGCCGCCGTTTTTGAAATGGATTCAAAAGGGAAAATACATAAAGAATGGTTTGGACGCACGATCATTTGTTCCGATCATCGTTTTGCTTATGAAGAAGTGCAGCATGTATTGGATAGTAGCGAACCAATAGTGGATGCCACAATCTCATTGACAGGTAAAAAGTATGAAATACCAGAGGCCACTTTTCAAGCCATTAATGAGTTAAATAGACTTGCACAGCAGTACCGATCTCATCGTTTGTCTGCAGGAGCTATTTCCTTTGATCGACAAGAGATTCAATTTCGATTGGATGCCGAAGATCACCCAGAGGCTGTTTATTTTAAAGAATCCAAAGCGGCACATCAATTGATCGAAGAATTTATGCTTTTAGCAAATCGCTCTGTTGCCGCCTTTATTGGAAAACAAAAGCCGGTAAAACCGTTTGTCTATAGAATTCATGACGAACCTAACGGAGACAAATTAGAAAACCTTCAACAAGTGGTTAAGAATTTTGGCTACAAGTTTAATCCCAACGCGAAACAGTTAAATAATGAAATTAATACGTTGCTCAAAGAGACTCATGGATCTAATGAACAAAACATGATAGATACTTTAACGGTTCGTTGTATGAGCAAAGCGGTTTATACTACAGACAACATTGGACATTATGGCCTTGGATTTGATTTCTATAGTCATTTTACCTCCCCTATTCGTCGTTATCCTGATGTATTGGTTCATCGTCTGTTGGATTTTTATTTAAAAGGCGGAAAAAATGTTAATGTAGATCTGTTAGAAGAAGCTTGTGTTCATACATCCCAACGCGAACAATTGGCCACCAAAGCAGAACGCGAGTCCATTAAATATATGCAGGTTAAATTTATGGAAGATAAAGTAGGTCAAACGTTTGATGGTATTATATCTGGGGTGACTGAACGTGGTATATATGTGGAATTAAGTAGTAACAAATGCGAAGGAATGATAAGTAGTAGGGATTTATCAGGCGATCATTTTTACTATGATGAGCAAAAGCACGCTATGATTGGACAACGAACCCATCAAGTATTTACGCTTGGAGATCCTATCCGCATAGAAGTCAAAAAGGCGAATCTGCTCAAAAAACAACTGGATTTTGTTTTAGCTCCTGCTGATCAGGGAAATTAATATCTTTGAATAGCCTTGAATTGTTTTACATCCGGTTCAATTGTTAAATAACTCTTATTTATGAAACGTCTACTCTTCTTTTTTATCCTATCACCTCTGCTCACTATTGCACAAGAAGCTACTCAAGATAGCCTATCCCAACGGATACTCGAAATAACGCCCTTTGTGAATCTTAAAGTTTATTCGGGAATCGAAATTGAACTGATTGCTTCAACTAGTGATAGTTTAGTAATCCGTAGTGAAACACCAGATGAAGTAGTTAGTGTTTTAAAAGGAAATACACTAAAACTCCGTTTAGGTTTAGAGTACATGTTACAAAAAACGCAAACTCAAATTCAAGTCTATCACTCGCAACCTTTGGATATCATTGATCTTAGCCAAGGGGCACAGTTAATAGCACCGAACACCGTGGACCAAACTAGCTTGTCATTGATCATTCAAGAAGGGTCCAAAGCAGAATTGGATATGAAAGTCGAAAAACTAACCGCAAAGATCCAATCAGGTTCAAAGTTCTTCCCAACAGGATCGGCTAAAAATGCAATTCTTTCTGTCTCATCAGGTGCCACCTGTGAAGCGGATCAACTGTTTTGTGAACAAGTTGATATCAAAGCAAATTTTGGAAGTGTCGCTTATGTAAATGCGAGTCAATTAGTGGATGCCAAAGCCAGTGTCAATGCTACGATACGAGTACACGGTAATCCGGCAAAATTGATTACCAAAGAGTCCGTTGGCGGCAAAGTGATCGAAATGAAATAAAAACAAAACCCCTCAAGTATCTAAATACGAGAAGGGTTTTTGAGGCACCGAGCGGATTCGAACCGCTGTACAAGCTTTTGCAGAGCTCTGCCTAGCCACTCGGCCACGGTGCCTTGATTAATGCAAAGTTAATCATTTCCTCTGGCTTCCCAATTTTTTCTATTGGCTTCCAATTGAACTGCTACGGAATAAACGTTTGCATTTATTGGAGGATTCTTTTTTTCTATTTTGATGTCCACTGCATTAACAGTGTTGTGTTCTTGAAAAATACGATCCTGGATTTTATATAGGATCACTTCTATTAGCTTGGCGCGTTCTCGCATAACTTCTGTTACAATGGCGGTAATGGATACATAATCCACCGTATCAGCCAGATCGTCGGACGCGGCAGCAGCACCAAAATCGGTACTTACAACAACATCAATTCGATAATGAGTTCCGATCTGTGATTCTTCCTCCATACACCCATGAAAAGCATAACAGTGTATGTCGTTAACATATATTTTTCCCATACTCGCAAATATAATTGGTTCTATCAAGCTATGAGAATTTTCGTTTGTAATATCTTCGCACAAAAATTCGGTTATGACGGAGGACTCCAAAGGGTTAAATTTTATTGAGCAAATCATCGAAGAAGACCTTTCAGCTTCCTATGAGGCTTCGGATTTGCGTTTTCGGTTCCCACCGGAACCAAACGGTTTCCTACACATTGGTCATGTCAAAGCGATATGTCTCAACTTTGGCTTAGGAAAAAAGTATAATGCTCCCGTAAACCTCCGATTTGATGACACGAACCCAACCAAAGAGGAAACGATTTATGTGGAAGGAATAAAGCGGGATATACAGTGGTTGGGATTC
>QXYU01000014.1 GCA_009886755.1 Flavobacteriaceae bacterium
ACCCTCACCTTGGCAAGGTGATGCTCTACCCCTGAGCTACTTTCGCATTGAGGGTGACAAATGTACATATTTTTAGAAAAAAGCCTTCTCTTTTTTTAAAATTACTCATCTTTTGAGCGACTCATTTTTTGCTGTAGCAAATGCAGCTTCATCAAGGCTTCAACGGGAGTCAATGTATCCAAATCCAGAGTGCTAATTTCCGCGCGAATTTCTTCTAACAACGGATCATCCATATTGAAAATACTCAATTGTAAATCTTGCGCTTCATTTTGCAAAGCAGTCGTTCGGTCTTCCAGTCCGTGTGCTGCTTCCAGGATTTTTAGTTTTTTTTGGGCTGTTTGCAGAACCAACTGGGGCATTCCCGCCATTTTTGCCACGTGAATTCCAAAACTATGGGCGCTTCCTCCTGGTTCTAGTTTACGCAAAAAGAGAACTTTTTCTGGCAACTCCTGTACGGACACATTGTAGTTTTTGATTCGATCAAAACGCTGTGTCATTTCATTCAATTCATGATAATGTGTTGCAAACAACACCTTGGCGCGAGAGGGATGCTCATGGAGGAATTCGGCAATGGCCCAAGCAATGGATATTCCGTCATAGGTACTGGTTCCGCGGCCAATTTCATCTAGCAAAACCAGACTCTGAGGACTGATATTGTTAAGAATGGAGGCCGTTTCATTCATTTCAACCATAAAGGTTGATTCCCCAAGAGAGATATTATCACTCGCTCCTACTCTTGTGAAAATTTTATCCACCAACTGCATTTGAACCGCTTCAGCAGGGACAAAACTTCCCATCTGAGCCAGCAATGCAATCAAAGCCGTTTGACGAAGAATAGCCGATTTTCCAGACATATTAGGGCCCGTGATCATAATCAACTGTTGTTCTTCCGCGTCTAAGCGAAGGCTGTTTGGGATAAATGGAGTACCCGCAGGCAACTGCCGTTCTATGACCGGGTGTCGTCCTGCGGTGATTTCCAAACGAGCTTCTTTAACAAACTCGGGGGCATGATAGTGGTATTTTTTCGCTGAAAAGGCAAAACTCCACAACACATCCAAGCGCCCCAAGCATTGAGCATTGTGTTTCAGATCCGGTAGGAAGTCCTGCAACTGATCCAATAATTCCTGATAAATTTGAGCTTCAAGGGCTTTGATTTTGTCCTCTGCTCCCAAAATCTTGGCTTCGTATTCTTTGAGTTCCTCCGTGATATAGCGCTCAGCGTTCACCAGGGTCTGCTTGCGAATCCATTCTTCAGGCACCTTGTCTTTGTGCGTGTTTCGTACTTCAATATAGTATCCAAAAACATTGTTGAAAGCTATTTTTAGCGAGGGAATTTGGGTGTTTTGTGTTTCTCGTTCCAACATGGCATCCAAATGCTCTTTTCCAGAATGGAGCAGTCCTCGGAGTGCATCCAGTTCAGAATGAAAGCCTTCTGCAATCACCTGTCCCTTACTCAATACGACTGGCGCTTCCGGGTGTAGCGTCTTTTGGAGTAAGGCCGTCAAAGGTTCAGAACTTCGGAATTGCTCGGAGAAAGCCGTCAAAGCTGTTTTTTTTGAAGCCCTCAATTGTTGCTGAATGGGTGTTAGCAGTTCCAATGAATCCAAGAGTTGATTCAAGGCTCTTGGACTTACTTTATAGGTAGCAATCCGTGCGCCAATCCGTTCGATATCAGACAGACTGGAAAGCTGTTCTTGAAGTTTTTCGTGGGTTTCAATTTGTTCTAAAAATGCAGCAACCACTCCCTGCCGTGCCTGAATTTGTTTTTCATCCAACAGCGGAAATGCCAACCAATGCCGCAGCAAGCGACCTCCCATAGGTGTTTGTGTATGATCGAGGATTTCAATGAGCGGCACCCCGCCGGGAGCGTTTGCTTGAAACAGTTCCAAATTGCGAACCGTAAACCGGTCCATCCAAACAAAGTCCTGCGTATGCAAGCGCTGCAAACGATGGATATGCGAAAGTCGATCGTGTTGGGTTTCTGATAAATAATGTAGCACCGCGGCGGCGGCGGCGATCCCCGAATCCATAGATGCAACGCCAAAACCCTGCAAGCTTGCAGTTTCAAAATGTGTTGTGAGTTTTTGCTCGGCAAAGTCTGGAGCAAACACCCAATCTTCCAAATAAAAAATAGGCCAATGCGATCCAAAGGCTTGCGTAAAAGCCGCTTTTTGGGGTTTGGCCACTAGTAATTCACTGGGAGAAAAACTCTGTAAGAGCTGAGCAATCTCAGATTCGGAACCCTCAGTCACCCAAAAATCACCTGTTGAAATATCTAAAAATGCCACTCCGGCCTGTTGCTTTCCCCCTGCATAGGCCGCCAAATAGTTGTTTTGCTTTTGATCCAGCACCTCTTCGTTCAGTGAAACTCCAGGAGTTACCAATTCGGTGACGCCTCGTTTGACAATTTTCTTTGTCATTTTAGGGTCTTCTAACTGATCGCAAATGGCCACTCGACAGCCTGCTTTTACCAGCTTGGGTAGATAGGTGTTGAGCGAATGATGCGGAAAACCCGCCAATTCTGTTTCACTAGTGCTTCCCGCGCCTCTTTTTGTCAACAAAATTCCCAAAATTTTGGAGGCGCGAATGGCATCCGCACCAAAAGTCTCGTAAAAATCCCCCACGCGAAACAACAACAAAGCATCCGGATACTTGGCCTTGATCTGGTTGTATTGTTTCATTAAGGGGGTTTCTTTGCTTGCGCGCGCCACTTGAAATGGGTTTTTGCTAATGTAGAATTTAGATCGTACCCAAACAAATGGTCCTTGCTGAAATATGTATTTTTGAGCATGCGAAAACACAAGAACCAAGAATTGCATAGAAAGAGCGTTGCCGAATTCAAAGAAGCCTCCAAAACCCCTTTGATTTTAATTCTCGATAACATTCGGTCTTTACATAATATCGGCTCGGTTTTTCGCACCGCCGATGCCTTTTTAGTCGAAAAAGTATACCTCTGTGGAATCACCGCCACACCACCCCATAAAGACATTCAAAAAACAGCTTTGGGCGCTACCGAGGCCGTTGCGTGGGAATACCGAGAAGATGCATTGGCATTGGTGCAAGAATTACAAGCAACAGGGGTGCTGGTTCAAGCTATTGAACAGGCCGAAGGGGCTCAATCACTTTGTGATTTCAAACCCATTTCTGAAAAAAAATATGCGCTAGTACTCGGCAACGAAGTCAAAGGCGTTGCCCAATCTATTGTGAGTTCCTCCGATGGGGTGCTGGAAATTCCCCAAGAAGGCACCAAGCATTCCTTAAATATTGCCGTGGCTACCGGAGTGGTTGTATGGGATTTCTACCAAAAACTAAATTCTCGCTAAGTCCCATAGCCATTTAACATATGCATAGGAATGCCCTTCCCAATTTTCCCCTTCGCCTTCTACAATTATAATAGGATAGGGAAAAGTCTCTCTGATTTTCCGTTCATAGCCAGCTTCAATTTTTTGTAAATACGAAGGCGAAATACTTTGTTCATAGGCACGTCCTCGCTTTTGAATATGTGTCAATAATTCAGAAATGGGACGGCGTAAATAAACCACCTGATCGGGAATGATGGCTTCTGGCATTTGCTGCATATACCGTTTTTTAAATTGTGAAAATGCAGCATTTGAAAGGGTTGCTTGTGAAAAAATCAAGGATTTTTCCAACCAAAAATCACTTACTAAAGGCGACGAACGTTCTCGTTTTAGTTGCGCAATACGTGATTCAAGGAAAAAGACTTCTGTCTTTAGGGCAAAGGTTTCAGGGTCTTGGTAAAAATCAGCCAAGTGTGGGTTTTCAGTAAATTTTTCATACAAGCCTTGAATACCATAATCTGCAGCAATCTGACTGGTTAAAGTGGTTTTACCACTACCTATATTCCCTGCAAAAGCCCAATAGGTTGGTTTTTCAAAAAGAGGTGGCAACCAGCGCTGAAAAGGCAATACAGTGGCTGGGGTTTGGTCGGAACAATCAAGGTGCAATTGCTGTACGCTTGCTTTCAATGTTGGATGCTCAAATTCTGGCGCTATGGCCATCAACGGATCCAAAACAAAACGCCGCAAATGCATTCGTGGATGTGGGACTTGCAACGATTTGGTCTGGAGTACCCGATCCCCGTAAAAAACGATATCCAAATCCACCGTTCGGGAGTGATAGCCTTCGGCAGATGAAGTCACGCGTCCCAGTTTTTGCTCAATTTGCTGCAAATGACCCAATACTTCCTCGGGCGAAAAAGCCGTCTCAACTTGCACACAAGCATTGATGAAAGGGGGGGCTTCAAAGCCCCAAGCTTCGGTTTCATAGGGCTGAGAGAGCTGTACGATTTTTCCCACCTTATTTTCCAAGCGATCGAGCGCCAGCAATAGATTTTGCCATCGGTCTCCCAAATTGCTCCCCAAGGCGATATAACAATGGTGCTCCATAGATGGTTTTATAGCAAAATTACAAACACTATCTTTGGAGTCTATTGTAATATCTATGAATTTCTTCAAAAATATACTCGCTGCCGTTTTAGGCAACCTTATTGCCTTTGGCTTTTTATTTGTTATATTATTAATGGGAATTGCAGGTCTGGCCAGCATTAGTTCCATAAGCGGTCCAAACGGCAAGCAATCCCTTAATGAAGGGAGTGTGCTTCAGTTACAACTTGACAAAGCTATCTACGATCGAGTCCCGGCTGTGGAACAGTTTAATGCAGGTTTGGGATTTGAACCCGAGGCCTTGGGACTGGATCAAATACTTCACAGTATACGTTCGGCTGCCGAGGATGAAAACATCGAAGGCATCAGTTTGGAAACACAACTTATTCAAGCCGGATGGTCTCAAACCCGCAGTATCCGTCGCGCGCTAAAAGACTTTAAAGACAACGGAAAATTTATTTATGCCTATGGGGATTTTTACTCTCAAAAAAGTTACTACCTCGCCAGTGTGGCGGATAGTATTTTTCTAAATCCAGTAGGTCAAATTGACTTTAAGGGGCTGAGTTCCGAAATCCTATACTTCAAGGATTTTGAAGATAAATATGGCCTCAAAATGGAAGTCATTCGATTGGGAAAATACAAAAGTGCTGTAGAGCCTTTTTTAGATAATAAAATGAGTACGGAAAACCGCACGCAAATCAAAACACTCTTGGATGACCTCTGGAAGGTGGTTGCAGATGAAATGGCTGACGATCGAAATCTTACCCCTTTTGCACTGAATCAGGCCGCTAACCAACTCGCAGGAAACACCGCAAACCGCGCAAAAAAAGCAAATCTTGTCGATGGATTGCGTTATGAAGATGCCTACCGTAAAGCCATTGAGGATCGATTGGATACTGCGGTTGATTACGTTTCTCTAACGGCCATGGGTACTCCAAAATCAGCCTATAACAAGGCCATCAAAGACCGCATTGCAGTGGTGTATGCTCAGGGAAATATCCTTTATGGAGAAGGGAGTGAAACAGTCATTGGAAAAACCGTATTCCTCGATGCTCTGGACGAAGCACTTGAAAACTCACGTGTAAAAGCCATTGTTCTCCGGGTGGATTCTCCGGGAGGGGACGCATTGACTTCCGAAATTATTTGGGAACGCCTACAGGCCGCTAAAGAACAAAAACCTTTGTTTGTCTCCATGGGAAATGTGGCTGCTTCTGGAGGGTATTATATCAGCTTACCCGCACAAAAAATAGTCGCGGATCCCTTGACTATCACCGGCTCTATCGGTGTATGGGCCATGCTTCCCAATATAAAAGAATTTAGTGATGACTTGGGCATCAATGCGGAACAGGTAAGCACTCATGACAACTCCATGGGATATAGCCCTTTTGAAAAAGTGTCAAATGGTTTTCGAAAGGCAGCCAAAGAAAGTATTCAAGAGGTTTACAGTACTTTTAAAGAACACGTCAGTACCGATCGTTCCATGGACTTAGAACGTGTAGAACAAGTTGCTCAAGGACGGGTTTGGTCTGGTACACGCGCTTTTCAAAATGGATTGGTTGATGGATTAGGGGATTTGCAAACAGCTATTGCTATGGCCGCTGAAGCCGCTTCCCTTGATAGCTATAATGTGGTGTCCTACCCAAACATTACTCCGGATCTTGAAACCTTTTTATCGGAAGGATTCCCCTTTCTGCAACTCCATTGGAAATCTCAATTGCCCTCCTTTTGGAAAAGGCTCTTCGTTCCTAAAAACAAATCCCAACGCCCCATTCAAATTCAAACCGAATTGCCTTTTGAATTAAACATCCGCTAGAATGACCGTTAAAGACCGCACTCTGGCAGACACGATTTATTTGTTTTTGGCCGCTTTATTTATCACTTCATTGGTCGTTTCCAACCTGATTTTTCAGAAGTTTTTTTTATGGCAACCCATAGAGCTTTCCTTATTTGATATCCCCCTATTTGAGCTTTCGGTAGGCATCCTCCCCTATCCCATCACTTTCTTGATTACCGATTTGATCTCGGAAATTTATGGAAAGAAAAAAGCCAATCAGGTTGTGATCGCTGGGATTCTTGCTTCATTTTTTTCAATGGCCATTGTGCTGCTTGCAGAAGCAGTGCCAGCTTCGAACAATTCTCCAATAAACGACAGCACCTTTGAAGCTGTTTTCGCCCTTTCACCATTGGCTGTTTTGGCCTCCATGCTCGCTTATCTGTTTGCGCAATTCATTGATATTCGACTCTATCATTTTTGGAAAGAACGCACCCAAGGACGGATGCTATGGCTACGCAATAATTTTTCCACCTTCAGCTCTCAGTTCATTGACACCTTTACCGTTGTTCTCTTGTTATGTGTTTTTGAAGTACTTCCGTGGACCCTTTTTTGGGGTTTGGTGTTCTCTGGATTTATTTTTAAAATATTGATTGCCCTTATTGATACACCTTTTCTCTACCTCTTTGTAGGCTTATTCCGAAAACGTTTTCAACTGGCTCCTAACGAAGAAATCCAATAACTATGGCACATGCCGAAGCGGTACGCATTAATAAATTTCTAAGCGAAATGGGCTATTGTTCTCGACGAGAAGCCGACAAACTGATCGCTGTCGGACGAGTGCAGGTCAATGGTAAAAAGATTGAGATGGGAACCAAAGTAAGTCCTTCAGACAGAATTGAAGTGGATGGAACCCTCATTGGCGTTCAGAAAGAAAAACCGATTTACTTGGCATTCCATAAGCCGGTTGGGATTGTATGTACTACCGACACGCGCGTGGAGAAAGACAACATCATTGATTATATAAATTTTCCCAGTCGCATCTTCCCTATTGGTCGTTTGGACAAACCTAGCGAAGGCTTGATTTTTCTTACCAACGATGGTGATATCGTGAATAAAATTCTGCGAGCACACAACAAACACGAAAAGGAGTATGTAGTGCAAGTGAATAAACCCATTACCCACGATTTTGTGAAGCGCATGCAAAATGGGATTCCCATATTGGATACCGTAACCCGTAAGTGCACGGTCAAGCAAACTCATAAACAGGAGTTTCGTATTGTATTAACCCAAGGGCTCAATAGGCAAATTCGACGTATGTGTGAATACCTCGGTTATCGCGTTACAAGGTTGAAACGAGTGCGAATTATGAATGTCAATTTGGACACCAAAGTAGGCCAATGGCGGCATCTCACAACCAAAGAAGTTAAAGACATTCAGCGTATGGTCAAAAGTTCAAAAAAGCACCATTAAGCTACGCCGATCTTTAGACGGTAGCCTTCATTGGAGCGCACATTAAATACCGTTTGATCTTCGAACAGCAAATACTGTCCTTTCACTCCTACCAGTTTCCCAGCATAATTCGGAGTTTTATTCAGGTTTAAACTTTTTACTTTTTGAGGAAATTGATTGACCGGATAGTGAATTTCCATCGGGCTTTGTTCTGGTTGCAGATAAGGTGTTAATTCCTCGGGAAGTTGCGTCACAAATTGAGCGCGTGCAACAGACCAATCGACAGCCTCTTTTTCATTCTGCAGCATTTTTCGCCAGTTGGTTTTGTCCGAGAATATTTCCTTCATGGCAACCTCCGCCACACCCGAGAGATAGCGATTCGGCACTTCTAACATGGAGAGTGCTTGGTGAGCCCCTTGGTCAATCCAACGAGTAGGAACTTGACTTTTCCTTGTGATTCCTACTTTTAAGTGACTGCTCAGAGCCAAATAAACAATATGGGGTTGTAACTGTACTTTTTTCTCATAAGTCAAATCGCGATCTTCAATATCTAAATGTGCTTTGCTCAGTTCAGGGCGCATGATCCAATCGGCCGCTTGTGGAATTTCAAAAAAACAGGACTGGCAAAAACCTTGTCGAAAAATGGGTTTTTCCTTGTGGCAATTCAGACATTGAGTACCTTCCAATTCCAGACTGAGTTGGCGCCCCAAACAGTCATGAAGCAACAGAACATCCCCCTCACAATCCAAAAAATAACGGACAGGTGTGTGGATTTCGGTGGTCATCTTTTGAAGGAGGCTGCGGAAGGTCATATGTTGTGTTTTGATTAAGGGCGTTTCGAGAAAACGAAACGATTTTTCCTACTTTTATACCAAAGATACCATTTGTATGCCAATCCCCTTATTCAATTCTGTCGCGTCGTGGTTTCTCAAAAAGCGGATTCACCAGATTGAACTGTTCATTAAGTTCCCCCATGAAGTTCAGCAGGAAGTACTTCACAATTTGCTGGATCAAGCGGCACAGACTCATTACGGCCTGCAGCATGAGTTTAAGTCAATCCACAATTATGACATTTTTACTGCCCGTATTCCTTTGGTGCGTTACGAAGATATTCAGACCGATATTGAACTCTCTCGGAAAGGCGTTCAAAATATCTTTTGGCCCAACGCTATCAAATGGTTTGCAAAGTCAAGTGGTACAACGAATACCAAGAGTAAATTTATCCCCGTGAGTCCAGAATCTTTGGAAAACTGCCATTACAAAGCAGGAAAAGACATGTTGTCGCTCTATTTCAACAACAATAGCGAGTCGCAACTCCTCACAGGAAAATGCTTGCGACTAGGTGGAAGCAGTGAGCTTTATCACAACAACACCAGTTATTTTGGCGATCTATCAGCTATTATTATCGACAACATGCCTTTTTGGGCGGAACTCAGCAGCACTCCCAGCCAAAAAACCTCATTGATGTCAGAATGGCAAGAAAAAATGAAAGCCATTCTAGCCGAATCCATTGATGAAAAAGTTACAAGCCTTGCCGGAGTTCCTTCATGGATGCTTGTTTTACTTCAAAAAGCCTTATCCCAAACCAACACGCAACATATTCATGAATTATGGCCCCACGCAGAAGTTTATTTTCACGGTGGTGTCAACTTTGAGCCCTATCGAAAGCAATACCAAGCATTGTTTCCAAAACCAGACTTTAAATACTACGAAATTTTCAACGCTTCCGAAGGCTTTTTTGCCATTCAAGACCAAAACGACACTTCCGACCTACTCCTGATGCTAGACTATGGGATATTTTATGAGTTTATTCCTCAAGAGGAATGGGGGAATGAAGACCCTAAGACCCTGCCTCTTTGGGAAGTCAAATTGGACACTATCTACGAGTTGGTTATCACCACTAACGGTGGTTTGTGGCGCTATCGAATTGGAGACACCATCCGATTCACCTCCCTGCATCCCTATCGTATTCGAGTGAGTGGCCGTACCAAACAACACATCAATGTTTTTGGAGAAGAACTGATGGTAGAAAATGTCGAGCAAGCCCTCGCCAAAACAGCCACCCATTTTGAAGTACAAATCGTTGACTACACCGTGGGGCCCATCTTTATGGAAGGAAACAAAAAAGGAGCCCATGAATGGTTAATTGAATTCACCACCCCCCCCAGTGACCTAAGTCTTTTTTCAGCGTATTTGGATCGTGAGTTACAGCATCTTAATTCAGATTATGAGGCCAAACGTCACAAAAACATGACATTGCAAGCACCCAAGGTTCATGCTGCAGCAAAAGGTTTGTTTTACCAATGGTTGGAATCAAAGAAAAAACTGGGAGGGCAACACAAGGTGCCCCGGCTGTCCAATTCCAGAGTGTATTTGGAAGAACTCTTAACGAGCTATTAAGAAACCGCTTTTAGCGCTGGGAGATCTACTATCTTAAGACGCTCTTCAACATAGGTCTTCGTGACTTTAAGCTCTTTGGCGTCTGTATTGGGAAGCGAATACATGGCATCTGTAAGAATTGACTCACACAAAGATCGAAGACCCCGCGCGCCCAATTTATAATCCAAAGCTTGCTGTACTATGGAATCAAGGGCACCTTGGGTAAAAGTCAATGCAATCCCATCCAATTCAAAAAGCAGCTGATACTGCTTGACCAAAGCATTTTTGGGGGCTGTTAGTATGGCTTTTAATGCCTCCGCATCCAAAGGATTCATATGAGTCAGCACAGGCAAACGCCCAATGATTTCGGGAATCAATCCAAAAGAACGTACATCCTTAGGAGTTATGTACTTCAAAAGGTTTTCACTGTCAACTTTATCTACAGCCTTTTGGGTATTGTACCCTATTGCCTGAAGATTTAGTCGCTTATTGATACTTCTTTCAATGCCATCAAAGGCTCCTCCAGCAATGAATAATATGTTTGATGTGTCTACCTCGATAAACTTTTGATCTGGATGCTTACGTCCCCCTTTGGGCGGAACGTTTACGATGGTTCCTTCTAGCAATTTGAGAAGTGCCTGCTGAACACCTTCTCCAGAAACATCGCGAGTGATGGAAGGATTGTCGCTTTTGCGAGCAATTTTATCCAGTTCATCAATAAATACGATTCCGAGTTGGGCTTTTTCTACATCGTGGTCGGCGGCTTGTAAAAGGCGGGTAAGAATGCTTTCCACATCTTCCCCCACATAGCCAGCTTCTGTTAAGACGGTGGCATCTACTATAGCAATCGGCACCTTTAAAAACTTGGCAATGGTTTGCGCCATCAGCGTTTTCCCAGTACCCGTAGGCCCTACAAGAAGCACGTTGCTTTTTTGTAGTTCCACTTCGTTTTCATCTGTAAGTAATTGAATCCGTTTGTAGTGGTTGTATACGGCAACGGCAAGGGTCTTTTTGGCTTCCTCTTGACCGATCACATAAGTGTCCAAAAAAGCCCTAATCTCTTTGGGTGCTTTGAGGTCTATCGAAAAGTCTTTCGCTGGTGTTTTATTTTCTTCTAAAACAATGTGATGCGCCTGCTCAATACATTTATCACAGATGTGGGCATCCATTCCTGCTACCAACAATTGTGTTTGGGGTTTGGAAAGGCCACAAAAAGAGCAACTTAAATGATCTTTTTCCATGGAGCGTGTTTTGGCGTTATTGGTTCAAGACTTCATCTACCATTCCATAAGCCTTGGCTTCTTCGGAACGCATCCAATAATCACGGTCAGAATCGTTATGAACTTTTTCAACCGTTTGCTTGGAGTGCTTGGCGATAATGGCGTAGAGCTCGTCTTTTAACTTTAGAATCTCACGAGCGGTAATTTCAATGTCAGAGGCTTGTCCCTGCGCCCCGCCTAAGGGTTGGTGAATCATCACGCGAGAGTGTGGCAAGGCAGACCGTTTTCCATCGGCACCAGCGCATAGGAGTACTGCTCCCATTGAGGCGGCCATACCCGTACAGATGGTCGCTACATCTGGACTAATGAACTGCATGGTGTCATAAATTCCAAGCCCCGC
Source organism: Flavobacteriaceae bacterium (assembly GCA_009886755.1). Classification (GTDB taxonomy): domain Bacteria; phylum Bacteroidota; class Bacteroidia; order Flavobacteriales; family Flavobacteriaceae; genus UBA11891. Next base: position 11,626 of record QXYU01000014.1, read on the forward strand.
ATAGACACTTCCCCCAGGGGAATTGATATACATCTGTATATCGCGCTTGGCATCCACACTTTGCAAAAACAGCAATTGTGCTTGGATAACGTTGGCTACATTGTCATCGATGGCTGTACCTAGAAACATGATGCGATCCATCATCAAACGAGAAAACACATCCATCTGAGCGACATTCAACTGTCTTTCTTCAATAATATAGGGCGTCATGCTGGATACGATCTTGTCGTAATGCATTGCACTAACGCCGTGTTTTTTGATGGCAAACTTTTTAAATTCTTTTCCGTAGTTCATGCAGTTTCTTTTTCTAAAAATACTAAAAATTACGCTTGCCCGTAAGCTTCTTTGATAAAGGCATCAAAGGCAATGGCTTTTTCCTTAATCGGGCCACTGTTTTTATAAAAAGCAAGCATTTTTTGGCTCATCAACTGATCTTGCAAGCGACGACTTTCTTCCTGATTGGATAAAATTCGCAGAATGATTCCTTCCATTTCTTTCTCTTCGGGAGGCATTTGCCCATACTGAGCCATTTGAAGACCAATCATTTCGCGAGCAAAATCTTTTAACTCATCAAACTGAACTTGCAATTCGTTGTCTTCTACTAGTTTTCCCTCGATCAACTGGTATCGGATTCCTTTTTCGGATCGTTTGTATTCTTCTTTGGCCTCATCAGCCGTCAATTCTTTTTCGCCAGAAGTTTGAATCCAACGTGTTAAAAATTCCGCTGGCAGGTCAAACTTGGTATTATCAACCAAAAACTCCGTCATATCGTTGAGCAACTTTTGGTCTGACTGTTGTTCGAACTGCTTTTCGATACCTTCTTTGATTTTTGCTTTTAGTTCCGCTTCGGAAGTAATGGTACCAGGCTCATAGAGTTTGTCAAACAATTCTTGATCGAGAGTTGCCAATTCGCGTTGGTTTACTTCTTTCAAGGTGATTTCGAGAGCTCCTTTCAAAGCCTCTGCTTGTTCGTTACTAATCCCCAACAAACGTTGCGCAGTAGCTGTGGATTCAAACAAGCCTTTGGACTCCAACGCAAGGCTAGCTCCAACAACTTGACCTTTTAAAGCTGCTTTATTTTTCTTCCCTTTAAGAGAATCAAATTCAAAAGTTGCTGTATTATCAATTCCTAGGGCTTCGCTTTGGAAGTGTGCTGTGATTTCAAAACCTTCTTCCACTTCTATTTGTGCGATCAACTTTCCGTACTGCTTTTGGATGCTTTGAAGTTGCTCGTTGATCATTTTTTTGTCGGCCTCAATTTTATACTGAGTCACTTTTTTTCGTGATTTCAAATCAATTTCGAACACTGGAGAAATCCCCAATTCGAATTCAAATTTTAAGCTTGCTGCTTTCCAATCAATATCTTCTTGCATCTTAGGAAGTGGATTGCCCAGGATTTGAAATTCTTTTTCCTTAAGATATTTTTCCAAGTTTTCCTTCAAAAGCTTGTTGACTTCCTCGGCCTTAACGGGTGTTTCGTATTGCTTTTTGATCATTCCCATTGGTACGTGTCCTTTACGAAATCCTGGGATATTAGCGTTTTTGCGATAATCCTTTAAAACCTCAGCTACTTTATCAGCAAAATCTTCTTGTGCCAATTCGATAGTCACAACCGTGTTGAGAGCGTCCAGTTCTTGATGTGTAATCTCCATGTGTAAATGATCAGAAATTTAGTGGGCAAAACTACAAATATAATTCTACAATACCCCTTGTTGAACGCGCATAATTACGTATGTTTGCACACCAAAATTAATAACCCGTGGGTCGGGTACCCACACAAATTAATACACATGCCAGTAAGAATTCGATTGCAACGCCATGGAAAAAAAGGAAAACCCTTTTACTGGGTCGTTGCCGCAGACAGTCGCTCTCCACGTGACGGTCGTTATCTAGAAAAATTAGGAGTTTACAATCCCAACACCAATCCTGCAACGGTTGACATCAATATTGATGCTTCTGTAAAGTGGTTGGACAACGGAGCGCAGCCTTCTGACACTGCACGCACTTTGTTATCTTATCGCGGCGTAATGCTCAAGCACCACCTCAACGGAGGCGTTCGCAAAGGAGCCTTTAGCGCGGAAGAAGCTGAAAAGAAATTTGAAGCATGGTTAGAAGAAAAGCAAGTGAAGATTCAAGCGAAAGTTGAAGGCCTCTCTGCCGATGAAGCAAAAGCCAAAGCTGCAGCATTTGCTGCTGAAAAAGCTGTCAACGAAAAGCGTATCGCTGAAGCTGCTGCTGCAGAAGCACCTGCCGAAGAAGAAGTAGCAGAAGAAGCTGCCGCTGAGGAAGCACCCGCTGCTGAAGCTACTCCCGAAGTCGAGGCCGCTACTGAAGAAGCAGCTGCAGAGGAAGCTACTCCCGAAGTAGAAGCTGCCGCTGAGGAAGCGCCTGCTGAAGTAGAAGCTGCACCTGAAGCTGCCGCTGAGGAAGCGCCTGCTGAAGTAGAAGCTGCACCTGAAGCTGCACCTGAAGCTGCCGCTGAGGAAGCGCCTGCCGAAGAAGGTGAGACGCCCGCAGAATAATACCACTCAAACGGAGCACCGATGCAAAAAGAAGATTGCTTCTATCTCGGTACCCTCAAGAGTCTATACAGTTTTAAAGGAGAACTCTTAATCAAAGTTGATTCTGACGATCCAGAACTGTTCACACAACTGGAATCAATCTTAGTGGACTATCCCACAGGATTGATTCCTTTTTTTATGACCGATTGTCGCCTTCACAAATCTCGCTTACTTCGAGTAAAATTAGAAACAGTCGATTCTGAAGAAGCTGCCCGTACCTTGCTCAAACGGGATGTTTATTTACCTCTTTCGTTGCTTCCTCCTCTGGAGGGCAATCGTTTTTACTACCATGAAATCATTGGCTTTACAGCTATTGACACTCAAAAAGGACCCATCGGAACCATTGAAAATGTAAACGATCAGAGCAGACAAGTTCTCTTGGAGGTTACCTCCCATGGACAAGACATTCTCATTCCACTGCATGACGATTTCATCGTTCGTCTTGACCGCGATGCTAAGGAATTCCTGTTGGAATTACCAGAAGGGATTTTAAGTCTCAATGACTAGTCTCTTGTTTAGGATTAGTACTTAAGATTTTCCTATTTTTGGACAAAGAATACCTAAGATGTCGCAGGATTTATTTATAGCACCCGATTATTATCAAATTGATGCACTTTTAACAGAAGAGCATCTACTGGTAAGAGATGCCGCTCGAAGCTGGGTCAAAAAAGAAGTTAGCCCCGTTATTAATGAGCACGCACAGAACGCCACTTTTCCAAAATACTTGGTGAAAGGACTGGCCGAAATTGGAGCCTTTGGACCATACATCCCAGAAACTTATGGTGGTGCAGGACTTGACCAAATTAGCTATGGACTGCTTATGCAAGAAATTGAACGAGGAGATTCTGGTATTCGCTCTACCGCCTCTGTACAGTCTTCATTGGTAATGTTTCCTATTTGGAAATACGGTTCAGAAGCACAACGTGAAAAATATTTACCCAAATTAGCCTCTGGCGAGTTTATAGGTTGTTTTGGTCTGACAGAGCCCGATCATGGTTCCAATCCTAGTGGAATGACAACACATTTCCGGGAAGAAGGAGATCATTATATCCTTAATGGCGCAAAAATGTGGATCAGTAATGCTCCATTTGCAGATGTAGCTGTCGTTTGGGCTAAGGATCCCTCCGGTCGCATACATGGCTTACTGGTGGACCGGGGCATGGAAGGTTTTGAAACGCCTGAAACCCACAATAAGTGGTCCTTACGAGCTTCGGCAACAGGGGAATTGCTTTTCAAAGATGTAAAAATCCCTAAGGAAAATCTTTTACCCGGACGATCCGGTTTGGGGGCTCCTCTTTCCTGTTTAGATTCAGCCCGTTATGGTATCGCTTGGGGAGCTATTGGCGTGGCCATGGATTGTTATGACACTGCATTACGCTATGCCAAAGAACGCATCCAGTTTGACAAACCGATTGCTGGCACCCAACTGCAACAAAAGAAATTGGCGGAAATGATTACCGAAATCACCAAAGCACAACTGCTCGCGTGGCGTTTAGGAGTACTCAAAAATGAGGGAAAAGCCAGCTCTGCTCAAATTTCTATGGCCAAGCGCAACAATGTTGCTATGGCGGCAGCTATTGCCAGAGAAGCCCGTCAAGTATTAGGTGGAATGGGAATCACCGGAGATTATAGCATCATGCGCCATATGATGAATCTGGAATCAGTAATCACTTATGAAGGAACCCACGATATTCATTTACTCATCACTGGAATGGATATTACAGGTCTTAACGCTTTTAAATAACCAACGTGCTGTAAAACCAGCCAAAGGCAATTCTATAAAAAAAGAGGCACCATTTGGAGCCCCTTTTTAGTTCGCTATTCTTTTTTAGGATCGTCCTCTAAAAATCGATCACAAATCCAAAACTTGGAATGGGAATATTATTTTGTTCCTCATTGCTGATTAAAACTAAAGAACGTGGAGGGATTAGTTCCCCTGTTTCGTTACGCGCTAAGCCATATTCCTCAGGTCGCGGTGTTGCTTGAGCAAAAAGATTTTGAATTTCGAAATAGAAATTCCAAGAAAAGCGTTTGCCATTCCACTTTTTATCAAAACGAATATCTACTTGGTTAAAAGGATCTAATTTGGCTGTACCCAAAGCGTTATAATCCAACACAATCTCAGGATAACTTACCTCCGTAGCATCAAAATCCGTGGGGACATAAGGGGTTTTTCCGGCAAAACGCCAACGAGAACTGATTTCCCAATTGCGTTTCAGCTTGTATCCTCCCGAAAAGGATATCAAATGACGACTATCCCATACAGATGGGAGATAGGTTCCATTAAGCCCCGTAAACTCACTATAGAAGTACGTGTAGGCGAAATTTCCATAGAAGTTTTTACTAAGTTTTTGTTGGTATAGCAATTCCAGCCCATAGGCATTTCCTTCGCCACTGTCTTGTACTGCTTCATTTCCCAAAACCTCAAAACCACCTCCTTTATTGGCTAAAGCCACTCCATCTTCTATAGATACTGGATATTGCGCATAGTCTTTGTAAAAACCTTCAACACTGAAGCGAGCAGCCACTCCAAAATTATACTCTATCCCTGCCACATAGTGATCGCTACGTGTATAGCGTTGGTTTTGATTGATAAATGCGCCTTCAATATCTTGAAAGCCTAACATGGTATAGGTAGGAATTTTAAAATACCGTCCTAGGGAGGCATTGAATCGCCATTGTTGGTCTTCTGTTAACACATAGGAAAGAGAGGCTCTTGGAGAAAAAGTGCTCAGTAAATCAGAACCTGTGGAAAAAGTATCGGCATCCATGCGAAAGCCGAATGCTACATCCAAGCGATCATTTAAAAAAGTTCGTGAACCTTTTGCATTCAGTCCGTACTTAACAAAATCTATATCTGTAGCATAAGCCAATCCTAATAACAGGCTTTCCGTCGCATTTTGATAATCCGAATATTGGAGGTTCATCCCTCCAGACACTTTCCATTGATCTAAATAAAAAGTGGGTTGTACACGAAGCTTGGTTTCCCATTCGTAAGAATCATTTTGAAACAGTAAGCCTTCCTTTGTTTGGTTATCTAAATAGCGTGAAAAAATATTATCCAAGCGATTGGTGCTTAATGCCGTAAACAATTGCCCCTTCCCGCTTTTAAATTTGCGTTTCCAAGAGATTCCTGCCGTAATCGTTCGCTGTTGGATAATTGGAACTTGCTCGATCCCGGCTTGCTGTCTTTCGTCATAGCTTTCGGGTGCTTTGACAGAAAAATCATCCACTGATCCAATCCCTATAAAGTTCAAAGTGTTGTATTCATCCAATTCATGATTGATCTTCCATTGATAATCCCAATAATCAGGTCGGATGGGAAGACCAATTAACTCAAAAAGAAATTGAAGGTAGCTACGACGCACCGAGAGCATTAATGTCGTTTTGGCGGGAGCTGTTCTGTCCTTGTGAAAAAGCGGTCCTTCTAAAGTAAGCGCTGCTTCACTAGCACCGATGCGAAAGTTGCCTCCAAATCGATTGGGATTCCCCTCGCGTTGCTCAAAAGCGAGTACTCCTGATAAGGGATTATCATATTCGGCACCAAAGGCTGAACTCGACAAAGTCACCTCACGAACAAAAGACACATTCAATAGACCCACAGGGCCGCCTGCACTTCCTTGAGTACTAAAGTGATTGATGTTTGGAATTTCGATTCCATCAAGGTAATAGACAGTTTCGTTAGGGGCTCCCCCTCGAATGATGATATCATTTCGGAACCCCCCAATTGACGGAGAAATTCCAGGCATGGATTGCACCACTTTGGTGATATCATTGTTTCCTCCAGGGTAGGTCTCAATTTCCACCGCCGAAAATGTTTGGGTGGACAGAGGAGTTTCCTTTGTTTTTTTAAATGGGTTTTGAGACACCACAATTTCATCCAGCTCATCGGAGGCTTCCTCCAGCTTAAACAACAAAGGAGGAGTCCCTACGGATTTAACAATGAAATTGTAAAGTGTTTGACTTTGAAAACCCAAATAGCTTACGGTAATATTGTGTGTTTGTGTGGGAACCTCTTCAATAACAAAATACCCATCGGCATTGGTCACAACTCCTAGTGTTGTCCCTTCAATCAAAACAGTAGCGCCTTCTAATGGGAGTTGTGACTGCTCGTCAATGACACGGCCGTTAACCGTTCCAGTGTTTTGTGCTAATACTGTAAAACAGGAGAAAAAGGTTAAGAAGAGGGTGATCCGCATAGCTTTTTTTTTGCAAATTAAATGAAATCCTGGCGAACTAGTAGTCATTTTGTTTAACTTTATCATAAAAATATTTAAACACTATGAAGAATAAACGAAGAGAATTTTTAAAAACAGCCTGTGCGCCTGTCGTTTTGTCGGTGCTTGGTATTCCCTTAGTTGCTGCCTGCAGCAGTGACGAAGATGCAGAAGAGCCTCTAGCTCAGGGTTCTATTGAAATCGACTTAAGTCAAAGTCAATTCCGAGCATTGGAAGGTGTCAATGGATGGATAAACTATACAGCAGAGAAACTTCTACTCATTCGAGTCAGTACTAGTGAAATTTTGGCCTTTAACAACGCGTGTCCTCATCAAGGGAATCGCAATGGATGGTCCTTACAAAACAACAGCTTCATCTGCTCCTATCATGGACGAGAATTCAGCGCTGATTGCAATGGAAGTTTGCAATGTTACACAACAGCTATTTCGGGAAATACTCTAACGGTAAGCCGTTAATTTTTCTTTTTTTTCTTCTTGAGTAAACGTCGCTGACGCCCCATTCTTGGGGTTCGTTTGGAAGCCCCTTGTTGGCTCTCTTTGAGTTTACGCTCCTCTTGATCGAGTTTGTATTGTTCGCGTAAATCTTGAAGTTCTCCCCCAGAAACTGATTCTTGATCTGGAGCTTGCATTGCGGCGTCCTCAACTCCGAAGCTTGCTTGATCGGTTTGTCGACGCATGACTTCACGGGCTACTTGTAGGTTGTAATAGACCCCAGGATCAATCATCTTATTGTCGACGTAATTCTCCTTGTTTTTTTTGTCCCAACGAACAAACACAAAGGCACCATTGATCGAATCAAAACGAACTCGAAAAACACGTGCTTTGTTGGGGAGGGTTTGATAAACTTGAATTCTTTCCGGCACATACCCAGCGATATCCAATAATTCTTCTACAAAAAAACGCTGCCCTTCTGTAGAAGGGTCATTTTCAGGCATCAAGTAGACTTCCTCATCTTCAGAATCCTTATACGCATTGGAGTAGTTGTCCTCCTGTGACCATATTGGGAACAGCCAAAAGCATGCAAATAAAATCAGATATGTTGTTTTGTGGATACTCATTTATTCCATTTAATTTGAAGGCTCCATCGATTCTCTTTTGAAGAATAATGTAATAAAAAATTGCGCTGCCAAATAGGTCAACATCACCCCAAGGCCAAAAAAGTTGTTTTCATAGTAAAACTGATTCAGAGCCAGCATGGAGTCAGAGACAATAAAAAGCACTGCACCACCCAGAATCAACTGTCCTTTTTTAGGATTTTGAAACCAATAGGTCAGGCTTAATATTCCAAAGCAGCAAATCGCAAAAGCATAAACAAAGACTGCTGGTGCTAAAATCCCAAGTTTTGAAAAAAGTAGAAAAAATAATCCCACAGCATAGAACGCAAAAGGGAGTCCCGCTAGCAATAGATCTTTTCGATTTCGAAGGATCCGTTCTCCCATCTTTAGGGTAAAAATGATTTGTGCCACTAAAAAACTACCCAGCCCAAAAAGAAAAAATAGAGTACTCGCATTCAAAAGAAAAACATCCCCTAAAAAACAGAACATTAAAGCGATCAAAATTCCACGATCAACATTTTGATTTTCTGTCCAATAAAATAGAATTAAAGTGGGAATCAGCAGTGGTTTACTAAAGAATCGAAGGGATTCCCAATCCATTACTATACCTGTTAGATGCAGGATACTTAGTATTAGGAAAAGAAGCAATCGCCAGTTCATTCTAAAAATTATAGTTCACCTGAAGTTTTATATTTCTTCCCATTTCATCGGCATAAAAACGCAACCGGTTTAAATAATTCCGATAGGAGGTATTTGTCAGGTTATCTACAATAATACGAAAGTCCCAGAATTTACGGGCTTTATTTTGAATCCGAAAAGCCCAATTGACTTCCCATAAATGAAATCCTTTTGGAGGGGTGCTAATATCAATGCTAGTAGCTGCCAAGGCCCCGTCCACCAGCCTATTATAGTCAAAATTATTATCGGGGAAGCGAGTTTGCTGTGCCGTATAATGGTGTTTTAAAGAAATTTCCCAGCCTCCCTTTTGCAAAGGCATCAAAGTCAATTGCTGGCGCAAACTAAAGGGTGGAATATCAATCAAGGGGCGGTCTCGGGTACGGTCATGACCGCGAATAACAGAATTGGTCAGCTTGTATTGAAGCCAAGGCCGTGGGGAATAAACCAAATCCAGATCCATGCCTGCCAAGTTCCCCATTACTGATTGGTATTGCCATACAGGAAAGGCTCCCCGAACAGTTTGCTCAAATCCATTTGGTTCAATAATGATATAATTTCTTAAATCCGAATAATAGACACTTGCCGCATATTGGAACTTTTCTTGTTGGGAGTCAACTCCTAAAATCCACTTATTGACCTGTTCTTTCTGCAAACGCAATTCACCGTACTCAATGGTAGCCAAAGCGTGATGCAGACCGTCACTGAATAATTCCGACGGATTGGGTGTTCGCTCACTATGGTTAAAATTAAACAGCAATTGCTGTGTCGGTGTCCAATTGTATCCAATCCCTAGGGAACTGGAAAAAGTAAGGAAGTTCAAGTCGATTGCTGCCAAAAGTTGGGTTCCGTAATCCACGATAGAGATGTTAGGGAAGTCAACAGCATAGCCTCTATTCATCCAGTCCTTTTCATCATAATACTTTTGAGCTGAGTAGTGAATTCCCTCAAAACGAAAACCTGCATCAATATTCCACTGATTATCGGGTGCATATTGTAAAGAAGAAAAAGCCGCCCATTGGTATTTGTTATGATCCGGAATAAGTCTTTTGACGCCTGTTTCAGGATCCGAAAAATTATCTTGTATTTTTCCACTCAGCCCTCCGGAGAGTTTGTAATTCTGACCCAATCGTGTTTCTAAAAACACTTCCAAGTCTTGAGTCCAAAGGGATAAATCAATCGCGGGACGTTTCTTTAATTCTCCTCGACGCACATCAAACTCCTGCCTGTGATTCCATTGCACATTGTAATTGAGTTCCCATTTAGAGACCTCATGAAAGCGTTTGAAATAGGATAGTTTTCCATTATGATGTTGATTCTCTTGCCTAGGAACGCCCAAAGAATAGGTAAACGGTTCAATTATAATGGGTTTGGGACTGGCAATAGCTCGCGCTAAATCCCCGGTATTTCCCACATGCGCCGACCGAAGGATTCCTATTTGTGTATCATAGAAGCGGTAACTCGCTTCCCAGCCCGATTGAATTTTATTTCGCCCCCATGTCAGGGCAAAGGCTTTTTCAACGAGGCCTGTATTGGAAAGCACGTCTTCCGAGGTCATTAAATCACCCAACCGCTTGGCTGTTATATTGAACTGCGCATAACTACCCAAACCGTTCGACCACTGCGACTTGGCAAAAAGACCACCCCCACGACCGTTACTTTCAAGGGTGGTTCCTATTCGATTGATAAGGGTGTCTTGAAAAGCTTTCCTGTTTTTTTGGAGTACAATAATCCCTCCTGGGGTGTCACCACCATACCGAAGAACACCAGCTCCTTTGATGATTTTGATATTATCTGCTACATTTATATCCAAAGTTGGTGCATGATCAGCACCCCATTCTTGGTCTTGCAACCGAACACCATCCATCACAATTCCAACCCGAGAACCATACATGCCGTGAATTATAGGCTTAGCCAATCCCGTACCCGTCTGCAATTTATTGACTCCCGACAATTCCGAAAGCGCGGTGGCCAAATTGCCTCCTTGTTGACGGATGAGTTCGTTGGTATTCAGTCCGCTTTCGACTTGACTTTTCCGTATTTTTTTAAAGGATTCTTCCGATACAATAATCTCTGCCAAGGTATTGACATGATGTTCAAGATGAAAGACAAATGGTTTTTTTTGGGGTATTTGAATGGTTTTGGTTTGGGGATCGCAAAGGGGATGCGAGAACTTTATTTTGTAGGTGCCAGGACAGAGTCCTTGGATTTGAAATCGGCCCTCCTCCGTAGAAGACGTAATTTTATCAGTACCCAACAAGACAATGCGTGCATCGACTAGAGGGCTGTCCTCATGAAGGTCTATGAGTTGGGCTTGAAAAGAATAGGAGCAATTTTCTTGCCCCCATGCCGAAGACAAAAAAAGAAAAAAAAGGGAGCCGGTAAAAACCACCCACTCCCTTGTAAAATTACTCAGTAACAGCGACATTAATGTCGATTTGCACGTCTGTTTCACCGCCAAAATCGGCACGGCTAGTTCCAGACTTTGTACTTGGCTCATGAATCAAATACAAACGCACTACAGCCTCTCCAGCGGCAGTGGTTGTCCATGCCGTTTTGAGTCCTAAAGGATTTCCTGCACTGTCTTTATTATCCGATGAAACGGAAGCAATTGCAACAAAGGAACTGCTGTTTTCATAAAAAACTTGGTGTTCATCGGCTTCCTCAATCACTTCTGGGTTTATCGCTTCAACATCGGCAGGATCCGTAGCGTTGAAAAAACTTACCGCTACTTCATAAGCTTTATTGGCCTTCAAAGGAAGACTAAAGCTAGTGGCTCCTTCTTCCCAAGTATAGGTGGTTGTGCTGCCGTCAGCAGTAACATCAAAAGTAACACGATTGATTACTTCTTCTTCGTTAACGAGTTCAGGGGTGTCATCGTCTTTAGAACATTGGGTTAATAAAAGACCAATAGCTAAGAGTGCACCAAATAAAGGGTATTTAAAAGTTTTCATGTAAAAAAATTGTATTGTGTAAAAAGTAAATTAAATAATCAGATAATTAACACAATACGGGCGGACCACGTTTCGGGTTGGAGGCAAAAAAAGGAGTTGAATAATGGCGTTGGCATCCTACAAACTTGAGTTCCTTATAATTTGGAGCCATGGGGAGGCTAAGCACCTCAGTGGGAAGAAAAGTTTTGGTAGCATAATAAAATTCCGCATGCTCGCAGTCAAAAGATTCGGAATGAATATGATGCTTTGCACTTTCACAACTTATATGCTCGTGAGATTCAAATACAGCAATCCAATGCTCTGTATTGGCACTCAGCAACAAAACCGATAAGAGAATGGTAATCACTCTACTCATGGCGTAAAAGTACTATTTTAAAGTAAACTAAACAGCATCCTAAGGGGTATCTTACTAGAAGAAATAGCGTCGGAACGCCTCCATAGATTCGTACTCAGCCATACCCAATTCATTGTACTTGAGAGCCGTGTCTCGATTCCGTTCTTCGGCACGAAGCCAAAACTCACGGTTGTCTTCCCCTTGGAACATCACGCGGTCTTTTTGAGACTGGTGATAGAGGATGGCATTTCGTTTCTGAATCACTTGGTCAGGGCTGATTGGGATTGCCATTTCAATTTCGTGAATATCCCATTCTTGCCATGCCCCTCTGTAAAGCCATACCCAGCAGTCTTTCATAAAGGATTCGCTCTTAAGAGTCTTTAGGGCTTCAAATAATACGTCAAGACAAATTCGGTGCGTTCCATGTGGATCGGCCAAATCACCTGCTGCATAGATTTGATGCGGTCTCAGTTTTTTGATCAGCTCAATGGTTTGATCAACATCAGCTTGGGTGGGGTCTTTCTTTTTTACCGTTCCTGTCTCATAAAAGGGTAAGTCCATAAAATGAAGTTGGGATACCGGAAGCTTTAAGAAGCGTGCAGCGCCCATACATTCACTTCTGCGAATGGCTCCTTTGATGGCTCTGATACTTTTAGTTGCCACAGGTACTTCTTCATTCGCTAACAATTCTTTTTTTAATTCTCTAGTGGAGGCGTTGTCGGGGAAAGTGTTTTCATACACCTCCAAAAAACGAAGGGCATCTTCATCGGAAACAGCAATATTCCCAGAAGTTTGATAAGCGACATGTACTTCATGACCTTGATCGATCAAGCGTGCAAAAGTACCTCCCATAGAAATCACATCATCGTCGGGGTGGGGACTAAAAATCAAACAGCGTTTGTGCGCTGGCTCTGCTCGTTCGGGTCTGTTTTCGTCTGAGAAATTTGGTTTGCCTCCAGGCCATCCAGTAATGGTGTGTTGCAGCTGATTAAACATCCAGACGTTTAAGTCATAGGCTCGACCAGCGGTAGCTAATAGGTCAGAAAGTCCGTATTCGTTATAATCACGTTGGGTGAGTTTAAGAATCGATTTTTTAGTTTGCTCGCAAAGCCAAATGATGGCTTTCTTCTTTAAGTCATCTGTCCAATCACAATCCTTTACTAGCCAAGGGGTGTTAATCCGTGTAAGATCAGAGGAAGACTCTTGATCTAACAGGCAAGTAATATTATTGTGCTCCTGCAAAAAGGTTGCAGGCACTGCCTCTGACATCGTTCCTTCTATGGTTCGCGATACTATGGGTGCCTTGTGCTGTCCCCAAGCCAATAGGATAATTCGCTTGGCATTCATTATGGTGTCAATCCCCATGGTGATTGCCTTGGTGGGCACCTTATCAATTCCATTGAAATCCTTGGCTGCATCTGCCCGCGTAACAGGGTCTAAAGAAATCAATCGAGTGGCTGAATTGCGATGCGATCCAGGTTCGTTAAAACCAATGTGTCCCGTCCGTCCAATCCCTAATAATTGGAAGTCAAGCCCGCCCAAATCAGCAATTTTCTCATCATAACTTTGACAATAGGGACGGATTGATTCGGGGGATAGTTGGCCCTTTGGAATATGAACGTTCTCTGGGTTAATGTCGATATGATCGAATAAATGCTCGTGCATAAAGTGATGATAACTCTGCACATCAGTGGGTGCTATGGGATAGTACTCATCAAGATTAAAGGTGATTACATTCTTAAAACTCAAACCTTCTTCTCGGTGCATTTGCACGAGGTATTGATAAATCCGAATGGGGGAAGAACCTGTTGCCAATCCCAGCACAAAAGGGCGGTCGATGCAGCTGCGAATCTGTGCCGCAATTTCTTCCGCTACCCAACGGGCTCCTTCCGCTTCGGAAACGGCCGTGACATTATGGATTTTTTCAAAACGAGTTTCTTGATATTTCCCTGGAGGAACGTAGTTTAAATTCAAAGGAATTGCCATCTGAATTTTGTTTAATTGGTGAATATGAAATTATAATAATTATTCCATATCCAACATGTTTTTATTTTATTAATTTTAAGAAATTCAAAAAAAATGAATAGACGATCTTCTTTAAAATTAATGGTAAGTAGCGGCATGAGTTACGGTCTCATGACCAGCTTTAGCCCCCTTTCCTTAGGGGTTTCTGAAAAAAGTGCCGAAGCAGCCTTTTTGGAATCCTTCGCAAGAGTGGTATTAGGAGACTATTATAAAAATCCGCAGGCTCGCTTAAAAAAAGGGGCTTTTATCCACTGCTTCATAGAGCAGTGCTGGAATAAAGAAGATCATCAGCTTTTTTGGGAGAGTGCTGCAAAACTCCAAGACTACTGCCAAAAGAACTATCAGTTAACGTTTGAAAAGCTATCAGACGCTGAGCAACAAAAAATAACCACCTTACTTTTTGACTCCAAAAAGCATCTTTTTGAAGAAGATAACGAATGGGCAGTACTAACGCGCCAATTGGTGCTATTCGAGTTTTTCTCGGGTCAGAAGGGAGCCACAGAAGTACTGCGGCACCTCCCCCTTCCGGGTCGTTATGAAGGAAACATCCCATTGCTCCCAACAGATACCTTATTTAGACATTAAACATCTTTATGGAAAACCAATTTGACGTAATCGTAATCGGCTCGGGAATATCTGGTGGCTGGGCCGCCAAAGAATTTTGTGACTTAGGTTTTAAAACCTTGGTTTTAGAACGGGGTCGTTTTGTAGAACACATCAGCGACTATCCCACAGCCATGAAAGAATCGTGGGAAATGGAACAGCGTGGAGCTTTAACAGCTAAAACCGCCCAAGAAAATCCGGTTTTATCGCGGTGCTATGCCTATAGCGATTTTACACAGCACCTTTTTGTGCCTGACAATGCGCATCCGTATGTTCAAGAAAAACCTTTTGACTGGATTCGAGGCTATCATTTAGGAGGAAAAGGACTCATGTGGGCGCGACAAGTACAACGTTGGAGTAATAATGAATTTACTTCTCCTGGGCGTGATGGTTACGGAAGCCTTTCTTGGCCCATTGCTTATAAAGATCTGGCTCCTTGGTACGCTCATGTTGAAAAATTTATCGGTGTTAGCGGTAATAAGGATGGCTTGGACGAAGTTCCCGATGGGGAATTTCTCAAAGCATGGGAAATGAATGCCGCTGAAACTAGTATCAAAGAAAAAATAAAAACGCATTTTCCTGAGCGAACTCCAATCATTGGACGTTGTGCGCATCTTACAGAAGTAAAAGAAATTCACAAAAAACAAGGGCGTAATGCTTGTATGGCTCGAACCCGGTGCGAACGAGGCTGCCCTTTGGGAGCCTACTTTAGCTCCAACTCCTCTACCCTTCCATGGGCAGAGAAAACAGGAAATTTGACCATTCACACCAATCAGATTGTAGCTGGTATTGTGTACGACCCTAAAACAAAAAAGGCCAGTGGTGTAGAAACCATTGACCGTCACTCGAAGAAAAAGCAACGTTTTTCC
>QXYU01000015.1 GCA_009886755.1 Flavobacteriaceae bacterium
AAAAATGCAAGTAGTGAAACGGAAAGCCAAACCACCGTTCAATTTAACTATGATCGTTGGGACGAATACGTCAACCGTGCCTGTGGATTTCGTGGGCACTTTATTTTAAACGAACAATCCGTTGCCCAAAAAGATCCCACCAACAGTTGGATTCTTGGGTTTCAAGTTCTGAAAGACACTATTAGTAATGAAGAAACTGTGCATTTGGCTTTGTATCATTAGTGGGCTAAGCCCTCTAAGCTCGTCTTGGGCACAGGAAGCCGATGGCATTGCTGTGGATCGTCTAACTGTTGAAACCGAGACTGGAAAACGCCCCATTACACTACGAGCAGGAATTGATTTATATCGCCCTATGCGAGGGCAAGTTGATGACGCCTTTGCTGGCTTTGAGTTGGTAGGAGACTTGAGTGTGACGGATAACATCTATATCGCAATGGAAATCGGGACAGAAGACCGGACCATTCAATCGGAGCAGATTAATTTCACTGCCAAAGGCAGTTATATAAAATTAGGAATCGATTACAATATGTTTGAAAACTGGAAAGGAATGGACAACTTAGTTTATATTGGTCTCCGTTATGCTCGATCAGCTCATGAACTAAACGTAAATGACTATCTCCTTTTTGGTACAGAACATTTTTTTGAAGACACACTAACTACTTCGGGCTATTCCACTGGGCTTCGCCCCGACTTGAATGCACAATGGATGGAATTTTTGGCAGGAATTAAAGTGCAATTATTCAACAATCTCTACATGGGTTTTAGCTTACGTCTTAATGTACTCGCCAATCAAAATACTCCTGAAAACTTTGCCAATCTCTATATCCCTGGCTTTAACAAAGTGACGGATGAAAACCGATTTGGCATTGGATTTAACTATACGCTCAGCTATGCTCTTCCCTTCCGATTTGGAAAAAAAACTACAAAGCCCTAGGTGTTTTAACACCTGGTAATTTAAGATACAATCGTTTTTTACGAACCAAAAACTTGGGTGCAAGGATACTTGCAATGATTGCTGAGCCAATGGCTTCCATGGGATACGAAAGCATTTCAAGCAAGCCTAATCCATAACGTAAGGTAAAGAAGAAAGCACCAAAAGAAAGAAGGTTCCCCAAGAGGGCTTTGGTTGACAGTGTCATGATTCATTGGTGTGCTTATGGATCTTTTTAGTCCCCGCATAAATAGGGAAGTGAAGCAAGCGTGATTCCAGCTTCCCATTAAACAGCTTAATCTTTCGGCTCGGACGCAAACCGATGCTTTTCATTGCCTCCATATTAGAAGTAATCATCCAAGCCTGCGTGTTGGGATACTCTTTCTTAAAGGTATTCCCAATGTTTTCATAAAGCTGATCAATATCCCCTTCTAAACGTTCTCCGTAGGGAGGATTGGTCAACAGATGAAGGGGCCCTTCGGATTCTTTCTGGGTATGGAAAAAATCTTTTCTTGCAATGGTCACAAACGCTTCCAAGTTCGCATGGGCTACATTTTCCAGAGCTTTTCGGACTGCTGAGGGGGCTTTGTCCGAACCGGTAATTTGGATGCTTGGAGATACTATTTTTTTGAGTAAACTCTCGCGGATGGTTTCAAACAGATCTGGATCCCAGTTTGTCCAACGTTCAAAAGCGAATTCTTCTCGGTTGATATTGGCCGGAATATTCGCTGCCAGCATTGCCGCTTCAATAAGAATGGTTCCACTCCCACACATGGGATCAAAAAAATCGGTTGATCCATCCCAACCAGAATGCAAAATCAATCCCGCAGCCAATACTTCATTAATAGGTGCAATATTGGTCGCAAAGCGATACCCTCGCTTATGAAGTGAGGCTCCAGAAGAATCCAACGAAAGCGTAGCTTGTCGATCTTGAATGTGTAAGTGAATTTGCAAATCAGGTCGTTGGGTGTCTACTGATGGGCGCTTTCCAAATTGCTTTCGAAAACGGTCCACAATCGCATCTTTGGTTTTCTGTGTCACATAAAGCGAATGGGTAAAACGATCCCCTAGCACCACACTATCTATAGCAAATGATTGTTCATGACTCAAATAGTCTTCCCATGGAAATCGATATATCGCTTGATAGAGCATCTCTTCGTCAGCCGCTGCAAAACGATGAATAGGCATGAGAATTTTCAAGGCAGTACGGAGAGCTAAATTGGCTTTGTACAAAAAGCCGAGATCTCCTTTGAAAGTCACCAAGCGATTTCCTGGTTTGATCTCTCGTGCACCTAAACTGCGTAGTTCCTTTTCCAAAAGAGGCTCAAAACCATAGAAGGTTTTAGCTAAAAAGGTCAAATTTTTATCCATTGTGGAATTTCTGCCTCAAAAATACGCTAATTTTACGGGCTGCTACGGAAAACAAATGACAGACAATACAATTCTTTTCTTACTCCCCTTTCTTGGAGCTTGCTTGGGCTTAGTGTTAGCCCTCGGCTTATCTAAAAACCAAAAGCAGATGCAACCTTTGCTATTGGCTTTTAGCGGAGCTTTTTTAATTTCCGTTATACTTTTTGAATTGCTTCCAGAGGTGTATAATGGTTCCAACTTTGCGGCGGGCTATTGGATTATTGGCGGGATTTTATTGCAAATAAGCTTAGAGTTTTTTTCTAAAGGAGTAGAACACGGTCACGCACACATCCATGGACAGAGACAATATCCTATATTGTTATGGTTCAGTCTGAGTCTTCATGCCTTTTTAGAAGGAATCCCTTTAGAAAGCTACCCTCATTTAGCTTGGGGGATGTTTGTCCATAAAATCCCGATCACGATTGCCTTATTTAGTCTATTACACCATTATTCGAAAGAGGCTTGGGGTTTATATATCCCTTTGTTTCTTTTTGCCTTACTTACACCCCTCGGAGGGTTTTTGGGAGCAAACCTACTTATGGAGAAAAGCTTCTTACTTCCCATCACTTCGATGGTCATTGGTGTTTTGCTTCATATTGCAACCACTATCATATTTGAAAGTAGTGAAGGGCATCGCTTCAATGGTGCCAAAATGCTGAGTATTTTTTTAGGTTTCTTCTTAGGAAGCCTACTTTGATTTCACCAGATATTACATTTTTTTCACCACTTATTACATTATTCTCGACAACAACTTCTAAGCCATTGCAGTATCCCATAGAAAGTTAGACTTTAGCTTTGTCAATACGAATAGACTATGACTTTTAAGCCAACTTCGAGTTTTTCATTTTTCTCAGAGACTTTTAACAAAGTTGATTTTTGGAGTTGGCTTGATACTAGTTGGAGAATATGGCTGAGTACTTTGTCTTTCCCTTGTTTTTCAGGTTTTTGATACTTCGTACCCTTAGGAAAGACCCCCATCAAGTCCCCACACGTTCAGCCAGTTCTCCATTCTATTCTCGTAAAAACGCAAAAAAACCACATGTATTAACCTACTTAATTTGCTTTTTTCATTGATTTAGTTTTTGTTGCCCTCTCCTCGGAGAGGGTTTTTTTTTAACTTGCTACGACCCTTAATCTACACTTATGTATACCGATATCATTCATTATGATCTGGCGAATTCAGTCAATCACGACCATTTTCTAAACATTACTGCAAAAGTTCTTTCCGATTGGATGCAACATCAAAAAGGTTTTGTGTCTTGGACACAATATCGTAACTCCCGTGGTGGCTACACGGATATTGTCGTTTGGGAATCCAAAAAAGCAGCTCAAAAGGCGGAAGCCAAAATGGCTGAAAATCCACACCAAAACGACTGGGTAGGATGCTATCAAAACATTCAATCCGAATCTTTGGAAAGCGTTCGTTAAATAGCCAACCTTTAATTCACTATTTTTAGGGGAAACAGCTGTATTGAAAAATATTTACGCCAACACTCCAATATTAAATTCCACAGCAATCCAAGGTGATCACGGAGTTTCAGTTTGGCTCAAAATGGAGGCACAACAACCAACTGGATCCTTTAAGTTAAGAGGAATTAGTCATGCCTGTATTACCTATCAAAAAAAAGGTGCCCAAGGTTTTATTTGTGCTTCTGGAGGAAATGCTGGTATTGCAGTAGCTTATACTGGGAAAAATTTGGGAATACCTGTAACCATTGTAGTTCCAGAAACGACAAGCCAGCGCGCCATTGATGCAATCCAAAAAGAAGAAGCCCATGTTATAATTCATGGCAAAAGCTATCAAGAAGCGCATACAGAAGCCATAGGGCTTATAAGCAAGGAACAAATATACATTCACTCTTTTGACGATCCGCTGCTATGGGAAGGCCACGCAAGTATGATCGATGAAATCAAAGCCGCTGAAATTATACCCGATCAGATTGTATTATCTGTGGGTGGCGGTGGTTTGTTATGCGGTGTAATGGAAGGCTTAGCAAGAAATCAATGGAGCCATATTCCTGTGTTAGCGGTGGAAACCCACGGAGCCCATTCACTCGCCCATGCACTAAACAACCAAAACCATCTAGGTATTGACAAGATCAGTAGTATTGCCACTTCTTTAGGAGCTAAAAAAGTAGCTCGTAAGGCCTTTGAAGAAGCTCAAAAAAAGACTGTTTCAAATCACATCGTGAGCGATCGAGAAGCCGTAGCCGCCTGTTTGCAATTTTCAAAGGATCATCAATTGGTTGTTGAACCTGCCTGTGGTGCCGCCCTTGCTCCTGTTTATGTAGGGCATCCTAGTTTGAAAGACAAAAAAAACATCCTTGTAATTGTATGTGGTGGCGTGGGAGTTGGAATCGAGCAATTAGAAGCGTGGAATAAAGCTTACAACCAGTAAAGGGCTTATAAACTATCAACCACTACCTTATAACTCGGATCTTCAATAACATTAACATCAATTATCTTATCCGCATTTTTAAGCAATTTTTGACAGTCGGCACTCAAATGGATTAAATGTACTTTTTTTCCCTGTTTCAAGTAACGTTCTGTTGTTTTATTCAATGCTTCAATAGCCGACATATCCACTACTCTACTCTCTTTGAAGTCAATAATAACTTCCTGCGGGTCGTTTTGAACATCAAATTTTTCATTAAACGCAGCAATGGATCCAAAAAACAAAGGGCCATAGATTTCATAGTGCTTCACTCCATTATCATCGATATGTTTCCGTGCTCGGATACGCTTGGCATTGTCCCATGCAAAAACTAACGAGGCGATAATAACACCAATCAATACGGCCAGAGCCAAATTGTGCAAGAAGATTGTAACTAAGGTAACGACAACCATCACGAAAATATCAGAAGGAGGCATTTTGTTAAATGCGCGTAGGCTAGTCCATTCAAAGGTTCCTATAGCCACCATGATCATCAGACCCGTCAATGCGGCCATGGGCAATTGTTCAATCAGACCGGCTCCAAACATCACAAAGCAAAGTAATACCACCGCAGCCACAATTCCTGATAAGCGTGCACGGGCGCCATTTGAGGTGTTAATCAAACTTTGTCCAATCATTGCGCAGCCCCCCATTCCTGAAAACACCCCAGAAAGAATGTTTGCCACTCCCTGAGCCACTGCTTCCTTATTTCCACTTCCGCGAGTCTGGGTGATTTCGTCAATGATATTAAGTGTTAACAGACTTTCAATGAGTCCAACACCTGCCACAATCGCTGCGTAAGGGAAAATTAGTTGTAAGGTCTCCATTGTCAGAGGGATATTGGGTAAATGGAAAGGAGGGAACCCCCCCTGAATCGAAGCAATATCACCTACGGTACGGGTATCGATTCCCAAAGCTACTACCAATCCGAAAATAGTAAGAATTGCTACCAAAGAAGCAGGAACTACTTTGGTCAATTTAGGTAACAACCAAATGATTAGCATGGTAAGAAATACTAGACCCAAGAAAACAAAAAGGCTTTCTCCTTCGAGCCAAGCACCCGTGTTGTCTTTGAACTGATCGAATTGAGAAGTGAAAATGATGATCGCCAAACCATTGACAAACCCAAAAATAACGGAGTGAGGAACCAAACGCATTAACTTACCTAAGCGTAGAAAACCGGCTACGATCTGAATTATTCCAGCTAAAACAACCGTAGCAAAAACGTATTCTGGACCGTGAGAAAGTGCCAAGGTGACAATTACTACCGCAACGGCTCCAGTAGCACCGGAAATCATTCCGGGACGCCCACCAAAAATAGACGTCACCAAACCCATGACAAAAGCGGCATAAAGCCCTGTCAGTGGAGATAGTCCCGCAATCAAGGCGAAGGCCACTGCTTCTGGCACCAAAGCCAAAGCTACCGTTAGTCCCGAAAGGACTTCAGTCTTGTAATCAACTTTCTGTTTGAAATCGAAAAGATTGATGTATTTTTTCATGAAATGGGTCTTCGTTATATAGTTTCGCTGCGGCAAAGGGTGCCTTATCAGCGCCTTAATTTGCCTTTATTTTTAATGCCGCAAAGGTACAAGAACCCTGGGCCAATTCCTTCTTTTGATAGCATTAAAATGTCACAAAAAGTAGCTGGCTCGAAGGAAATAGGAATTTGAAATTCCAATAGGGCTTTCACTCAAGTGCATAAAAAAACCCCATTCCAGAGTTGGAACGGGGTTTGAAGA
>QXYU01000016.1 GCA_009886755.1 Flavobacteriaceae bacterium
ATGTGGGCGCGAAGGGATTCGAACCCCTGACCCCTTGGGTGTAAACCAAGTGCTCTGAACCAACTGAGCTACGCGCCCCAATTGTGGGGCAAATATAGCTTATTTTAAGAAATCGAACTACTCAACTTGAATTTTTTCTAAAGCTTCTGCCACAACGAAGGTACTTCCGGTAACGACCACCAAATCCGTCCGATGCGCCTGCGCTAATGCCTCGAAATAAGCATTTTCCACCGAATCAAAACATTGGTACGTATTGAGATCATTAGGGAGTTGTTTTTCAAGATCTTGTATGGGTAGTGCTCTGAAAAGATCGGGAGCACAGAAATAATAATGCGCTGTTTTGGGGAGCCACTTAAAAATCTCGCCTATGTTTTTGTCCTTTACAAAACCAAGGACTAAATGCAACTGATCGTAGCTTTCCTTGGCAAGACTTTTGTTGAAATAAGAAAAGCCTTCTTGATTGTGACTGACATCCAAAATCACGGTTGGATGGGAAGCTATTTTTTCCCATCGACCACGCAAGGCTGTATTGTGAGTTACCATTGCAAAACCTTTGTAAATAGTGTCTAATTGTAATGCCCCTTTCAAAAGCTGCTGCAGAGCGGTATAAGCTGTTTGAATATTCTGGGTTTGATAGCTGCCAAAGTCATTTAAAACGCTTTCATCCATCTTCTGGGTGACTGCAGCCGCAAAGTGTATTGGTGCATTTTTTTTCTTAGCATGAGTTTCAAAAACAAGCCGTGTGTCAGGGTCTTCTTCGCCAATAACCACAGGTATATTTCTCTTAATGATTCCTGCTTTTTCTCCCGCTATTGCTGTATGTGTGCTTCCTAAAAATTGAGTGTGATCCAGTCCGATATTGGTGATCACTGATAAAATTGGCTTTACTATGTTGGTTGCATCCAAGCGTCCACCCATCCCTACTTCAATCAGGGCATAATCAATTTTTTGTGCTGCAAAATAGGTTACGGCCAAAGCAAAACTAATTTCAAAAAAGGTCAATTCATGCATCGTGATATAGTCTTTGTGTGTTGCGATGAATGCCACCACTTCTTTCTTCTCGATATAACAACCATTGATTTTGATACGCTCCCGGAAGTCCAGTAAATGGGGAGAACTGTAGATTCCCACCTGAAAACCATTCTCTTGAAGCACCGAAGCCATCAAATGAGCCGTGGAGCCTTTTCCATTGGTTCCTCCAATATGAACAATGGTCAATTCGTCTTGCGGATTCCCTAATACTTCGCAAAAAGCGGCAATCTTCTCCAGTCCTGGTTTAAAAGCTACGGCCCCTTGTTTTTGGTAAAAGGGCAATTGATTGAACATCCAATCAAGCGTTTCTGAATAATTCACGCTACTCCCCTAATTTGAATTGAATTACGACAAATCCTATTTGTTTGTTTGGAGCGTTGGCATCAGGATACCAGCGATGCAAAAGAGCTGTATGTTTGGCTGGTTCCAAAAGACAAGGGTGGGCATTGGTAGTTCCTTTGACTCCTGGTTGCGCGGCAACCACTTCCCCTTGTTGATTCACTGTGATTCGCACCACTACTGTGCCTTCTTGATTACAGTCTTGTATCACACTCCCATTGGATTGTAAGCTGCGACCATTCAACCCATAGCCGCCGCCCCTGCCTCCCAAACCAGCATTGCCATAATAGCTATTCGCATAAGGGCTGCCTGTTACTTTTCCCTTATCGCCTCCGCTGGAATCATCTCCTTCACCCGTTTGGGCTTTCCCTTCTTTTTTTGGGCCTTTAAACATATTCTGTAAAACCTGCTGGGTTGATTTTGCAATCTTTGGTTTTTCGGGGGCTAGTTCGGGGGGAGATTCTTTTTTGGGTGCTGGGGTTGATTTCTTTTGAGGTTGTGGATTTGATTTTTTCTTTGGCTTTTTTTTTGGCACCGCGACACTACTCTCGTTTTGTGTCACTACTTTTTCGTTCACTTTTGTCGTGGTTGGAGGTGGGGTCTTAACTTGCTTTTCGACTACTGGTTTTTTCTGAATCGGTTTGGGTTTGGATGCAACTGGCTGCGTCGGTTGTATTTTCCCAGAACCCGTTTGGCTATTACCAAAGTTGACCTCCATTCCAAAAGAAATAGGAGGGTCATAATATGTTAAGCCCAAAACAAACAACAACAAAAGCAACAAAATCCCAATAATGGACGTCAGCACTGCTGATTTTCGTTGATGTGGCGTTTCCAGTAGTTTCATCTTATTGGGCATCTACGGCCAAAACTATTTTGATTCCGTTTTGATTGGCAATATTCATCACATACACGACTTCTTCGATGGCCACATTTTTTTCAGCGCGAAGCACAATAGATTTATCAGACAACTGGGTCAATCGAGCGATTAAACGCTGGGTAAATTCAGGTTTAGAAACGCGTTGCTCATCGATAAAAAAACGTCCCGATTTGTCAATCGAAACGGCAACCGTACTCCGATTTTCTGTTTTCCCTTTTGCTTTGGGAAGCTGGACGTCAATGGTGTTGAGCTGCTTGGACAAGGTAGAGGCAATCATGAAAAAAATCAACAACAAAAACACCACATCTGTCATTGAAGACATGTTGAAATCTGGATTGATTTTGTTTCGCCCTCTTAAATTCATCTTAAGCGGGTTCGTTAAGTAAATCCAAAAACTCTAAGGAAGTTGCTTCCATCAGATATACCGCCTTGTTGATTTTTACCACTAGATGGTTGTAGCAAACATACCCGATAATTCCTACAATAAGTCCTGCCACCGTAGTGGTCATTGCCGTATATAATCCATCGGAAAGCAGTTTCATGTCAATATTTCCTCCCGCATTGGATATTTCAAAAATTGATAAGATCATCCCTATTACGGTCCCTAAAAATCCAATCATTGGCGCAGCTCCAGAGATGGTCGCCAAAATAGAAACATTTTTCTCCAGTTTGTAAACCTCCAATCGGCCTGCATTTTCAATAGCGGTGTTGATGTCTTCCAAAGGCCGCCCAATTCGAGAAAGGCCTTTCGCAATCATTTGCGCCACTGGCTTGTCTTCTTTCATGCAAAGCGCTTGAGCTCCCTCTATTTTCCCACTAACAACAAAAGAGCGTATTTGGGGCATAAAATTAGCATCGTATTTTAAGGCTGCGCGAATGGCAAAACGACGCTCAAAATAAATATAGAAAACCATCAGCAACAGAAAGAAAAGCAATCCAATAATGATTTGACCGCCCAACCCACCATCTTGAATCAATTCAAGGATGGATAATTTTTTTTCCGTTTGTAAAGGAGACGTTTCTTGTTGAAAAAGCAATAGTGCGTTCAGCATAGTGACAAAATTATATTAAAACGTCAAGGGCTCAAAAACACCCTAAAAGACGAAATCTCGTAATAACAAAAAGGTCAACGAACCAGCTACAAAGCCGACCAACGCCAACCAAGATATTTTTCTAAGATACCATATAAAATCAATTTTCTCCATTCCCATGGCAACCACTCCAGCAGCAGATCCAATGATCAACATACTACCTCCAGTTCCCGCAGCAAAAGCAATAAAATGCCAAAGAGGGTGATCCATTGGTTCCGAAAACATTCCCATACTTGCTGCCACCAATGGAACATTGTCGATTACAGCAGAACCGGCGCCCAACAGCATCACAACAATGTCGGTATTGGGGATGGCTGCATTGAGAGAATCCGCAAAGACAAACAAATAGCCTAGTGATTCCAATGCCGCAACGGCCAATAAAATCCCTAGAAAAAAGAGAATACTCGGTAGCTCAATTTTCGATAGCGAACTGTGAACAGGACTGTGACTCGCATGATCATCAGATTCTTGGTCAAGGGAGGTAATATTAATCTTTGCTTTACTATAAATTTCTGCAAAAGTTGCAACTAGAGCAAGGGACAACATCATCCCGACATAAGGAGGAAGATGGGTTACTGTTTTGAAAACTGGAACAAATACAATGGCTGTGAGTCCAAGATAAAGCATCCGTGCCCCTCGAGGGTGATCTTTTCCTTCATCTGCTGCATCGTCCTGTTCAATATGCCCTTGAAAGGCAGGTAAAAAAGTGGCAATAACCACAGGAACAACGACACAAACGATGGACGGAATCAATAAATATTTAATCAAAAGTAGGGTTGTCACTTTATCACCAATCCAAAGCATGGTTGTTGTTACATCACCAATAGGGGACCAAGCTCCCCCAGCATTGGCTGCGATGATTATCAATCCCGCAAACCAAACACGTGTGTTTCGATCCAAAATAACTTTTTGCAGAATGGTGATCAAAACAATGGTCGCCGTAAGGTTGTCAATAATCGCTGACAAGATAAAAGCCAAAATGGCAAAAATCCATAGCAAACCTTTCTTTTGAGTGGTTTTAATAAAGTTTTTGATGGTAAAAAATCCGTTGAAATAATCAATAATTTCAACAATAGTCATCGCGCCAAGTAAGAAAATGATAATCTCTGCGGTTTTCCCTAAATGGTGCAACAAGATTTCTTCCAGGTGGGTGGGTTTCAATTCACGCAACGCTGTATCTACCTCAAAAACGGGTAAGTGTGACATTGCTATAATAGCCCATAAAAAGGCCATCATCGCTAAGGCAGGAATTAACTTGTCTACCTTCAGGTTATGCTCTAGAGTAATGGCTAGATAGCCTAGGGTGAAAATCCCAATAATCAGTAATTCCATTGAAAAAGTCTTTCTAAAATCAGTTATAACTGTATGAACCGAAAATAAGTAAAATTTAAAAACTTAGAACCTATTCTAGGGAAAATATACCTCTCCCGCGCTGTGATCAGCACTCACACCCGTTACACTTGCAAGACAATTGGGATGCCCCAACAAACGAAGCACTCCCAAAAATCCAAAGATTAAGGCTTCTTTAAATTCAATAATTCCCACAGAAGGGAGGTGCAAATTCCCCTTCAACTGTTTTTGTAAAAAATCCATTAGGACTTTATGATAGACACCACCACCAGTACACAGGATACGATTGTTCCCAGCCAATACAAGTGCCAATTGATTGCTGATATGCTTTGCATACGTATGCATCACAGCAGCTTCTGAGTGGGTTTCAAGCCATCTATCTAAAAGCGGATAAACGTGAGTCTCAAGCCATTCCACCCCAAGTGATTTTGGAGGTTTGAGTTGATAGTATTCCAAAGCTTCTAAGGAGGTATAAAGTTCAGGAATCAACGAACCCCTAAGAGCAATTTTACCATTTTCGTCATACGCTTTACCCAAACGTCGACTGATGCGATTGAACACTAAGTTAACACCCCCCACATCATAAGCCAGAGGGCTGGAAATATGTGTGAATGTTACATTGGCAAAACCCCCAAAATTGACACAGGCATCAAAGTCTGAAAACAATTCTCGATCTCCAACAGGAACCAAAGGAGCTCCCTGACCTCCACGAGCCACATCTTGCTTGCGAAAATCACACACTACAGGAATGCCAAGCATACTAGCTAATTCCCTTCGATTTCCAATCTGATAGGTGATCCCTTTTTCGGGTTGGTGCTTGGCGGTATGTCCGTGAGAACTTACGGCATCTACTTGTGAGATGTTGTTGGCTGCTATAAATTGTTGGATGTAATCGCCCAGTAAAAGAGTGTACTCCCTATCAATGCGCTCCAACTTAGCAGCATCTTGCTCCACCAAATTACCCAATTTGTTTACCCATTCTTCCGAATAAGTAATAGTTTTCGTGTAATGCAGTTCGTACTGCCATTGGTCTTCATAACGAAAACTCACATAGGCTAAATCAAGACCATCCAAAGAAGTTCCGGACATCACTCCGATGATGTTTAGACACCCTTTTTGCTGAAACAACGCCACGAAATCATCTACCATTAGATAAACTCAAAAATTTAATTTTTTTCAAAAAAAACAACCCTTTACTGAACATTTTGTAATTCGATGCAAATTATACGCCAAATATGACAAAAAACAATAGAGAGCAGGACTAATTTTAACCCTCGCCCACGGAAAAAGCATATTTTAGCTCTTGCCCATATAATTAAAGGAAGAGAACTATATGCTGCCAAAAGAACAGGGACTTTATTCCCCAGAAAATGAACATGACAATTGCGGTGCCGGATTTATTTGTAGCCTAAACGGCAAGAAAACCAACGACATTATTCACAAAGCGCTCGATATTCTAGACAAACTAGAACACCGAGGAGCTGTCAGTGCTGATGGGAAAACAGGCGATGGAGCCGGGATTCTCATCGAGATACCCCATGAATTTTTAAAGGAAGCTTGTTCTTTTGAGCTGCCTAAGGTTCATGAATACGCTGTAGGAATGGTTTTTCTCCCGCAAAAAGACAATCAAAGAGCTTTTTGTATTGAGACCTTTGAAGGTGAAATCAAAAAACAAGGACTTGCTATCCTAGGATGGCGTAAAGTTCCTGTAGATCCAAGCCATGTGGGTGCCATTGCGGCCAAAACAGAGCCTTACATCATGCAGATTTTTGTTACTCGTGGTGAGGAAAAATTGAGTGATCAAGAATTCAACACAAAACTTTTTATTGCCCGCAAAAGTAGTGAACACAAAATTTGGGCTTCCAAAATGTCGCAGGCAAGTTATTTTTATTTGCCCAGCTTCTCAACACATACCCTTATTTATAAAGGACTACTGATTCCTGAGGATATTAAAGCCTACTACCGTGATCTTAACGAAGAAAAGGTGGTCACACGACTGGCTTTAGTACACCAACGATTTTCAACCAATACGTTCCCTACTTGGGACTTGGCTCAGCCCTTCCGCTATATGTGTCACAACGGAGAAATCAACACCTATCGTGGAAATCTCAGTCGTATGCAATCTCGTGAAGAATTGCTTCAAAATGTATTTTTTGGAGACGATATCAAAGAAATTCTACCCATTATTCTTCCTGGCAAATCAGACTCTGCCTCCATGGATATGGTGGTTGAATTACTCCTTGCCACAGGACGTTCTTTGCCCGAAGTAATGATGATGCTTGTTCCAGAAGCCTGGGAGAAACACAGCAGTATGGACGATACCAAAAAGGCCTTCTATGAATACAACGCTTGTATCATGGAGCCATGGGACGGCCCTGCTTCCATTCCTTTTACAGACGGAAAATATATTGGAGCCCTATTAGACCGAAACGGACTTCGTCCTTCACGTTACACACTGACCAAAGATGGTTACGTCGTTATGTCTTCAGAAACAGGAGTGTTAGATATTGATCCCGAAAACATCGAAATGCATGGACGTCTTGAGCCTGGTAAAATGTTCTTGGTAAACATGGACGAGGGGCGTATTATTAAGGATGAGGAAATTAAAGGGGAAGTCGTTAATCAACGTCCTTACCGAAAGTGGGTGTCGGAAAACCTTCTTCCACTCAAGAATGTTCCCTACACTGGAAATTCCACTCCCGAAGAAGCTGAGCCTTTTGAAACACGTTTACGCATCTTTGGCTATACGCAGGAAGACCTCAAAACAATCATCATTCCAATGAGCATCCAAGGAAAAGAAGCCATTGGATCTATGGGAACCGACAC
Organism: Flavobacteriaceae bacterium; assembly: GCA_009886755.1. Classification (GTDB taxonomy): domain Bacteria; phylum Bacteroidota; class Bacteroidia; order Flavobacteriales; family Flavobacteriaceae; genus UBA11891. The sequence continues at coordinate 7,516 of QXYU01000016.1, forward strand.
TCCTTTGGCCGTTCTTTCGGATCGTCCACAATTGCTCTACAACTATTTCAAACAGTTATTTGCACAGGTAACCAATCCTCCACTAGATGGGATTCGTGAAGAAATCGTTACCGATACCAGTTTAAGCATCGGGAATGACCGTAATATTTTTGACATTACCCCCGAACAAGCGAAAAAACTTCGGATTCAAAACCCCGTGATATCCAATGAAGATTTGGACAAGCTGAAATACATTGAGCACACCGATTTTAAATCGGCTACTATTTCAACTTTGTATCCTGTTGAGAAGGGGCTCAATGCTCTTGAAGCTACCTTGGAAACTATGGTCGTTGACACTCTTCAAGCACTAGAATCTGGTGCCAATGTGATCATCTTATCCGACCGAGGCACTAATGACAACCTTGCTCCTGTGCCTATGTTGCTTGCTTGTGCCCACTTGCACAATGCACTGAAAAAACAGTCACGACGTTCTGATTTCGGTATCATCATTGAGTCGGCTGAACCTCGTGAACCGCATCATTTTGCACTTTTATTTGGTTATGGAGCCAGTGCCATCAATCCCTACATGGTCAATGAAATCATTGAATACCAAGTGAAAAACAAAGGAATTGAGGGACTTACTAGCGAACAAGCTATCGAGAATTTCAACAAAGCCATTGCCAAGGGAATTATCAAAGTGATGAATAAAATTGGAATCTCCACACTTCATTCGTATAGAGGGGCTCAAATTTTTGAAGCACTCGGGCTTTCCAAAGCCTTTGTGAATCGTTTTTTCTGCAATACCGCTACACGTATTGAGGGTATTGGTATTTATGAGATTGAGAAAGAAATCCAACAGCGTCACCAAAAGGCTTATCAATTAGAGAGCTTGGGCGGAATGGACTTGGAAATTGGCGGGGACTACCGCTGGCGTCGTGACGGAGAAGCACATATGCTCAATCCAAATTCCATTGCTCAACTTCAAATGGCCGTTCGGCAAAATAAGCCCGAAAGTTATGATGCTTATGCCAAGATGATCAACGAACAAAACGAGAAACTAATGACCCTCCGTGGGCTGTTTGAATTCTCAAGCTTTGATCCGATTACCTTGGAAGAAGTAGAACCCTGGACAGAAATCGTTAAGCGCTTTAAAACGGGAGCTATGTCCTTAGGTTCCATCAGTCAAGAAGCGCATGAAAATCTTGCGATTGCCATGAACCGTATTGGTGGAAAAAGTAACTCTGGAGAGGGCGGGGAAGACCCCAAACGCTTCCAACCCGACATGGATGGAAATTGGCGTAACAGTGCCATCAAACAAGTCGCTTCGGGTCGTTTCGGCGTATCCAGTCACTATCTTTCTTCCGCTCGTGAAATACAAATCAAAATGGCGCAAGGAGCCAAACCCGGAGAAGGGGGACAATTGCCTGGACCTAAAGTTAACCCATACATTGCTTCTGTTCGAAACTCAACACCTTACGTAGGACTTATTTCGCCTCCTCCACACCATGACATTTATTCTATTGAGGATTTAGCTCAATTGATTTATGACCTTAAAAATGCCAACCGTGAAGCGCGTATCAATGTTAAATTGGTCTCTGAAGTAGGGGTTGGAACCATTGCCGCAGGGGTCGCTAAGGCCAAAGCCGATGTAATCCTTGTATCCGGATTTGATGGTGGCACCGGAGCTTCACCACTCACCTCTCTTAAACACGCTGGCCTTCCTTGGGAATTAGGAATTGCCGAGGCGCAACAGACCCTCGTCCTCAATGATCTCAGAAGCCGTATCGTCTTAGAATGTGACGGGCAGATGAAAACAGGTCGTGATGTCGCTGTAGCTTGTTTGCTAGGTGCAGAAGAATTTGGGTTCTCCACAGCACCTCTCATTGCCTCAGGCTGTATCATGATGCGTGCGTGTCACCTTAACACCTGTCCGGTAGGAATCGCAACGCAAGATCCTGAATTGCGAAAAAACTTTAAAGGACAACCCGAACACGTAATCAATTACTTCTACTATGTAGCAGAAGAATTACGTAAGATCATGGCATCACTTGGATTTAGAAGCATTGATGAAATGATTGGACAGTCGCAGAAACTAGACATGAAAAAAGCACTTGAGCACTACAAAGCCAAAGGAATTGATCTGTCTAATATTCTATACAAACCCAACGTGCCAAGTCATGTAAAACTGTCAAATACTCAAAAGCAAGACCACGGTCTTGAGAACGTACTTGACTTTAGTATCCTAGACAAAGCACACCCTGCCGTGTATCGAAAAGAAGAACAGCATTTGGAGTTTGACATCAAAAACACCAACCGTTCCGTTGGGGCATTGTTGAGTAATGAAATTTCCAAAATACATGGTGCTGCTGGTCTTCCAGAAGACACCCTTAGTCTGAAATTTCATGGCACTGCTGGCCAAAGTTTTGGAGCGTTCTCCACAAGCGGTCTCTTTATGAAAGTGAGCGGAAACGCGAACGATTATTTTGGAAAAGGACTCTCTGGAGCCAAGCTTATCGCACAGATTCCTGAAGGGGCTACTTTTAAAGCAGAAGACAATATCATCATTGGTAATGTGGCATTGTATGGCGCCACAGCAGGTGAAGCCTATATCAATGGAATTGCAGGGGAACGCTTTTGTGTTCGCAATTCAGGAGCCACTGCGGTAGTAGAAGGGATTGGCGATCACGGCTGTGAATATATGACAGGAGGAATCGCTGTTGTTCTCGGTGAATTTGGGCGTAACTTTGCGGCTGGAATGAGTGGAGGAATTGCCTATATTTATAGTGAAGACGGTCTTTTTGACGAAAAGAAATTCAATCTAGAAATGGTTGAATTAGAAGACCTAACGCAGCAAGACATAGAAACAGTTGAAAAGCTTCTGATAAACCACAAGGATTACACACAAAGTGCCAAGGCACAAGCCATTCTAGAGGACTGGCCAGACAGTAGTAAGAAGTTTATCAAAGTGATGCCAACCGATTACAAACGAGCATTGGAAATGCTTGCGAATCAAGAACAAGAAAAGACGGAATAAGATGGGAAAACTAAGAGGATTTAAAGAAATTGAAAAACTAGTAGAACCCGTTATTGACCCTAAAAAACGGATCCAAAACTACAACGAGTTTACGCTAGCACCTGACGATACGCAATTGCAGGATCAGGGAGCGCGGTGTATGGATTGTGGCGTCCCCTTTTGTCATTCGGGTTGTCCGTTGGGAAATTTGATCCCTGATTTCAACGATGCGGTGTATAAAAACGAATGGGAAAAGGCTTTACACATTTTGCATTCGACCAATAACTTTCCTGAGTTTACAGGACGGCTCTGCCCAGCACCTTGTGAAGAAGCCTGCGTGCTTGGAATCATCAATCCGCCGGTATCCATTGAACTGATTGAAAAATATATCGTGGAGCGTGGCTTTAAGGAAGGTTGGATCAAAGCCCAGCCCCCTAGCCATCGAACAGGAAAAACCGTTGCCGTTGTTGGATCGGGCCCAGCAGGGCTAGCCGCTGCACAACAACTGAATCGTGGTGGTCATACCGTAACCGTTTTTGAACGAGACAACAAAGCAGGAGGATTGCTACGCTATGGAATCCCTGATTTCAAGATGGAGAAAAAAGTTATCGACCGACGTTTACAAGTTTTGGAAGCAGAGGGCATTACTTTTAAGTATAATGTTGACATTGGAAAAACAATTAGCGCTGAACAGTTAGAAACGGATTTCGATGCCGTAGTCTTATGTACTGGTGCCACTATCAAACGAGAGCTTCCCATTCCAGGAGCCGATTTGGAAGGAGTGGTTCAAGCAATGGACTTCTTGCCACACAATAACAAAGCCGTGGACGGTCAACACGAGCGCGACCCTAAATATTTGGCTAAGGACAGAAATGTTATTGTCATTGGCGGAGGAGACACGGGTTCGGATTGTATTGGAACATCCAATCGTCACGGAGCGAAAAGCGTAACGAATTTTGAGATCATGCCCAAGCCACAAGAAGGGCGGTCCGAGGAAAATCCTTGGCCCTATTGGCCATTTAAACTCAAAACGAGTTCATCTCACAAAGAAGGGAGCCATCGTGAATGGAGTATTTTGACCAAAGAATTCATCAATGACGGTAAGGGACATATCAAAGCCTTAAAAACCGTTGAAGTAATGTGGAAAAAGGTTCCTGGAGAGCGTCCGAAATTGTTAGAACGCGAAGGATCTGAAAAGGATTGGCCCTGTGATTTGGTGCTTCTAGCCCTTGGATTTACTGGACCAGAAAAATCCCTTCCAGAGCAGTTTGGTTTGTCTTTGGACCAACGAGGTAACATCATTGGAAAAAACAGCTACCAGACCGAAAAACTACATGTATTTACGGCAGGAGATTGCCGAAGAGGACAGTCCCTAATTGTGTGGGCTATTTCTGAAGGTCGCGAAGCCGCGCATCAAGTAGACACTTATCTGATGGGTACCTCTAGCTTACCACAGAAAAATAAAGCAGGAGACCTCGCAGCCGTTTAATACGGTAGTACTACAAGCCAGATCAAAGGGTATTTGATAAGCAAGGAGAACTCGCTTGATCAAATACCCTTTTCCTTTTAGAAACTATTTTCACTCAAGTGCATAAAAAAACCCCATTCCAGAGTTGGAACGGGGTTTGAAGA
>QXYU01000017.1 GCA_009886755.1 Flavobacteriaceae bacterium
GTAGTCTGAATTCTTTTGCAGAATTTTTAGATCCTTACTCTGCAAGTCAGGGGAACCCAAATTTAACTCCCTCCTATACAAACAAATATCAGTTTAATTTGACCTATGAAGGACAACCCTTTTTTGCCATAGGTTACAGTAATACAGAGGATGCTATTTTTGAATTAATTCAACAAGATGATACCACGGCTCAAATCCGACAAATGGAAGTGAATATTGAAAAGAACACGAATTGGAATTTTCGACTATTTGGCCCCTTGAATGTTAATGCACAGGTTGATAGTAATGGATCGAGACAAAACGTCCAACTTCGATTGGTGTATAATTTTGGTTCCAATTTTGGCAAAAGCAAAACAGATCGAAATGCTACGGAAGAAGAAGAACGGATACAAGACGAAAACTAGCATAAAAAGGCATTGGTAGCCAGTTCATTATACCCCAAACGGAGACAAAGCTTTCGGAATAGAGAAATACATTCTGCACTTGCAGCTTCTATTTCAAATCGCTGTAATGGTTGAGGATTGCCTACGATTTTGTATTTTAGTATTTAACCATAAATCAATTACAATGAAAAAAGCATTTTTTTTAATGACCTGTTTGCTTGCAACAGCATCGCTGTCAGCCCAAACAATGGTCTTTAATGTCCAAGAAATCAAAGCAAAAGAATTTGCTCAAGACAAAATAGAAGAAGCCTACGAAACTTGTTGTGCTGATATGAAACCCAACAAAGGGGGATTCTCGTTTCAAGTCATCGGAAAAGGTGGGGACAACGACATGACGCACCGATTGGTTTGGTACTGGGAAATCGGAGAGAACCTATGGGAAGGCACCAATGTTCAGGAAAAAGCACCTCTTTGGTGGAGTCAAATGGACAACTATGTTGAGGAATATGGAGAATCCTACAGCGGAAGAGTCTTAAGTAGACAAAAAAGCACCAATGACGACTATGAGTGGACACATATTTGGGATATTAAAATTGACGATCCCAATCAATTCAAAACAGCGCACGATAAAATTGTAAAAAAATTCAAAGAAGAATTTAAAGGCAGATGGGTGGCTTTTGGAACCTATGACATCAACTATCCAAATGGAGCAACGCATTGGGTAGGCGTTTCAGGGAAAGGCGAGCACGATCACATAATGCTTTATGACAAACTTCAAAAACAGAGCGAATTTATAAAGTTAATCAAAGAAAGAGGCAAAACCATCGACGTAAGAGACTATATGGTGAAAAACATAAAAGCCTACTAAGTTTTAGAAAAAACAACAATCGAATTTGATATTAAACCCTCCTTTAAAGGAGGGTTTTCTTTTTTTATTCAGCCAAGAATTATTTAAGGTCTGGCATCATAGACTCAACAAGTTTAAGAGTTTGGACTTGTTGACCGACAATCATTTCAATAGACTCATCAAAAGCATCTCGATCATAATCCCAAGCATTTGCTCCGAAACGTTTGTTGTACTCTTGTTCCCAAGTATTGTCGAATTCTTTCACGGTTCTTGCATAGGAATCAAATCCAATAAAAGTGGTTGACATATTATAGTTGCCACCTGAGACAAGCGAGACAATAATTCTTCTGTGCTCTGGAATGCGCTCGCCATAGATTTTACCAATTCGTTCAAGCCATCTTCTAAAATCATTCCATTTGGTTGGTTTGACGATATAATCGGTTTGCTGTATATATTTGGATGGAGCCTGATTGGCATCAGAATTCATGTCACCCCATTTCATTCGCGCCCATCTTTTGGCTCCCCCAATAGATGTTGCGTATTTTCCCACATTCTCTTCCCAATATTTGAGTTCTTTGGATCGGTCAAGATCATAGCTTTTGGAGGATTGCCATGGCATTACTCTTAAATATTGTCCTGTATTCGGACCTGTTACGACTTTAAAAGTCAAAATGGCGTTTTCTCTTGAGGAGTTAAACATTTTTGTTTTTTTAGCAGCAGCTTTCTCAAACGCATCAACCATACCTTCTTTGGGTTGGTAAACCCAAGTATTCCAGTATTCTGTGTTTTGGAATAGTTGCTGAGAATAGGTGTTTAGGCTTACTAAAAAGACAAAAAGTAGTAATAGCTTTCGCATTATAAGTGGTTTATAGTTACAGTTAAAGATAATAAAAACAGTTATCAGTAGGACTTCGCTTTCAATGGGGTTTTTTGAAGTCAAATAAAAGTAGGGTCTAGCGGTTGGAATCGTATATTCACAAGCCATCAATAGAAATATGTTTCGTTGTCTGGAAAAGTTAGGCAGCTAGGCTAAATCAAAGCTTACCTTTTATTTATACATTAGCAAAAACCATAAACCACTTTACATGAAAAATGCAGTAACAATTAAGACTATTTATGTCCTTTCAGCAGCCTTCCTTGTTTGGGGAATTTTTGGCTTGCTGGACGTCAAAAATGAGGTCTACAGCGGCTTTAAACAAAACAAATTTAAAGTTGTTTCCATCGAAGAAGACAGTCCTGCCGCTCGCGCAGGCTTCCAAGTAGGAGATGTTCTTTTATCTTCCGATGGCATATCCATAGAAAATTACAAAGAGCAGGAGAAGCGCCCACGTGAAAAAGTAGGACAAGAACGGACCTACGTGGTGGAGCGTGACGGGGTGGAACAAAACATTGTATTGACCTATGCTGGCCTGCCTCAAAAAAATAAGACGAACCGCTACATTAGCTTTGTAATAGGCTTGTTTTTTATTCTTTTACCTTCTGTGCTTACAGCAAAGAATCCAAGCGCACTGAAGGTGTCCTTAGGGCTTTCTATGACAACTTTTGGCTTTCTCTTCCTAAACGGCCCGTATTTTAGCAATGGCACCTTGCGCGACCTTGTTGACGTACTAGGGATTGTCATCATTACATTTGCATTGACCTATCTTGCAGATTACCTCCTAAAGTATGCTCCAGAAAGCAAGATAATTGCCAAAAAAGGTTATCAATTGATGTTTCTCCCTATGGTGCTGATTGTTGTTATTGTCGTTGGATTGACAGTAATTAAACCCGATTACTCAGCGTCATTAAACAGTATTGTTCAAGGAATCTTTACGCTTTTTTTCCTAGGCTATTTGGGGACATCGATCATTACGTTGATTCGAAAATTCGTTAGAACCGAACCAGCACTTCGAAAATCTCACGGATTGGGTCTTATGCTATTAGGCGTTTGTTTTTCTTTACTCCCCCTCCTTATTTTGTTTACGATTAATGCCATCAGCCCTGGAGCTGAGGTGCCCGGAGAAGATTATATCTTTTTTGGTTTTGCCTTGATTCCAATCACCTTTTCGGTTGCTCTTAATCGCTATGTAAAAGCAACATAAAAAACCCTAACCACTATCAAGGAACCCTCCAGAAGCGTCTTTACGGACATCTTTGGAGGGTTTTTTTATCGGATTCTTCCTAGGCTGGATTTTAAATTAGGACATTGGACAAGAAACAATCCTAGCCGTGAGGATATTTATATCTTTAAGAATCATTAAATGGCTAAAACCACCCATGAAACTATCGTATTGGGAAATAAAATCTTGGTTGACAGATATTGACTTTGCGGTCATTGGCAGTGGAATCGTAGGTTTGAGTTGTGCGATTCGCCTCAGAGAATGGCATCCCAAAGCCAAGATCGTGATTTTTGAACGTGGGCAAATGCCTCAAGGAGCAAGTACTAAAAATGCTGGATTTGCCTGTTTTGGCAGTGTGTCGGAAATACTTGATGATTTGGATCATCATGAGGAAGAAGAGGTTGTAGACTTGATTGGACAAAGAATCCAAGGGCTACATGAATTACGCGTCCTATTAGGGGACAAGGAAATCGGATTCCAACAACGAGGCGGCTACGAAATGTTTCTCGTTAACGAAGCAACAACGCATGCAACATGCCTTGAAAAAATGCCCTATATCAATA
>QXYU01000018.1 GCA_009886755.1 Flavobacteriaceae bacterium
TATTTAAGCATGATAGGTATTTTCTTTATAGGTGATACTCGGTTCAAGCAGTTGTCAAAGACTTTGATTAAGATGAGTTCAAAAAAAGCAGCAGTGATAGCCTTACTCTTCAGTATGGGTAGTCTGCAAGCCCAAACCCATTTGCATGAAACGTCTTTAAACAGCTTCAACTTTGATTCGTTGATTCAAGCCGATGCATTTGCCGAATCCCACGCCCAGAAATTTGGATCATTGGTGATTCAAGATGCAGGCGGCCGGATGAAACCAGCCAATACCTTTTCCTCTGAACTTCTTCGGAAAGTCAGTAAAAACGATACATACAAAGGCATGAATTCCGATCAGGTATTTTTGTCGATTTTGAATAATCCCGCGGTTTGGTACAACGTGCCAATTATCTACCTGAGACGGGGCAATGACAGTTTGCGCAAAATTACTGGGGTAGCACCAAGTTCCAAGTATGCTCCTTTGGTTTCTTTTTTCGATGCACAAGGCAATTATAAGATTGCTTCTCAATTGGAGCAAGCCTATCGCGTGGCGGTACCCAATCAATTTCAAAAAGACTTTATTGAATTGGACAGACGGGTCAACCTGTTGTACTCCGCCTTGGAAGGGAAAATACTTCGCGTTTTTCCCATTCCCGGTGATGCCAATAACAAATGGGTAAGTTATCCAGAGTTAAACGAAGCGCCTTTTCAAGGGAATGACTCCCTTTATGTTCAGAATGTATTGCCTCTGTATTTCCAGTCGCTTCGATTGGCCAAGCAATCGGGGAATTATAAGCAGTCAGACGAGTTGTTGGAGAGCCTCAAAGGCTTTCAGAAAAGATTTGGAAGTGAGGTGATTCCCTCTGAGGACAAAATCAAAACAGAAATACTGTATAACAAATACGATATTTTTAAAAAGCTTTTTAGCTGGTATCTGTATGTAGGCACCCTGTTTTTTGTATTTTTAATCATTCAGATTTTTTACAACAAACGATTCATTCGAGTGCTGAACACTTTTTTTACGGGGGGAATCGTTTTCCTTTTTGGTTTGCATACGGCAGGATTGATTGCCCGTTGGTTTATCTCAGGCCATGCCCCTTGGAGTGATGCCTATGAATCCATGATTTATGTGGCTTGGGCCACCATGCTCTTCGGGTTACTATTTGGTCGCAAGTCAAAACTTACCATCGCAGCCACCTCTTTTGTTACGGCTATGATTTTGATGATTGCCCACTGGAACTGGATGGATCCAGCCATTGCGAATTTACAACCCGTTCTTGATAGTTATTGGTTGATGATTCACGTTGCGGTGATTGTAGGCAGCTATGGTCCTTTTGCCTTGAGCATGATCATTGGCATTGTTTCATTGGTTCTGATGCGCCTAACGACCGCTAAAAATCAAGACAAACTAAAATGCAACGTAAAAGAACTAACCATCGTAAATGAACTTTCATTAACCGTTGGTCTGATCATGCTGACCATAGGAAACTTCTTGGGCGGTATGTGGGCCAATGAAAGTTGGGGCCGCTACTGGGGATGGGATCCCAAGGAAACATGGGCATTGATCAGTATTATGGTCTATGCTTTTGTTCTGCACATGCGATTGATCCCAGGGATGCGCGGACGATGGCTTTTTAACCTGATGAGCGTTGTTGCGTTTGCCAGTATTTTGATGACCTATTTTGGAGTAAACTTTTATCTCTCAGGCTTGCATTCTTATGCTAGCGGGGATAAGGTCATCACCCCGGATTTCGTGTACTATTCTATTGGTTTTATTTCTCTTTTGGGATTGATTTCCTATTTTCCAGCGAAGAAATACTACTAACACACAAATTAATGTCACAAAAAACAAAATGGCTGCTCTATTCCATCGGAGGGCTGTTGCTGTTGGGTTTGGGTCTTTCGCTATTGGGGGAGGCAATTATTCAAAAAGGGCAACAGACTGCAGTATGGGTACACTGGGGCACCTTGGCTTTGATAGTAACCAACACGGGTGTATGCCTGGTCGGGCAAGCCGTTATCGAAAAAATAAAATGGAAATCGGGGGACTAAAAGTCGGCTAAGAATTCATCTTCGTCTTTTCCACTAGCGACCAACTCAAGAGCTCTGGCAACGATTGTTTCCACCTGTGAAGGATCAAAGCCAAGACCAATTACCATGCGTTTTAACAAGGCTTTTTCGGATGCGTCGGCAATTTTATCGGCATAGACCATGCGCGTTAGGTCATAAAGACGTTCCAAACGAGCTGTTTCAGTAGCAGGAGGATTTATTGGGTAGCTATCGGGGTTTTCCAAAATAGTGGCAACTTCTTCCTCTTCAATCTCTAGATAAATAGCCAAACGATTGATAAACGCCTCTTCCTCAGGGGTAATGACATTATCAGATAAAGCAACGCGCACAATGGCAGCAAAATGATCACGATTTCGGGTTTTGAACCCAGAGGAATATAAATTGGAGATGGACATAAATATAGTATTTGGGTCAAATATAAAAAACAGCGCTTGGCTATCGTTGAAAAAGAAAAAAAAAGGCGTTTTTTTATTAACGACTGTCTTTTGAGATGCTAAATAAGCCAAGCATATTTCTTACTTTGCAGCCAAAAATAAATGCAACTTCACCTTCGTGACGAAACAGCCCCTTTGATAAGCGTCCTTATAGGTCGTGCCGACCAAATGGGGTCGCTGCCGAGTCTAACAGATCTCTACGATCCCAAATCAAAAGCGCACCTCTTGGCGGGTACTTACCCCAAAGAAGCCGATTTGATTGCGGAGATAAATGCTCTTAAAAACGTATTGGAAAAGCACGGGGTAAAGGTTTTTCAGCCCGATCCTTTAAAGGATTGTAATCAGATTTTCGCGCGCGACTTAGGCTTTGTCATCGACGATCTTTTTGTACAATCCAATATACTTCCTCTTAGGGAAAAAGAATTGGAAGGCTTAAAAAGTCTTTACACACAATTTGATTCCAAGCAAATTATTCGCCTCCACGAAGAAGCCCACGTTGAGGGAGGTGATGTGATGCTTTTCGGGGATCATCTTTTTGTTGGGGTCTGTACCCGATTTGATTATTCCGAGATCATCACCGCACGAACCAACACCAAGGCTATTGAGGAACTTCAACGGGTGTTTCCTCACAAAAAGATCTACCCCATAGAGCTTCGCAAGTCAGAAGACCCTTGTCAAAACGCACTGCATTTGGACTGTATTTTTCAACCGCTAGGACATGACTTCGCCATTTTCCACCCCGATGGGTTTTCAAATCCTGCGGACTACAAGGCGTTGCGCACATTTTTTAAACCTGAAAATTGTTTTGAAATCACTGCTGTCGAAATGTATGAAATGAATAGCAATATTTTTTCCATTGCTCCAGATATCGTTGTATCAGACCCTAGTTTCGATCGACTCAATCAATGGCTGACAGACAAAGGCATTACAGTGGAAGAAGTGTCCTATCGCGAAGTTGCCAAGCAAGAGGGACTCTTTCGTTGTTCAACCTTACCCTTACAAAGACAAAAAACATGAATGGATTGACTTCAAAAGTATTGATGATTCGTCCGTATTCGTTTCATAAAAACGAGGAAACGGCAAAAAATAATTACTACCAAAAAGACCTTTCCGATCAAGGAAAAGAAGCGACTACCCAAGCCGCGCAAGCAGAGTTTGACGCTTTTGCAGCAATCCTCAAAGAGGAGGGAATTGAAGTGATTGTTCATCAAGACACGGAAGAATATGAAACTCCAGACTCCCTTTTCCCGAATAATTGGATTTCGTTTCATCCACAACACAAGGCGATCCTTTATCCCATGTTTGCGATCAATCGACGCTTGGAACGCAACCCCAAGGTGTTGGCAACCCTTCAAAAGGCCTACGGATCGATAGCAATTATTGCCGACTATTCAGAGGGGGAAAAGGAGGGGCTTTTTTTGGAAGGCACTGGAAGTATGGTTTTGGATCGAGAGCATAAAATTGCCTACGCTGCCCTTTCCGAGCGTACCGATTCTTCTTTGTTGCATCGCTTTTGTAAAGAACA
>QXYU01000019.1:0-27366 GCA_009886755.1 Flavobacteriaceae bacterium
TTTGCCAACAGCAAAACAATAAATGAACTTTCTAGCCATAATTATTGGACTGTTGCTCCTTATCAAAGGAGGGGATTGGTTGATGCGTGCAGCGGTATCACTTTCTTTACAAATGCGCATTCCGAAAATTGTAGTGGGAATGACCGTTGTTTCTTTTGCCACTTCGGCGCCTGAATTAATTGTGAGTTTACAATCTGCGCTGTCAGGCCATCCAGATTTGGCTTTGGGGAATGTTGTGGGGTCTAATATTGCCAATTTGGCATTTGTCCTGGCTATTACCGTAATCATATCTCCGATTTACGTCACCAAAAGTTTTTATTCAACCGATTGGCCAATGATGATGCTGGCCACTTTTTTATTTATGGGTTTTCTGTATGGAGATCAAATGCTTCAGCAATGGGAAGGGCTAACCCTTTTTGTGCTGCTGATTTGTTTTATCATTTATCTTATTCGCTTTCAAAAGCAAGCGGTTATCGATGAGGCACCGGAAGATGATGAATTACTCCCCACTCAAACAACCCTAAGATATCTTTTGTTGGGAGGTATTGGCTTGTGGCTGGGCTCCGAAACTCTTGTCAAAGGGGCGGTTTCTTTGGCTAATAATCTTGGTGTTAGTGAGCGAGTTATTAGTATAACAGTGGTTTCTATCGGAACCAGTATCCCTGAATTGTCCGCTTCGATTATTGCCGTGATTAACAAAGAAAAAGCGATTTCTATTGGTAATTTAATTGGTTCAAATATTTTTAATTTGATGGCAGTGATGGGACTTACTGCAATCGTTACGCCCATTGAAGTAGGTGATTCGGGTATGCTTACCAATGATATATGGTGGATGCTTACAATCTCGTTGATGATTCTCCCTCTCGTCTTTATGCCTCGTAAGATGCGTTTAGGGCGTTTGGACGGGGTTATTTTACTATCGCTCTACATCCTTTTTCTTTGGCCTCTAATATCTAAAGCATAAAAAAAATCCTGCCCTTTCGGACAGGATCTTTCAAGTCAAATCCTAAATAAATATAGTCTTATACGTCGGCTGACTTGACTGTTTTAATGATGCGCGCCGCAATTTTGTACGGATCTCCATTAGAAGATGGACGACGGTCTTCCAACCATCCTTTCCAGCCTTTTTCAACGGTCATAATCGGAATACGAATAGAAGCACCACGGTCAGAAACCCCAAAGCTAAATTCGTCGATTGACTGTGTCTCGTGGTCACCCGTCAATCGTTGGTCATTATAAGCACCATATACATCGATGTGCTCTTTCACAACAGGTCGGAAAGCTTCGCATATTTTCTCATAAGTTTCTTTAGAACCACAAGTTCTCAAAGTAGTATTAGAGAAGTTAGCATGCATTCCAGATCCATTCCAGTCAGTAGCGCCTAGCGGTTTTGGATGCCAGTCGATAGCTAATCCATACTTTTCTCCCAAACGTTCAAGTATGTAGCGAGATACCCAGATTTGGTCTCCAGCTTCTTTAGCACCTTTAGAAAAACACTGATATTCCCACTGTCCCGCAGCAACTTCTGCATTAATTCCTTCAACATTAATACCTGCTTCGAGACAAAGGTCTAAATGTTCTTCAACCATTTCGCGTCCAAAAGCATTCTTGGCACCAGCGGAGCAGTAGAATTGCCCTTGAGGGGTTTGATCTTTTGGGAAGCCAAGAGGAAGATTGGTTTCGGGATCCCATAGAAAGTATTCTTGTTCAAATCCAAACCAAAAATCGTTGTCATCGTCATCAATCAATGCACGTCCGTTTGATTCGTGTGCTGTTCCGTCTGCGTTCAAGACTTCTGTCATTACCAAATATCCGTCTTTACGATCCGGATCAGGGTAAATAGCAACGGGTTTCAACAAACAGTCAGAAGAACCTCCTTCAGCTTGTTGTGTAGAAGAACCGTCAAACGACCACAAAGGGGCGTCGGCTAGTTTTCCGCTAAAGTCTTCAACGATCTTTGTTTTACTTCTCAAATTGGCTGTAGGAGTGTAACCGTCCAGCCAAATGTATTCGAGTTTTGATTTGCTCATTTTGTACTAGTTTTTGTTTTTACCAAAAATATATTTTTTTGAATCACACCTATGATTTGGGGGGGTTATTTAATTAACAATATATAAACTTTTGACAATACCCTATTTTTTTTGGGGTAAAATTGATAAAAAATGATTTTTTTACGGTTTACACCTATTTTTTCATCAATCAGCGTATTTTTGTGATAATTACGATTCGTTGCTTACGCTTTTGAGGGTATATTTGCAGAACCTTAAATCTCATACCTAATGAACAGTTTTAAAAAACCGAAGGCGCACTCGAATCTTTCTTCTAACAATTATTCTATGGAAAAAGAACCATCGGCGCTTCAATTTGGAACGAACGTTTTTAATGAATCTGAACTCCGGCAATACTTAAATAAGGAGGCTTTTTCAAAAATAACAGAAGCCATTATTTCAGGGTCTAAAATCGATCGGATTTTGGCCGATCAGATTGCTGCAGCAATGAAAAACTGGGCCTTGTCCAAAGGCGCAACACACTACACCCACTGGTTTCAACCCCTCACGGGGGCCACGGCAGAAAAGCACGACGCTTTTTTTGATCGAGCTGACACAGGAGAACCAATCCTTAAATTTGACGGTGACCAATTAGTACAACAAGAACCCGATGCTTCCAGTTTTCCCAATGGTGGGATTCGCAACACATTTGAAGCCCGAGGCTATACTGCTTGGGATCCATCATCTCCCGCCTTTGTTTATGGGAGCACTTTATGCATTCCTACCATTTTTGTTTCTTACACTGGCGAAGCCCTGGATTTCAAAACACCTTTATTAAAATCCATTCATGCTTTAGACAAAGCAGCAACGAGTGTGTGTCGTTATTTTGATAAAAACACTACCCGTGTAATGGCTACATTGGGATGGGAACAAGAATATTTCCTGATTGATAAAGACCGTGCGGCTTCCCGTCCGGATTTGATCCTTACCGGAAGAACCCTAATGGGACATGAGTCTTCCAAGGGACAGCAATTGGACGACCATTATTTTGGCTCCATACCTACACGCGTATTGGGATTTATGCAAGAGTTGGAACACGAATGCTGGCTTTTAGGGATTCCTGTTAAGACCCGGCATAACGAGGTGGCACCGAGTCAATTTGAATTGGCGCCCATTTATGAAGAAGCGAATTTGGCCGTAGATCACAATTCCTTGTTGATGGACATTATGAATCGGGTGGCGGACAAGCATCATTTTATGGTGTTGCTCCATGAAAAGCCTTTTGCGGGGATCAATGGATCGGGTAAGCACAATAACTGGTCCTTGGCAACCAATACAGGGGTTAACCTGTTAAGTCCTGGAAAAACACCCATGTCGAATTTACAGTTCTTGACATTCTTTACCAGCACGATAGCAGCGGTTTTGGAACATGAAGAATTGCTTCGTGCCGCCATTGCCAGTGCTGGGAACGACCACAGATTAGGTGCTAACGAAGCACCCCCTGCAATCATTTCCGTATTTATTGGACAGCAGCTTTCCAAGGTGCTCGACGATCTAGAAAATGTGTCCAAAGGGAAGCTTTCCCCACAGGAGAAAACAGACCTGAAGCTTAATGTAGTGGGTAAAATTCCAGAGATATTATTGGATAATACAGACCGTAACAGAACCTCTCCTTTCGCGTTTACTGGAAATAAATTTGAGTTTCGTGCGGTAGGTTCCAATGCAAATTGTGCCAAGCCGATGACAGTGTTAAATGCCATGGTAGCCGAGCGACTCAATCAATTCAAAATAGAAACCGATGCCTTGATTGAGAAAAAAGGCATGAAAAAAGACGATGCGATTTTTAATGTCTTGCGAGATCAGATTAAAGGGATCAAGTCAATTTTATTCGAAGGGGATGGCTATTCCGGTGAGTGGGAAAAACTATCAAAAAAACGCGGTTTGAGTAACAACAGAACCACACCAGAAGCACTCCCTGCTTTTGTAAGCAAGAAAAGCATTACTCTTTTTGAATCCCTAGAAATTTTGAATGAAAGAGAGTTGGAGGCTCGTTATCATGTGGATTTGGAGGAGTATGTGATGAAGCTTCAGATTGAAGCTCGAACCCTTGGGGATATTTCTCGCAACCACATCATACCAACAGGGATTCGTTATCAAAATACTTTGATTGAAAACGTAAAGGGGTTAAAAGAGATTTATGGCAAGGATTACCAGAAACACGCCAAAGAACAAATGGCTATCATCGAACGGATTTCTCAACATATTGCAGCAATCAATACCGGTGTTAATGCAATGATTAAAGCTCGGAAAAAAGCCAATATTTTGGAGGATATTCATCAAAAAGCAACTGCTTATTGTAAACAGGTTTTTCCATTTTTCCACGAAATTCGCTACCAATGCGATAAGTTAGAATTGATTGTAGATGCTTCTATATGGCCATTAGCCAAATACCGACAACTATTGTTTATGCAATAGTTAAAAAGTAATGGCAAGGGCTTCGCTACTGTAACTATGAAAGTGTATTTTTGTAGCAAAGTGAATCTATGACTCCAAGCGATCGCTATGCCCAACGAGGGGTGTCTGCCCAAAAAGAGGATGTCCACAAGGCTATTGAAAACATTGATAAAGGCTTGTATCCAAAGGCATTCTGTAAAATCATTCCCGACCAACTCACGGGCAGTCCTGATCATGCTTTAGTGATGCACGCCGATGGTGCGGGTACCAAATCCTCTTTGGCCTACCTTTATTGGAAGGAAACAGGGGATTTGTCGGTTTGGAAAGGGATTGCGCAAGACGCCCTTATTATGAATTTGGATGACTTACTTTGCGTAGGGGTTACTGAAAACATTCTATTGTCTTCTACCATTGGTAGAAATAAAAATCGAATTCCAGGGGCGGTTATTGGAGCCATTATCAATGGAACTGAAGCCCTGATTCAAGAGCTAAGCACTCATGGTGTTCAAATCACCAGTACGGGTGGAGAAACTGCCGATGTTGGGGATTTGGTGCAAACTATTATTGTAGACTCAACAGTAACAGCACGAATTCGGCGTTCCGAGGTCATTGACAATGCCAATATCAAAGCAGGAGATGTCATTGTTGGTTTGGCGAGTTATGGCCAAGCCACCTACGAAACATCCTATAATGCTGGTATGGGAAGCAATGGCTTGACTTCTGCTCGTCACGATGTGTTTGGAAAATACCTAGCGGCTAATTATCCCGAGAGTTTTGATGCTTCGGTGCCAGAATCGTTGATTTATTCCGGTTCCAAAAAGCTTACGGATAGGATCGAAGGAGTAGCCCAAACTGTGGGACAACTGGTATTGTCCCCTACACGAACCTATGCACCCATTGTCAAGAAAATATTTGATAGCCTTGGTCGTCAAGACATACATGGAATGGTGCATTGTAGTGGAGGTGCTCAAACCAAAATCCTTCATTTTGTAGAAGGATTGCATATCATCAAGGATAATATGCTCCCGATTCCTCCTTTGTTTCAACTTATTCAAGAAGAATCAAAAACTTCATGGCATGAGATGTATCAGGTTTTTAATATGGGACACCGTTTGGAGTTTTATGTGCCAGAACATTTGGCTGCAGAGTTGATAGCCATTTCGGAATCTTTTAATGTGCCTGCTCAAATCATTGGTCGTGTCGAAAACGCAACGCAGAAAAAAGTCACTATTCAGTCTGAGCTGGGAACGTTTACCTATGTATAACTTATTGGATAGTAATTTTTTACTGCTTTTGTAGGGATTCTGTTCTTTTTTGGTCAACTTTGGGTTTCTGCTTCAAGTAAAGTTGATTCGGATATTGTGAAAAGAAAAAAGAAAAAGAAAAAACATGCGAATCCTAAAATGTTTACACTGGATTGTTGTCCTCCTTTGTTTTGTGCTAATAGCTGCCTGTTCTTCTGAGGAAGATGTGCCCACGACACCTCCTGAGTTAGAGAAAGTGACGCAAGAACCCACTCCCACTGAATCCGAAACCAGCAGTTCTGATACTACCAATAACAATACGGATACCACCACAACCGACAACAATACTGACCAAGCTACAACTGTGACTCCTACCACGGAGGGAGTGGCTGAAACCGTAACGGACACTCTAGCGGACACAACGAGTTCCGTCACTGACACTACGGATATTACCAATTCTTCAGACGACACGAACAGTGAAACGGAAAGCTCAGATACAAGTTCTAGCACCACCAATAACACTGACGCAGAAAATTCAGAAAGCCAAGGAGAAACAGTCATTTGGGATGATTCATTGACTAGCTTCAGCAAATCCGATGGAAGCAATCCTACTGAGGAAGACAACCAAGATCGTTTGTCCGCTGGAGTGTGGATTACTCGTGGAAACAACGGCGGTCAGATTTATAATGCTGCTGTTAGCTCCAATGCAGACAAGACAAATAGCCCTCTCGGAACGGAATGGGCTATAGGATCACTTGATCAAATAGATGATTTGACTTTCCAAAACTTTAGAGCTGCGGTGAATAACAAACCCAAGGACGCAGTGGGTATCGATTTGGTACTCCACCTGACCGAAGAGGACATCTATTTAAGCGTTCGATTTACTTCGTGGTCTTCGGGACAACGCGGTGGATTTGCTTACCAAAGAAGCACACCTTAATATCCCCATGACATGAAAAGGAGCTTTTCTCTTATTTTTTGTATTGTTTCCTTATTGACCTATGCCCAAGATTCTCAAGATTTATTCGCCGAGATGGAGTCGATTGGAGCCATTAAGCAACGCTTGCTCCCAGACCGAATGTTGTTTACGCAGCGGGCTCTATGGGGTAAGAAAGGCTTAATGCGCTCATTCAACCGTTTTGAATTGACTTTGGAAAAAAGAGAAAAAGAGCTGAAGCTGCGTCGGAAATTTTTAGTGGGGCATCAAATTCTTGGCTATGCCACCCTAGCAGGTATGATCGCCCAAGGGGTCATGGGAAGCCAATTATACAAAGGAAAATACGAGCTTTACAGGAAACACAAGAACTTAGGGAATATTGTGTCTGCCACTTATTTTACGACTGCTGGATTGTCATTGTTTGCTCCGCCACCGCTGGTGTCTGAAAAAAAAGGTTTGTCCAGTACCCGAGCGCATAAATGGTTGGCCACGGTTCATTTTTCCGCCATGATTGCCACCAACTTGTTGGCTGAAGAAAGAAAAGACTGGCATCGTGCCGCTGCTTATACGGCCTTTGCGAGTTACGCAACAGCCATGATTGTGTTAACCTTTTGATATGAAAAAAATACACGTTTTGCTTCTTTTAGTGGGAGGCACCAGTTTATTGTATGGACAGAAATTGAGTATTGATAGCGAAGCCTCTTTTGTAAACTATCAGGCCAAGCACCCTGCTCATGATTGGAATGGAGTCAATCAAAAATTACAGGGATTGGCCATTTTCGAAAATGAATTACCAAAACAATTAGCCATTAAAGCACAAGTGCGCGATTTTGACAGCGAGAATGCTAGTCGTGATAGCCATGCCTTAGAGGTTTTGGATGCACTTCAATTTCCCGAAGTGCGATTTTACTCAAAATCCATCGTTATAGAGAATAACAAAGAACTGATCATCGAAGGTGTTTTGACTTTTCATGGAGTTGAGATTCCCAAGACGGTCAGGGCAGAGTATAGCTGGAAAGATTCCAGCTTTCACTTAGAAGGTTCTTTTGATTTTAGTGCTACGGACTTTGGAGTACGACTCCCATCTTTCTTATTGATAAAAATCAATGACCGTATTGAAATTGATTATGCTATTAGTTTTATCTCAAATCTTTAATGCAGTTGCTCCGCGCTGTATTTACTCGTAATTTAGCGGCATGTTAGAAAAACTTCAAATCATCCAACAACGTTTTGATGAGGTTTCGGATTTAATCATCCAACCCGATATTATTGCTGATCAGAAGCGTTATGTACAGCTCAACAAAGAGTACAAGGATCTTAACAAACTCGTAGAGCGAGGCGAAACCTACAAAACCTTACTGGCCAATCAGCAGGAAGCCGAAGAAATTCTCAAGGATGGGAGCGATCCTGAAATGGTAGAGATGGCAAAAATGCAGTTGGATGAGGCCAAAACAGAGCTTCCCAAACTAGAAGAAGAAATCAAATATTTATTGATTCCAAAAGACCCAGAAGATGGAAAGAATGTTGTGATCGAAATTCGAGCCGGAACGGGTGGTGACGAAGCCAGCATTTTCGCAGGGGATTTGTATCGGATGTATTCCAAGTATTGCCAAGATCAAGGATGGAACACTCATTTTGTAGATGCAAACGAAGGCACTTCTGGAGGCTATAAAGAAATCATTTTTGAAGTTTCTGGAGAAGAAGTTTATGGCACTTTGAAGTTTGAATCAGGAGTACATCGTGTACAGCGAGTTCCACAAACCGAAACCCAAGGAAGGGTACATACCTCTGCAGCCACGGTCATGGTATTACCCGAAGCGGAAGAGTTCGATGTTGAAGTGGATATGAACGAAGTGCGGATCGATTATTTTTGTTCTTCTGGTCCGGGCGGACAGTCCGTAAACACAACCTATTCAGCAGTTCGATTAACCCACGAACCTACAGGAATTGTGGCGCAGTGTCAAGATCAAAAATCGCAGCACAAGAACAAAGAGAAAGCATTAAAAGTACTACGAACGCGACTCTATGAAATGGAGTTGAGCAAAAAACAACAAGCCGATGCGGAGAAACGAAACTCTCTGGTTTCATCGGGTGACCGCTCGGCCAAAATCCGAACCTATAATTATCCTCAAGGAAGGGTTACCGATCATCGAATAGGATTAACTTTATATGACTTGCAGAATATTATCAATGGCGATATTCAAAAGCTGATCGATGAATTGCAGCTCTATCAAAACACTGAAAAACTAAAAGAATCCGGCGACTTGTTATGACCCAATCCCAACTCATTGCGCAAATAAAAAAGAAACAATCCTTTTTGTGTGTTGGATTGGATGCCGATTTGGATAAATTACCTCGGCATATTGCTGAAGGTCCCGAGCCCTTATTTCATTTTTGTCGAAAGATTATCGATGCAACAGCTCCCTTTGCAGTGGCCTATAAACCCAATATTGCTTTTTTTGAAGCCTATGGTATAGAAGGGTGGCAAGCCTTGGAAAAAACAATTAGCTATTTGAACACGAATTACCCTGAGGTGTTTACTATTGCCGATGCGAAACGTGGAGATATAGGAAACACAGCTACTCGTTATGCCAAAGCCTTTTTTGAACAACTTGCGTTTGACGCCATTACAGTGGCTCCTTATATGGGAAAAGATTCAGTTGAGCCGTTTTTGGCTTTTGAAAACAACTACACGATTTTACTTGCGCTTACTTCAAACCAAGGGGCAGAGGATTTTCAATACCACACACAAGATGGTGAGCGTTTGTTTGAAACAGTATTGCAGCGTTCCCAATCATGGAGTGGGGCCAAGGAGCGGTTGTTTTATGTGGTGGGGGCTACCCAAGCAGAAGCACTTACCGATATTCGAAAACAGGTGCCCAATGCCTTTTTATTGGTTCCTGGCGTAGGGGCCCAAGGAGGAAGTTTGGATGCTGTGGCTCATTATGGACTCAATGATCAATGTGGCTTGCTAGTAAATTCTTCACGGGGTATTATTTATGCTTCTCAAGGGGAGGACTTTGAGTCGGCTGCCAAGGATGCAGCTGAAGAATTGCAGCTGCAAATGAAAAAGTGGTTAACAAAAAAAGGAATTTTTTAGATGCTGCATTACTCCCTTCATACTACAGATGCTAGCAAGCAATGGATTACTTTTATCCATGGGGCAGGGGGGAGTTCATCCATTTGGTTCAAACAAATCCGATATTTTTCAAAGCATTTTAATCTACTCTTGGTTGACCTAAGAGGTCACGGAAAATCTAAGAACTTTTTTGCCCAAACCAAAACGATAAAAAAATACACTTTCGCTTCAATCACCAAAGATGTTTTGGAGGTGTTAGATCATGAAAAAATTGGGAAATCTCATTTTGTTGGAATTTCGTTAGGAACCATCATTATTCGTCAAATAGCAGAATGGCACCCCGAACGCATTCAAAGTATGATTTTGGGAGGTGCGATTTTAAAATTCAACCTTCGATCTCGTTTTTTAATGGCTTGTGGCAATTGGACTAAGTCTGTATTGCCTTATATGTGGATTTACCGCCTTTTTGCCTTTATTATTATGCCCAATAAAAATCATAAAGAATCAAGACTATTGTTTATTAACGAAGCTAAAAAACTCTATCAAAAAGAGTTTATCCGTTGGTATAAAATGACTTCAGAGGTTCTTCCACTGCTCCGTATTTTTAGACAAGAGGATTTACCAATTCCTACCCTTTATATTATGGGAGAAGAAGATTATATGTTTTTACCAGCAGTGCAAAAAGTCGTTTCATTGCATCCCTCTGCCAGTTTGGAAATCTTGCCCAACTGCGGTCATGTGGTGAATGTGGAGAAACCCAAACTCTTCAACGATACCATGTTGCAGTTTATTACACCCAACCTATCCTAAACAAATACAACGGTTTTGTTGTTGTAAACCATCACTTTGCGTTCTGTGTGAAGTTTTAGGGCTCGTACAAGGACAACGCGTTCCAAATCACGTCCTTTTTTGAGGAAATCTTGAATTTGGTGAAGGTGAGACACTCGAGAAATATCTTGCTCGATAATAGGACCTGCATCCAGTTCTTCCGTCACATAATGGCTTGAAGCACCGATGATTTTCACACCTCTATTAAAAGCTGAATGGTATGGCTTGGCTCCTGGGAATGCAGGTAAAAAAGAATGATGGATATTAATGATCTTGTCGGGGTAATGGGAAATGAGCTCGCCCCCAACAATCTGCATATAACGTGCCAATACGATGCAATCAACATTATGCTCCTTTAGTAAAGACAACTGGGTTTTCTCGGCTTCTTTTTTGGTTTCTTTGGTGACGGGTATGTGGTAAAAAGGAATATTGAATCGTTTGGCAATATGTTCCACGTCTCTGTGATTACTCAAGATGAAAGGTATCTCTACTTTGAGCTCCCCCGATAATTGCTGGGAGAGAATGTCATAAAGGCAATGATCGTATTTGGACACAAACACAGCCATTTTGGGTGGTTTGTCTGGATCATAAAACGAGCAGTTCAACGCGTATTTCTGCCCCACAGACGCTTCAAAATCTTGTTTAATAGTGGGAAGAGTCACCTTTGCTGAAGCGGTAAAAGCCACTTCTACGCGCATAAAAAATATTTTGTTTTCCCGATCGACATACTGATCGATATAGAGAATGTTTCCTTTGTTTTCGTGGATAAAGTTGGTTACACTGGCAATGATTCCTTTTTGGTCAGGGCAGTGCATCACTAATGTGATTTGTTTCATGGACTTTCGATTCCGGGTTGTTTGATTTTAAAATTTTCTTCTTCTTTGGCTTTACGAACCATCTTTGCTACCTCTTTCAGAAGCTCTTTGGCATGATACACTACGCCGTTGCTGATGGTGTAGCGAACTCCACCGACACGAGTTACATTGTTGTCTTCCGTTAGCTTGATCGAGCCAGTACCATAAAGCACTTTAAAGTTCTCTAAGGGATTTTCATCCACTAATACCAGGTCGGCTTGTTTGCCTACAGCTACTGTTCCAATTTTCTCATCCAAGCCCAAAGCTTCTGCACCATTAAGGGTTGCCGAACGAATTACTTCCAGGGGGTGGAACCCAGCTTCACGAAGTAGTTCCAGTTCACGGATATAAGCGAATCCATACAGTTGGAAAATAAATCCAGAGTCAGACCCAGTGGTGACACGACCTCCTCTATTTTTGTATTCATTGATAAAGATCATCCATAATTTGAAATTCTTTTTCCAGGCAATTTCTTGTTCAGTACCCCAAAAATGCCAGTAGGAGCCATGTGAAATTTTACTAGGTTGATAAAAGCGCCATAGGGAAGGGAGGGTATAGGTCTCGTGCCATTCGGCTCTTCGAGCGCGATGAAGATCCCGGCTTGCTTCATAAATATTAAAAGTGGGGTCAAGAGTAAAGTCCAAAGCGAGAAGTTCATTCATGACATTATTCCAATGTTCGGAATAAGGTTTGGCCGCTTGTTCCCATAGCTTCCCAGCTTCTTCAAAGCGATGCTGTTCATTTTGATAATTGTAGTCTAGGGGGTAGTCTTGAACTGTTCGGTTGTCAAACAAGGCTTCTGGTAGACCGTACCAATGTTCCATGGAGGTCAATCCCGCCCGAGCAGAATGTAAAACATTCCAACGGGCAACACTTAGTTGGGCATGATGGCAGGCAGACCCCAGTCCCAAACGTTTGTTTTCGGCCAAGGCGGCTTTCATGATTTCTGGCTCGGCTCCAAAGAATTTGATCCCATCAGCTCCTTTTTTGGCATTCTGACGCACCCATTCGCGAGCTTGCTCAGGAGTATAAACCCCTTCAGATCCTTGACCAAAACCCGTATAGGAAATGACGCGAGGGGCAATGATTTCATTTTTTTCAGCCCTTCTTTTTAAATCTATTGCGTAATCGATCCCTCGACCACTAGGCTCTCGAACGGTTGTGACTCCGTGTGCTAACCAAAGTTTAAAGACGTAGTCCCAATCAGCTCCTTGCGATACACCGCCAATATGACCATGCATATCGATGAATCCAGGAAGTACATATTTGCCACTACCATCGATTTCTTTCCCTCCAGCTTTTAGCTGCGGTCTCTTTTTGGGATTGATAGCCACTCCAGGATACCCCACAACTTTAATTTCTGTGATTTTGTCATTTTCAACAACGATATCAATGGGGCCTTGCGGAGGCGCGCCATTACCGTTGATGAGGGTGACCCCCCGTATAATCAACTGATTGAAAGGCCCTTCCGACAGGGTGTTTTGTGCGTATGAGACTTTGCCTATTAGCAAAAAGAAGAACGAGAGAACTAAAATACGATTGACCATAGGTGTTGTTTCTTTTGTTAAATATAAAAAACCCCCAGCGAGCTGAGGGTTTTTTTAAACAAACAATTATGGAAAAAATGGAACTAGAATGAATAGATAGCAGCAACAAGGAATGAAGCAAGACTCTCAGAAGGGTCCAGCTCTGCGCCTGTGAAAATACTTTCAGAAGCGCTATCCAAACGGAATTCAGGTTTAAAAATTATATTTCCGGAAGTAAAACTTCCCGTCAATGTGATGGAGGTATTGTCCAATTCTGGCTCAGCAAACACATAGCTGTCATCTGCAAAAGCTTCAAAGCGTAACCCTACGGCAAAAGCTTCGCTAACAGTTAGCTGTGGATACAAAGCAACTCCAGCGAACCCTGTGTCTTCACCTGAATCGAAAGAAGTGGCATTGATACCTAAGTAAAAACTTTCGGATAAGTTAAATCCACCAGTGTAGTCGATTTGTGTTTGTCCCATTCCAGAAAGGAAGTTAAGGTATTGCCCTTTATATCCTAACTGAGCACCAAACATATAAGTGTCCAAAGCGTTGAACTCTGTCATATCTGTTGGGTTAAGCAGTCCAAGCATTAAAGACCAGTCATCATTCAAAGCGATGTCTGCTTTTATCCCAGTATGGGAGAAAGGACCATAGGAAAACATATACGAAGTAGAGTAGTTGAAGTTAGCTGCAGGAGAGATTACTTCATACCCAAGGAAGGTATTAAAGTTACCAATCGTCAATGTCAACTTCTCACTAACGTTGTAGTATGCGTATAATTGGTTAACGATAGGAGACGATCCAATAGTAGATCCAAATACGGCATCGTTACCTCTAGGACCAAATACTAAGTCAGCAACAAATCCAGATTTTTCCCCTTCATAAGAGGCGATCAGATTAGCCATTCCAATGGCAAATCCTGGCGAACCTGCAAAAGAGGTTCCGGGTGCTTGTAACTGATCGTCGGCTAGGTTGTAACGAAAATAAGTATCAACACTTCCCGAAAGCTCAAAGGTTTTTTCCGGTTCTGTTGTTTCTTCCTCCTGTGCGAAAGAAAGAGTTGATGTGGCCAAAGCCAAAATAAGAAGTGCAGTTGATTTAAATATAGTTTTCATAATAAGTAGTTTTTAAAATTTTTAGTGTTGGTTTAGTCTGAAGTCTGCGTAAGCATCCATTCCATGTTCTGTTAAGTCAAGTCCTTTCAACTCTTCTTCTTTACTAACTCGGATACTTCCACCGCTCACAGCTTTAACGATAAGAATGATAACAGTAGCACAGATCACAGAGAAAGCTCCGATGATTCCTACACCAGCCAATTGAACTAGCAATTGATCCAATCCAGCCATTTCTCCAAAGATTCCAACGGCCAGGGTTCCCCAGATTCCGCAGATAAGGTGAACGGCTACAGCACCAACAGGGTCGTCTAATTTTAAACGATCAATAAGGGCTACACCAAGAACGATGATTACCCCTGCAATGATTCCGATGAGTACGGCATCTGTTGGACTCATTTGATCCGCTCCAGCAGTGATTCCAACCAATCCTCCAAGCACTCCATTCATAAACATAGTTAAGTCGTAGTTCTTGTAGAGAATGTTAGAGAAAATAGCAGATGAAACACCCCCAGCGGCGGCTGCCAAACAAGTAGTAACCAATGTAAGCGAAGTAAGTGTAGGATCGGCAGAGAGAACAGAGCCTCCGTTAAATCCGAACCAACCTAACCATAAAATCAAAACTCCAGCAGAAGCCAAAGGGATATTGTGTCCAAGTAAGGCTTGTGGTTTTCCATTCGAATCAAATTTCCCGATACGTGCACCAAGGAAGTATATAACGATTAGAGCGGCCCATCCCCCTACAGAGTGAACTAATGTAGAACCTGCAAAGTCATAGAATCCCCACTGATCGAGGAATCCACCACCCCATTTCCATGAACCCACAATTGGGTAGACCAAACCGACATATATGATCGCAAAAAGCATAAAGGAAGAGAGCTTAATACGTTCAGCAACGGCACCTGATACTATGGTAGCAGCTGTAGCAGCAAACATTCCTTGGAAAAGGAAGTCTGTCCACCACGTGTAACCTCCGTCGGCATAACCAAACTCCATGCCGCCTTCAGGGGCAGTGATTCCAAAACCAGCAAATTTTAAAATCCCCATGGATCCTTCTTCGAATCCAGGGTACATTAGGTTAAAACCACCGAGTGCGTAGAGTAATAGTCCAACGGTGATTACAAAAAAGTTTTTAAATAAAATGTTAATAGTGTTTTTTTGGCGCGTAAGTCCAATTTCGAGAAATGAAAAGCCTAGGTGCATAAAGAATACCAAGGCCGTACAGATCATCATCCATACGTTATTTACTGTAAGTATTGTAGTTTCCATACTAATGGTTTAAAATATAGTGTTGTTAGTAATAAATTAGTTGAGGGAAGTGTTTCCGTTTTCTCCAGTGCGAATTCGGAAGGCATCTTCTACAGGGAGAACAAATACCTTTCCATCACCCACATTGCCAGTCGCTCCCGACTTGATGATGGCTTCAACCGTTCTTTCGACGAACTCATCGGAAATAACAATGGATAAGTAACGTCTTTGGATTTCAGAAGTACTGTAACTGATACCTCTGTAAACGTGTCCTTGTTTTTCATTCCCAACACCGGTAACGTCCCAGTAGCTGAAAAAGTTTACTTCGACATCGTGCAAGGCTGTCTTGACATCGTCGAATTTTGATTTGCGAATAATAGCTTCAACTTTTTTCATGATTGTAATTATTTGCACCAAAAATATCTCAATGAAACAGACTACCCCCTAAAAGAAAGGGTTCCTTTTTATGTTTTTATTAATTATTGAATTACACCCCCAAAAAAATAGGGTCATATTGAATTCAAAAAGGAATATTTTGAGAAATACGCAAAAAAAAGAGGGGTTAGCTATAAAACTTTATTAAAAAGTACCCAGAAGCGACCAATAAAATCCCAAAACCGAAACTACTTAGATTGTAAATAAGAAGTCCCATAAGCTGATTTTGCCTGAGTAACAGCAAACTTTCATTCGATAATGTAGAAAAGGTAGTGAGTCCTCCACAGAAACCTGTTAGTAAGAACAAGCTGGTTTCAGATTTGAGAAGATCGTTTTTAAGAAGCCAGCCACTGAGTAAACCAATTAAGAAACAACCCAGCATATTGGCTGTAAAGGTAGCCCAAGGAAAGTGAGTTGTGCTGGAGGGTAGCATTTTGGAAAACACAAATCGGAGACTAGCACCTAAGCCGCCGCCTAAAAACACCCAGAGTAGTTGTTTGCCAAGCATGCTATTGAACTGTCAAAAGTTTAATTGTGAATAGGAGTATAATCACTACAGCAATCGCAATCAAGACACGAGAGCTTCCTTTGAAGTAATCGGGTTGTTCTGTTTTGTCTTTACGATATGATCGAATAATGACTGTGGTAAAAACGATGATAAACGCTAGAGCGAAAATCAATTGTCCGGTGCTGAACATATTTGGTTGTTTTGGTAAAAATACTTAAATGTTGTCAGCTGACATAAATTGTTAACAAACCAAATAAAAAAACAGATATACTCCTATATATATAAACTACTTTAAACTTTAAATTCATATAATGATTGAAAAGCCAATTGCAGCGGTAGAGAAATTCCATGAAACCTATCAATTGTTAAGTAACCATTCGCCAACAGTAGCTATCCCAGAAGCAATCAAAACATTGCGTTATGAACTGATGAAAGAGGAAAATGAAGAATATAAAGAGGCGGTTGACAACAATGACATGATGGAGGTGGCAGATGCCCTCGGGGATATGCTTTACATACTGTGTGGAACGATTATTACGCATGGGATGCAGCACAAAATCAGTGAGGTTTTTGAGGAAATTCAGCGTTCTAATATGAGCAAACTCGGTCTCGATGGAAAGCCTATCTATCGCGAGGACGGTAAAGTGATGAAAGGGCCAAACTATTTTAAACCCGATATTGCTAAAATTCTAGCAGACTAACCCACTTTGTGGCGCCATCCAAATGGATCTTCGACAAGATTGTATTGGATGCTTGTAATGGCGTTTTTGGCTTGCGAAGCAAAAGAGTCTTCAGTTTGCGGCAAACGGTAATCTGTTCCTTCAAAAGCAAAGCCATCTATTGGACTGATAACAACGGCTGTTCCACTACCAAAGATTTCTTTGAGTGTACCCGACTTGGCAGCTTCAATAATCTCTGTTATGGCAACTGGGCGTTCTTCCACTGTAATTCCTTGATGTCGCGCCCACTCAATGACGCTTTTTCGGGTGATTCCGTCTAAAATTGTGTCTCCGATAGGAGCCGTAATTAGTTTGTCTTCAATTCGGAAGAAAATATTCATGGTACCAGCCTCTTCCAGATAAGAATGGGTGGAAGAATCCGTCCAGATGATTTGCTGATAGCCTTTTTTCATGGCTTGAGCTGTGGGGTAAAATTGGGCTGCATAGTTTCCAGCAGCTTTGGCATAACCCACACCCCCCGAGGCGGCACGACTGTATTTTTTTTCGATAAGAACATTTAGTTCACTGCCGCTGTAATAGGCTTTAACAGGAGAACAAATGATCATAAATTTGTATTCCAAAGAAGGAGACGCTTGCACACAAGCTTCACTAGCAAAAACGAAAGGGCGGACGTAAAGTGAGTTCCCAAGTCCAGGTTTAACCCATTCAGAATCTAGTTCAAGAAGTGTTTCCAATCCTTGAAAAAAGAATTCTTTGGGAAATTCGGGCATCTCCAAACGTTTTGATGATTTGTTGATACGCTGAAAATTCAGCTCCGGCCGAAACAACCACAATTGGTCAGTAGCATCTTTGTAGGCTTTCATTCCTTCAAAAACAGCTTGCCCATAGTGCAGGGCACTGGCCGAAGGAGCCATGGAAATGTTTTGATAGGGAAGAATTTCAGGTGTTTGCCAAGTGCCATTCTTAAAATCACAAACAAACATATGGTCAGTGAAAATTTCACCAAAAGAAAGTTCCTCGAAATTTACGGAGGTCAAGCGGGATTGGCTTGTTTTTGTGACAGCAAGGTGCTTCGTCAAATTCATATTTCAAATGTAGTTTTTTTTCTAAAAAATGGAAGCCAGACCGTATATATTTGTTGAACCTCTTTTTTTGCCTTTCGAATGATGACGATGGGTCTTGTATGAGAACCAAAGAGCATTTGTCTATCAAGACTGGGAGATGAGGATGGACTAACTCGTTCAAAATGACAAAAAACCGTATTTATGTTACAAAACAGACAGTCAGGATATAATTGATTGCTATGACGGAGAAAAAACTTTTTAAAACAGCCGATGGAACTTTTTCCTTGGCGCTAGAAAATCATAAAGAAACCTATCATTCCCGTCACGGTGCGCTGCAAGAATCGCGCTATGTCTATATTGAAAAAGGTTTAGCTCATTGGAAAGAAAACAATCCTAAGGCTATTGAATGTCGTGTTTTTGAGATGGGCTTTGGTACGGGACTCAATGCTTTATTGGCGGCAGATTTCGCTCATCAATACACATTCCCTGTTTATTTTGAAACCGTTGAAAACGACCCACTCATCTCAGAGGTGCACGGACAGTTAGGGTATACCGCTCTTTTTCCTCTCTTGGGCTCTGAAAAAGATCGGAGGGAACTGCTTCAAAATGCTTGGGATCGGGAACTTCAATTTTCAACCTATTTTAATTGTTTCAAAAAGCAACAGGATTATTATCAATGGGAATCCCAATCTGAATTTAATCTCATTTTTTATGATGCGTTTGGAGCGCACGCCCAATCGGAAATGTGGGAAGAAGAAGCCTTGCAAATTGCCGTAGCAAAACTCAAAAAAGGCGGGGTTTGGGTCAGCTATTGTGCCAAAGGCAGTGTACGACGGGCATTACAATCTTTAGGTTTAGAGGTGGAACGGCTTCCGGGACCTCCGGGAAAAAGAGAAATGCTCCGGGCTACCAAATTGTAATGCATTATTTTTGCTAAAAAAAGCAAATGAAACCAATACTTCCAAAAAGTACAATGGGCAGAATGAAGGCTAATATTAGCCTTTTGTCATCTCCACTATATAATGGTTTAGGCAAATGAAGACCCTAATCACTGGAGCAACGGGTTTGGTTGGAACGGCACTGATTCATCAACTGCAAGAAGAAGATGTTTCTATACACTTCCTAACGACTCGATCAAATCAATTGGATCGTATTCCTAACGCCAAAGGGTTTTTATGGGATCCCGCAAACAACGAGATGGATCCTGCCTGTTGGGAAGGAGTTACCCATTTGATCCATCTGGCAGGAACGTCCATTTCCATTCCTTGGACGGTCTCCAATCGAAAAAAAATTCTTGAGAGTAGGGTGCACAGCACAAATCTTTTGGAACAAAGTCTCAAAGAGCAAAAACACACTCTAAGGACGGTTGTTGCGGCTTCTGCAGTTGGAATTTATCCCTCATCGATCACTACTGAATATTCTGAGAATGCAGCACCGGGAACTGGATTCCTAGCTGACGTAGTGACACAATGGGAAACGGCAGTCAATGCACTTTCAAATCATGCACAAGTGGTAATAAAGCTGCGAACAGGTTTAGTTTTATCGCGAAATGGAGGTGTTTTACCCACCTTAGCATTGCCTGTCAACTTTGGTGTTGGGGCAGCTTTTGGGTCAGGTAAGCAAGGACAGTCTTGGATTCATCTTTTGGATTTGGCTCGTTTATTTGTTTTTGCATTGACGCAAGAGCAGTCCGCTGTTTACAATGCGGTTGCACCTAATCCTGTTTCACAAAATGAGCTGATAAAAGCCCTGGGAAGATATATGAAACGCCCTGTTTTTCTTCCAAACATCCCTGCTTTTCTGATGCGAATGGTCTTGGGTCAGCGCAGTGCATTGGTGCTAGGGAGTCAGTATGTAAAAGCGGATGCCGTGCAGCAGCAGGGCTTTCAATTTGAATATCCTACTCTCGAAATGGCACTCCATAACTTGTATCCAACAAAATAAGTGACAGTTTGGCAAAATAGTTTCTTTGGCAATAATTTTGTGTAATTAAACGAAAACATTAAAATGGCTGAAAAAAAGGTCGATTCCAAAAAAGCATCAAAAGTAAAAAAGCCCAAAGCGGCAGCTGCGGAAAATAAAAAAGAAGATAAAGTTGAAACATTGACAGCAGAATTGGCTCAGGAAAAAGAAAAATACCTGCGTTTGTTTGCAGAATTTGAGAACTATAAAAAACGCACTTCCAAAGAGCGAATAGAACTTTTCAAAACAGCGGGGCAAGAAGTACTTCAAGCCTTACTTCCAGTTGCTGACGATTTTGAGCGTGCCTTGGGGCAACAAAATGAGGAAGCTGCGAGCCCGGAAGTAGCAGGGTTCCGCTTGATACAAAACAAATTTATTGATATCCTCAAAGGACAGGGGCTAAGCCTGATGGAAATAGCCATTGGAGACCCATTTGACGCCGAAATGCACGAGGCCATCACTCAGATTCCAGCCCTTTCTCCAGAGCATCAGGGAGCTATTATTGATGTGATTGAAAAAGGCTACCAATTGGGAGATAAAATCATACGCTTTCCCAAAGTAGTGGTTGGCAAATAACAGCATATGAAGCAAGATTTCTACGAAGTACTCGGAATAGGAAAAGATGCCTCGGCAGGTGAAATTAAAAAGGCCTACCGCAAGCAAGCTATCAAGTACCATCCCGATAAGAATCCTGGAGATCAGGAAGCCGAAGCGAATTTTAAGAAAGCAGCGGAAGCATATGAGGTTCTCAGTGATCCTCAAAAGAAAGCGCAATACGATCAATATGGCCATGCTGCTTTTGAAAACGGTGGTTTTGGCGGCGGCGGTAGCATGAATATGGATGATATTTTCAGTCAGTTTGGAGATATCTTCGGCAGTGCATTTGGCGGTGGTTTTGGTGGTTTTAGCCAAGGGCAACGACGTATGAAAGGCAGTGACCTTCGGATTCGTGTAAGCCTTAATTTGGAGGAAATCATCAACGGGGTTGAAAAGAAGATAAAAGTTAAACGAAAAACCCAAGCACCAGGGATTCAGTATTCCACCTGTTCAACTTGTAAAGGAGCTGGGCAAGTGATGCGTGTCACCAACACGATTTTGGGACGGATGCAAACCGCAAGTCCTTGTCCATCTTGCCAAGGCAGCGGACAGACTATTTCCAATAGACCTGCTGGTTCCGATGCACAGGGAATGATTCAGGAAGAGGAGACGGTAAGTATTAAAATTCCGCCAGGGGTAGAAGAAGGGATGCAACTCAAAGTGAGTGGTAAAGGAAATGCCGCTCCAGGTAACGGAATTTCTGGAGACCTATTGGTTCTGATTCAGGAAAAGGCAGATGAACAGTTCGTGAGAGAAGGCAATCATCTGCATTATGATCTCTACATAAGTATTGCGGAAGCCGCCCTCGGGGTGTCCAAAGAAATCAATCTGATAGACGGGAAGGTTCGTATCAAATTAGAGTCGGGCATCCAATCCGGTAAAACATTACGCCTTAAAAACAAAGGAATCCGAGACATCAACGGCTATGGTTCGGGGGATCTATTGGTTCATATTAACGTTTGGACACCCAAAGAGTTAAATCGTGAGCAGAAAAAGTTTTTTGAGAGCATGTTAGAAGACGATAATTTCAAGCCACAACCCGATAAATCAGACAAGTCCTTTTTCGAAAAAGTAAAAGATATGTTCGCTTAATTTGGAATTGAAGCAAAAAAAGCAATATATTTACAGTAACACTAATTCTAGTGTTATTTTTCTTTTTCATAGCAAATTTTTTCCCATCCTTATCACTAAGGGTGGGTTTTGTTTTTTATACTATCTTCGATAAAACAACTTTCGAATGAAATCCCTACAAGATCTTCTTACCTATAAATTTCATTTGGGAAAGACGGTTGTCATTACCCCCAAATCCATTCTACTTGCCATTGTTTTTTATTTTGTTACCTGGCTGTTTCTCAAACTAATACGAAGAATTGTAAGCCGTGCACTCAACGATGAGGCTCGGGACAAATTCAAAGGAATTTTTACTTTTTTCAATTACTTTGTTTACACTGTGGTTACACTGGTGGCTTTCGACACCATAGGTCTTAATCTAACCACTCTTTTTGCAGCTTCTGCCGCTTTGTTAGTAGGTGTTGGTTTGGCTCTGCAAACGTTTATTCAAGACATTATTTCGGGAATTTTTATCCTTGCCGATCAATCCGTTCATGTTGGAGATATCATTCAAGTTGAAGGACAAATTGGTAAAGTGGAACGCATCCAACTTCGTACTACTCGCGCAGTGACGCGTGACAATCGGGTTTTGATTATTCCAAACCATAAATTTATGGCCTCGATCCTTTACAACTGGACTGAAAACGGTACCCTAACACGAGAATCCATTATAGTAGGTGTGGCCTATGGTTCTGATGTGGATCGGTTACGGGAATTGTTACTTGAAGTAGCAAGTCAACACCGTATGGTTCTCAAAAAACCACTTCCTATAGTGCTTTTCAATGATTTTGGTGACAATGCCTTACTTTTTGAATTACTAATACCAATCAATCGTAGTTTTGAATCTAATATTGTAAAAAGCGACATTCGTTTTGCGATTGATAAGGCATTTAGAGAAAATAACATAGAAATCCCTTTTCCACAGCGCGTGGTTCATCTCCCTAAAAATACTCCTTCCAATGGCTAACATACTCCTAATAGAAGATGAAGAACCGATTCGTCGTGTGATGGTCAAAATTTTGGTGGAAGAAAACAAGACCTACTCGGTGACGGAAGCCACCAATGGAAAAGAAGGTTTTGAGACCCTTTCCAAAAAAAGTTTTGATCTGGTTCTTTGTGACATAAAGATGCCCAAGATGGATGGGATTGAAGTATTGCAACACACACGAAAAAAAGGCATTCAAATCCCGTTTATTATGCTAACGGGGCATGGGAACGTGGAGACAGCCGTGGAAGCCATGAAACTGGGCGCTTATGATTTTATTCCTAAGCCACCTGACTTGAATCGTTTGTTGACTGCCGTGCGCAACGCGCTACAGGTTAAAACTTTGGTAGGGGAAAACAAAGAACTGAAACGTAAAGTTGCTAAGAAGTATGAGATGATCGGGGAATCCGATTCTTTATTGGAAATACAAGCCTTAATTGATAAGGTAGCTCCCACGGAAGCACGGGTTCTGATTACTGGTGAAAATGGAACAGGGAAAGAATTAGTTGCACACCAATTGCATGAAAAAAGCCAACGAAGCAAGGCACCTTTCGTGGAGGTGAACTGTGCAGCAATTCCTTCGGAATTGATTGAAAGTGAGCTTTTTGGGTATCTTAAGGGGGCTTTTACGTCTGCCATCAAAGACCGTCCAGGTAAATTTGAAGCTGCCAATGGCGGCACGCTTTTTCTCGATGAGATTGCAGATATGAGTTTGGCTGCTCAGGCAAAAGTGCTGCGCGCCTTGCAAGAAAACAAAGTACAACGTGTAGGCAGTGACAAAGACATATCGGTGGAGGTACGCGTGATTGCCGCTACCAATAAGAATTTAAAAGAAGAAATTGATGAGGGTCGTTTTCGAGAAGATCTTTTTCACCGTTTGGCCGTTATCCTTATTGAAGCACCCGCACTCAGTGAACGAATTGAAGACATTCCACTCTTGGCAAATCATTTTATGAAACAACTGGCAGCAGAGCAACGGATGGAGATCAAAGCCTTTTCAACAACTGCCATTAAAGAATTACAAAATTACCCTTGGTCGGGAAATGTTCGTGAATTGCGAAATGTAGTGGAACGCCTATTGATTTTGGGGAGAAATCCTATCAGTGTTGATGATATCAAACAATTTGCACCCAAATAAAAAACTGTTATGAGAAAAACCATATTCTTTTTGTTGGCATTATCCCTGATTGGGAATGCCCAAACTACCCATTTTGAAACAACCTTCGCCTCTATTTACGATGCCAGTCTATCGGAAGGAGCGTCCTACCAATGGTTGGATCATCTTTCCAATCAAATCGGGGGACGTTTGTCAGGGTCTCTCAACGCTGAGCGAGCAGTTCAGTGGGGCAAAGAGGAACTCGAACAATTAGGACTTGATCGTGTTTGGCTACAACCCGTAATGGTGCCTAAATGGGTACGTGGCAACTTCGAATATGCCAATATTGAAACAAGCCCTGGAAATACCATCAATGTTCCTGTTTGTGCGTTGGGGGGCTCCATTGCAACTCCTGCTGCCGGTATTCGCGCAGGGGTGGTTGAAGTACATAGTCTGGATGCGCTTAAAACTATAGGAAGAGAAGCTATTCAAGGAAAAATTGTATTCTTCAACCGACCAATGGATGCGCAAAGCATTCGCACCTTTGAGGCCTATTCAGGTGCAGTTGATCAACGAACCAAAGGAGCCGCCGAGGCGTCCAAGTACGGAGCGGTAGCAACCATCGTTCGCTCTATGAATTTACGTCTGGATGACTTCCCTCATACGGGATCTACCAAATACGATGGTATTCCCTTGTCGCAGCGGATTCCAGCTGCTGCCATTAGTACTAACGGTGCAGAACTATTGAGTTCTATGCTAAAACTAAACCCCGAACTTCGTTTTTTTCTCAAACAAAACTGCAAAAACTACCCTGATGTTCCTTCACACAATGTGATTGGGGAAATCAAGGGCTCTGAAAAACCAGAAGAGATCATTGTTGTGGGAGGACACCTCGACTCTTGGGATTTAGGCGATGGATCTCATGATGATGGTGCCGGAATTGTGCAATCAATGGAAGTATTGCGACTGTTTAAAAAATTAAACCTTAAACCCAAGCGCACCTTGCGAGTGGTGTTGTTTATGAATGAAGAAAACGGTCTCCGAGGAGGAACAAAATATGCCACCGAAGCCAAACGAAAAAAAGAAAAGCACTATATGGCATTGGAGTCAGATGCAGGAGGTTTTACACCTCGAGGATTTTCCTTTGATTGTACCGATAAACAATTTCAAGCACTACAGCAATTATTCCCTATTTTGAAGCCTTATCAGATCAGAGAATTTACACGAGGTGGCAGTGGAGCTGATATTGGACCATTGAAAGACGGAAAGGTTCTTTTGGCAGGATTGCGTCCCGATTCACAACGTTATTTTGATTACCATCATGCCGCAAACGACACCTTTGATGCAGTCAACAAACGAGAACTGGAATTGGGTGCTGCAGCCATGACTTCTTTGATTTACCTTATCGATCAAATTGATCTTCCGTAAGTAAAAAACAGCATTTGAATTTCAAACAATATACTCGGGAGTTTCGGTACAATATTAAGCTTGCGTCCCCTGTTATCGTAGGTCTTATTGGACACACGATGGTGCAACTCGTTGATAATATCATGGTGGGGCAATTGGGTACGGCCGAACTGGCAGCGGTTTCTTTGGGAAATAGTTTTGTTTTTGTTGCCATGTCATTGGGAATTGGTTTTTCGACAGCCATCACTCCCTTGGTAGCACAAGCAGACGGCTCCAACGATCCCGATCGGAACAAGAGTATTTTTTTTAACAGTCTGCTGCTTTGTGTGCTTTTAGGGCTGTTTCTTTCCTTGGCTGTTTGGTCTGCCAAACCGCTTTTATATATGATGGGTCAGCCCGATGTGGTAGTTGATCTGGCGTCTCCTTATTTATTTTGGGTTTCAATGTCATTGTTCCCACTGGTGACATTTCAAGCCTTTAAACAATTTTGTGATGGTTTGTCTTTTACACGACCTTCTATGTATGCGACACTCACAGGGAATATTGTGAATGTGGTACTCAACTATTTTTTGATTTTCGGAATTGCTTTTTTTCCAAAAATGGGAGTCGAAGGGGCTGCTATTGGAACGATTGCTTCTCGATTTACGATGGTTGCCTTTATTTTTATTTATATGTGGAAAACTCCTCGTTTTAGAGAGTTTATCACTGCGATAAATGCCAGTCGCTTCCAAAGTGTATTCTTAAAACGGATTATTCAGTTGGGTTTCCCGTCCGCTATGCAAATGTTTTTTGAAGTTGGATTTTTTACAGCAGCGATTTGGATGTCAGGAATGCTGGGTAAAAACCCCCAAGCAGCGAATCAAATTGCTTTGAACCTTTCATCGATCACTTATATGTTTGCGATGGGATTGGGGGTGGTCGCAATGATTCGAGTGGGCAATCAATTGGGAAGAAGAGACTTTTTAGAATTGCGTCGTGTGGCCTTATCCCTATTTTTTTTAATCCTCTTATTGGATATGGTTTTTTGTGTTTTCTTTCTGTTATTCAACGGAATTTTACCATGGATTTATTTGGATACAGGGAATGCGGCAGATTTGGAAAATGTATTAGAAGTTGTGGGCTTGGCAGCCTCGTTACTCGTAGTATCTGGATTTTTTCAAATTTCTGATGGCATCCAGGCGGTCATCCTTGGAGCTCTTCGTGGTTTACAGGACGTTAACATTCCCGCAGGGATTGTTTTTTTCGCCTATGGCATCTTTGGCTTACCCATTTCGGTTTATCTCGGATTCACCCTTCATTGGGGTGTAGTAGGTCTTTGGATTGGACTTCTGTCGGGGCTTACAGCTTCAGCCGTGTTATTACTTTGGAGATTTCAGTACCTTACCAAAAAAATGATACTTCATAATACCTAAATCATGACGGAACTTCCAAAATATCTTATTGCCGATGCTTCTTCTCAACCCGAAGCCCTCTATGTGATCCATACCGAATATCCTCGTTTTTGTCTTAACGTAGCCAATGATGCTATTTTTTGGATGGAAGATTTTAATAAAGAAGATGAAAAAGAATTGGAGCAAATGACACCCGCTCTGATAGAGGCAGCGTTAGATTTTTACGATAAAGAAATGGAATCTTTAGAATAAGCATGGACAGTATCCTACATTTCGATCAGCAACTCTTCTTGTACTTGAATCAATTGGGAAGCCCTTCTTTTGATTTCTTTTGGCTATTACTGACCCATAAAGCAACTAATGTGGTTGTTTATCTTGTGTTGGCCATAGTATATGGTCGAACCTATGGTTGGCGTTCTTCGGTCTATTTAATCGTTTGGGTAATTATATTGATTGCTTTTACAGATCAGATCACCAATGCATTCAAATATGGCTTTGGTCGCTTACGACCCTGTCATGAACCAGGTGTTAGGGAGCTAATGCGCTTGGTGAAGGACAGTTGTGGAGGTCAATTTAGTTTTTTTTCTGGGCATGCATCCAATTCTTTTGCCTTGGCTACTTTATTCTTTTTAAGCTTTCGGAAAATAATAGACCGAGGACGGATTTTATTATTTGTTTTGGCCGCACTTATAGCCTATAGCAGGGTTTACATTGGAGTGCATTATCCCATAGATATTCTTTGTGGAGCCTTGTTCGGTCTGTTGGCTGGAAATCTTTTTTGGCGATTGGGACTGCGTTTCAGGATTATTCAATAACACTAAATGCAAAATGTACTTTTTGCCGATAGGGACGTTCAGG
>QXYU01000019.1:27376-38070 GCA_009886755.1 Flavobacteriaceae bacterium
ATCGGGTATTAGGAAATAATCATCAAGCGTTACGGTTCCTATTTCTTTTTCATTTAAAAAATCGTATTCGGGGCTGTTGTTTTCAATAACCTTTCCAGTAGGAAGTTGTTGGCTATCCATTTCCAAACGTTGTTTGGCATTGAGTTGGAGTCGATGTTTTTGGAAATTCTGAGAAGGTGCCAAATTGAAGTAGCTATGATTGGTCATATTCATCGGTGTGGGCATGGAGCTTTCCGCATGATATTCCAAACAGAGCGTTGCCCCCATCAGACGATAGCTTACTTGCGCATTTATGTT
Source organism: Flavobacteriaceae bacterium (assembly GCA_009886755.1). GTDB lineage: Bacteria > Bacteroidota > Bacteroidia > Flavobacteriales > Flavobacteriaceae > UBA11891. Next base: position 27,674 of record QXYU01000019.1, read on the forward strand.
ACCAGGAAAGCTCTTAATCGTCTCCAAAGCAGTGAATGAGAGTGTTAACTCCTCTTTTGATTGAGAATGTAAGGTCCAATCGTGATGACTCCATCCCAGGGAGCCACTGTGGAGTAGGGGTTTATCAGTTTCGTCCAATGCAATAGTTTTTCCTGAAACAATAATGGGTTGTCGCAGTCGACCCGCTACTGGACCTATCACAGCTCCTTTATACCAAGGATCGCTAGTGTAGTCCTCAATTTTTTGGCAATGTTGTACCACATTGATCCATCCTTGAGGGGTAGCAACCCATAACTGATGCAGTCGTGCACCATAGGGAGTAATAATAGCTTTTAGATATTGGTTTTCGAGTGTGTATATAGTCAATATTTATTGTTTTAAATCACAGTTTATCATCCATTGGATACCAAAACGATCCGTAAGTTGTCCAAAGCGTGCATTCCAGAATTGTTTTTCAAAGGGAAGGGTTATTTTTCCTCCATCGGATAGATTATCAAAAGCATTGTGTGCTTGTTTTTCATTTTCAAAATTGAGACTCAGATGAATGGCTGAGTTATTTTCTTTTGTTGCTGTGGGACTGTCCGCCAGCATTACAAAACAACTTCCATTGTGTAGCAACTCTCCGTGCATAAGCCAGTCGTTTTGCTCTGGTGTTGCTTTGGCAGGGCTGTCCCCGTAGGTTTGATGGTGTCCAATTTCAAGGTTTAAGGCTTTTTGATAAAAAGTGATGGCCGCTCGGGCATCTCCTTTAAAAAGTAGGTAAGGGTGAAGTAACATGGGTTTAAATTTGGTAGAAGCTACTAAATTTTCAGGAATTGCAGGCTGTATCTAGCCATTGAGCAAATTTTTTCCAGCTGTATTTTTCACGAGCCTTAAGAAGTTTTTCTTTTTTAGTTTTTGGTGATTCTTGGAAGGCTGTTACAAGTGTTTCTGATAGAGCGAGAGCATTAGGGGAGCATACCCATCCAGTTTGATCCACCTCAATTATTTGTTTCAATCCTGGTCGATCGGTCACAATGATTGGTTTATGATAGTGATAGGCTAGGGGTATGATGCCGCTTTGAGAGGCTGAACGGTACGGAAGTATGACGATGTCAGCAGCAGAAAAGACTTGTTGTGTTAGCGTTTCAGATGCAAATTCAGGATGTAGATAAAGCCTTTCGGAAACGACCAATCTATCTAAGGCTGTTTGGTATCGCTTACGGGATTCATAGAATTCTCCAACCACAGCCAATTGAATGTCGGTATTCTTTAAGGGTTTGTCGTCAAAAGCCTTTAGTAGCAAATCCAGTCCCTTGTAGGGTCGAATAAGCCCGTAAAATAAAACAATAGGTTTTTCAAGCTGCCATCCAAGTTCTTTACGTGCTTTTTCCTTTGGTTCTAAAGGGGGGATATTGTCAGCAATAGGGTGAAATCCCTCATATACATACTCCAAACCATCCGTTTTCATTTCGTTAGCAACAGCATTGGAGAGACTGATGTATTTTGAAAAACCAGATTTCATTAAACTACCAAACAACCGATCCAAAAGCGATGTTTCGTGTGGTTTCCAATTATCGACGATTGCCACGCATTGACTATGATCTTTCAGTCTTCTTGCGATGTAGCTGTAGCAAGGTGCTAGAAATGGAGTGTGATAACGGAATAGAATTTGCTCGGGAGCTTCCTTTTTCAAGGCTTTGACCAGCCGAATCCAGTTGAAGGGGTTGTATGTGTGAAGTGCTCTTTTGATGGACAGGCCTTCCGGTGGCTGAGTTTTTGTGAATTGACTTGTACCGGGAAAAATCCAATTAGGATAGAGCTGGGTGAAAGTCCATATTTTGACGGAAAACCCTTCCTTTTGGAGCGCTGAAGCAAGGGCATTATTGGTGTCAGCTATGCCCCCTCGATAGGGGTGAGCTGGTCCCAGAATAAGATAATCAAGTTTGGAATCCATCAATGGTTTGTGAAATCGATGGCTGTGAGTATCGCCACAAGAGCGGATTGCTAAACCAGGTAGCAAGCCAATATCCCAAAGCCCCATAATACAATAACGGACTTTCAAGATATAGCTCGGTTCCCAAGGAATAAATGTAGAGCATACCAAGCAGTGGATATACCATTAGAATAATTCTGGCATAACGTGTTCCGTCCATGATCGAAGTGTAAGCAAAGACACTTACAAACAAAAGCATTCCCATATCGCGAATGCTGGTATATGACAAGGAACCGAAAGAGGCAAAAAGTGTTAAGAGCAAGAAGGTTGTTCCCAGTAATTGAAACATGGCCCATCCTTTGGTGAAAGTGCTAGTCGGTGGGTTGTATTTCACTTGTTGCTTCCAATCAGTGGGTTTTCTGGGGTATTTTTCCGCCACATCTTGCGGACGCCATCCTGTTGGCATCCACCAAATTTTTAATTTATCTCCCCAATTACGCGTTCGCCAAGCATCTTGTGTCAGATACCAGAAGTGCTGAAAATTGATCAAAAAAGGATTCCAAGATTGACTGGGCTTTAGTGTTCCATAAACGGGAGGTTCTTCATCTAATTCTTCTTGAAAAGTCCCAAAAATACGATCCCAAACGCAAAAGATGGCTGCTAGATTTTTATCGACATAAATGGGGTTAATAGCATGATGTACTCGATGTTGGGAAGGAGTTACCAGTAAATACTCCAACCATCCCAATTTACCAATATGTCTAGTGTGATACCAAAACTGTGCAAAGAGGTGCAAAGGGGAAAGAACATTGATAACTTCTGATGGAACACCCAGCAAGGCTGCGGGAATCAAAAACAAAGCATTGTAACCGATGACGTTAGAGATACTTTGTCGCAGCGCACAAGCCAGATTAAATTCCTCACTACTGTGATGAATGACGTGTTGGTTCCAGAAAATATTAATGTGGTGGTTGAGTCGATGCCCCCAATAGGCTGAAAAATCAATACAAATAAAAGCTACAACATAAAGCGGCCAACTTGATTCAAAGGAGTATACAGCAATATGGTTTACCAACCATGAATAAGAGATCAATATGACAGCCAGTCCCAGCGAATCCTTCAGTATGTTGGTCATTCCAGAACTTAGGCTGGACAAAGTGTCCATATAGCCATACGTCTGATAGCCCTTAAAATACCCATACAGAATCTCAATCAGAATCAAGACTAAGAATCCTGGTATAGCGATCAATAAGGCCTGAGCATAAGCTTCCATACTAGATTTATTCTGTTTCAATCACCCATTGACCACTCTGAATCAAAGGTTCTGCTTGTTTGAATTTCACTTGTTTCTTGGTTCCATTGGCAACATTGCGAATGGTGACCCTTTCATTACGTCCAATTTTTGGACGTTCGCGCACAATAGTTTCTGCGAGTTGGCGCTGTGAACCACCAGCACTGGCTCCGGCTTGTCGATTCTGTTCTGCCAATTCATCCATATTGTAGACTTCGTCTTTGGTGGTTTTGTAATTGGACTTATTCTTTTGAGCCTCGGTGATTTGAGTTTCGTTTTGGGTGGGTAATCCCCCTTTGAACAAGAAGGACAAAATTTCCACATTCAACGCAGCTAGCATGCTTTTAAACAACTCAAAAGACTCAAACTTGTAGATTAACAAGGGATCTTTTTGTTCGTGAACGGCCAGCTGTACGGATTGTTTTAGTTCGTCCATTTTTCGCAAATGCGTTTTCCAACTTTCATCAATCAATGCAAGAGATATATTGCGTTCAAAATCAACAATCAACTGTTTTCCTTGGGACTCATAAGCCGTATTTAAATCCGTTACAACATTGAGTGTTTTGACACCATCGGTAAAAGGAACAACGATGCGTTCAAATTTGTTTCCTGGCTTTTCATACACGTTTTTGATGACTGGAAAGGCCAGTTTAGCGTTGTTGAGAATTTTAGCCTGGTATTTTTCATAGAGCTCATCGTACAATCTGGGAATTAATTCGGCTTCGGTACTTTCCAAAAAGTCTTCCTCGTTGATTGGTGATGTGAAAGAGAAGTTACGAATGATTTGGAATTCAAAGTTTTTGAAATTGTTTCCAGCTTTGTTATTCAGGACAATGTCTTCGCAGGTGTCGTAAAGCATATTGGCAATATCCAATTGCAAGCGATCCCCCTCTAAAGCGTGTCTTCGTCGTTTATAGATTACTTCACGTTGGGCATTCATCACATCGTCATACTCAAGCAAACGCTTTCGAATTCCAAAGTTGTTTTCTTCTACTTTTTTCTGAGCTCTCTCGATGGATTTGGTCATCATGGAGTGCTGGATGACTTCCCCTTCCTCTAAGCCCATACGGTCCATTACTTTGGCCACTCGTTCTGAGCCAAACAATCGCATTAGGTTATCCTCCAAGGAAACAAAGAACTGGGAACTTCCCGGATCTCCCTGTCGTCCAGAACGCCCTCGTAATTGGCGATCTACCCGACGGGAATCGTGGCGTTCGGTTCCGATTATGGCCAATCCTCCCGCTGCTTTTACTTCTTCGGAAAGTTTGATATCCGTACCCCGTCCGGCCATGTTTGTTGCAATGGTAACTATGCCTGGGTTTCCAGCTTCCGCTACAATATCAGCTTCTTTTTTATGGAGCTTTGCATTCAGTACGTTGTGTTTTACTTTTCGAATGGTAAGCATTTTACTGAGCAGTTCTGAGATTTCTACAGAAGTGGTTCCAATCAAAATTGGTCGTCCGGCAGCAGCTAGTTTACTGACTTGCTCTATAACAGCATTGTATTTTTCGCGTTTGGTCTTATAGATCAAATCGTTTTGATCATCACGGGCGATGGGTCGGTTCGTGGGAATTTCAATGACATCTAATTCATAGATTTCCCAAAATTCACCAGCTTCGGTAATAGCAGTCCCCGTCATTCCAGAAAGTTTTTGATACATCCGGAAATAGTTCTGTAGGGTAACGGTGGCATAGGTTTGGGTTGCCGCTTCGATTTTCACACTTTCCTTGGCTTCAATAGCCTGATGTAGACCATCGGAATAACGGCGACCATCCATGATTCGTCCTGTTTGCTCATCGACGATCATGACTTTGTTTTCCATCACCACATACTCCACATCTTTTTCAAAAAGGGTATAGGCTTTTAGGAGTTGATTCATGGTGTGAATACGCTCCCCTTTGACGTTGAAATCAGTAAAAAGTTTATCCTTTTCTGCGGCTTCTTTTTCTGCATTGAGTTCTTGGCTCTCTAGCTTCGCAATGGCACTTCCAATATCGGGTAGAACAAAGAAGTTTTTATCTTCAGAATCGCCTGAAAGGGTTTCAATACCTTTCTCGGTCAGGTCAATCTGATTGTTTTTTTCATCAATGACAAAAAACAAATCGGCATCTACCTTATGCATTTCCCGGTTGTTGTCTTGCATGTAAAAATTTTCGGTTTTCTGGAGTAATTGCTTTATTCCTTCTTCACTCAAAAACTTGATTAAGGCTTTGTTTTTTGGGAGCCCTCGATGCACTTGAAGAAGTAAGAATCCTCCTATTTCGGTATCCCCAGCGCTGATTTTTTTCTTGGCCTCGGCGAGTACGGCAGTAAGAAGGCTGCGTTGCTCATTGACTAATTGTGCCACTTTAGGCTTTAGCTGGTCAAACTCATGACGGTCTCCTTCTGGACTGGGGCCAGAAATAATGAGGGGTGTTCGCGCATCGTCAATCAATACAGAATCCACCTCATCAACAATAGCGTAGTGGTGTTTAGGCTGAACAATATCGTCACTGCTGTGCGCCATATTATCGCGCAAATAGTCAAAACCAAATTCGTTATTGGTTCCGTAAGTGATATCCGCTCGATAGGCTTTTCTTCGGGCTTCACTATTGGGCTGGTGATAGTCGATACAATCGACAGAGAGGCCATGGAACTCGAACATGGGTGCCATCCAAGCACTATCTCGTTTGGCCAAATAATCATTTACGGTTACCAGATGAACACCTTTCCCTGTGAGCGCATTCAAAAAGACGGGAAGCGTGGCCACGAGTGTTTTTCCTTCCCCGGTTTGCATTTCAGCAATTTTTCCTTGGTGAAGAGTGACCCCCCCAATGAGCTGAACATCATAGTGAATCATGTCCCAAGTAACTTGCTTGCCTGCAGCATTCCAAGAATTGGCCCATTCCGCTTGATCGCCATTCAGGTGAACATATTCTTTGTTTTGTGACAGTTCACGGTCAAAAGGGGATGCCGTTACACTGATGGTGGATTGTGTTGCAAAGCGACGTGAAGTTTCTTTGATCAGTCCAAAGGCTTCAGGAAGAATTTGATTTAAATAAGTTTGGGTATGCTCGTAAGCTTCTTCCTCAAGTTGATCAATGGTGTTATAGACGGCTTCCTTTTCTTCCATATTGGAGAGCTGGGCAAGCAACTGGTGTTGTTCTTCTATTTGGGCATCTACCTCTTTTCGGGCGTCTTGGATGCCTGTTTTAAGTTTGCCGGTAATGGCACGAAGTTCGTCTGCACTCAGCGGCTCCATCGCCTGCTGTTTTGCATTGATTTCCTTGACAAGAGGTAGGATTTTGGCGAGGTCTTTTTTGTTTTTGTCGCCAACAAAGGTCTTAAGGACAGAGTTCAGTATTCCCATCGGGTTGCACTAATTTGTTCAAATTTAAGTAAAAAAAAAGCCTCAACAGAGACTTTTAGAACCTCCTGAGACGAATTTTTAATATTCATCTTCATTCCAGAGGTAATCCTCCTCTGTTGGAAAATCTGGCCATATTTCTTCGATGGATTCATATACATCCCCTTCGTCCTCCATAGACTGCAAGTTTTCGACCACTTCCAGAGGGGCGCCTGTCCGGATAGAGTAGTCAATTAATTCGTCTTTTGAAGCCGGCCAAGGGGCATCACTGAGGTATGAAGCAAGTTCTAGAGTCCAATACATTGTATCGATTTTTCTGCAAAAATAAATTTTAATCGAAAATAATCAAGAAGATCGCTTTTTTTCTTTGGGTATCCATTTATTTTCATTCAAGTCCAAGTCGATGGAGAATTTGCGAGAAAGCACAAAAAAATAGTCGGAAAGGCGGTTCACAAAAGCAATGACATAGGGCGATACGCGCTCGTTCGCGTTGAGTTCTGTGATGTGTCTTTCGGCCCGTCGGCATACGCATCTAGCTAGGTGGGAATAAGAAACTAATGGATGCCCTCCTGGAAGCACAAAATTCTTCAAAGGTGGAAGATCCATCGAAATGCGATCTATTTCATTTTCTATTTCAAGAATATGAGGATCGTTTATAGGATCTATAAAATCGGTAGGCAAATCTTCTTCTCGTACGGTGCTCAATTGGGTGCCCAAAACCATCAAGTGATTTTGCAGCAACATTAAGAACTCACGATCGATTATGTCTGCGGTGGTATCCCGTATCAAACCAACCCAAGCATTGAGTTCGTCAATGCTTCCATAGGCCGCTACTCGGATATGGTGTTTTTTGACGCGAAGCCCAGAATTTAAGCTCGTTGTGCCGTCATCGCCTGTCTTGGTGTAAACTTTATTTTCTTTCATCATCATCTTTCAGCTCTAGCCAAGGTACAACGAAAAAATTATCTGCTTAGAGGATTCGCAACAAAAAAGACTCTTTGGCCTGGTCCGTTTTAAAAAAAAGGATGCCCCAAAAAAAGAAATCCAACCGTACTGATTCCTTAAAATTGATTTTTTTCCACTGCTCTCTTGCTGTGTCAATTCCTGAAAATATCCAAACACTTTTTGGATTGAGAGCTTGTCTCGGTATCTGATTCAAGTCGTCCATGAAATGCAATTCATAGTCGGTTTCTTCAGGCCCTATTGTTGCAAAATAGTTTTGAAGTCTTTTTTTGAAAAGTGAGTCGAGGGCTTGGAACTGTTTTCTGTTCCAAGGAAAAAAACGTTGTTTTTTCCATTTAGAACAAAAAAAACAAGAACAAACCAACGAAAAAACAAATGGCGAATGAACGCTGTGTTGGGTTTTTGCGAATCGACAAAACAATAAATACTTAAAAAAAGAAATCACACCTTATTTTTTAATCTACCGCTGAGAGCTATAAAAAAATAAAGTACAGCAAGAAAACCGGCCCATCGAGCTACATAATCTCCGTATTGGGCATAAAAAGTAAGGTCGTTGTAAAGTGGTATTTCTCCTTGTAAGACCCCTTTTTGGTTATAAGGCAATTGCTTCTCCAGCCTCCCTTTGGTATCGATAAAGGCTGATATACCGGTATTGGCACTTCGAGCAACAGCCTTTCTGTTTTCGATGGCTCGCAGTCGTGCGAGACTCAATAATTGTAGGTGTCCAGGTGTTTCACCCCACCAAGCATCATTGGTAATGATGGTAAGGAACTGCGCGCCTTTTTGTGCATATTCTGTTACAAATTCACCATAGATAGATTCGTAGCAAATGATCGGAGCCGTCAAACTTTTGGTTTTGGGATGTGTAAAAACAGCCCTTTCATCTTGAGTTGCGCGAGAAGAAACGGTTCCACCCATATCAAGCAATACATTTCCAAGCAATGGCTCAATAATTTTTTTGTAGGGCATATTTTCCACCCCTACCACGAGTTTGGATTTGTGGTAGATTTCTGAAGGACCATTGGCTGATATTGCTAGTGCTGAATTGTAATAGTCTGCCCAAAGCCGATCTCGTATTTTATTGGCTGATGGAGTGGGAGCCAATTCGCTTTCGTAAGCATTGTAAAATTGAATCCCTGTGAGTAGTTGGGTTTCAGGATAGCTTCGCATATTTGCTTTTAATGCACGATGAAAGCGGCTTCTTTGGAATCCATCCAAGCCCTCTCCATAGCCCGCAGCGAAGTAGGTTTCAGGAGTCACTATATAGTCAAAAGCTTCGTCTTGATAGGGTAGAAGCATTGCGTTGAGTTGTTCCAAATAGTCTTCGTTGGAAAAACGATACTTCTCATCATAGGGATCAATATTTGGCTGGGTGAGCAATACGCTTACTTTTCCTACCGCCTTTTCTTCTTTTTGAAACAACAGTAAAGAAATTACTATTGGAACGGCTATACCTAGTAGTACAGGGCTAATTTTTTTCAAAAGTAGGATCGCACCATTAGAAGGCGTCCAAGTTTTAAGCTTTTCAAACAAGACAATATTGATTAGGAGCACCCAAAAAGTACCGCCAAAAGCGCCCGTATATTCATACCATTGAATCCATAAAATATTTTCTGAAAAGACATTACCAAGATTAAGCCAAGGCCAAGAAAAGTCCCAGTTGAGGTGGAATTTTTCAAAAGCCATCCATAAGGCAATTAAGAACAAGTAAGCCGAGCGAAGCGGAAGTCTTTTTTTGGACCAGTGAAAAAACTGAAATAAGAGTGTAAAAAATAGACTGTTGCACAGATTGGCAAAGAGCATTCCAAACAGGGTGGAATTAATAAGCCACCAAGTGGTACCGAGATTCCAGATCAAAAACGTCAAGTAGCTCAATGCAAAAAACAACCAAGGGGCTTTTTTTGCTGTTTTTGAAGCAAAGGCTTTTTCTACAAACAACAATGGAACAAAAGCAGTAAAAATGACAATTGGAAACCCGTTGACAGGCCATGCCATGACAAAAAGGAGCCCTGATAGGATACTAAGAAGTAAGGCTTTTTTTAGATTCATAATCTTCGGATTTAAAAGTAGCATAAATTTGCATCCACACTCTTGTATTCGATGAAAATTTAGAGCAGTTTGGTTATATTCGCTTTTATGAATTTACGTGCACTACTTCCCAATTTGGTAACCGCTGCCAACGCATTTTTTGGCATGCTAGGAATCCTTGCTGTTTTTCAAAACAGGTTTGAATGGGCATTGTTACTCTTTGTGTTGGGAGTGATATGTGACTTTTTTGATGGCTTTTTAGCGCGACTTCTTGGGGTGACCAGCCCTTTGGGTGTCCAGTTGGATTCGTTAGCGGATTTGGTGACCAGTGGTGTTTTACCTGGGGTTTTGGTATATCAATTAACACGAACACAAAGTGATTCCTACTGGGATTTGACATCTTTTGTTCTTTCCGATGGAGGCGTGTTTGCTCTTTCTCAGTCGGGTTTGATTGGTCTTGTTTTAACGCTAGGCGCGGCCTATCGTCTGGCACGTTTTAATATTTCCACTGATCAGACACATTATTTCAAAGGCTTAGCGACCCCAGCCAATGCCTTGTTCTTTTTGGGTTATCCCGCCCTGTTGTCCACTCCTTTTTTGACTCCTTTACACACCTTACTGTCTCAGACTTATACGGTAGCTTTCTTTGTTCTGTTTTTTGTGTTTCTTATGAACAGTCCGCTACAGATGTTTAAGATTAAATGGAAGACGAGGAGCGACAAGATCTATGGGACCTTGTTAGTAGTGGGTGCGATACTTCTTTTTGTTAATTTGGGTTCGGCTGCATTTTCACTTTCTGTAGTATGGTACCTCTTGCTTTGCTTGATTCGAAATGTTTCCCTCTAAGGTTTTTA
>QXYU01000002.1 GCA_009886755.1 Flavobacteriaceae bacterium
AAGGTTTTTAACTGAAGTGGACAAATTTTATATTGTAAAGAGATGTATTCACTTTAAAGAATACAGGAGATGTTTGAAAAGATCAAATTAAACTATCACCCCTCTCACCCACCACAAATTACTCCACGGTAACCGATTTCGCAAGGTTTCTGGGTTGATCCACGTTACAATCCCGAAGTACGGCAATGTAGTACGACAAAAACTGGAGCGGTAAGGTTGCAAACAAAGGTGTAAAGCATTCGGAGGATTCTGGAATCTCGATGCAATAATTTGCCATCTCCTTAACGGCGGAATCGCCTTGACTCACAATACCAATGATGACTCCTTTCCGCGATTTGATTTCTTGAATATTGCTCACGATTTTTTCATAATGCCCTTTTCGGGTAGCAATGACAATTACAGGCATAGCTTCGTCAATCAAGGCGATAGGGCCGTGTTTCATTTCTGCTGCAGGATAGCCTTCAGCGTGGATGTAAGAAATTTCTTTCAGTTTTAATGCCCCTTCTAAGGCTACTGGAAAATTGTATCCCCTTCCCAAATACAAACAATTGGGAGCGGCGTGAATTTTTTCTGCCACTTCTTTGACTTTCTCCTTTTGTTCAATCAAGGATTCGAGCTGATCTGGCACGCTGTCCAGTTCAAAAAGCAATTGACGAAGTTCAGATTTACTCTGAGTTCCTTTGATTTCTGCTAGCTTTAGGGCGATGAGTGTCAATACGGCAATTTGAGTTATAAAGGCTTTGGTAGAAGCCACTCCAATTTCAGGCCCTGCGTGGGTGTACATTCCGCTATGAGTTTCCCGAGAAATAGTAGAGCCAACCACGTTACAGACGCCATAGATAAACGCACCGGCAGCTTTCGCAAGTTTCAATGCGGCAAGAGTATCCGCTGTTTCTCCCGACTGGGAAATAGGAATGACAATGTCGTCGGGATAAATGATCGGATTGCGGTAGCGAAATTCGGAGGCATACTCAACTTCCACAGGGATTCGGGCAAAAGATTCTATCAAATATTCTCCCACCAAACCGGCATGCCAGGAAGTGCCGCAGGCCACAATAATAATCCGGCGCGCATTGGCAAACTTTTGGTGATGTTCATTGAAACTACTGATTTGAATTTTGCCTTCTTCTGCCAGCAAACGACCTCGTAAGGTGTCCCGAAGGGCATTGGGCTGTTCGTGAATTTCTTTAAGCATAAAGTGGGGGAAACCACCTTTTTGAATGTTTTCCAAATTCCATTTCAGCTGCTGAACAGTTGGGGTTTGTAAAGAATCATCGTCAATTTTACGGACTTGTATTGTTTTTCCAGGCTGAAGGAGCGCTAACTCATTATCGTCTAAATAAATAACTTCTCGAGTGTGATCTAAAAAGGGAGTGGCATCAGAGCCAACAAAAAAGCCTTCCTTGTCTAGGCCAATTGCAATGGGGCTTCCCAAACATGCCACCACAAGTTCCTCTGGGTTTCGACGGTCATAAACGACAATTCCATAGGCGCCAATCACTTGATTGAGCGCTAGCTGAACCGCTTTCCCCAGCTTTACATTTTCTGTTTTCTGAACCTCTTCAATCCAGTTGATAAGCACTTCGGAATCTGTTTCTGATTGGAATTGATAGCCCCGTTGCTGTAATTCTTTTTTGAGGATGTCATAGTTTTCAATAATTCCGTTATGAATCAAAATCAGATCCCCAGAGTTGGAAACATGAGGGTGTGCATTTTCATGGGCGGGTTGTCCATGTGTAGCCCAGCGAGTATGTCCCATGCCGAGCTTGGATGTCAGCACTTCTTTTTCGGACAAGGCTTCTCTAAGAGCCGCAACCTTTCCAACTACTTTGGTGATTTGCTGTTTTGTACCTTCACTAATAAAGACTCCGGCACTATCATAGCCGCGATATTCCAAACGTTGTAATCCATCTAACACAATGGGTAGGGGCTCTTTAGCACCTATATAGGCAACAATTCCACACATCTTATTTTCGTTTCATCATTTGTAATTCACCTTTTTCAAACCCCATTTTTTCATAAAAAGGAGCTGTTTTTTCAGCGGTATTAAGAACTATTTTGTAGCATTCTTTTGATTGGGCTTCCGTTAGAAGCGCTTGAACAACCTGACGCCCCAACCCTAATCCTTGAGCTTTTGGGTGTACCACCACATCTTCTATTTGTCCCATTTTACGATCCAGCTTTTGGAGGAAGTGAATGGAAGCTGTTGCAAGAATTTTCTCTCCTTCTGAAGCCACCAGTGTTAATCGTTCTGAGCTTTCAAAATAGCTACCACAAATAGGCGCATCGGTAGTCCGATGAAAAGCTTCATTAATCAGTTGTTGGAGAGAAAGGGCATCCTTGGGGGTGGCACGCCGAATTTGCATGAATGGGTTTCCTTAGAATGTTAGTTTCTTTTTTCGCAGTTCAAAGTTTTGCCCGAGATATACCTTACGCACCATTTCGTCTTGAGCCAATGCCTCTGGGGTTCCTGCTTTGAGAATATTCCCTTCAAACATTAAATATGTTTTATCGGTAATGGCAAGGGTTTCTTGTACGTTGTGGTCCGTAATTAGGATTCCAATATTTTTTCGCTTCAAAAGCGCCACAATTCGTTGAATATCTTCTACGGCAACGGGATCGACTCCCGCAAAAGGCTCATCGAGCAATACAAATTTCGGATCGGTAGCTAGGGCACGTGCAATTTCTGTTCGTCGTCTTTCCCCACCCGAGAGAAGATCTCCACGGTTTTTACGAATATGAGTTAGTCCAAACTCTTCCAAAAGAGCTTCCGTTTTTTCTTTTTGTTGGGCTTTGGTCATAGACGTCATTTGCAAAACCGATAGAATGTTTTGCTCCACGCTGAGCTTTCGGAAAACAGAGGCTTCCTGAGCGAGATAGCCAATTCCGTTTTGAGCTCGTTGATACATTGGATATTTAGTGATCAATTGATCGTCCAGATAGATGGCCCCATTGTTAGGCTTGACCAAACCAACAATCATATAGAAGGAGGTTGTTTTTCCAGCTCCGTTAGGGCCTAGAAGTCCTACGATTTGACCTTGCTCTACCTCAATAGAAATGCCTTTCACCACCTTGCGGCCGCGGTAAGACTTTTCAATATTTTCAGCGCGAAGTTTCATTTTAATCCTTTTGCACAGCGGTGCTCATTTCTTTTTGTTGTCGGCGATACACCCATTTTGAAATCCAAATACTCACTTCATATAGTATCAAAACTGGGATACTGACAATAATTTGACTTGCGATATCGGGAGGGGTTATAATGGCGGATAAGCTCAATACAATCACCAAAGCAAATTTACGGTTTTTACGCAGAAAGGCAGGGGTAATTAAACCAATTTTGGTAAAGAAATAAATCAAAATAGGAAGCTCAAAAATAAGCCCAGAGGCTAGCACCGAAGCGCGAAGCATTCCAATATAACTACTCAAATCAAAATCGTTGAATACTTCTTCACTGACAGAGTAGTTGCCTAGGAAGTTGATCGACAGCGGTGTAACGATATAATAGCCGAAAAGAACGCCCAAAAAAAATAAAAAAGACGCTACAAAAATAAAGCCTCGTGCATTTTTCCGTTCGTTGATGTGTAAGCCGGGACTGATAAATCGCCAAAACTCATAAAGCACGTATGGAAATCCTACAATAAATCCAGCGAGAATGGATGTCCAAAGGTGTGCAGAGAACTGCCCAGCAAGGGTTCGAGATTGAATACGAAAAGGCATTTCCGTGATGCAAAAACTATTTCCTTGACCAAGGGTTTGAGAAATTTGACAAAACCATTGATAGGTGATAAAGTCTGTTTTTTTTGGACCAAAAAGTATATAATCAAAGATGAACCCTTTCAGAAGAAAGGCAACACTTCCTAAGATAACGATGGAAAGGGTCGCCCGAATAAGATGCCACCGCAGTTCTTCCAAATGATCCAAAAACGTCATTTCTTTGGGGTTATTCATTCGATATTGGTTTTAGTGAATCCAGAAGAAAAAGGAATGTTTCGGAAGCTACTTTTGTTACTTTTTAGAAAAGCAGTGATTTCATTTGGAACCCTAGTCGATATGACAACCGTATTGCTGTAGCTTCTCAGATTTTTAAAAGTCTCTACCTCAATTTGTAAGGTCTTTTGGACGAGCGTGTGAATTAGGGGACGTGTTATCAATTGAAAATCTTTTGCGTAAAAATCCTGAGAAACCCTTATATTGTAGTTACAAATGTACTAAAACCTAGAGAAGAAGAAAAAATCGCCAATGGACAGTACAGACTTATTGCATGAATTAAAAAAGTATTTCGGTTTTTCAAAATTCAAAGGGCTACAACAAGGTGTTGTAGAGGCTTTGATGGCAGGAAAAAACACTTTTGTAATCATGCCTACTGGAGGAGGGAAATCTCTTTGCTATCAATTGCCTGCACTCATTCAGGAGGGAACCGCCATTATAGTATCACCACTCATCGCCTTGATGAAAAACCAAGTAGATGCCATTCGAGGTATTTCCTCCGAAGAAGGAATTGCCCACGTACTGAATTCCTCACTGAATAAAACGGAAACCGAACGAGTCAAAAACGACATTCGATCAGGACTGACCAAGTTGTTGTATGTGGCTCCTGAATCCCTTACCAAACCAGCGACAATTGCTTTTTTTCAGTCTGTAAAAATATCTTTTTTGGCTGTCGACGAAGCCCATTGTATTTCAGAATGGGGACATGATTTTCGACCTGATTATCGTTCGCTGCGAGAAATTATTGAGCAAATTCAAAAAGATATTCCAGTTATAGCACTGACTGCTACGGCTACTCCCAAAGTACAGGAGGATATTATAAAGAACTTAAAGATCAACGATGCTGTGGTCTTTAAAGATTCTTTTAATCGTCCTAATTTGTATTATGAGGTGCGGAGCAAAACCGAGAATGTAGATACCGACATCATCAAATTCATCAAGGAGAATTCGGAAAAGTCAGGGATTGTCTATTGCTTGGCTCGTAAACGAGTCGAAGAATTGGCGCAGATTCTTCAGGTTAATGGGGTGAATGCGTTGCCTTATCATGCAGGATTGGATGCCAAAACACGGGTTCGAAATCAAGATATGTTTCTCAACGAATCATGTGATGTGATTGTGGCTACGATTGCTTTTGGTATGGGAATAGACAAACCGGATGTCCGTTTTGTGATCCACCATGACATCCCAAAAAGCATTGAAAGTTATTATCAGGAAACAGGTCGTGCTGGACGCGATGGAGGAGAAGGGCACTGCTTGGCATTCTACAATTATAAAGACATTGAAAAGCTCGAGAAATTTATGTCTGGCAAACCTGTTGCGGAACAGGAAATAGGAATGGCCTTATTACACGAAATGGTTGCTTATGCCGAAACCTCTATGTCAAGACGTAAGTTTATCTTACACTACTTTGGGGAATATTTTGACAGTGAAACTGGGCTTGGTGCCAGTATGGACGATAATGTTCGTTTTCCAAAACCGAAAATTGAAGCCCAAAACGAATTGGTTCAATTGCTTGATATTATTCAAAAAACCCACGAAAAGTATAAGTCCAAAGAGCTTGTTAATGTGATAATTGGGAAAACAAATTCTCAGATTTTATCGCATAAAACCCATGAAAAACCTTTTTTTGGACAAGGGAAAGCCCAATCGGATAAGTTTTGGATGGCACTCTTACGGCAAGCGATTGTTGCGGGCTATGTGACCAAGAAAATTGAAAATTACGGGATTTTATTCTTGTCTGACCAAGGGCGAGAATACCTTGAAAAGCCCATCTCCTTTATGATGTCCAAGGACCACGATCATGCAAAAAACATTCTAAAAAGTAAAGCGCCCAAAGCAGAAGGGGTGGTTGATGTAGAGCTCATGCGTGTTCTTAAAGCACTTCGAAAAGATATTGCTCAAAAGAACGACCTTCCCCCTTTTGCCATTTTTCAAGAATACTCTTTGGAAGACATGGCATTGAAATATCCTATTCGGATGGAAGAATTGATCAACATAAACGGTGTTGGGGAAGGCAAGGCGAAGCGATTTGGACAACCTTTTATTGAACTCATTGACCGATATACCCAAGAAAAAAGCATCACCCGACCCGAAGACCTGATCGTAAAAAGCACAGGAATCAACTCTGCTTTAAAACTCTATTTGATTCAAAGCATCGATCGCAAGCTTCCGTTGGATGATATAGCCTCAGCCAAAGGGATGAACATGAGTAAGTTGATTACTGAAATGGAGACTATTGTCTATGCGGGGACCAAACTCAATATTGATTACTGGCTCGAAGAACTTCTTGATGAAGATCAAGAAGAAGAGTTGTATGAATATTTTATGGAGGCTGAATCGGACAAAGTCTCTCTTGCCATTGAGGAATTTGACGGTGATTATGAAGAAGAAGAGATCCGTTTGTATCGAATAAAATTCATTAGTGAGGTTGCCAATTGATTTTTTAACAAGGCTGCGTTAAAGCTACTTCCTCCTTTGCTATCTTTGCGGCATTAATTTAACCAAGCACAGTTGTTATGAAAGAGGGAATTTACGCCCATATTGACACGGATAAAGGAACGATCACTTTAGCGCTCCATCACGATAAAACCCCTGGTACGGTGGGGAATTTTGTAGGATTGGCCGAAGGAAAAATCACCAATGACCACAGTGAAAAAGACACACCCTACTATGATGGATTGACCTTTCATCGGGTGATTGCAGATTTCATGATTCAAGGCGGGTGCCCACAAGGATCTGGCGTTGGTGGTCCTGGTTATCAGTTCGAAGACGAAATCCATCCCGACCTAAAGCATAGTGCCCCAGGTATGCTCTCCATGGCCAATGCCGGCCCAGGAACCAATGGAAGCCAATTTTTTATTACCCATACAGCCACAGACTGGTTGGATGGTAAACACACCGTTTTTGGAGAAGTTGTTGAAGGTATGGATGTGGTCAATTCCATCCAACAAGCAGACGTTATGAAAGCAGTTCGTATTGAACGTGTTGGAGGTGAAGCAGAAGCTTGGGATGATGTAGCTGCTTTTGAAAACTTCAAAAAAGCTAAAGCGGAAAGGGAAGCGGCAGCACCAGCAGCTCAGGAAGAGGTGCTTAAAGAACATACCGAAGGGATGACTCGTACAGATAGTGGTCTGTATTATAGTATTCAAAAAGAAGGAGATGGAGAAGCCCCAGCAAAAGGTCAAACGGTCTCAGTCCATTATCGTGGAATGTTGTTAGACGGTACTGTTTTTGATTCTTCCTACCAACGTAATCAACCGATAGATTTTCCACTCGGCGAAGGACGTGTGATTCCTGGTTGGGATGAGGGCATTGCATTGCTCAAAAAAGGAAGTGCCGCCAAATTGGTGATCCCAAGCCAGTTGGCTTATGGAGCACAAGGTGCAGGTGGGGTGATTCCCCCAGATGCTACTTTAGTTTTTGAGGTAGAATTGGTCAACTTCCGCTAAACATTCCAGTTAGCCGGCTCATTGCCCGGATGCCATTTAATATTACACCCCATACCAGGCCATTGCTCAGTGAGGGGTGTTTTTTTATGCAATAGGGCATCCACAGCTGCTTGAAGATCTTCACCATTAAGGGGATTGTCATTCCCTGGTCGAGAGGCATCAAAGCGCCCTCGATAGTTCAATTTCAACGCGCTATCAAACAAATAAAAATCAGGTGTACAGGCCGCATCATACGCATGTGCTACTTCTTGGGTTTCATCAAATAGATATGGGAAGTCAAAACCTTTTTCCCGAGCCAAAACAGCCATTTCTGCAGGGCCGTCTTGAGGGTGACTTTCTATTGAGTTGCTGGAAATAACGATGGTGTTTATACCTAGGGGATTCCATTGTTTTACCTTGATAAGGAAAGCATCTAGTAAGTGGATTACATAAGGGCAATGATTGCAGCTAAAGACAATCAATGTTCCATTTTTCCCCTTGAGTAGGAGAAGACTTTTTTCTTCTTTTGATACAACATCAAGCAAAACAAAGTCAGGAGCCTGCGTACCCAAAGGCAGCATATTGGATTCAGTTAGTGCCATTTTTTACATTGCTTTGGAAAGGAAAATAGCATTAGCCAACAAACGGTTTGTGCCATACCAAAAGGCTCGGAAATTGGTGTTGTCGGTAAAAATTATGACCCTTCCTTCCCCTTTTCCTTGGGTTTGAAAAGGAACAGAACGTTTTAATAGTTCAAGCTTCTCTTCGGAAATGTATCCGCTTAAAAGGGGGGTGTTGGTGTATTGAATAGGATTGTTGTAGCTATTTGCGTTTGGTTTAATAAAAATGCTCGTATCTCGAAACATGGGAAGAGAATTTCCAGCCACACCAAAATTGATAGGATGACTTCGGTCAACCCGCGTGTTGAAAATGGCACCACCGATATTTTGAGCGCCTTCCCAATCCCTTTTCTGGTCAAAACGAACCCCAGTTGCATTCCGTTCAAATGACTTGATTTCTACGTCAATAAACTTGTGTTTTTGCAACCAATCCAAACTGTAACGGAAACCAATAAGCGTTCCGCCTTCTTCGGTATATTCTTTGAATTTATCAGCAAAATAATCCAACCATTCGCCGGAATAACTTGGGAGAATAAAATGGGTATAACCAGATAAGTCTATACGTGATAAATCACGGATATCAATCTTGGTTAAAGGTATGTTGTATCGTGTATCGAACAAATGCCAAATCTCTCCCGCATCATAGCTCCGGACTCCGTCCCCGACTAGCATTGCTATTTTGGGAAGTTCGAGCGTGATAAAGAGTTGCGACCCTAAATCAATTCCTTTCATCAATCCAGTATTGACACCAGTTACTTTAAGACTGTACTTTTTTGCTACTGCGGCTAGCTTTTGGGTGAGAGCCTCGCCAGAGAGGTTTTGGTTTTGAACTGGAATCATATAGGTTCCATAGTCAAATGCAGTCCCCTCAGAGGCAAAGGGTTTTAGTGCTGTTTTGATTCGAATTCCAGCCTCCATCAGCTCATATAGTGCTGCTGGGGTATCGTAACCGTGGGCTTCAAAGAGATATGCATAGTTGGAGGTTGAGGTAATCGATCCTTCGGGTGTGGTAAGTTTTTCAATTTGAGCCCCAGCCATACTGGTGTTATTGATAAAGTCATATTGCAAATTAAAGGCGAGGGGAAAGGTCCACCCTGAAATATCATAGAACAGACTGTCTTCAAATTGGGTGCGTTTTTCGAACATACCTCGAATCAGTTTGTTTTTCTTTTGCTCCAAAGGAACGACATAACTTGTTTCTGGATGATAGGTTTTCCCTTTGTGGGTAAATGGTTTGTTTAGTTGATGGACTTTAATTTTATGACGCTCTAGTATTTCAGCCAATTTGTAGGCAGATACAGGGTCTTTCGTCTGACCAAACACGATGGCTTTGGATTTGTTTTTGGCAGCTTCTTGTCTTGCGTCTTTATAGAAGTCTCGCATATATCGAAGCAGTTTTACTCGCATGTTTTGCGCAGCCTTGAGTGTGGAAAAAGCAGCGGTAAGTTGATTGCGAACCGTGAAGGGGAATGTAAGTACTCCGTTGTCGCTGTCTTGAATATGTCCTCGAGAACTCGCTTGTTCAAACAAAATACCAATACTCCCATTCACATCGGGATAGGTGGAGCCTTTACCGTAGTAAAAGTCATCATAACTTTCCTCAGTGTAGTATAGAGAGCCTATTTTGTTAAGTGCTTCCGCATGATAGGTTCCAATTTCTTTGGTAAGCTTTTGATTCATTTTTGGCGTGAGAGGATGCACTCGTGACTGAATTCCTGGTTGGAAAAAGAAGGTAGCATCGGTTCCCATTTCGTGATGATCGGTTAAGATGTTTGGAAGCCAGTTGGTGAAAGATTCAATTCGCGCTTGAGATTCTGGCAGCTGTGCAGGCAGCCAATCGCGGTTTAGGTCAAAATGATAGTGATTGGTTCGTCCACGGGGCCAAACTTCACTGTATTCACGATCATTATTGTCGGTGGTTAGATTTTGATTTTTATTAGTATTGGCCCAATAGGCAAAGCGTTGAAGACCATCGGGATTGTAGGAGGGATCAAAAAGAATCACCACATCTTGAAGCAGCTGCTCCGTTTCCGGTGCTTGACTGGCAACCAAATGATAAGCGGCTAATAATCCTGCATTAGCTCCACTGGGTTCGTTTCCATGGATGGAGAATCCCTGATACACAACCAGCGGCATTGTTTCCAGTGCGAGAGACGAACCGCTTGGTTCGCTAAGCTGAAGGTGTTGTTTTTGGATCTGACCGATATTCTGATGGTTGTCCGGATGGGTAATAGTTAGCAATAATAGCGGACGATCTTCATAGGTTTTTCCTCGATTTTCGATAGTAACACGATCTGACGAAGCCGCCAAAATAGTCATGTATTGAACAAGCTTATCGTGACTGACATGCCATTGACCGACTTCATACCCCAGTACAGATGCGGGAGTAGGGATCTTTGGATCATATGGATGATTGCTTTCTAAGTAATAAGAAGCGTCTAGCTGAGCCAACAATAGATTGGGTAGTAGTACTAATAGGAGGAGTCCTTTTTTCATTTCAATTGAATTTGCTACAATTTAAAAAAAAAAGCACAGCGAAAGGCTGTGCTTGTTTTTGTCAAATTGAAAATTTTCTAGATGTCTTCAAAATTGAAATCGATAAAGCCGTTGGTTTCAGAACCAATCGTTTCCGAATTTTCTTTGTTGAAGTTCTTTTGGTGTCGTTCACTGATCACCTCAAGGCCGCGCTCTTTAGTAATAAATGCCGTCATCTCTTCCAAAATATCTTTGAAGTTTTGAAAGTCCTCTTTGTAAAGGTAGATTTTGTGTTTCTTATAATGATAAGATCCGTCTTCTTCGGTGAACTTTTTACTTTCCGTAATCGTTAAATAATAGTCACTGGCCTTGGTTTCTCTTACATCAAAAAAATAAGTCCGTCTACCTGCTCTGAGTACTTTGGAGAAAATCTCTTCCTGATTTCCTTCAGTGCCTTTTTGCATGGTTTTAGTTTAAATTGGTTTCAGTCTTTCATCAAATTTCCAAAAAATTATTAAACAAAACAAATCAGATTGTATTTTCTGTTTGTTGTTTGTGGAATAAATCTTGGTAGTACCCTTTATTATTAATGAGTGGCTCATGGGTACCTTCTTGTATGATTTTACCGTCTTTGAGAACAATGATGTGGTCTGCATCTAGAACGGAGGTGACTCGATGACTAATAATCAAAGTAGTCTTGTTTGAGCGAATTTGTTTAAGGTTAGACAGAATTTTTTCTTCGGTATCGGTATCCACAGCCGATAAACAATCGTCTAATAGAAGTATTTCTGGGTTTTTGATCAAAGCACGAGCAATAGACACCCGTTGTATTTGTCCTCCCGATAGGGTAACTCCGCGTTCGCCAAGCTCAGTATCGTAACCTTCAGCAAAGGCAATAATGTTTTCGTGAACATTGGCCATTTTGGCGGCTTGTTCAATCTCTTGGAGTGTTGCATCCTTTTTACCAAAACGAATATTGTCTGCAATGGATTCCGAAAACAAAAATGGATTCTGGGGAACAATCCCTATTTGCTGACGTAAGGCATCCAAGGTGAATTTTTGTATAGGTACCCCTCCGATGCGAATCTCACCCCCATCAACGTCATACAAACGAGTTAATACATCAAAGAGCGTTGATTTTCCGGCGCCAACGGCACCTACAATTCCCAGTTTTTGCCCAGGTTTGAGAGTAAAGCTAACCTTGTCTAAGGCTTTGATCCCTGTTTCAGGATAGCTCAAAGACACCTTGTCAAATTCAATGGTGAAGTCTTCAAGGGGAGGAACCCCTTCGCCATCTAAAATTTCAGGCTGTTCTTGTAAAAAGCGATTGATTCGCTTTTGTGAGGCTTCGGCTTGTTGCACAATGGAGGTCACCCAGCCAACTACAGCCACGGGCCAAGTCAGCATATTAACATAAATAATGAATTCTCCCAAAACTCCTATTTCGATTTGTCCTTGCATGTATTGGTTACCACCAATGAAAATCACAATCAGGTTGCTAATGCCAATCAGCAAAATCATAAGTGGAAAAAACCAGGCTTGTACACGTACCAAACGCATATTTTTCTCTTTACTTTCAAGTGTAAGGGCTTCAAATTCTGCAGCAATTTTTGGTTGCAGTGTGTAGGACTTAATAATAGAAATACCGCTAAACGATTCTTGAGTAAAGGTGGATAGTTTTGCCAATACTTCTTGAACCAGGGTGCTCCGTTGATGAATGACACTGTTTAGTTTATAGATGATAAAAGAAAGAAGGGGCAGCGGAATAATGGTGTAGAGCGCGAGTTTTGGCGCAATGCTAAACATATAGGCGATCACAATCACAAACAAAGCCACTGTGTTGATGCTATACATGATGGCGGGGCCAAAATACATACGTACTTTACCGACATCCTCAGATATTCGACTCATCAGATCTCCTGTTCGATTGTTTTTATAAAATCGCTGGGTCAGACGTTGGTAATGTGCATAGATTTCGTTTTTGAGATCGAACTCTATATATCGGGAAACATTAATAATGGTCTGTCGCATCAAAAAAGTAAAGAAGCCGGAGAGTAAGGCTGTACCAATGATAATCGAAATGTTTTGTAATAAGATTGCCTCGACTTCCGCCAAGGAAAGGTTCTGATCAACCACATAATTCTCCACAACCGTAAGTGAATCACCAATTAAACGAGGAGCAAAAAGAGAAAAAATGCGAGCAATGATGGTAATAGCCACCCCTATCAAAAGCTTGATTCGATATTTACGGAGGTATTTATTGAGGTATTGTAGTTCTTTCATTATTCTAATAGGGTTACAAACTTAATGATTTCCTTTGGGCTATTGTGGGAATATTCCTTCTTAGAAAGCAATTATTTTACAAGGGAAAGGGTTATTTTTGCAGCGTAAAAAAGTTCTTTATCATGTTTACACGACGGCACATTCGTATCAAGGTTATGCAAGCGGTTTATGCGCTCCATAAAGATCCTGAGCAAAGCCTATCGGGCTTGCAAAAGAATTTTCAAAAGCAGTTGCTTGCTGCCTACGACCTTTATTTTGTACTGTATGCCTTGTTAATCGCCTTACATCTCAAGGCCAAAGAACGTTTTGAAATCAAAAAACAACAAGAACACCGAGAACGAACAGCCGTAGATAAGAGCCCTCACTTTGTCCAAAATCGGTTGCTTCAATTCTTGAGTGAACATCATTTGCTGGTGGTACAAATTAAAAAAAAGCGCATCAAGAATTGGGATTTGCATTTTGACTATGTCGATCAACTCCTTGAAAAAATGGAAGCAGCTCCTTTTTATGCTCGCTATGCCGAAGCCGAAAGCCACAATTGGGAATCGGACTGTACGTTTGTTATTGCACTTTATCGAGAAGTCATTGCGCCGCACGATCCGCTCTTCGATTATTTGGAAGATCAGAAACTAGGTTGGGCCGATGATTTTTCTCTCGTCAACACTTTTATAGTCAAACAGCTCAAAAAAATTCAGCCAGAACAAAGCAGCTCGTTTCAATTTCCCGCACCAGCCGATCAAAAAGAGGAAAAAGATTTTGGGAAAGAATTGTTAAAAAAAACAGTCTCCCAACGGGAAGTGTTGGAAAAAGAAATTGAAGGTAAAACACCCAATTGGGAGTCCGATCGTATTGCGCAATTGGATCAGGTTCTTCTACAATTGGGAATTTCTGAACTGTTGTTTTTTGATAACATTCCTCCCAAAGTGACACTCAATGAGTATCTTGAAATTGCCAAAGATTACTCTACGCCCATGAGTAATGTTTTTATCAATGGAGTACTGGATAAGCTGGTTAAGGAGTTTACAGAAACAAATCGAATGAAGAAGTCCGGTCGGGGCTTGAGAGAATAAAAATTTTTTTAAATTTGAAAAACAAAAAAAACTATATAATGAAAAAATTATTTGGATTGGCATTTTTGGCTTCGGCCCTAGTTGTCACAGCCTGTGGGGATAACAGTGCTGCAAAAAAAGTAGACGCCAACAATGTGCAAACTTCTGCTGCTGATGCTGCTGCTGCTGCTTCAGAAGCGCCAATTATGTCGTTTGATAAAGTGATGCACGACTTTGGCTCCATTGCTGAAGGAGAACGTGTGCAGACGGTATTTTCATTTACCAATACAGGGAAGTCTGATTTGGTTATTGTAGATGCTCGTGGAAGCTGTGGATGTACGGTTCCTAGCTATCCTAAAAACACACCCATTCCTCCTGGAGGAACTGGTGAGATAACGGTAAGTTTTGACTCCAACAACAAACCTAACATGCAACAAAAGTCAGTTACAATTTCTGCCAACACAGAAAGCGGTCGTGAAATGTTGCGTATCAAGGCCATGGTGAGTCCTGACCCTGTAAAACAAGCGCAACGCAACGAACAAGCACGCGCACGACAACAAGCCAATAACTAATTTAATGGAAGCATTTTCTGGGCAAGCCCCCTTTCTGTTGTTAATGCTGGTGGTGTTCTTTTTCTTCATCATCTTGCCACAACAACGCCGACAAAAAAAAGAAAAAAATTTTCTTAATAACCTGAAAAAGGGCGACCGAGTAATCACCAAAGGTGGTTTGCATGGCAAAGTTGCCGAGGTCAATGACAAAGACAACACCTGTGTCATCGAAACCCTTGCTGGGAAAATCAAAATGGAGCGTTCAGGGATTTCTCTGGATGCGAGTGCGAAACTCAATGCCCCTCCAGCCAATAAAAAGTAAACAAACGATCCCGCTTCGGCGGGATTTTTTTAGTATGTATAGTGCTATAATCAAACCCTTACTATTTCGCTTTGATCCTGAATGGGTTCATTATTTTGTGTTTCGTATGATTCGCAGGGTGCATTGGATTCCAGGCATGGGAGCTTTGCTACGGAGCTTCTATACTGTGTCACACCCCTCTTTGGAACGAAAAGTATTTGGATTGACTTTTAAAAATCCTATTGGACTGGCAGCGGGTTTTGATAAAGACGCCAAGCTGTATCGCGAGTTGTCCAACTTTGGTTTTGGTTTTATTGAAATTGGCACACTCACTCCCAAACCGCAAGCAGGAAACCCTAAAAAACGCCTGTTTCGACTTCCAGAAGATCAAGCGTTGATTAACCGTATGGGCTTTAATAATGAAGGTGTGACAGAAGCCGTTACACGTTTGAAAAAAAATAAAAAGGTGCTGATTGGGGGGAATATCGGTAAAAATAAAACCACTCCCAATGAATCGGCTTTGGAAGACTATTTGATTTGTTTCGAAGCACTTTTCGATTGGGTTGATTATTTCGTGGTCAATGTGAGCTCACCCAACACACCGAACCTAAGGGCACTCCAAGACCGTGAGCCGCTAACCAAACTGCTTAGCGCACTTCAAGAGAACAACAATAACCGCCCACATCGAAAACCCATACTGCTCAAGATTGCACCAGACCTAAATGAAGCTCAGTTAGAAGATATTATCCATATCGTAGCAGACACCCAAATTGATGGTGTCATTGCCACCAACACCACACTAAATAGGGAAGGACTTCAAGATGCGAACAAAGGTGAAACCGGTGGCCTGAGTGGCAAACCTTTGACACAGAGAAGTACAGAAGTTATTCGTTTTTTGTCAGAGAAAAGCAAGCAAGCATTCCCCATCATTGGAGTAGGAGGGATCCATACCCCTGAAGATGCCTTGGAAAAATTAAAAGCGGGTGCCAGCCTGGTGCAACTCTATACCGGCTTTGTCTATGAAGGCCCAGGAGTAGTGAAGCGTTTAAACAAGGCCATTATTGCTTCATGAGTATCTTTAGTAAGTGATATCAATATGACTAAGAGATGATTACCCAATAGTGCTTAGTGAAAATTCAATAATAAACTACCCCGCATCAATGACGACGGCTCGCTATCCAATTGGAGTAGCGTCTGTGTTGATTGTGGTATTGAGACGCTCTACCGTTTGGGGGATCTTTTGTTTATTGGTTCCAATACAGGGATGTTTATTTATGATATTGAAGATCCAGGCAATCCAACCTTTGTGTCGGAGTACGAGCATTTTCATGCCTGTGATCCATTAGCAGCCGAGGGAGACTACGCTTATGTTACTTTACGAAGCACTAACGATTGGTGTGCCAATAATGTGAACCAACTTCAAATCATTGATATCACCAATATTTTTGAGCCTGTTCAAGTAGGAACCTATAATATGTTCGCACCCTACGGTTTGGCTGTTCGTGGCGATCGGGTTTTTGTTTGTGACGCAGCCTCTGGAATCAAAATTGTGGATGTGAGTGACAAAACCAATCCTCGTGTGGTGCGATTTATAGAAGACTACGATGCACGAGATGTCATCCTATTGAATAACACCGCTTATGTAGTCACTACCGCTGGGATTGTGATTTATGACGTTACCGATTTTGACAACCCAGTAGCACTAGGAGTCCAAGAATTATAGCACTCTTATTTTGACTAATCGAAATAACTAAACGACTCTCCGCTTTTAATGGTCTGTAGCGTTTCGTAGATCAAACGAATAACATTTTCAACATCGTCTCGATGTACAGTTTCTACAGTGGTGTGCATATATCGTAAAGGCAGAGAAATCAGAGCCGAGGCAACGCCGCCATTGCTGTAGGCAAAAGCGTCAGTATCGGTTCCTGTATAGCGAGAAGAAGCCATGCGTTGAAATGGAATTTTTTTGGCTTCTGCAGTGTCTAAAATACGTTCCCGAAGCTTGTTGTGAACAGCAGGGGCGTAGGAAACAACAGGTCCTTTACCGATTTCGGTGAGTCCTTCTCGTTTTTGATTAATCATTGGGGTTGTGGTGTCATGACAAACATCTGTGACAATGGCAACGTCCGGCTTAATGGTTTGTGTAATCATTTCGGCTCCGCGAAGCCCTACTTCCTCTTGGACTGAATTTGTGATGTACAAACCAAAAGGCAATTCAATATTGTTTTCTTTTAATAATCGTGCTACTTGAGCAATCATAAAACCTCCGGCACGATTGTCTATGGCACGACAAACAAATTTGTTTTTGTTTAAAACATGAAAAGTATCCGGATAGGTGATTACACAACCCACATGCACTCCCATTTCTTCAACCTCTTTTTTATCTTTAGCTCCGATATCAATGAAGATATTATCGAGTTTTGGAACTTCTTCTTTGCCGCTTTTACGAGTATGAATCGCAGGCCATCCAAAGAGTCCTTTGACAATTCCTTTTTTGGTGTGAATATTTACAGTTTTGGAAGGGGCAATTTGATGATCACTCCCACCGTTTCGAATTACATAAATCAATCCGTTGTCAGTTATATAATTCACATACCACGAGATTTCATCCGAATGCCCTTCAATCACAACCCGATACTTCGCATCGGGATTGACAACCCCCACAGCGGTTCCGTATACATCGGTAATGAAAGTATCTACATAAGGCTTTAGATAGTCCATCCAAAGTTTCTGTCCTTCTGCTTCATAGCCTGTAGGCGCAGCGTTGTTTAAGTAACTCTCGAAAAAAGCAATAGCCTTATCGTCTAAAATCTTCATAGAAATGTTTTTTATTTAGCGATTCAAAAGTAAGAAATATCCCCTAACCGTCTCGGTTGGCAAGCCAATATTTGTATTTTTGCTGTCTATGAAAAAGACCTTGGGCATTGTATTGTGTTGGATGAGCCTTCTTGGTTATGCCCAATCCTATGAAATGGAAGGCAACTTGATTTTAATCGAAGGAGATTCGATACCCAATGCTTCAGTTCAATTGGACGAGGTGGTCCTTTTTCCACCCCTACAGTTCGCTTCTTATGATTCGGCCAAACAATATGCGATCCTTCGCGCTAGAACTTTAAAAGTGTATCCTTATGCAAAACTAGCTGCAGATCGATTACAGATTTTAAATGAACGTTTGAACACGATTAAGAAAAAACGACAGCGGCGAAAATACCTCAAACGACTGGAGTCATTTATCTACGGTGAATTTGAGCAGGAACTTAAAAAACTGTCTCGCTCACAAGGCCGTATTCTGATAAAGTTGGTTCACCGTCAAACAGGTTTCACTACACATGAACTGGTGAAGGAATTGCGGAACGGTTGGCGTGCTTTTATTTACCAAACCACGGCTTCGATGTTTAAACTAACATTGAAACAAGAATACGACCCTGAAGAGAACAAAGAAGACTACTATATAGAGGATATTTTACAACGCGCCTTTGCCGATGGGTTATTGGAGCGACAGGAAACAGCTTTAGATTATTCTTTGGATTCGTTGTATATGATTTGGAAAGACGATTCTCCCAAACGATTTTTCTTAAAGCCCAATAATTAATTTGCAGGAAAGTACTAGTTTTCATAGCTTTAAAGTTCCACCTAAAAATAAATGTAATTTTTATTACAAAAGAGTTTTGATAGTGGAAAAAGGGTTTTATATTTGCAGCCG
>QXYU01000020.1 GCA_009886755.1 Flavobacteriaceae bacterium
GGCTATTGGCTAAGGATTTATATCATAGCAGCAATCTACCTCATCTCAGGTTTGCGAATGGGACTTGGTGCAATCATCTTATACCGAAAAGGCCAACTAGACACTGAATTAGCTCGTTATAAATTCCAAAGAAAACGCTGGGAAAAAATGGGCTATTCCAATGAAAAAATATCCCTTCAATACGAAATAATGATCCAATGTTTAGCCAATATGAGTTTTTTGGCGATTCCGGCGCTTTTGCAATTCAGCAACCCCAATGCCTCTCTTAGTACTCTTGAGATAACAGGATATATATTGTGGTTGTGCTTCTTTATCATAGAGCATTTAGCCGATTTTCAAAAACAGCGATTTCTAATCAAATGTCGCTTAGAGAACAAAAAAAAACAAGTGTGTAATGTAGGGCTATGGCGCTACACCCGCCATCCGAATTACTTTGCCGAATGGATGGTCTGGAATGCTTTGATTTGCACTTCTATTCCTTCTTTGTTGTTTTATTATGACTCGAACAATAAGCTGATTTGGATTGCTTTGGCACTTGCTACCCTTTTCATTTCCCGACTGATGTACACAACTTTAGTTTATTACACGGGTGCTGTTCCTTCAGAATATTACTCTCTCCAGAAGCGACCTGATTACCAAAAATACCAAGAAGAAACAGCAATTTTTTTTCCATTTCCACCAAAAAAAGGCAATTCCAGATAAAACGGTTTGCGCTTTCAGAAGCCCCTTGGGACACCCATTCTTAGCTGAAAATATCTTTTGGTTTGTAAACCTTTGCCCCTAATGTTTTATCCGTCTTAACTGCATCCACCATTTTCTCAGCTAAGTCTGAAACCGATAAAGGCCTTTGAGAATTCAGAAGTCCAAATCGATTTAATACGTTTAGAATTTTTAAAGCTCTTTTTTCTCCAGACCTCATCAAATCTGGCTGTCTAATCAATAAGGGAGGCTGAAAAATATGGATTCTTTCAAAACGAAGTTTCTTCACTTCCTCCTCTAAAGCCCCCTTCATTTTTGGATAAAAAAAAGGAGCGTTCTTGTTTGATCCAGCAGATGAAACGAGTGAATAATGGCTTGCACCGTTTTCTGATGCCATTTTGGCAAATTCTAATTGATAGGTATAATCAACCAAGTATTGTTGCGCTTTACTCCCTGCATCTTTCAAGGTAGTCCCTAATGCAGAGAAAAGGACACCTCCGACAATTGCGCCCTTATAATCACTCAATCTTGAGAAATCTATTTCATGAACAATAAGCTTCTTGTGTTGAATCGCTGGTTTCTTTCGAACAAAAATGGAAACATGGCTAAAATCATCATCACTTAATAGCTGTTTAACCAGCTCTTGACCCGATGCTCCTGTTGCTCCTAATACTAGGGCGTGTGAATTTTTCATCTCTTAAATATGTATATGTTAATCTGACTAGCAGAGAGGTCTCTGTATTTACCAAAAAGCCAGACCAAAGGGCTTAAAACCTCAGGGTTGATATCAACTATTCGATTCATTCAACGGAATTAAATGTCTCTTGGGTTACTCTATTCCCTTCCCACCAGTTGTTTAGCCTGGGTCCTAAGAAAAACACGATGATTGCCAGTAAAAAACCAGCGATCATATCAATGAAATAATGATACCTGAGATACAAGGTTGAAATAAACAAGGATACCGCAAATGGGAAGAATATAATTGCGTAGGTTTTTTTGTGTTTAAATGCGAATAAAAGAACCAAAAATATCACTCCATTATGCAAACTTGGAAAACAATCACGCCTGGTGTATTCCGAAATTTCAAAATTCATCAAAAACGAAAGTCTATCCGTAATTACGGTGCCCTTTAATGAAGTTTCAAATAAGTGAGACATGGTGAATTTTGGACCAACAGCAGGAAAAAAGACATATCCTATATAGCCAATGTAAAAAGTAAGGATGATAGACACAAGGGTTTCCCGAAAGGCTACATTTTCTTTTAGAATGTACAAATACATCGTGAAAAGCAAAATGTAAATCAAGAAAGAACTGTATGAGAAATACATGAAGTCAGTCAGTCCTGGCGTTATAAATTGTTCCAGAAAGATGGCCGGTTGAAATCCTAACAGGTATTCATCCCAAGCGATTAAACTTGCATCGACATCATTTGGATTCATCAAATGCACCATATCGTGCATGTTGGTGTATATGGAAATGCAGAAAGCAAACGGAAGCGTTTCCCTAAGAAACTCAAGAACAATTTTAATATAAGAGCCTATTTTTGAGTTTGCAAGCAGTTTTAAATCTTTCAGCTTAATAATCCCTAAAAAAAGAATAAAGACAAGCCCCGTGATTATGAAACGATCAACGTTGGACGCTCGAAAGCCCTCTTTTCCATGATATATAAGCATGAAGTACAGCATTGGAATCAACAATACCAAGGCCAAAAACTCTTCTAAACGAAGCCTATAAATAAATCTAGTTAGCTTGTGCGTAAATTTGATAGTAACAGTAATTAGTTAATCTAAAATCGAAAGAACAAAACTAGCTATAAATGTTCTGAATAGTAAGATGCGTGAAAGATTAAAATTCATTCTCAATCAAAAAAACAATGTTCCTGCAACGCAAAAAAAGGTTCCTACTACGACATCTTAATTTTTTGAATGAGAGCCAAGGTCTTCTGAACCTCTTGAGTCAATTGATCATAATCTTTGTTTGCCAACAACTCTTTCATAATAAGTTGTGACCCCATACCCACGCGATCCACAAGTATGTGTGATTTGATATTCGGAACTCTTAAACAGTGTCGTCCCATCATAAAGAACTCCCGATCAACTATTGTGGGAAGCGGAAATAGACCCCAGTAGGGTCGTTATAATTTTTTGAGCGCGTGGGAATTTTGCTTGCATTTGTTCACAAACAGAAAGAAAGGCATCTGCTTTAACGGCTTCCCCTTGAGTGGTCACGTCAAGTCCCTCAGGCTGAATTTCAAAATGCTTTTCAGCATCTTCTTCATTTCCTAAAATGATATCACAATAAGAGGTTAGTTCCGTCATTATTTCTTCATGATCCCCCACGTGTTTCCAAAGCTTGGCGCGATAGTTCAAATCGGTAGAAACAGTTAGACCCATTGCATTGGCTATCTTCACTGCTTCCAAACAAGCCGCTGCCGCTCCTTGTGATATGGCTGGAGTGATACCCGTCCAATGAAACCATTGCGCCTCTTGAAATACCGTCTTCCAGTCCACCATTCCGGGTTCGATCTCAGACATGGCAGAATTTGCTCGATCATAAACAACTTTACTCCCTCGGTTTACAGCACCCGTTTCTAGAAAATAAATCCCCAAGCGATTGCCCCCATAAATGATATGGTTGGTGCCTACCGCACGTTTTCGCATTTCCATTAATGCACAAGCACCCAAATCATTTTCGGGTAGGCGCGTGACAAATTCAACTGGCACATTGTAATTCGCTAATGAAACAGCAACATTGGATTCACCTCCACCATACACCACATCAAATTGATTGGCTTGTGAAAACCTTTGATAGCCTGGAGGCGAAAGACGAAGCAAAATTTCTCCGAAGGTTACCACTTTTTTCATCTATCTAAAGTTTTTGACTGCAATAGGACGCTATTAATCCATACGATTTTACAGCTTAATGCGTTTTGTTTTGCTCATTTCATATTCTAATGTACAGACTCTTCATCAAACGCAAATGTACCTAAACACTTTATTAGTGTTTGCTGTCCTAGAATTTTATTCCAAAACTACCAGACAACGCGCCTCAACTATTATAAAATACCAAGATAAAAATCACTCTCCCGGCTTTTAAGGTCAAAAATCTATTTCGGGGATTGAACTACCGTGGGGATCCGTTTGATCTTGTTTGAGCATTTCTTTCACTCGACGGAAAAAAATGGGCGAATCAATATGCTCTACCTCTTCAGCAATAGGATGAACCGCATCGATTGAAAATCCCATAACCTCCACCAAAAATGCTTCTATCAAACGATGTTTGGCAACCACCTCTTTAGCCATGGCTACGCCGGCTTCGGTCAAGGCAATGGGTTGGTAGGGCGCTGTATCCACCAGTTCCATTTGCACCAGTTTTTTCAGCATATTAGTTACTGAGGATTTGGAGACGCCAAGTTTTTGGCTTAAGGTCGAGACACTCACGCTCATTTGCTGCTCTTGAAGCTTAAAAATAAGCTTTACATAATGCTCTTTCTCCTTGGTTTTTTTCATTAGTTTTGCGGTAGTGAACAAATTGAATCTGTTCTTCGTCAAATATAAGCAAACATGCGTTTTCTTTTGGGTTTTTTCTTATTAGCCATCTCCCCTCTTTTTGGGCAATTAGAAGGTTTTGTATATTCTTCCGAAGGGACGGTTGTTTTTGGAGCCACGGTATATAATAAAACACAAAAGGAAGCAACCCTTACCAACAGCAATGGAGCCTTTCGATTAGAGCAATCAACCCTAGGCGATCAACTCATAGTTTCCTTTGTTGGTTTCAAGCCCACAACCCTAAAAATAACGAACGAACTACTTCAAAAAGGAACGAAAACTATAGCTCTCTTTCCTGACCAAGAATTGCAAGAAATTGTCATTACAGGAACCTTAAAACAAGTAAGCAAAAGAGACAGTCCCGTTCCTGTGGAGCTCTACCGATCCTCTTTTTTTCTTGCCAACCCTTCTCCTTCAGTTTTTGAGGCTGTTCAACAAATCAATGGGATTCGTCCGCAACTAAACTGTAATGTTTGTAACACGGGTGACATTCATATTAATGGGCAAGAAGGAGCTAACACTATGGTCTTGATTGACGGATTGCCCATCGTAAGTGGTTTGTCGTCCGTCTATGGATTGACAGGAATACCTCGTTCGTTAATAGAGCAAATAGAGGTCATCAAAGGGCCTGCCTCTAGTTTATATGGCTCCGAAGCCATTGGTGGCGTCATTAATTTGATAACTAAGATCCCTGAAAATGCTCCTAAATGGAGTTTTGAAACTTTTGGTTCTAGTTGGGGAGAAGTCAATACTGATCTTGGCAGTCAATACCGTATTGGTAAAAGTCGTGGTCTGTTGGGACTCAATTATTTCAACTATACCAACCCCATAGATAGGAACGAAGACAATTTCACCGATCTCACTTTGCAACATCGAATCTCACTTTTCAATAAAATCACAGGTTCAAAAAATAGTTTGGGTCTACGACTGTTTTATGAAGATCGCTGGGGTGGGGAAATAGACTGGACTCCTGTCGATCGTGGAGGAAATAAGCGCTACGGAGAAAGTATCTACACACGACGCATTGAATTGTTTGGGAAATATGACTTTCATTCCGATTGGTTTTTACAGTATAGCTTTAACAATCACCATCAAAATTCTTTTTACGGACAAACTGGATTCATCGCAGAACAAAGCATTGCCTTTTTACAATCCGTTTGGAATAAAAAATGGAAAAACCATGACTTATTATACGGGATTAGCTATCGCTATACTGGCTATGATGACAATACCTTTGCAACACCCACTCAAAGCGACACCCACCTTAGCGGACTGTTTTTCCAAGAAGAATGGACATTAACAGAACGCAAAAAACTATTACTTGGTTTTCGGTATGATTACAATTCCATCTATGGTAATATTCTGACACCTCGGGCAAACTACAAATGGAATAACCGCGACCAAACTGCAACCCTCAGAATCAGTTGGGGTACTGGCTATCGGATTGTCAATGTTTTCACAGAAGACCATGCTGCCTTAACCGGAGCACGAGAGGTGGTATTTGAAGAAGATTTACTCCCGGAAACCTCATGGAATAGCAATATCAATTGGGTTCAAAAAATATTCGCCAAACAAGGGTACTTACTCGAATTGGATGGCAGCCTTTTTTACACCCAATTTTCCAATCGTATCCTTCCTGATTACGAAACCAACCCAAATCAAATTCGATATGGAAATTTGGATCAGAAAGCCACAACAACGGGAGCTACCCTCAATATAAATGGAACTTTTACTTCAGGACTTAGCGGTCAAGTTGGAACGACATGGATTGATACACGTTTAGTACAAAATGGGATCAAACAACAACCTTTACTCACCGAACGTTTTACGGGCAATTACAAATTGAGTTATCGCTTTACCAATGCTCCTTTAAACATCGACTGGACAGGTCTGGTTGTTGGCCCCATGCGTCTCCCATTGCTTGGGACTCTGGACCCCCGACCAGCGAGGAGCCCCTGGATACATGACAGTTCCATTCAACTCAATTGGAAGCTTGTCTCATTTGAAGTCTTTGGAGGGGTTAAAAACCTTTTAAACTTTAAACCCAATCGGAACAGTATTGCAAGAGCCTTTGATCCTTTCAATCGGGGAGTCGTTTTTGATACCAACACTATGGTAGTTGCTAGTGCTGGAAACCCAAATGCCTTAAGCTTTGATCCTTCTTATGTTTATTACTCCAATCAAGGAAGACGTTTTTTTTTGGGAATCCGCTTTAATTCTTTTTAGAAAGATCTGCTACAAAAACAATATAACAAGGGTCATTATGATGCCTGCCAAGGAGAAATACAATCCCTTTTTGAATACATCAGTATTGGGCAAAAACATCCAAAAGGATGAAATAACAAAAAACAGCAGTGAAGCACCAAAGAAAATATTCAACCAATAAACAGGACTATTGGTTGTGGCTTTGTGAAGGTTTATCAGTTTATCAAGCACCCATGGATATCCCTTTTTCGTATATGTAGTCTCACCTGTAAAACTGTTGTAGATTCCTTCTTCAAAAACAAGCAAATCTCCTTTTTTATCTTTGATTTTTAGGCCTTTAATGCTTAATTCCTTTGTCAGATTCTCCTCCGTAAGATTCGGAGAAAGGGTCTTTTCATAGGTCTTTTCTTGCTTAAAGGTGTCCGTGCGTCGAAAAATCAAAACAGTACCACTGACCGCATAAACAGTCATAATTCCAACAAGGTAAAAACCTAAGTAACGGTGCCATATTCTCATTTTCTGATTCATTCCACTCATGAGTTTGATGGTTTGGATTTGATTGGTGTTGCAAAGCTAAAAAGATGTTCGAATAAGGCACAAAAATACTGTGAAGCTTTTCACAAAAAAAGAGTACTGGTTTAAACCAATTGAATTTCCTATATTTGTTTTAAATTTTTTTAGACAAAAGACTTAAACATAGATATGAAAAAAACATTCAACTTTGGTATCGCATGCACTTTGCTACTTGCGAGCTCCATGCTGTTTGCGCAGACTGAAGAAAACCCTTGGGCAGTAAGCATTGGGGCCAACCTAATCAGTATTCAAGATGACGCCGTTGATGGTGGTACAAATTTCGGCGTTCCTGCCGTAAGCCTAAGCCGCTACATCGCAGGTGGATTCTCACTTGGAACACAATTTGCTTCGAACAATATTAAAGACACTCCTACCGATGGAAATGATCTCAATTATTATTCTATCGATGGGATTGTAAAATACAATCTCGGAAAAAGCGAAAAAGTACTTCCTTACCTATTTGCAGGCTACGGTTTTACAAATTTTAGTGAAGGTGAAATTGAAAGTGATGGACTGTTCCCTTCTTCTGAAGTTTCTAGAACAGTACTAGGAGGTGCTGGAGTAAACGTTCGTCTTACAGATAATTTAAAAGCGAATGTGAGTGCTTCATACCGTTCATCTTCCGAAAACTACGCTTATAACCACTTACAACACACTGTAGGAGTAAGTTACATCTTTGGTGCTAACGATGCTGACAAAGACGGTGTTTCTGATAAAAAAGATGTTTGTCCAGACGTACCCGGTTTGAAAGAATTCGACGGATGTCCTGATACTGATGGAGATGGAATTCCTGACAACAAAGATGCTTGTCCAGAAGAAGCTGGTAAAGCCGAGTTGAATGGTTGTCCAGATGCTGATGATGATGGTATTGCTGACGCTGAAGATGCTTGTCCAAACGCAGCTGGTTCTGCTGAAATGAACGGATGCCCTGACACTGATTCTGACGGAGTAGCTGATAAAGATGATAAGTGTCCAGAGGAAGCCGGAGCTATGGAAAATGATGGCTGTCCTTGGAAAGATTCTGACAACGATGGCGTTTTAGACAAAGACGATGCTTGTCCAGAAGAGGCTGGTGACGCTGCCAATAACGGCTGTCCTGCCAATCCTAAAGAATTGACAGATTTATTTTCGGAAGAAAGTACTGTGATTTACTTCACAGCTGCAAGTGCCGATATTTCTGGAGATGCTAGTTCACTAATCAGTAAGCTTACTGAATTGTTGAAAAAATATCCGAATGCAGAAATCAATGTTAATGGTCATGCATCAAGTGACGGAAGTAAAGGTTATAACCAGAAACTGTCTGAGAAGCGAGCAGAAGCTGTTAAAGCAGCGCTCATTGTGGGAGGTATTGATGGAAGTAAAATAAACGCTGTTGGTTACGGAGAAGACAAGCCTGTCCAGTCCAACGCAACAATGAAAGGTAGAGCGGCTAACAGACGCGTAGATTTCGATAGAAAAGTTGAAATCACTGTAGAATAATAGTCTCTACTATATATCTAAAAAAACCTCTCTTCGGAGAGGTTTTTTTTTACCCTGTTGCGAATTTGCTATAGGATTAGCATCTTTACTAAGCAAACTACTAAGAATCAAAGTCATGAAAAATTATATTTTCGCAATCCTCATTCTATGCTGCACCCATAAAAGCTTTTCCCAAAAAAGAACATTGGTTGTTGACACGTTAATTAAAACAACTCATACCACAACAATTAAGGGGCAAAAGATCAACTACACCGCTCACACTGGGACACAACCTGCCTGGGATGAAGATGGTGAAACAATTGCAAGTTTATTTTTCACCTATTACCAACGAACGAACGGAAATGCACCCGCTGAACGGCCGCTCATTTTTTCATTCAATGGAGGGCCTGGATCGGCTTCTGTCTGGATGCACATGGCTTATACAGGACCACGGATTCTAAATATCGACGATGAAGGCTATCCCGTACAACCCTATGGATTTAGAAGCAATCCCTACTCCATCTTGGACGTTGCTGATATTGTATTCATTAACCCGGTCAATACAGGATATTCTCGTATTGTAAAAGAAATGGAAGAGGAAGAACAGCAAGAAGTCTTTTTCGGAATCAATCAAGATATTGCCTATTTGGCAGAATGGCTAAACACTTTTGTTTCCCGAATGAATCGCTGGGAATCTCCCAAATATCTAATTGGAGAAAGCTATGGAGGCACGCGCGTTATGGGCTTATCTCATGAACTCCAATCCAACCAGTGGATGTTTCTTAATGGAGTTATCATGGTTTCCCCAGCAGATTACAAGGTCATCCAACGTGGCGGTCCACTATCCTCAGCACTCAACCTCCCCTATTATACAGCTGCAGCGTGGTATCATCAGAAACTACCTCAGGAACTGCAAGAGAAGGATCTTCTTGAGATACTTCCAGAGGCAGAAGCTTTCGCTATTGATAAATTGATTCCGGCACTTGCAAAAGGTGGATTTATTGATGCCAATCAAAAAAAGCAAATTGCTCAAAAAATGGCTTTTTATTCCGGATTGAGTACTAAAGAAATCCTTCAACAAAACTTGGATGTGACCAACCATTATTTTTGGAAGGGATTGCTGCGTGAAGAAGGGAAAACAATAGGACGTTTGGACTCTCGATACACAGGTATTGATAAAAAAGATGTTGGCATCCATCCCGATTATAATTCAGAACTAGATTCCTGGCTCCATTCCTTCACACCAGCGATCAATCATTACATTAAAAAAGAACTCAAGTTTGTCACTGACATAAAATACAATATGTTTGGTCCTGTGCACCCTTGGGACGATTCCGAAGATGACACCCGAGACGACCTCCGCAAAGCCATGGCGTCAAACCCCTATTTGAAGGTTCTCAATCAATCGGGCTATTACGATGGAGCCACCACCTATTTTAATGCAAAATATACCCAGTGGCAAATTGATCCCAGTGGAAAAATGAAAGACCGTTTTTATTTCAAAGGCTATCGAAGTGGGCATATGATGTATCTCAGAAAAGAGGATTTGATTCAGTCCAACGAAGATATTCGAACCTTTATCCGCCAATCAGCAGCCAATGGCAAAGCAGCAAGCTACGACTGATTAGCGAACCCTAGAACGCAATACAATCGAATGCAATAGCTTGTTGGAAACACGTTTGAGATAGATTCCTAATTTTTCTTTACGTCCAAAAGCCACCTCCCATTTCTTTTGATCGATCGCACGGATTGCTCCTTTTACAAAGGGTTTTAATAAAAGACCATTAGCTGTCGCGGGGTCGTCCGAACCCAGCTGAGAGCCATCCCCTGTCAATGCATTGACAGTGACCTGCGTCTGCACAAACCCTGGGCAAAGCAAGGTTACAGACACACCATCTTTCTGGTGTTCAAGGCGTAGCACATCAAAAAAACCGTGCAAAGCGTGCTTGGCACCACAATAGCCCGATCGGTAAGGTGAGCCGTATTTTCCCATAACGCTAGTTACCACAGCAAATTGACCTTGTTGGCGTTCGATAAAATGGGGTAATAGTGCACGGCTAAGTGCTACAGCTCCCAAATAATTTATTTGTATCAGGCGCTCAAATACAGTTATCTCAGTCTCCACAATCAAACTTCGTTGGCTTACACCTCCATTGTTTATCAACAAGTCAATATGTCCAAAGCATGCCAATGCCTTTTCTACAACTGCAGCGGCTTCATTCGTAGCTTCAAGATCCATTGGTAAAACACAAATCGAGGTCTTACCCCCACAAGCGGACTTAACTTTATTGAGTACCTCCTCTCTCCTAGAAGAAAGAATCAATGCTGTATTGGATCGCTTTGCATATTGTAAGGCCATCTCTTTACCTATACCAGAAGAGGCACCGGTGATCCAAATTACTTTTAACTCCAAGTTTTGTTTTTAAATAAATCTATAGTTTCCAGCCCGATCGGTACTCGCGCGTCACAAACTGATTTGCAGCCTCCAGATTCGTGATTTTCATGGCATCACCATCCCAAAGGAGTTTTTTACGAGCATAGTAATCCATGCGTCCTCCGAGTTGTTTTTTTCGCAATAAATAGCTCCGAATGGCAATATTACCCATCAAAACGGTTTCCGTCAAAGGGCCTGCATAGTCAAAAGAAGAAGTCAATGCTTTGTATTCTGGACTGTCAAAACCAGCCACAATAGCGTCAATCCACTTGCGTTGATGTCCAAATTCTGGTTCGTCACTAACCACCTTGGGGGCCTCCTGTACTGGCTGACCAGATAAATATAGCTTTGGATTCATTCCGTAAACACCGGTAGTAATAATCCCCTTTTCACCAATCATCATAACACCGTTATATCCTCCGGGTTCTCCCAAATCATCGTTGGGAGGAATCAAGTCAGGGTGACTGGGTCGAATGCCACCATCAGTCCAAGTCATCTCTATAGGACTCGGGTTTTTATCGGTGCGATCAAAATTCAAAACAACCTGAGAAGAAGGAGGGCATCCTTCGGGAAGATACTCTGCGGTCCACATCTGGCGATACACACTGCCTACACTACATTCCACCGCTGTGGGATACTTTAATCCCAAAGCACGAAAGGGAACATCAATGATATGACATCCCATATCTCCCAAAGCACCTGTGCCGTACTGCCACCAACCACGCCAATTAAAAGGATGCATTTCGGGAGTATAGGCCGTTTCCTTTGCAGGCCCTAACCACAAATCCCAACGCAACCCATCCGGTTTCATATTCGCGTCAGATTTGGGCATCGGAACTCCTTGGGGCCATACCGGACGATTGGTCCATACTTTGACCTCACTAATGGTGCCAATCACTCCAGAATCTACCCATTTCTGGACTTGAAGCTGGTCTGGATTAGAAGCACCTTGATTCCCCATTTGAGTGACTAGCTTTTGATTTCGCGCCATCTCTGTCAATATTCGCGCTTCACGTACATTGTGGGTAAGTGGCTTTTGCACATACACATGCTTATTACGTTCCATGGCATAAACCGCCGCGGCAGCATGGGTATGGTCAGGGGTGGAAATCGTTAAGGCATCAATATCTTTTTCTTTATCCAACATCTCCTTGAAATCAGCATAAAAAGTAGCCTTGGGAAAGTCTTTCTGGGAACGCAACACATCCTTAACAACAGTTCCTTTTGTATCTACATCACAAAGGCCTACTACTCGCACGTTTTTGGGGCGTGCAGCATTTCTTAAGTCAGAGGTGCCTTTGCCACCGATTCCCACAGCGGCTAAATTTATCTGATCACTAGGAGCTACATAACCGACACCTCCCAAAACATGGCGAGGCACAATAAATAGGGTTGAGGCTGCGGCGGCTTTTTTCAGGAAATCTCTTCTGGAATTTGGGTTTTGTTTTTTCATTTTATTTTTTCTATGAAAAAAGATAACTAAAAAAATGTAATATATCTAAGGGACTAGAAATATCCCTTTCCAATTGCTTTCTTTATCAAAACGGGTTCGCACATGGTGTGGCCGCTTTAGCTTTAAACTCTCTATGGACACCGCTTCGAATTTCAGAGACACAAAAAAGTTTTTGTCATCCAAATATGCAATTTCTTCAGGGTTCGAAATTTCTGATCCCGGAGCCAAAGTGGTGGTGTAATCTTTCTGCGCTGGAAGCGGAAGTTGCTGGTATAAGATGGGGTCACTTGACTCCTGAAGTAAACGAGCTACAACCTGTATTTGCCATAATCTTTTGGAATCGTAAAACAGGAGACAAACGTCCTTTGAAGCATGCAAGTCAGCCATTTTTTGCGATCGCAGATCGGTGTATATGGTAAAGGTCATAATCTGTGGATCAAAATTGCGAAGCACAACTGTCCGGGCCAAAGGAAACGAATTGGCCCCAGCAGTACTCAGGACAAAATATCGAAACGGATGCTTCTTTTGATGTTTGGCCCGAACCCACTGATTCTTTATTTGATCAAAAATTTCAGTGAGCATCCTTTATTCTGTTTTTAGCTAACCAACCTTGCGCCCTAAGTTCTGCATTGACAGAAATGTCTTTCCAAAACAAATTGATATCTGCAAAATGGTAGTTTTTAATAAACGAGAGGAAAAATCGTGAAGGGATTTTGGGGACTGTCGCCCACAATATCCCGTCTGTTTTTTTTACTGAAATACTCTGCGGGTATATTTTAAGATCTCGATTGAGAATGCCTTTATGCTCGTGTTCCAGGGAAATATTAGAGTTATCCCATCGAATGGGGTTGCTGGTAACCCCACCTTGAAACCACGTTTCGTATTTTTTGGGAAGACGGTTTTTCTTGTAGGTATTCCAACTAACAAAACCTCCTATGGATTCGGGCTGTTCCATCGGTTTGATATTTTCAAATTCATCTTTTTGGATCCGCGCTCCTACGAGATAAGCGGCAACCAGTTGTTTTTGGAGTGGTTTTCCATCAAAGTATTCACGTACCAGTCGTTTGGCGTGTAACGTTCCTTGACTATGCGAGGCAATAATGATTCCATTCCCTTGATTGTGATGGGTAAGATAATATTCAAAGGCGGCTTTGATGTCAGCATAGGAAAGTTCCCATGCTGGACGACCCTTCTGATCATAAGGAGGAACAAAAACACGATAATGCGTCTGCCGATAATAGGGCACAAATAAACGTCCCGATTTGGCCCACGCTGAGGCTTGGTATTTTACGGCAAAGTCATCAACGCCTTTTCGGATTTGTTCTGTGTAGATATCAGCATTCCAACCTTCTTCCTTGGGATCGGTAAACAGGGTAGGATACAAAAAGAATACATCCACTCCAGCAAGAGGCTTGGTGTCACCAATGACAGCTTGTAGCCCAGCGGATTGCTTTTCCGGTAAAACAGCCCAGCTATCTACTTGGGAATAATCGGGCGCCTTGGGAGTGGTAACAGCCTCAAAAGAAACCGTTGAATAGCTTGTTTTACAAGCTTGAACAAAAGGTAGCATCATAAGACCAACAATCCATATAGTGGGAGATATTTTTTTCATAGCATTACAAAAATAGAAGAAAATAAAGAATCAGATTTTGAAGGTTCGTTTTCTTCACACTATATTTAAAAAAAATTAGTCATGAAAAAAATTATATCCCTCCCTTTAGCAGTTGTATTCGGGTTGCTTTTCAACTGCGAACAAGCCCCAAAAAAAAAGAAAGTAGAAAAAGAAACAACCGTTGCGGAGACAACTCAATCAATAGAAATCATTTTGAATTCAAAAAGCGGCTCCAATACCTCTGGCACCGTTCACTTTGAAGAAACCCAAACAGGGGTGAATCTAATCGCTCATATCAACGGTCTTAAATCTGGGGTGCACGCCATTCATGTTCATGAAAAAGCAGATTGCAGCTCAGAGGACGGAAAATCAAGTGGCGGTCATTGGAATCCCACCTTTCAAAATCACGGTGCATGGGGAAGCGATGCTGGTTATCACCGTGGCGATATCGGAAATTTCACCGCAGATGACTCCGGACATGGCATGATTCAATTTCAAACAAACCAATGGTGTTTGGGTTGTGATGATGAAACCAAGAACCTCCTAGGGAAAGCTATTATTGTCCATCAAGGAAAAGACGATTTGGTATCCCAACCCTCAGGTGCTGCAGGAGCCCGCGTTAGTTGTGCTGGGATTATTCAATAACTAAAAATCGTATTGCCGGGTCTTGTTTAGGTGCTCATGTTCTTCGATTTCCTTTTGGCTCAAAACTTTCAGAAAAGAAGGATGCTGCTCAATAGCGTATTCTAATTTTTCAATAATCGATTCTACCGATTCGTTGTCGTAGTCAAAAACCAAGGGCTCTTTGATTTGCATGGATTGTAAGATCCCCCGTTTCTTGATTAGAATTCCTTTCTTATCAAAGGAACGGCGGAAACCATCAATAACAATTGGGATTACGATAGGTTTAAATTTTTTGATAATATGAGCAGTTCCTTTTCGGATCGGCTTGAATGGCTTGGTGGTTCCTTGAGGAAAGGTAATCACCCATCCGTCATCAAGGGCAATACCGATATTCGAAATATCGGACATTTTTACTGGACGATTGATCTCTTTTCCGGAATCACGCCATGTTCGCTCAATAGAAACAGAGCCGGCATAGGCCAGCAAACGGGGTAATAAACCTGCTTTCATTGTTTCCTTGGCGGCTACATAATAAATATTCAGCTTAGGATTCCAAAGGTATCCGACGTTCTTAATCGAATCAATCCGTCCTTTGAGACTCGCATTGAAAACATGGAACATGGCTACCACATCCGCAAAATATGTTTGATGATTAGACACAAAAAGAACATTCGTGTCGGGTAAATCCTTAATGATTTCCGATCCTTCGATTTGAAGGGCATTAAAGCCACGATAGCGTCGATGGGTCATAAAACCCATATAGCGTATCAGCCACTTTTTGAGTATCAAATAATGTCCGAAAGGGTTTTTTTGGAATAAATACATCTTCTAAAATCGCTTAAATATAGCAACTTTCTACGGCATGGTGTTTGAAGATTGGGAACCAAAATGCTAAAAATGTAATTATCTTGGACCAAAAAAAAATGAAAGCGGTTGTGCCAATCCTTGTTCTCCTTCTGTTGTCGTGTGAGAGTAGTCCCTCAGATAAAAAATCACTCCCCAAGAAATCCCTTATAACCAAGACATTAAAAACCCTCGAAAAAAAAGAAAAGCAGAAAAAGGAAGAACGCTTTGAACCGCTCAATGACAAAACAGCCATCCCTTTCTTTTTTGAATACGCGAAAAAG
Source organism: Flavobacteriaceae bacterium (assembly GCA_009886755.1). GTDB lineage: Bacteria > Bacteroidota > Bacteroidia > Flavobacteriales > Flavobacteriaceae > UBA11891. Next base: position 15,734 of record QXYU01000020.1, read on the forward strand.
AATCCAGAAAAGCACGTGCGAATTGAAACGCAATTTGGAAATATCGACCTTGAACTGGATCCTAAAAAGCCCTACCATCGAGCCAATTTCATATTCCTGATAAAGAATAATTACTTCGACGGCACTTTATTTCATCGGGTTGTACCAGGCTTTATCATCCAAGGAGGGGCGTCCGACAACAGCAAAGTCATGCGAAAAAGAAGAGAACTCGGGCGCTATCTCATCCCCGTAGATGCCAAACCTAGCGACCGACATCATAGGGGGGTCATTTCTATGCCTAGCAGTGAAATTGACAACCCCTACAAACTAGCCTCCCCTTATGAGTTTTTTATCGTGCAACAACAACCAGGCGCCTACCATTTGGATGGAAACTACACCCCATTTGGAAAGGTAATACGTGGCATGGATGTCGTTGACAAGATCAATCAAGTAACTACTGACAAACGCGAAATGCCCCTTATCAATGTCAATATGAGGATTAGAATACTTCAATAGATTATCCTTATTTAAAATCTTTTCACACATGTCAAAAACACATTTTATTCGGGTTTATATTTACTGTTATAGTTTTTTCTTATTACATTTGATATAAATATAGTTTTATGACATTAACCCAATTGCGCTACCTGCTTTCTGTGGCTGAATATGGAAACTTTACCCTGGCCGCCGAAAAATCCTTTGTAACTCAACCTACTTTGAGTATGCAAATTCAAAAATTAGAAGATGAACTTGAGGTCAAAATTTTCAATCGAAGTACCAAACCCATCGGTTTAACCGCGATCGGTAAGACCATCGTAGCCCAAGCCAAGATTATCCTCCAAGAAGCCCAACGAATGGAAGATGCTGTAGCTCAAGAAAAAGGGAGCGTCTCTGGCGCCTTCCGGCTCGGAATCATCCCCACAGTGATGCCTACCCTACTCCCCATGTTTCTCACAAATTTTATCAAAAAATACCCCAAAGTAGATTTGAAAATTGAGGAAATCACAACGGAAAATATCTGCAATCTAATTGACAAAGGACAATTAGATGCAGGGATTGCAGCCACCCCAATGAATCGAGAACAGTTGCTCGAAAAACCCCTTTTTTACGAACCTTTCGTCGCTTATCTTCCCAAGAATCATCACCTTCTCAAACAAGAGTATATTGAAGTAGATGATCTTAATCACAATGACATTTTAGTGCTAGAAGACGGACATTGCTTTAGAAACCATGTACTCAATTTATGCGCCTCAAACATGAGCCCCAAGCAGTTTGGACTAAAGAGCGGAAGTTTTGAGACGTTGATCAATCTCGCAGATCAAGGATTGGGAATGACCCTCCTTCCCTACCTTAACACGCATAATCTAAACGCAGAAGCCAAACAACAGCTGCGAAACTTTCCAGAACCATCCCCAGCGCGGGAAATCAGCTTAATTCACAGCAAAAACCAACTCAAGCTTCCTGTCATCGAAGCGCTCCGTAATACCATATTAGGCATTGTACGTGGCGCCATAAAGTTTGAAAACGTCCGAATAATAGAACCTCGAAAAGCCTAGTATTTAGAAGATTAAGGTCGTAACAAAAAATAAAATAGTACTATGTATTGCATAGAACCTTTTTTTGTTTATATATTTGCAATACCATTTACTCAAATAACCTATGAATCTGGAAAACACCAAAGCCCAAATGCGAAAAGGCATTCTTGAATTTTGCATTCTTTCCATTTTGCGATCTGAAACCAAATATGCTTCAGAAATACTGGAAAGCTTAAAAAAAGCGGAAATGCTGGTTGTAGAGGGTACTTTATACCCCCTACTCACTCGCCTTAAAAATGCTGAACTACTCGAATATCGCTGGGAAGAATCAACCTCTGGACCGCCTAGAAAATATTATCAAATCACTCCTCAAGGAACTCAAATGCTTAATGAACTTAGCCTTTCTTGGAAATCGCTCCAAAAAGCCGTGAACTCAATCCAAAAAACCAAATAACCCAATCATGAATAAAACTGTTGACATTAATATTGCAGGTGTTTTCTTTCATATCGATGAAAAAGCCTATGCTCTACTTAAAAAATACCTCGATGCACTTCGCACCACTTTTGCAACCACCGAAGGTCAAGATGATATTCTGGCAGATATTGAAGCGCGAGTAGCAGAACTGCTCCATGAACGAAAAGCAAACAAGGATCAGGTCATCGAAACTGAAGACATCGAAGCTGTGATTGACATTTTGGGACAACCCGAAGACTATGTGATTTCGGAGGATCCCGAGCCAAAAGCATCTACCCAAAAGAAATTATTTCGTGATCCCGATGATTCATATGTAGGCGGAGTTGCTGCAGGACTCGCACATTATTTTGGACTGGATACAGGCTGGTTCCGGATTATTTGGGCCTTGCTGATTTTCTTCAGTGGAGGGAGCTTTTTAGTCATCTATATATTGTTCTGGGTTTTGATTCCTGAAGCCAAAACCACCACAGAAAAACTTCAGATGAAAGGAGAACCAGTCAATGTGGGAACCATTGAAAAAAAAATTCGTGAAGAAGTCAATTCTCTCGCCGACAAGGTGAAAAATATGGACTATGAGCAGGCAGGTTCAACTTTAAAAAAAAAGTCGAAAAGTTTTTCAAACAATTTGGCTTCGCTAATCCTGTCACTGATTAAAATAGCAGGCAAGCTCGTAGGCATCATGCTCATCATCTTTGCCTCACTAAGTTTGTTTGGCATCACACTTGGATTTATCACAACCAACGTAGTGAGTTGGGTCAGCGAATTCCCCCTTAATGATATGATGAATTTTCGCATCCTCGAGACCACGCCTATTTGGCTGTTGTTGATCCTCGGCTTGTGTGTTCTCGGAATCCCGGTGCTCTTTCTATTGATATTGGGAATCAAACTAGTCGCTCCACGATCCAATCCCTTTAGTTTTTGGGGACGGATGATTCTTTTGGGCGTTTGGTTGCTCAGTGTGATTGTCTTGGTTGTATTGGGCAGCCTGGAGGCCAAGTCTCGCTTATTCACCTATCAAGCCATCGACAACTACAATTACGCCATTGCATCGCAAGACACCCTTCAGCTAAAAGCCTTAAAAAATGCTCAATTTCAAGATCGTTTCACCAATTCCAAAGATTTTGATTTAATCGTTGATGAAAATGGTGAAAAACAACTGTTACTCAAAAATGTACGACTAAAAATAGAAGCCACCGACCGGGACTCGCTCTATCTCAGTACTCTAAAAGAAGCAACGGGTCCATCTTATGCCAAAGCACAAGCAAATGCGAATACGATCAACTATCAAGTAGCGCAGACTGAAAACAATTTGCTTTTAAGCACCTACTCGACTTCGCCTATAGCTCAGAAGCTCAAAAGTCAAGAAGTAGAACTATCTCTTTTCATTCCGCGAGGACAAACGCTCTTTATCGACTCTTCCCTACTGTCCATATTGGGTTGGAACATACCCAATGATCAAAATTACGTCCGACGAGGACTGGCAGGGCACCATTGGAAAATGGGTGAAGATCAACTAGTTTGCTTGGATTGCACCCCCAAAGAAACCCAATAAAATCCCTTTATATAAAAAGGTAGAAAGCATTTGCAAACTTTGTAATTAACCCTATCTTTGGCGCACCTTTTCGGGGTGTAGCGTAGCCCGGTCATCGCGCCTGCTTTGGGAGCAGGAGGTCGCAGGTTCGAATCCTGCCACCCCGACAAACTGATACCAATCCACTTTAATTCGGGATGTGGCGCAGCCTGGTAGCGCACACGCATGGGGTGCGTGGGGTCGCAGGTTCAAATCCTGTCATCCCGACTCAAACCATCGTTTCCCGATGGTTTTTTTTTATCCCAAATTCAGTGTACATTTCTAAAAAATTCAATCCTTGCTATGAAAAGTTACACTCTTTTTGGTTGGCTGACATTCCTGTCTTTTTTGACCTCCTGCGCCCAAGAAAACACTCCTCCGATTCAAACACCGACAACGATTGATTACACTTATGAAATGGTAGTGGACGGAATTGACATTCCCTGGGGAATGGCTTTTATCAGTACCGATCAGCTTTTGGTGACAGAAAAATCTGGGGTTCTGTATCTTGTTACAAAGGGAGTGAAAAAAGAAGTCAAAGGATTACCATCCATCTATGTTCGGGGGCAAGGTGGTCTGCTTGATGTTGCTTTGGGACCTGATTTTGAAAACACCAAACGTCTTTTTTTTACCGCTGCCGTAAATACCGAAGGTGGAAAGGGAGGCAATACCGCACTATATAGTGCCATCCTCAAAGACAACGTCACCTTGGAAGATGTGAATTTGCTCTACAAGGCTGTTCCTAACACCAAAACAGCCCAGCATTGGGGCTCACGAATTGTATTCGACCAAGAAGGACACATCTTTTTCACCATTGGAGATCGAGGCAATCGAGAGGTCAACCCACAAGACCTCTCTAGAGACGGTGGGAAGGTTTACCGCCTTAATTTAGACGGAAGCATTCCTAACGACAATCCATTTGTGGGGCAAGACAATACCAAAGAAGCTGTCTATTCCTACGGCCATCGCAATCCACAAGGCATGACCGTACATCCTAAAACCGGAGTTATCTGGGCGCATGAACACGGTCCACGGGGAGGAGATGAAATCAACATTATCCAAGCTGGCAATAACTATGGATGGCCGGAAATCACCTATGGTATTAATTATAGTGGCACCCGCATCACCAACAAAACCCGTCTCCCCGGAATGGAACAACCTTATTATTACTGGGTACCCTCGATTGCTCCAAGCGGAATGGCTTTTGGATCCAATGCCTACCCAGAATGGGAAGGCAATCTTTTTGTAGGTTCTCTGCATTTTGAATATTTGGAACGCCTAGTCATCAAAAATAACACTGTGGTTAAACGTGAAAAAATACTAGAAGATATCGGAAGGGTTCGCAACGTAGTGACTGGTCCCGATGGACTTTTATACCTTGGCGTGGAAGGCAAAGGAATTCTTAAAATTGTGCCCAAAGGATGAAACCCATCGGACTTTTAGCAACGCTCGCCTACACCCTTTTACTCACGGTTTTGTTTCAAGGCAAACCGCTCCAACAAAGCATTGAAGACGGCGCCTTAATTTACCAAGACTTCTGCTTGCAATGCCATCAATCCAAGGGACAAGGAGTTCCTGGAAGTTTCCCACCCCTCGCTGAGTCAGATTATTTAAAAAACAACTTGATCCAGAGCATTCAAGGGGTCAAATACGGGATGCGTGGTCCCATAGTGGTCAATGGCATCCCTTATGACAAGCTAATGGCGCCGCAAGGTTTGGACGATGAAGAAGTTGCTGACGTAATGAACTACATTTTGAATAACTGGGGGAATTCGGCCCCTGCCGCCATAACCGAAGCACAAGTTCGTGCTATTGAACGCCCATAGATATTATAAGTATGCTGCAAAAAATATTTCGTTTCTTTTTTAAAAAATCACATCTCACCTACACCCTACTCGGAATGGTCTTTTTGATTTGGATAATTTTTTTAGACACCCATTCCCTATTGATTCACAACGAGCTGAATCAGGAAATCAAAGAATTGAATGCTCAAAAAAAGCAACTGCAAAAAGAAATCGACAAAGATTCCACAGCCATCGAACAATTGCAAAATCTCGACAGTTTAGAAAAATTTGCGCGGGAAAATTACCTTCATAAAAAAGAGGGCGAAAAGATTTATCTCATTGAGTTTAAAGACAGTATTTCCGAATAGTAAATAACCTTTTAAAAAGGTTTTATAAAATGCAAAGGACATATTTCCTAAAAGCATCAATAAATTGTATTTTAGGCTCCGAACCACTGAATCTATGGGAAAAATAATTGCGATAGCCAATCAAAAAGGAGGTGTTGGAAAAACCACCACCGCCGTAAACCTTGCCGCTGCCTTGGGTATTTTGGAGAAAAAGGTTTTGTTGGTTGATGCCGATCCTCAAGCCAATGCCACTTCGGGATTGGGCTTTGACGTCAATGCACAAGAGAATACCACCTATCAACTTTTGGAACATAGCAGCACTGCTCAAGAAGCAAAGCTAACGACCAACAGTCCTAACCTCGATTTGATCCCATCCCATATCGACTTGGTCGCAGCCGAGATCGAATTGGTAGACAAAGAGAATCGAGAGTTCATGCTACGCAAAGCCTTAGAATCCATAAAGGGACTCTATGATTATATTCTGATTGACTGTGCACCTTCTTTGGGGTTGATCACCTTGAATGCACTCACAGCAGCGGATGCTGTCATTATTCCCATCCAGTGCGAATACTTCGCCTTGGAAGGTCTTGGCAAATTGCTCAATACCATCAAAAGTGTCCAAAAGGTTCACAATTCAGACTTGGACATCGAAGGCTTACTTTTAACCATGTACGATTCCAGATTGCGTCTTTCCAATCAGGTTGTGGAAGAAGTCAACAAGCACTTTGGGAAGATGGTGTTCAAAACCCTAATCCAACGAAACATACGTTTAAGCGAAGCGCCCAGTTATGGTGAAAATATCATCGCTTATGACGCAACCAGCAAAGGAGCCGAAAATTATCTTGCGCTGGCCAACGAAATAATTAAAAAAAATAAAGTCTAACCGATGGCAAAGTCAGCAAAAAAAATGGCCTTAGGTAAAGGGCTTTCAGCCATTCTTAACGACCCGGATTTAAATTCACAATCCACCCCCAACCCTGCTACTAAAACAGTAATTGGGAATGTGATTGAAATTCCTCTGGAGCGCATTACGGAAAATCCTTTCCAACCTAGAACCAATTTTAACGAGGAAAAACTGCGAGAACTGGCCACCTCCATTCGTGAATTAGGCGTGGTACAACCCATCACCGTCCGTGAAATTGAACCCGACAACTATCAGCTGGTTGCTGGGGAACGCCGTTTTAGAGCTTCCAAATCCATTCAACTCAAAACAATTCCGGCTTTTGTCCGAACTGCCAACGACCAAGAGTCTCTGGAAATGGCCTTGGTAGAGAACATCCAGCGCCAAGATCTAGATCCTATCGAAATTGCGCTTTCCTACCAACGGCTGATTGATGATGTCAGTTTGACCCAAAACCAACTGAGCGAACGTGTTGGAAAAAAACGTTCTACGGTAACCAACTACTTACGCTTACTCAAACTAGACCCGATCATCCAAACAGGAATGCGAGACGGATTCGTTTCCATGGGGCATGGTCGAGCACTTATTAATATTGAAGATCCCAACGTACAACTGGGGATTTATGAGAAAATCATTTCCAAAGGGCTGTCCGTTCGTGCTACAGAAGAACTGGTAAAAAAAACCAAATCAGAACCCGAAGTCTTTGATCTTAAAGAACCTGCCCCAACGGTTATTAAAACCGATTGGCTGGCAAGTTTTCAGCAATTCTTTGACAAGGGTGTTAAAATTAAAGCCAACCCCAATGGCAAAGGAAGCATCCAAATTCCATTTGATTCTTTGGATACCTTACAGTCTTGGGTTGAAAAAATCAAAAAGTGAAACAACTACTCCAAGGATTAGTATTGATTGCCTGCTTGGGAAGTCAGCCCCTTTTTGCCCAGCTTGACAGTCTTCAATCAGAGACGCTTTCGCGTAAACAGCGACTGATTGCCAACCCGCTAACTCCCTCAAAGGCTGCTTTCTATTCAGCCATACTCCCAGGCTTGGGTCAAGCCTATTTGGGAAAATATTGGAAGGTACCGCTTGTATATGGAGCCATCGGTGCCTCTGCCTATTATTACAAAATCAACAATGACGAATTATTAAAATACCGCAACGCCTACAAAAGACGCTCCGCAGGGTATTTTGACGATGAGTACACGGAAATTATCCCCGTAAAAGAAGACTTACTTCTTGGAATGAAATTTCATCAACGCTACAAAGACATTGCTTTTATTTTTATTATTGGTACTTATATGTTAAATATTTTGGAAGCCAATGTAAGTGCCCACTTACTCCAATTCAATGTGAACGACAAACTCAGTCTAAGACCTCATTTTGAACACGATTTTCTCCGTTCCCAAAATCAAGTGGGACTGCAAGTCAATCTAACTTTTTAGCTCCTATGAAAATTGCACTCCTCGGATACGGAAGAATGGGAAAAGCCATTGCAGACATTGCCAAAGAGCGAGGTCATGAGATTGTTGCCATTGTGGACCCCGATACTCAAGAAGGAACATTGACACAAGCCCAAGTCGCTATTAATTTTAGTGTACCCGATGCAGCGGTAGCTAATATCAAAAGTGCCTTAAAAATGGGCGTTCCTGTAGTATGTGGCACTACAGGGTGGTTGGATCAAAGGGCGGAAGTAGAAGCCTATTGTAAAACCCAAAACAGTGCTTTTTTATACGCCTCTAACTTTAGTATCGGTGTGAATTTGTTTTTTTCCCTCAATCAAAAACTGGCGCAACTAATGCAACCGCACCCAGACTACATCGCCAAAATGGAGGAAATTCATCATATTCATAAACTTGATGCCCCTAGCGGAACAGCCATTACTTTGGCAGAAGGAGTCATTGAAAATAGTCCCTATCAAAAATGGGTTCTGGAAGTAAACCAAGAATCCAATAGACAACTTCCCATCCATTCGATTCGAGAAGGGGAAGTACCGGGCACACATAGCGTCCATTTTCAAGGAGCCAATGACCTGATCAGCATTCGACACGAGGCGTTCAATCGAAAGGGATTTGCCTTGGGAGCCGTTGTTGCCGCAGAGTGGATTGTGGGAAAAAAAGGAGTTTTCGGAATGAACGATGTGTTAAATCTTTCTGAAGAAGAAAAAGAAATCTAAAGGGATTAGTAATTTGAACCAAAAATTATGAGCTGGACTGGCTGGATCGTATTGTTTATCGCACTCAATGCAGTGCATTTTTTAAGTACTTGGAAACTTTACCAAGCGGCAGGGAAAAAGGCATGGGAAGCGGCCATTCCCTTATACAACGCCTTGGTTTTAATGGAAATCATTCACCGTCCTCGTTGGTGGGTAATCCTAATGTTTATCCCCATTATCAACCTGATGATGATTCCTGTTGTATGGGTGGAAACACTTCGTAGCTTTGGCTTTAACAGTAGTCGTGATACGGCACTCGTATTGCTTACGGGAGGTCTTTACACAGCCACTAAAAACTACGGTGACACGCTTAATCATATCAAAGATCGTAGCCTAAAACCACGAACGGCTTTTGGAGAATGGATCAGCTCGGTGCTTTTTGCCGTGGTAGCCGCCACCTTGGTACACACATACTTCATGCAGCCTTACATTATTCCAACGGGTTCTCTAGAGAAAACACTTTTGATTGGTGATTTTCTATTTGTAAGCAAATTTCATTTTGGCTCTCGGGTGCCCACAACAGCGGTTTCTTTTCCCATGGTTCACGACACCATTCCCGTACTCAAAATACGTTCTTACCTCAAAAAGCCACAACTGCCCTTCATGCGTTTGCCAGGACTTCAAAAAGTAGAACGCAATGAGATTGTTGTCTTTAGTTGGCCGGCAGATACGGTTCGTCAGTTTTTTGTCAAAGAAGCAGGCGTTCGCAAACCCATCGATAAAAAATCAAATTATGTAAAACGCTGTGTTGCCATTCCAGGGGATACCCTCGAGATTATCAATGGCCTGGTGCATATCGACGGAGAACGAACCCAACTCCCCGAACGCGCCCGCGTGCAATATGTACACTCCCTTTTACACGAAAAAGGAATCTCTGCTAAAAAACTCCTTGCCGCTGGACACACGGATTTTACGCGTACTTTTAAAGTCAAGGGAATTACTCAACAGGCCTTTAATGCACTGCGCCCTTACCTTCTATCCACCCGCGGGAATAGCGTTGAAGACTTTAGGCTCGTCACCAACAGCAGAGGATTGCCTCTCGATATCGTCCAAGAACAACGATTGCAAGTCACAGAGGTTCTGGAGCGTGAACGCCAACTCACCCTTACACTCAAAGAAGCGGAAGCCTTGGCTGCTGAATCTTGGATCGATTCCATTGTACGAAAGAATCAAATGGAAAAAATCCCCAACACTAACTTTTTCCCAAATGCACTCCCCTACGATTGGAACGAGGATAATTTTGGGCCTTTGGTGCTTCCTAAAGAAGGGATGCGAGTACCACTCACTAAAGAAAATTATCCCCTCTATAAAAAGCTGATTCGGGAATACGAGAAAAACGACTTTGTCAAAAAAGGAGATCGTTTTTACCTCAATGGAAAAGAAGTGACTGACTATACCTTTCAACAAGATTACTATTGGATGATGGGAGATAACCGCCACAGATCGGAAGACAGTCGCTATTGGGGCTTTGTGCCAGAAGATCATATTGTGGGTAAACCTGTATTTATATGGTTTAGTATCGAGGGAATCAACGATGGAATTAAAAATTGGCGAATTCGCTGGAATCGGGTCTTTACCACTGTTGGATTGGATGGAAAATCACGTTCTTATTTTCCTTATTTTTTAGTGTTTGTAGCGCTCTATCAAGCTTTTAGCTGGTACCGAAGAAGAAAAGCCAAAAAAGAAGCGGCATGATCCCGGTAGTTGTCCCTGCCTATGCTCCTCCGGTTTCGTATTTCACGTGGCTATTACAGCAAGGCACCATCTATTGGGTTACGGACAGCCATTATCATAAACAGACCTATCGTAACAGGACCTATATTTACGGAGCCAACGGACGGTTGACACTTACCATCCCCATCGTTCATAAACGAGAGCAAAGCCATCAGAAAGAAAGCGAAGTGCAAACAGACGTCCATTCCCACTGGCAACAACTGCATTGGAGATCCCTACAAGCGGCCTATCGTTCGTCTCCTTTTTTTGAATTTTACGAAGATGCCTTTGCCCCCCTCTATCAGGAAACTGCTCACACCCTATATCAGTTTAACCGTCGTTTTCTAGACGTGCTCTTTGACGCCTTGGATCTAGACATTCCTCAAGAAGAAGTTGCTTTGGATTTTACCAAGCACCAACTACAAGAATCGCTTTTGAATGCAAAGCAGACTCATCCCGTCTTTCCACATTATACGCAAGTATTTGAATCCAAATATGGTTTTCTCAGCAACCTAAGCAGTTTGGATCTGCTCTTCAACAAAGGGCCTGAAGCAAGAGCGTATTTAGACCATTGTCAAGGCTAGTCCCAATTCAATTTTGCAGAGATTGGCTTATGGTCGGAAAAGTCCACCTCGTGGGTGGTATATTCCAAGACCTTTAAGCGGCTGGGACTAAATATAAAATCAATTCGATAGGGAATACCCCCAAGACTGTAGGTAGCGCCAAAGCCCTGTCCAGCCGCTTCGAAAGCATCCTCATGGCGGCCTCGTAAGTTTTTATAGGCTTTGGAAAAGGCAGTGTTGTTCATGTCCGCACAGATCACACTAGGATATTCGTTAAAGTTTTCCAACTGCTTCCACTGTAGAATCTGATCCAATTGTTTTTCATACACCCCATCCAAGCGACGCAAAAAACGGGCGGAAGAGTTTTGATCCACCAAAGAATCGGTACGTTGCAATTGAAATGATTCCAAATGAAGATTGTACACCCGCAGCGTGTCCTGTCGGTATCCAATATCAGCATAGACCCCACCGTTGGCACTGTTTTCAAAATCAAATTGCCCAGTACGAAGCAGGGGGAACTTAGAAAAAATCCCGACCCCATTATTCCCCAGTGCTTCCGCTGTTTTCAAATAGCGATACGGATACTTCTCCAAGGCTGGAGCGGTGCTGCTACTATACTCTTGCAAACAAATAATATCTGGGTCTTCAGCGTAGATAAACTGCTCAATTCGCAAAGGTACCTGATCTTCTTTAAGCCAGTTGTATTGATTGAACAAACGCACATTATAAGACATTACTTTAAAGCCATCTGCTACCACGATAGCATTATTAGGAAATTTATACAAGCGATTCCATTCTTGAAAATTCAATAAAAAGAAAATCATAAAAAGAAGAAAAGGCCATCGCATTCGTAAAATCCAATAGAAAAAAAAGCCGAGATTGATAAACGACAAAACAGGCACTAAAACCCCAGGCAATAGTCCTTTAATTGGGAAATACCCTCCCATGATAAGGAATAAAGCAAAAAGTAGAAAGGCATTTAGTAGAACCAGAAAACGGGATACCAGGGTGGGTTTTTTCGTCATATGTTGTGCTTATTCCTTTCCTGCTTGGAATAGGATGTCTTTTTCTTCCTTGGTTAGGCTGTCATAACCTGAAGTACTTATTTTATCGAGGATTGTGTCAATTTTTTGTTGATTGACCGAGGCTGTCTTACGCGTTTTTGGTGTTGGATTTTTATATACTTTTTTGAGATTGGGTCTGGATTGAAACATCTTGCCAAACCGTTCCCAAAAAGCCCCCCAACTAGAACCAATATCGCGTCCTTTTTGGAGTTGACTCGCATATAAAAATCCGAGATAGGCACCTCCTAAATGCGCCAAGTGTCCTCCAGCATTCCCATTGGGAATCTGAATCACATCTAAAAAGACAAAAGACATCGCGAGGTATTTCAGCTTGACATTAAAAAAGAAAAACCGCACTTCTTGGTTGGGCGTATAGGTACTGATGAACACGAAAGTAGCCATCACCCCTGCGCTGGCTCCTACCATATAAGGGCGCATTCCTTGAAATACCGGAAACAAAGCATAGCTCACAACAAAAAGCACCCCCCCCAAGACCACTCCCATAAAGTAAACATTGGTAAACGTTCGCGCTGGAAAGAGGTTTAAAAAGAGTTGTCCGGTATAGTACAGTAGGATCATATTCCAAAACAAATGGAAAAAGCCACTATGCAAAAAACTGTAACTGATCAATGTCCACGGACGGAACAAAAGCAGTTCTGCATCGGCAGACAGTTGAAACCAACTCAGCAGTCCCGAAATGGGTAGTTCAAACAAATAGAAGATCGTTTGCAATACAAAGGGCAGCACAAAAAACACCCCATTGAGTGCCATCAGTTTTTCTGCGATGGAAAGACTTTTTAAGCGGTATGTCAACTGGTTCCAATTCATGTCAATTCCATCGATTGCTGTTAAATTGATTTCGTTTCCAATACCACATCATCAGCAATCCGGTAAGGGCTCCGCCCACATGGGCAAAGTGTGCAATGGGTCCCATAGAATAGGACGAAAACCCAAAAAACAAATCAACAACGATTAAAATAGGCACCATGAATTTAGCACGAATCGGGATGGGCGGAAAGAGCAACATCAGTTGTGCATTGGGAAACAATATAGCAAAGCCCACCAAAACACCGTACAAGGCTCCAGAAGCGCCCACTAAAACCGCAGAATAAGCCTGATAGGCTCCGCGTAAGTTTCCGATATCAGCTTGCTCCATCATCGTTGGAGACAGCGCACTGGTTTGTAAAAACTCTTGAATCGCACTGGAACTCATGCCCAAGCCTTCCAATTCCATCACCCCCTGTTGCACTTGGAAATAATAGATCCCCATTTGAAGCAAGGCAGCTCCAAAGCCAGTAGAGAGATAGAAAAAAATAAACTTATTACGCCCCCATAATTGTTCCAAGGGCGTTCCAAACATATACAACCCAAACATATTAAAGAATATATGACCAAAATCCCCATGCATAAACATATGGGTGAGCAACTGCCACGGCTGAAACTTTGGGCTGGCAAAATAATGAAGTGAAAACCAATCATAGACCACCGGTCCTAGAGCCATTGTGGCAAAAAAGAACAAGCCGTTGATGATAAGTAAATGTTTGACCGTTTCGGATAGCTGTCGCATTAGTTCAATTTTTTCTCCAATTCATCCTTTTCCAAAGTAACAAATATCTGTCGGTTAAAAGGGGATACTTGGGTTTCTTTACAGGCAAATAAATCGTTAATCAAACGATCTTGCTCTTGATGTTCTAGGATTTTCCCGCTTTTGATACTAAGGGTTTTGGCCATTATTTTAGCCATTAGATCGGAAGGGCTATAGCTTTCGATCGCCTGTTCTTCCATCGACAAAAGCGCTTCCAACACCTCATCGATTTGAGATTCGGAGCAAATTGCCGGAATGCCTTTGATGGTCAACTGGCTATCTTCCCATTCGATTTCAAAACCCAAAGCCGCAATCGTATCTTGATGCGACTCCAAAAGAACACGCTCGTGGGGAGCCAATTCTTTGTGAAGGGGAAACAACAACTGTTGGCGGGGGCTGGGTTGTCCGGTCAGATGGTTTAGGAATTGTTCGTATAAAACACGTTGGTGTGCCCGCTGCTGATCAATCACCAAAAGACCAGAACGCAGCGAACTGACAATGTATTTTTGAAAAAGCTGAAATACTTTGCTGCTTTCCTGCGGCACATCCATTCCCAAAGAAGGGGAAGCCACCGACTCTGATTGCAAGCCTGCATAGAGGCTGTCCCACTGTCCGGTTTGTTTGGTTGGGCGTTCTTTTTTATCCTGAAAAGGATTGAACGATGCATCCACCTCAATGGAAGGCATTTTAGGCGAAGACTGCGTGGTTGAATAGGAAGGATCCATAGTGGGATCACGGTCAAAATCCAATGCTGGCGTTACTTGGAACATTCCCAAACTATGTTTCACCGCCGATTTGAGAATCGCATACAAACTTTGCTCATCTTCAAATTTGATTTCTGTTTTAGTGGGGTGGATGTTGATATCAATATGCTCCGGACTGACCTGTAAAAAAATAAAATAGCCAGGCTGATAACCGTCTTTCAACAAACCTTCAAAAGCCGCACAAAGCGCATGATGCAGAAAAGGGCTTTTGATAAAGCGTTGGTTCACAAAAAAGAACTGTTGCCCGCGAGATTTTTTGGCAAAATTGGGTTTTACCAAATATCCTTTGATTTGCACCAAAGGGGTTTCCTCTTCGATCGCCACAATTTTTTCTTCAAACTTCCCTCCCATCACTTGGGACAAACGTCTTTTTAAGTTCGCCTTGGGTAAGTCAAACAGTTCACTGCCATTGTGGAGCAGTGAAAATGCCAAATCGGGATGCGCCAATGCCACCCGTTGAAATTCATCAATAATATGCCGCAACTCTACGGCATCGGTTTTGAGGAAATTACGTCGTGCGGGAATATTGAAAAATAAATTTTTAATCGCAATGGAAGTGCCTTTGGGAGCTACGGACACTTCTTGACTGACAACCGTGGTGCCTTCAATCTGAATGCTCGAAGCCACTTCAGCATCTTTCGGCCGGCTGTGGGCTTCCACATGGGCTACGGCCGCAATGGAGGCCAAGGCCTCCCCGCGAAACCCTTTGGTGTCTAGTTGAAATAAATCTTCCGCCAGTCGAATTTTGGAAGTGGCGTGCCGTTCAAAAGCCATTCGAAGATCGGTAGGACTCATCCCCTTGCCGTTGTCAATCACCTGAATCAGTGTTTTCCCCGCATCTTTGACGATCAGTTGAATCTCTGTTGCTCCAGCATCCACCGCATTTTCAATCAATTCTTTTACGGCCGAGGACGGTCGTTGAATCACTTCTCCCGCAGCAATCTGATTGGCTACATGGTCGGGTAACAACGCAATAATATCTGCCATCAGGGGAAACGTGTAAATAAGGACAAATCAAAATCAATGATGTACAACGCAATTAAGGTCAGCACACCGATGATTAAGAGTAATAAAGGGGAAACGGTACGATTGCCACGATGCCGCATTTTCTCACGGGCGTCTTGCCATTGTTGGCCAAAATCGTTGGCATTGTGCGTGTCGCGATAGCGGGCAAACTTCGAGTCGAAATCATAGGGATTGCCACCCTCCTTGCCTTTGTAGTAGCGCGGAGTGTAATTGTAGCGACGGTTTTTTCTAATTTTTAAAGGATTGCCTCGAAACATCCATCTGGGTTTGTATCAAAAATAAAAAAATAGCCGAAGAAAAGCAGAAAGTATGACCCTGTAAATTGAGAACTTATAAACGATTGAGCGCAGCCATTTTGAGGGCCGCTACGGCTGCCTCCACACCTTTGTTTCCGTGTTTCCCTCCCGATCGGGCTTGGGCTTGTTCCAAGGTGTTGTCTGTCAAGACACAAAAGATAACCGGAACCGCTGCGTTGAGATTCAGTTGAACAATCCCTTGGGTCACCCCTTGGCAAACAAAAACAAAATGCTTGGTTTCTCCCTGGATAACACTTCCAATGGCAATAACAGCATCGGCTTTTTGCTGGGCGGTTTTACAACCATAAACCAGTTCAAAACTACCGGGAACATTGATTCTGCTGATGTCTTCGGGGGCTACTTCGTGAGCGAGAAGCGTTTCCTCCGCGCCGCGACACAAGCCTTCGGTGATGGCAGCATTCCATTCGGACACGACCAGTGCAACCCTGAGGCCTTTACCAGAAGGAACTTCCGATGCGTTGTAATCCGACAGATTGTTTTGTGCCGTAGCCATGGGAATCGAGTTTAGTTCTCGAGTTTGCCCAACTGTACGTCCACCAAATCGGCTTCTTTGGAATCCGGGAATTCTTCTTTAATACGCTTGAGAAAACCAAGTGCCGCTTCGTTTTTTCCAATACTGGAAGCGATGGTTGCGGCTTTGAATAAATATTTTGGTGTACTGAATAAGTTTTCATTCACCCCAGCCGCTTGGACATAGTAGTCAAAGGCATCGTCCAACTGACCGATCTGTGCAAAAGCATCGCCAATGGCTCCTTTGGCCAAGGCAGACAACAATATATCATCGGCATCAAACTGATCCAAATAGGTAATGGCGTTTTTGTAGTCTTTTAGGTTCAAATAGGACATCCCAGCACTGTAGGTCGCCAATTTGGCTGCCGAGGTACCGCTGTAGTTTTCAATGATATCTAGGAAACCGTATTTTCCATCCCCACCGTTTAAGGCACGGAGGTATAAAGAATCGGAATTGGTATTGTTCACCGCCATATCAAAGTAATATTGCGCTTGATTCAATTCACTTATGGACTCTTGTTCCTTAGGCAACTGAACAAACTGCTGGTACCCCAGGTAACTAAGAACCACGAGAGCCACCCCACCAATCACGCCTAGAATGACGTTTTGGTATTTGGCCACAAAAGCCTCCGTACGAGACGCCCCTGTATCTAAGCGTTCAAAGACCTCTGCTGTGGTGCTGTCTTGTTCTATTTCGGGAGTATCGGGTTTGCTAATAGATTTTTTATACCCGCGTTTTTTGTATGTCGCCATCTGTCAAATTTTGAAAAACAAAAGTACACTTTTTTGGATAATATGGAAAGCCCCTTATGCTATGCGGATTAAGGAAAAATGCCTTGCCAACTTTGGCTTAAATGCCCCTTGAAATCACTGCTGTTTTTTTTTACATAAAAACAATTGGGTATTATAAATCCTTACCCAAGTACCTTAAAATCAAATAGCGCCGTGGTTTTCCGTATATCAAAACTACCGTTTTTACTTCGTTGATACGTTATTTTTACTACTTTTATCAGTGAACAGCCCCATAGCTATTCTCCAAACCATGATTAACCTACGCCCAACATCCGATATAAACCGGCAATACCCTCTTGTCAAAACAAGCCATACTTATGATAAGGCGGTGATTATAGATCCTCTGTTCTCCTTTTCGCTGGCCACTCTCTTGCTCAAAAAAGGAACAGATTTAGGATCTATTCAAAAATTGGTAGGACCTAAGAGCTCAAAAACTACGGAACGATACACTCAGGTTTCAATACAAGAAATTGGAAACATTAGCAACCCTTTAAATACTTTTTATAATGTACAGAGTGGCACAATAGCTACTGCAGAAGGAACTATTGAACCACTCCAAAAGCGAAATAAGAAAAATAAACACCCTTTGATTCTACGGCAAAAATTTATCTTTGTTCGATGCAGTTGCATCGGCTTTCCTTGACGAACTATAAAAACCAAAAAGCATTTCAGCTTGATTTCCAAGCCCCTATCAACGGCTTTGTTGGTAACAATGGCGTGGGAAAAACAAACCTTCTAGACGCCATCTACCATCTGGCTTTAGGGAAGAGCTACTTTAACCCTGTTGCCACCCAAAACATTCATTTTGACGCCGATTTCTTTGTCCTTGAAGGCGTTTTTTCCAAAAAAGAGGAAACAGAAAAAATTGTCTGTAGTTTTAAAAAAGGCAGTAAAAAAGTCATCAAACGCAACGGCAAGGCCTATGAGAAAATCGCGGAACACATTGGGTTGATTCCCTTGGTGATCATCTCCCCTTCCGATCAAGATTTGATTGTAGCGGGCAGCGGCGTCCGACGTAAGTTTATGGATGGAATCATCGGACAAACCGACACGGCCTACTTGGATGGATTGCTGCGTTACAACCGTGTGGTGGAACAGCGAAATTCGCTGCTCAAATTTTTTGCCGCCAATCAGCAGTTTGACGCCACCAACTTGGCGGTGTATAACGAGCAATTGGTGGAATTGAGCCAGCCCCTCTATGAAAAACGCAAAGCCTTTATGACGGCTTTTACCCCTGTATTTGAAAAGCGGTATCAACAGATAAGCACCCCCCAAGAACAGGTTCAGATTCAGTACCAAACCCAGCTGGACGAAAAACCCCTCGCTGATTTGCTAGAAACCGCCCTTGCCAAAGACAGGGCCTTGCAGTTCAGCAGCGTAGGGCTTCATAAGGACGATTTGGAATTTCGTTTGGACGGCCACCCAGTAAAAAAATTCGGCAGTCAAGGACAGCAAAAGTCATTTTTGATCGCGCTTAAACTCGCACAATTCGACTATATGCAACAGCAGCAAGGCGTGCCTCCCATTGTGTTGTTGGATGATATTTTTGACCGACTTGATCAAGAGCGTGTCGCCAAAATCGTCAGTTTGCTAAGCGCCGCAGACTTTGGTCAGATCTTTATCTCCGACACCCACGCCGATCGATCGGAAAAAGCCTTACAAGCGAGCGCAATGACCTATGAACTTTTTGCCCTTGATGCAGTAAAAAATGATACCTTGTAGCATGCTTCGACCTTTCTTTTTTCCATTGATCACACTGCTATTGTTTTGGCTCAGTGGCTGTTCTAAGGCCTTTGAAACAGAGCAATTGGCTGGTTATTGGCGGATTGAAAAAGTTACCAAGGAAAACGAAACCTTTTACCCCGCGCTAGGCAATGTGCAATACGATCATTACACCCTAACAACCGATAATAAGGGGTATCGAAAAAAACTCAGTCCGAGTTTGGGGGAATCCCTAAACACCTCCCGTGACCGTTCGGATTTCACCCTCGCCTCCGACAAAAACAGTTGGCAGCTTCACTTTGAAACGCCTTGGGCGACCTGGGAGGAACGGATCCTTCGCTTGGATTCGCTAGAATTGATCTTGGAGCATAACAGCAAACGCTACTTTTACAAACGTCAATACCCTACAGATGAGCAACCCTAAATACGAACCCCGCTCGCTTAAAGAGGTACTGTCAGAATTTTCCCAGCAAAAAGGAGTCCGAAAGGGAATGGATCGGGTGCGGGTAGAACAAGTCTGGAAAGAAAGCATGGGACAGTATGTAAACCTTTACACCCGAAGCCTACGTCTCGAGGGGCAAACCTTAGTAGTAGAAATAAGCAATGCCACTCTCAAACAAGAGATGCAATATGCACTTCCAGCCATTCTTGAAAAACTGAATGCAGCCCTAGAACAAGCCCCGATAAAAAAAATAGTGCTGCGTTAGAATAACTCGCGACCCGAAAAGTGAAACGCTGCTTCGATGGCTGCGTTTTCATCACTGTCAGAACCATGAACTGCATTTTCACCAATAGAGGTTGCATACAACTGACGGATGGTGCCTTCTGCAGCTTCCGCTGGATTGGTTGCACCAATCAACGTACGAAAATCATTTACCGCATTGTCTTTTTCCAAAACCGCTGCCACAATTGGGCCACGCGTCATAAAAGCCACCAATTCTCCAAAGAAAGGACGCGCTTTGTGAACAGCATAAAATGCCTCAGCATCACTTAGCTTTAGTTGTGTCTTTTTTAGACCTACAATACGAAAGCCTGCGTTGTTGATTTTCTCTAAAATTGCACCTGTATGACCGTTTTCAACCGCATCGGGTTTGATCATGGTAAATGTTCTGTTCATCGTCATTTATTTTCGGCAAAATAGCACTTTTTATCCGTTTGATTGCCCCCAATTGTCGTAGCCATTACGCCTACTCCTTATTTATTTTATAACTTCGTAGTGCTACGGATCCCAAATCTGAACCTACTTATGAGAAATCTTAAATTCAATATTTATTTTAAACTCGGAACGATTGTCGTTTTGACACTGCTCTTGTTGATCCCAGCAAGCATGGTCAGAAGTTTGATCAGAGAAAGAGAGTGGACACAACAAGATGCTATTGAGGAAGTTAGTGGTAAATGGGCTTTAGGACAGACTGTAACGGGACCTTCCCTTTCCATTCCCTACGACCGATATGTCAAGCAGTTCAGTGAAAAAGACTCCACCAACATCATTGTGAAAATCAGAGATTATATTCATGTATTGCCAGAAAAACTTGAAATAAACGGAAGCATCAATCCTGAAAAAAGATACCGAGGAATTTATGAGGTTGTTGTTTACGATTCCGAACTAATGCTTTCGGGACATTTCCGTAGTATTGATTTAAAGGATTTAGATATCCTTCCCCAAAATATTCATTTTGATAAAACAAAACTAAACCTAGGCGTATCGCATTTAAAAGGAATCGAAAGACAGATTCGCCTTCATTGGCAAAATGAAACCCTTGACTTTAACTCTGGAGTTGCAAACAATGACCTTGTGTCCCAGGGAATCAATGCCGCTTTAACTCGTTTTAATGAAGGTACATTAAATGCCTTTGATTTGACTATTAACTTAAAAGGAAGTCAGTATTTGCAGTTTATACCCCTTGGGAAAACTACCGATGTAAACATTCAATCCCAATAGGCAACTCCTAGTTTCGATGGAGCCTACTTACCTGATTCACGAAATATCTCGGAAAAAGGTTTTGAGGCCCATTGGAATATTCTTCACCTTAACAGAAATTATCCGCAAATCTGGACTGGAAGTAAGTATGATCCTGACCATAGTCGTTTTGGAACGCATTTGTTGCTCCCTTTAGATCGCTACAAAAAATCTGATCGGGTGGCCAAATACGCCATCCTATTTTTAGGGCTGACCTTTCTTGTATTTTTCTTTGTGGAACTTTTAAAAAAGGTTTTTATCCATCCTATTCAGTATATACTGGTAGGGCTTGCATTAGTCGTATTTTACTCCCTATTGCTTGCGTTTAGTGAGCATATTTCTTTCAATAGCTCCTATCTGACAGCCACCATCCTAACCCTTTCAATCGTGTCGCTCTATACCTATGCCATTTTAAAATCAAAGACCGTAGCAGGGCTTGTGTTGGGGATTTTATTGATTCTATACCTCTTCATATTTACCATTCTTCAACTGGAAGACTATGCACTGTTGATTGGTAGCGTTGGAATTTTCATCATTCTCAGTTTGGTTATGTACATCTCAAGAAAGATCGACTGGTATGACTTATATCTAGAGAAATCGAATTAAAAAGCAAAGCCTTTGAATTTGGTCGTGATAAACCCATGCAGATTAAAGCCAAGGAATCCAAAAAATTTTTCTGGTACGATCCGCAAGAGGTTTTTTATATCGATGAATCCTATGAATGCACAAGAATGATCGACACTATCGAAATGAGCATCAGAAAGAACAAAATACTAACAAAAGACATCATGAATCCAGACAATTGGATTCACCAACGCAAGGATGGTCGAAATGCCAAAGAAATATGCACTTTTCGAATCACCAACCAAGACTTAAAACACTGAATACAGTTTTGGAAACCCTAAGCCTGCGTTCCTCAATATCAAAAACAAAACCTATATTTGCGCAAAAAGGCATGAAAATCCAGCAGCTTAGCGCATTACAAGCATTATTGGACACCTCCAAAAGCATTGTCGTCATTCCACACCAAAATCCAGATGGAGATGCGCTTGGAAGTTGTTTGGCTTGGGCTTCTTTTTTACAACAAAAAGGACACCGAGTCCATGTCATATCACCGAATGATTATCCAGATTTTCTAACATGGATGCCTGGACAAGAAGCCATCGTCCAGCACAGTCAATCGGCCGCCAAAGCAGCTCAGTACATCGAGGCGGCAGAATTAATCTTCACCCTTGATTTTAACGATTTGCTTCGGATTGATGCCCTTGGTCCATTGGTTGAAAAAAGCACTGCACCCATCGTAATGATCGACCACCATCAAAACCCCAAAGACTATGCGGCACTGACCCTGTCCTTTCCCCATATGGGCTCCACCGCAGAGATTGTCTATCACATCATCAATCAATGGGATGCCAATGCCATCGACCCCGATATGGCTAGTTGCTTGTATACAGGAATCATGACCGATACCGGTTCTTTCCGATTCCCCAGCACCACTCCTGACACCCACCGTGCCATCGCACACCTAATGGAGTGTGGCGCCCCGCACAGCGACATTCATCAAAACATTCACGACAGCTACACCTTTGATCGGGTACGTCTATTAGGGATGGGACTGACCAATCTGACCAAGTTAAATGAAATCCCAGCAGTCTTTCTAAGTCTATCCCAGCAGGAACTCAATGCCTGTAATTATCAAAAAGGTGATACCGAAGGCTTTGTTAATTATGGCTTGCGTCTAAAAGATATTCAACTGGCCGTGATTATGATTGAAAACCAGCGCGAAGGCAAAATCAAAATGTCCTTCCGTTCCAAAGGGGGATTCCCTGCCCATACCTTTGCCGAAACTTTTTTCAGTGGTGGTGGTCACAAAAATGCTGCCGGAGGCGTCTCTTTTAGCTCATTGGAGGAAACCAAAGAGCAGCTAATCAAAGCCATTCAACAATGGAAAAACCATTTCGAATGAAACGCTTTAGACCCCTACTGATAATCCTGTTGAGCTTGATGGTTGTTCAGTGTCAAGAGCCTCCTGCCCAACGACCTGTCAATAAAAAACAACAGTTTTTTTTAAACCAATCGGCACAGCGAAACAAATCTCGTATTGCTGTTGAACAACGACTTTTTGAACAAATTCGAAAAGCAGAGTCCGAACGCAGCTACACCAATTCCAACAAAGGTTTTTGGTATGCGATACTGGAAAATCAAAACACAAGCAGCCCATTGCCTCAAAAAGGAGAAGAAGTAGTACTCTCCTACCGCATTGAAGATCTAAACAAAAACGTCCTCTACGACGAAAAGCAATTAGGTGAAGCCCGATTTCTGGTCGATCAAGAAGACTTTCTCCCAGCACTCCGGGAAGCTGCCAAAGTATTACGGGTGGGACAAAAAGCTGTTTTTCTTTTCCCATCCTACCTCTGTTACGGCTACCAAGGGGATTTCGACAAAATCGGAAGCAACCAACCCCTTCGTTTTACCATAAAATTAGTATCATTATTAAAATTTAAAACATGAATCGATCACCCCTAATTTATTTAGCCGCCCTTGTTGCGGGACTAATCATCAGCTGCCAAACTCCATATTCTAATCTGCAAGACGGAATGTATGCTGAAATGGAAACTTCCCGTGGAACCATCCTCCTACAATTGGAGATGGAAAAAACACCCATGACTGTGGCCAACTTTGTGGCGTTAGCCGAAGGCGAACACCCCGAAGTAGGTGCCCAGTTCAAAAACAAATCTTATTACGACGGATTGACCTTTCACCGTGTCATCCCTGATTTTATGATTCAAGGAGGAGACCCTTCTGCTACAGGCTCGGGTGGTCCTGGTTATCAGTTTCCCGATGAAATCACCGAACTCTCTCATTCCGGCCCAGGAATTTTATCTATGGCCAATGCAGGTCCAGGAACCAACGGGAGTCAGTTTTTTATCACCCATAAAGAAACACCTTGGCTGAACGGCAAGCACACTGTTTTTGGAAAAGTATTAGAAGGGCAAGCGGTTGTGGACAGCATTGTTCAAAACGATACTATTGTAAAGCTTAACATTATCCGAAAAGGGAAAATGGCCAAAA
Organism: Flavobacteriaceae bacterium; assembly: GCA_009886755.1. Lineage (GTDB taxonomy): Bacteria > Bacteroidota > Bacteroidia > Flavobacteriales > Flavobacteriaceae > UBA11891. The sequence continues at coordinate 39,622 of QXYU01000020.1, forward strand.
AGTTTGATGCCGCGACTGTCTATTCAGAGGTATTGCAGGATGTTCAGGAAGACCTAGAAATAGCTGCTGAAAAACAAGCGCAAATCAACAAACAAACCGTTGAAAAATTTGATGCTTTGAAAGCCAAAGCTAAGAAAACCGCTTCTGGATTGCAGTATGTTATTACAGAAAAAGGAAAAGGGCCAAAAGTAACCACCACCAACAAAGCACGCACCCACTATGCCGTTTATTTTGCCGATGGTCGTTTGTTGGAAACCAGCAATGCTAATACTGCTGAGGCTTTAGGTCTTTTGGACAAAGCACGGGAGGCCGCGGGAGGTTACCAACCCATCCCAGCCACTGTTTCCAAAGAAGCTCAAATGATCACCGGATTCAAAGAAGGGTTGCGCTTACTTCGTCAAGGAGATAAAGCGACGCTCTTTTTACCCTCCAGCATTGCCTATGGCGAGCGGGGTACTCGTGGCATTCCACCGAATGCAGATCTTGTTTTTGAAGTAGAGATTGTTGAGGTCGTTCAAGACTAATTTCTCATGAAACGTATCACCACTGCGGTACTGGTTTTTTCCTGGCTTCCGCAGTGGTTTTTTATTGCTTGGTGTCGCAACCATCCCCTATGGGTAGATCACTACTATGGAAATACGCTATACCCTTGGCTCCAATCAGCACGGATCTATTTCCTCGAACGACTCGCTTTTTCTTTTGGGGACTTGATCTATCTTGCCTTGCTATCAGGAATTGGTGTTCTAGTGATTCACTTCCGTAAAAAGCTATTCCAAAATCTTTGGGAACGTTTATTTCAGGGGATGGCTATGTTGGCAGTAGTTCATTTGTTTTATCAGTTAAGTTGGGGACTTAATTACTACCGAACGCCACTAGCTGTTCAGCAAAATATTCCTCTAGAGTACGAAGAATGGGAATTAGAAAGCACCTTAGCTATTTTGATTCAAAAAACCGAAAGCCTACACGATCAATTGAGTGTGTCCGACAGTACCCCCGTTGTTTTTCCATTGCGAAAACAAGATTATATAAGACTGTTGGGAAACACACCCGCCAAAAAATCTCTTTGGAGCTGGCCCTTGACTTATATGGGGTATGCGGGCTATTTAAATCCCTTTACGGGAGAAGCACAAGTCAACAGTCTGCTCCCAATGCTGTCTTTTATCCCTACTGCCGCGCACGAAAGAGGGCATCAAGAAGGTATTGCTGCCGAAAATGAAGCTAATTTTCATGCTTTTCTAACCACCTACCAGCACGATAACAAATACATACGCTATGCGGCTTACTGCTTTGCTTTACGTTATTGTTGGAGTGCTCTCTACCGTCTCAATCCTGGTTGTGCCAACGAACGCACTCAAAAACTTCGTTCTGGCATTCGAAAAGAATATCAAGCCCAGCAAGCATTTTGGAATGCCCATCGAAATCCCCTACAGCCGATTTTGGACAAAGTCTATGACCGTTTTTTAAAAGCCAATGGACAAGCAGCAGGGCAAAAGTCCTACAGTCAAGTTGTTGCCCTCTTAGTGGCTTATCAAACTGAACTGTAGGCTTTATTTTTAAATCTGCCTTTTTACCCTTATTTTTCTAAAAAATTTGTTCATGAGAAATCGACTCTTTGGCCTTTTTCTTCTGTTAGGTGTGGGACTTATGGCCCAATCCTACTATCCCACGAATTTGGGCACCAAAACAGAGGACAGCCACTATCAAGCCTTTACGGGCGTAACTCTCCACCCGCAACCTGGGAAAACAGTTAAAAATGCAACCTTGCTAATTCAAAAAGGAACTGTTGTGGCCACTGGCACACAAGTCAAAATCCCGAAGAATACGGTCATTCGGAAACTGACAGGGCAACACATCTATCCTTCCTTTATCGATCTATACAGCAGTTTCGGTGTAGCCAAGGCACAAAGTAAAACCGGCCAGGGACGAAGCACTCAATACAAAGCCTCACAAGAAGGTGGCTATTGGAACGATCACATACTCGGTAATTATAAAGCAGTCACGGACTATAGTTACGACAAAGAGACCGCCAAAACCTATCGCGAAGCGGGGTTTGGCATTGTGAACACTCATCGCGAAGATGGCGTTCATCGAGGTACCGGACTACTCGTGGCGCTTACGGACGATCGAACCGAAAATGATCGAATTTTAGACGCGGCTTCCGCGGCTTTTTTCTCATTTTCCAAAAGCAAACAATCCAATCAATCCTATCCCAGTTCTGTTATGGGCTCCATGGCTTTGCTTCGTCAACTTTATCACGATGCCGATTGGTATGCCGCAGGGAACAGCCCCACCAAAGACCTTGACTTAGAAGCTGTTTTAAATCAAAAAGCACTTCCGAAAATCTTTGAGGCCTCCGATAAACTCAATGTTCTTAGGGGCGCAAAAGTGAGTCGTGACATGGGGCTTAATTGGATTCTTAAAGGAAGTGGTCAAGAGTATGAACAGCTGCAAGAATTAAAAAAATATGGCAATGCGCTGGTGTTACCCTTGAACTTTCCAAAGCCCTATGATGTGAATGACCCTGAGTTGCTGGACAAAATCACACTCAGCCAATTGCGTGACTGGAATCTAGCCCCCAGCAACCCCGTCAGAGTAGCCGCAACAAAAATTCCTTTTGCCTTTACGATGGATGGACTGGATGATTCAAGTACTTTTTTAGAAAATCTACGTCGCTCAGTAGCCAACGGTTTATCTGAAACACAAGCCATTGCAGCACTAACCACTGTTCCCGCCAAATTGATTCGTCAAAGCAATCGCCTGGGTGTTCTCAAACCCAAAGCTTGGGCTAATTTTATCATTACCTCCGGCCCCTTGTTTGATCTGGATACTAAAATTCTCGATCATTATGTCAAGGGAAACCGTCATAAAATAAACGATATCAACCAACGAGATATTGATGGGAAATACAGCCTGCAACTGGGGGCGAACAGTCTGCAACTCAAACTTGAAAACAGCTCTCAAGAAGACGAAATCGAACTGATCGTTACCGAGGGAGATGTCGAATGGGAAAGCAGTCTGAAGTATGAGAACGGTAAAATAAATTTAAGCCTGAGTAGTCCCGAGGGCTTATCGGCTATCCTAGAAGCCAATATTGAACAGTCGGGGCGTATGGCTGGAACCGGGATTGACCTCCAAGGAAATCCCATTCAATGGGAAGCCGCCCAAAAAACCGAAGAAACCAAAGAACGTTTTCTTGTCTTTGACCCCGTAGCCACCACTTTTCCCAATAATGGTTTTGGTTTTAAAACATTACCGCAACAACAACGTTTGCTTTTTAAAAATACAACGGTCTGGACCAATGAAGCCGAAGGAATCCTAACCAACGCAGATGTACTCATAGGGAATGGCAAAATTCTAGCAGTTGGCAAAAATCTCAGTGATACCAAAGCCACTGTCATTGACGCGACTGGTAAACATTTGACCAGCGGCATCATCGATGAGCACTCCCATATTGCAGCCTCCAGTATTAATGAAGGCGGTCACAATTCCTCCGCGGAAGTTACCATAGAGGATGTCGTTGATCCCGATGACATTGACATCTATCGCAATCTTGCAGGGGGAGTCACCACCATTCAGATACTTCATGGTTCGGCCAATCCCATCGGAGGTCGATCGGCCATCATCAAATTAAAATGGGGAGCTCCGGTAGAAAAAATGCTTTTTCCCGATGCCGATCCCTTCATCAAATTTGCATTAGGAGAAAACGTAAAACAATCAAACTGGGGGAGCTATAATCGTTTTCCGCAAACCCGAATGGGTGTCGAGCAAGTTTTTGTTGATTATTTTCAACGCGCCAAAGAATACGGTAAAGCTTGGACGCAATACAACCAACTGAGTACAAGGCAAAAACGAACTGCCAAAAAGCCACGCTACGACATAGAAATGGAAACCCTTTGGGAAATTCTTGAGGGCAAACGTTTCATTTCGTGTCATTCCTATGTCCAAAGTGAAATCAATATGCTCATGAAAGTCGCCGAGCGTTTTGGTATTCGTGTCAATACCTTCACCCATATCTTAGAAGGTTACAAAGTAGCCGATAAGATGGCTGCTCATGGAGCCGCTGGTTCTACATTTTCCGACTGGTGGGCCTATAAATACGAAGTAAAGGATGCCATCGCCTACAACGGTGCCATCATGCACCGCGCTGGGGTCAATGTTGCCTTTAACTCCGATGATGCAGAAATGTCCCGAAGATTGAATCAAGAAGCAGCAAAAGCTGTCAAATACGGTGGTATTTCTGAAGAAGATGCTTGGAAATTTGTCACTTTAAATCCGGCAAAAATGCTGCATTTAGACGATCGCATAGGCAGTATCAAAGTAGGCAAGCATGCTGATCTAGCCCTTTGGTCAGGACACCCAATGTCTATTTATAGCAAAGCTGAAAAAACCCTGATCGATGGAGTGGTATACTACGACGCAGAGCGTGCAAAAGCCCAGTTGAAAGTGATTACCGCAGAGAAAAAGGGATTGATTGCCCAAATGGCACAAGCTGCCAACAATGGCATGACCACTCAAGCTCCCGTCAATTCAGAAAAAAGAGAATTCCATTGTGAAACCCTCGATTAAACATTTTACTATGAAGAATATACTTGTATTAAGTCTGTGTTTGCCATTGCTCGCTTGGGCACAGCAAACCCCTGCCGACCCCCAAGCAGAGTCAATCCTTATTTCGGGAATAACGGCACATATTGGTAACGGCACGGTCATTGAAAATGCAGCCGTTGGTTTTGACAAGGGCATTCTTACCTATGTCGGTGCTGCCGAAGCCGCCCCAAACAATTATTCCAAAACGATTGCTGGAAATGGTCAACATGCCTATCCTGGTTTTATCGGTATGAACACCACACTTGGACTTGTGGAGATCGATGCCGTTCGAGCCACTGACGATGAGAATGAATTGGGCGAAATGCTGCCGCATGTGCGGGCCGCCATCGCTTACAATGCCGAATCACAAGTTGTTGAAAGTGTTCGTCCCAACGGGGTGCTTCTGGTTCAAGTAGCCCCCCGAGGAGGGCGTATTTCTGGGAGTTCATCCGTAATGCAATTGGACGCCTGGAACTGGGAAGACGCTTTGGTCAAAGCCGATGAGGGAATTCACCTGCACTGGCCCAGTCCTTTTAAGAGAGGACGCTGGTGGTTGGGGGAAGATCCCAGTCTTAAACGAAATAAAAACTACGACTCGGATGTCGAAGAACTGGCCGAATATTATGCCAACGCTAGGGCCTATAGCAGCTCACATCTCCCAAAGCACCTCCCCTATCATGCCTTAAAGGGTGTTTTTGATGGGAATCAACGAGTCTATGTGCATGCAGACTACAGCGAGCAAATCGAAGAAAGCATTGCGTTACTTATGAAATGGGGCGTTCCAAAAATTGCCATTGTTGGCGGTCACGAAGCACCAAAGCAGTTAGCCCTTCTTAAAAAACACCAAATCCCTGTGATTATTCCTCGACCACACCGCCTTCCTAATGACGAAGACGAAGCTTTAAAAAGCACCTTCGAGTTGGGAGCCACCTTGGTGGAAGCTGGGCTCACTGTCGCTATTGAAATGAGTGGACGTATGGAACGAATGAATACACGCAACCTTCCCTTTTATGCCGGAAGTTTTGCCGCTTATGGGGTTCCCTATGAAAAAGCGGTGGCTTTACTTACAGCCAATCCCGCTAAAATATTGGGTATCGACCAAGAACTGGGGACTTTAGAAGTAGGAAAAAAAGCGACCTTATTTCTATCCAAAGGTGATGCTCTTGACATGCGCACCAATATTCTAAGCCACGCCTTTATCGACGGCCGAGCGCTGAGCTTGGAAAGCCATCAAACCAAGCTTTATAAACGTTACAGCAAAAAAGTAAACTAAACTCGAAACAAATTCATCTGTATTCAAAAAGGGAGCTTGTCAAACAAGCTCTTTTTTTTAGACCTTTACAGCAATGCAAGAGCCTATTACAATCCAAAGCAGTCAAAATGCACACTACAAAAGTTTGATCCGTCTCTTTCAAAAATCCAGAGAACGGAAGAAGACTAATAGTTTTGTAGTGGAGGGAAGCCGTGAGATTCAACGTGCAATCACCCGCGATTTTGAGGTCGTGCAATTATGGATTCGAGAAGGCACCCCCATTTCGCAAACCATTGAAGGATCATGTTTTGAACTTAAAAAAGAGCTTTTTGATAAAATAGCCCAACGAGGGGGAAATGAGACAGAGATCGCTGTATTCAAAGCGCGACATTGGCCTCTGGATCAACTCGTTTTACCAGCAAAAGCAAAACTATTGGTAGCGGAGGCTCCCGAAAAGCCTGGAAATATTGGTGCGCTATTACGCACCGCTGCTGGTGCGGGTATGGACGCTGTTTTTATTGCCAATCCCAAAACTGACTTATACAACCCGCAAAGCATTCGCAACAGTTTGGGTGGAATTTTTTCACTCCCCATAATCATGGATTCTTCTGAAAATATCATTGCTTATTTAAAAAAACATTCTTTTTTTATTGCAGCGGCAGCCTTGTCAGAAAAAAGTATTCCCTACACCGACTGCACCTATCCTCCACCGATGGCAATAGCCGTTGGCACCGAAGCTAACGGTTTGCAAGCACAATGGCTGGATGCAGCCGATGTCTGTGTCCAAATTCCAATGCATTCTCCCATTGACTCACTCAATGTTTCTGTAGCAGCTGGAATTTTGATCTATCAAGCCCTTACATAAAGGTGGTTTGGCATGATATTAGTACTTTAGTATTTGATGATGGCTATAGACACAGAAAAAGAGAATAAAGAGATTGCACGGCAGTATAAGGAACTGCTTCGCATCAGCTATCAAACCCTTACTAAAGCAGACAAAAAACTCATTCGAACAGCCTTTGACACAGCTGTTGATGCGCACAAAAACCAACGAAGAAAGACTGGTGAAGCCTATATTTTTCACCCCATAGCTGTAGCCAAAATTGTTGCGGAGCAAATTGGACTGGATGCTACTTCCATTGCCGCCGCACTGCTCCATGATGTGGTTGAAGATACCGATTACACGCTTGAAGATTTGGAACGCTTGGTGGGAACTACCGTCGCGCGGATTGTCCATGGATTGACAAAAATCTCTCACTTAAAGAAAGACAAAGACGTCTCCCTACAAGCAGAGAATTTTCGAAAAATGCTCCTCACCTTACACGACGATGTAAGGGTGATTATCATCAAGATTGCAGATCGGCTTCACAACATGACCACCCTAGACGGTTTGGCTGAATATAAGCAAGTAAAAATTGCTTCCGAGACACTCTATATTTATGCACCACTAGCGCACCGCATCGGGCTTTATAATGTCAAAACAACCTTGGAAGACCTCGGTTTTAAATACACCGAGCCCGAACAGTATGCACACATCAAAAGTAATGTTGAAGAAGATAGGGCTTTCCAAGACGCCTATATTGAATCCTTTACCACATTAGTGCACGATGCTTTGGATAAAGAACTGTCCAAATACGAAATCAAAGGCCGAAGTAAATCCATCTTTTCGATTCACAAGAAAATGCTCAAGCAAAACGTGCCTTTTGAGCAGATCTTTGACAAATTCGCCATTCGCATTATCTACGATGCCTCGCCAGCTGAGGAGAAATTCATCGCTTGGAAAATTTATTCCATCCTGACAGATCACTTTGTGCCAAATCCAACCCGCCTGCGTGATTGGATCACTGCACCCAAATCAACCGGTTACGAAGCGTTGCACATCACCGTAATGGGACCGGAACAAAAATGGGTAGAAGTACAAATCCGTTCGGAACGGATGCATGAAATCGCCGAAAGAGGTTATGCTGCACACTATAAATACAAGCAAGGGGAGCAAAAAGAAATCGGTATTGAAACCTGGTTGGATCGCCTTCAAGAGGTTTTAGAAAGCAATAATACCGATGCTGTAGATTTTGTTCAAGACTTTAAACTCAATTTGTATTCCAAAGAGATTTTTGTCTTTACCCCTGCAGGCGAATTAAAATCACTTCCCAAGGGAGCCACTGCTTTGGATTTTGCTTTTCATGTCCATACTGAAGTAGGGATCAAAACACGCGGAGCACGAGTCAACAACAAACTGGTTCCTCTCAGTCATCAATTAAAAAGTGGGGATCATGTGGATATTATTACCTCAGAGAGTGTCAAACCCACCGCCAACTGGATTGATTTTGTCATTACCTCCCGAGCACGATCCAAGATCAAATCTTCATTGAATGAGGAGAAAAAAAGAATTGCTGCCGAGGGGAAAGAATCCTTGCGTCGCAAACTCAAGCATCTGAAAGTAACCATGGATGAGAAATGTCTCCGCTATATGGCTCGCTACTTCAAGGTCAATGCTACTCAGGATTTATTTTATAAAGTTGGAATGGGAACGATAACCAACAAGGACATAAAAACCTTTGCGGGAGACTACACCAATACGTTCCTCACATTTTTCAAAAAACGAATTCGAAATTTTCAAAAACGAACCGGACAGGTCAAAGACAGCAAGCACCTACCCAACTACGATAAGTTGGTTTTTGGAAAAGAAAAAGAAACCCTCGCCTATTCTCTAGCAGCATGCTGCAATCCCATTCCCGGAGATCCTGTTTTTGGTTTTGTGTCTGTAGGAGATGGTATCAAAGTACACCAAAAAGAATGTCCTAATGCCATTGCTCTAAATGCCAATTACGCCTATCGAATCATCGATGCGCGTTGGATGGATTCCTCGGCTGAAGACTATTCAGCCAAACTTATTTTGACCGGAATTGACAATATGGGGCTTGTTAATGAAGTAACCCAACTTATTTCAAATACCATGCACGTTAATATCAGTAAAATCTCATTTGAAGCTGATGGTGGAATTTTCGAAGGAAGGATTAGTGTGAGTGTCAAAAATAAAAGTATCCTTGAAAAATTAGTGAACCACCTCAAGAAGCTGCATGGAATCGAAAAAGTGGTACGCGATTAAAGGAGATAGCTTATATTTGTTTGTATGGCAACAGAGACTAAAGATCCACAAGAAATTGTAAAAGAGGTTTTTATCAATTACCTCAACAAACACGGGCATCGCAAAACCCCAGAGCGTTTTGCCATTCTCTTTGAGATTTATGACAGCCAAGAGCATTTCGATATCGAATCGCTCTATTTGAACATGAAAAACAAAAACTATCGGGTTAGTAGGGCTACGCTATACAACACCATAGAACTGTTACTCGAGTGCGGATTGGTTCGCAAACATCAGTTTGGAGGTTCCAATCAGTCGCACTACGAAAAATCTTATTTTGATCGCCAACACGATCATATCATATTCACCGATTCCGGGGAAGTCAAAGAATTTTGTGACCCACGTATTCAGAACATCAAAAAAACAATAGAAGATATTTTTGATATCGAGATTCACAACCATTCTTTATACTTTTACGGCACCAAAAAAAAAGACACAACAACTTAGTTAATTACCCGTATGGTAGATCTATTACTCGGCCTTCAGTGGGGCGATGAGGGCAAAGGTAAAATTGTCGACGTTCTAACTCAGTCCTATGATATTATTGCGCGTTTCCAAGGTGGCCCCAACGCAGGGCATACCCTAGAATTTGAAGGGCACAAACATGTATTGCACACCATTCCTTCGGGCATCTTTCATCCCACGGCCATCAACCTTATTGGCAATGGAGTGGTTATTGATCCTGTTATTTTCAAAAAAGAACTGGAAGGCCTTTCCGGTTTCAATATCGACTTTGGTAAAAAGTTGTTGATCTCTAAAAAAGCGCATTTAATTCTCCCGACCCATCGCTTGTTAGATGCAGCCTCGGAAGCTTCTAAAGGAAAAGCCAAAATTGGTTCTACCCTGAAAGGAATTGGACCCACTTATATGGATAAAACAGGGCGTAATGGAATTCGTGTTGGAGATATTCTTGCCAATGATTGGAAAGATCGCTACCAAACCTTGGTTGAAAAACACACCCGCTTACTAGCCAACTATGAGGCCGCTCTTGAGTATGATCTTGAAGAGCTAGAAAAAGAATTTTTTGATAGCTTAGAAAGCCTCAAACGCTGTCAAATTGTGGATAGTGAAAACTATCTACACCAAGCACAAAAAGCAGGGAAGAAGATTTTAGCAGAGGGAGCCCAAGGCTCTTTATTGGACGTAGACTTTGGGACCTATCCCTTTGTCACCTCCTCCACAACCACTGCCGCAGGTGCCTGCACGGGACTGGGAATTGCCCCCAACACCGTCAAAGAAGTTTTTGGGATTTTCAAAGCCTACACCACACGTGTGGGAAGCGGGCCTTTCCCCACTGAACTTTTTGACGAAAATGGGGAACGTATGGGTAAAGTCGGTAATGAATTTGGGGCAACAACTGGACGTGCCCGACGTTGTGGCTGGCTCGATTTGGTTGCCCTTAAATACGCTATTCGTGTCAATGGAGTCAATCAGCTAATGATGATGAAAGGGGATGTTCTTTCAGGCTTTTCCACCTTGAAAGTATGTACTGCTTATGAAACGTCCGAGGGACCTGTAGCCCATTTGCCTTTTGACCTGTCCGATCCAAGCATTAAACCCATCTGGAAAGACGTGAGCCCTTGGAAAGAAGATTTAACGGCCATGACCGCTGAAGATCAGTTTCCTGCTAACTTTCAATTGTATATTGACTTTTTAGAAGAAGAACTAGAAACACCCATCAAGATTGTTTCTGTAGGCCCCGATCGCAAGCAAACCATCTTTCGCTAAATAAAAGCTATGAAAGTCCATGACCTGCCAACCGACGGCTGGTGAGCAAATAATACCGAACACATCCATCTGAATGATGAAAACCACAACAACAACCACTTATACTTTCTTAAACAAATGAAACGGCTGTTTCATCTTAGTATTTACCTACTGGCAAGCAGTTTTTTATGGGCCCAGGAGACTAAAATTATAGAAATTCAAAAAGCCGGAAGCTCCCAACAAGACGAAGCACTTTTCCCAGGAGCCACCATCCTACTCCATGATAAAACCCAACGCGTACATCTCTTCCATGAGGGAGGGCTTGTTGTTTCAGATCGTGCTTATTTCTATGCTAAACGCAATTTTTTTAAAGCGCAAGGAGCGGTCGTTTTCACCCAAGGAGACAGTCTGAAAATGACCTGCCAATACATGGAATACGAAGGAAAGACACGCAAAGCCAAAGCCTGGGGCAATGTCGTACTCCAACGCCCCGATATGACCTTGGAAACCGACACCCTTTATTTGGATCGGATTGCCAACAAGGCTTTTTACAATACTCCAGGAAAAGTGGTTGATGAAGAAAGTACCCTGACCAGTAACCGAGGTATCTATTTTATGGAAGATAAAAAATACCGCTTTTTGTATAACGTAAAAATCAAAAACCCTGAATATAAAGTTAACGCACAACAACTTGATTATTTTACCGAGCTGGATTATGCCTACTTCTATGGCCCCTCAACCATTGAAGGTGAAGACTACACCATTTTTAGCGAACGAGGCTTTTACAATATGAAAGCCCAAAAAGGGAATTTTGAAAAAAATGCCCAGATTGACTATGGCGGAAAAATCATAAATGGTGACAGTCTCTATTTTGAAAATGAAAAAGCCTACGCTGCTGGCACCAACCGTGTACGGATTTTAGACACCCTAAATCAATCCGTAATCCAAGGGCACTATGGAGAGATATTCAGGGATCGGGATTCAGCCATCATCACACGTCGAGCAGTAGCCACCAATATCATTGAAAACGACTCGCTTTTTATCCATGCAGACACACTAATTGCCACTGGACCAGAAACTGCTCGAATCCTTCGAGGCTTCTACGATGTTCGGATTCTGAAATCAGACATGCGCGCCAAATCGGATTCCCTTTATTTCAATGAGACAACAGGAGGAATACGACTTTACAAACGACCTCTGACCGAAAAGCAAAAACAGGTTTTCACCGAAGAAGACCTCACCCAACGCAACCCAGTGATGTGGTTTGGTAACAGTCAAATGTCAGGGAATGAAATCGAGTTACTCTCCGACATAGAAACCAAAAAACTAGACTCTCTGAAAATTCGAGGGAATGTTTTCGTGATCGAAAAAGACTCCATCAGCGAATATGGATTCAACCAAATCAAGGGAGGAATACTCAATGGAAGCTTTGAAGATGGGAAATTAAAATCCATTTATGTAGAAAAAAACACCCAAGTAATATATTACCTATATTCCGATGAGGACAACGAACTTATTGGAATCAACAAAACCCTATGTAGCGCCTTGAATATGGTCATGGGGGAAAATGGGATTGAAGACATTACTTTTTTAGTAAGTCCCGAAGGTGATGTTTTTCCTGATTTTCAAATTAACACCAACGAACGGACTTTCAAAGGATTTCTTTGGCGCGATGCCGAAAGGCCTCGAAGAAAAAAAGACCTCTTTAGTAAAGAAGACCTCGAACTGGTCTTGCCAAAAATAGAGGGAATCCCCCTGCCGGAAGATTTTGATCTCTTACAAGAATGATTTCGGATTTCCTCAACTACCAAGCCCGTACCAATCCCACTCCTTTAGCTATTGAAGTAGCCAAAGCACGAGGCAGTTATATATGGGATCAGAGCGGTAAAAAATACTTGGATTTTGTTGCTGGGGTTTCTGCCTGTAGCCTTGGTCACAGACATCCCAATGTGGTTCGTGCCATACGACGGCAGAGCCGAAAATACTTGCACGTAATGGTCTATGGAGAATTTGCCCAAGGCCCTGCAGTTCGCTTGTCGAAGCGACTGATCACTGCCCTTCCTGCTCCACTTGAACAAGTGTATCTAACCAATTCCGGTACCGAAGCCATAGAAGGAGCCCTCAAGATGGCCAAACGCTATACCGGTCGACAAGAACTCATCGGTGCTGTCAACTCCTATCACGGAAGCACCCACGGCTCTTTGAGTCTTACTGGATATGAAGGCATCAAAGAGGGGTATGGTCCGCTACTTCCCAAGGTCGATTTTATTCGATTCAATGCCTTGGAGGATTTGGAAAAAATAACCACAAAAACGGCAGCAGTAATTCTTGAAACCATCCAGGGAGGTGCTGGTTTTATTAAACCAGATCCAGGCTATTTGGAAGCCGTAAAAGAACGCTGCCAAGCCATAGGAGCACTGCTCATTTTGGATGAAATTCAACCGGGTTTTGGTCGTACTGGAAAGTTATTTGCCTTTATGCACAGCCGCATTGTTCCTGATATTCTGGTCATAGGAAAAGGCATGGGTGGAGGCTTGCCCGTTGGCGCTTTTGTTAGCTCCAAAGCCATCATGGAGTGTCTAACCGATCAACCCAAACTGGGACATATCACAACTTTTGGAGGAAATCCATTGATTGCCGCTGCCTCGGAAGCGACACTGAATACTCTACTAGACACCTCTCTAATGTCTCAAATAGCGCAAAAAGAAATTCTTTTTCGCAGTCTACTCAAGCATCCCAAAATCAAGCAAGTTAACGGAACAGGGCTTATGTTAGCCCCCGTTTTTGAAAGTCCTGAAATAGCCAACCAAGTCGTCCTTAAATGTTTGGACAAAGGGTTGATTTTATTTTGGTTGCTCTGGGAAAAAAAAGCCGTTCGAATATCGCCCCCCTTGACCATCAAGGAGCGTGAGATCCGAAAAGGCTGCCGTATTTTGCTAGATGTTCTAGACTCCTTATAAGCCAGTGTTAATTAATTTGTTGAAAACAATGCACTGCCCTGTCCACTTTCGGCAATCGGGTTCTCTAACTTAGATATTAAGAATAATTCATCTATGTACGACGATTTTTCGGATCCATCCGGACCCACCATCTCCAAGTTCGAGCAAATGCTGAAAAGTGATTCGATCCAGTTCTTCGACGCACAAGAGTTCGAAACGATCGTTCAGCACTATCTTGATTTCGGTCAAAACAATATGGCCAAACGTGCTTTAAAACTTGGCTTGGAACAACACCCCAACAATATTGAGCTGCTATTGCTCAAAAGCGAGCTTTTTATTTTTGAGTCTAAATTACCCAAAGCAGAGGCGCTTTTGGATTTGATTGATCATTTGACTCCTCAAAATGAAGAAGTTTTTTTGCAGCGCGCCAATATTTTCTCCAAACGCAAAGAGCATCATAAAGCCATTACAATGCTCAACCGCGCTTTGCTACTTACCGAAGACCCCTTGGATGTGTGGTCATTACTCGGAATGGAATATTTACTCGTAGAAAACTTTGAAGCAGCCTCCAAGTATTTCAAACTCTGTCTAAAAGAATCCCCGCTGGATTATCAATCGCTCTACAACATTCTCTATTGCTATGAGCAATTGGAAAATATCGACGAAGCCATCGTTGTATTGAATGAAGTGCTAGAAGAACACCCCTATTGCGAAGTGGCATGGCATCAATTAGGGAAGATTTATACACAAACGGAGCGTTACCAAGAAGCCTTGTCGGCCTACGATTTTGCGCTGATCAGCGATGATACTTTTACCGGAGCTTATGTGGAAAAGGGAAAACTTCTTGAACAATTGGGACGCATCAATGAAGCGATTGAGAATTATGAAATTGCCATGCAAACCAGCGACCCGGGTGGCTTCGCCTATCATCGTATTGGAAGCTGCCATTTGCAATTGGGAAACAAACAACTCGGCGTAAGTTTCTTGAAAAAATCCATTCACTTAGAACCTCATTTCGAAAAATCATGGATGGCATTGATTGATTTTTATTTGAAAGAAGCCCATCCAGAAAAAGCATTATACCATTGCAAAAAAGGCTTACAGGCCAATGAAGACAGTGTCCAATTATGGAAAAAGAATGGTGAAATTCACTTTGCCCTAACCCAATATTCCGAAGCGGATTATGCGTTTGAAAACACCATCGCTTTAGGGAACTACGAATTGGACTCTTGGACGCAATGGATTGACTCCTTGCTCCACCTGCGTGAATGGAACAAAGCTTTGAAAATTGGACTGCAAGCACGAGAGTTTTATCCCGAAACAGCAGCCATTGCGATTCGCGTGGCAGGCTGTTACCATACCCTTGGGAAAAAAGATGAAAGTCAATATTTCAATAGAGCTTTTCGAAAAGATGAATCCCTGCTAGCACAGATGGCTCTCTTTTTCCCCAACCTTGTGGTAAAGTCCTAAATCCTAGCTAAAGTCAGGCAAAATTTATCCCTACCTTTACGATTAAATTCAAACAACTTGAACCGATATATCTTGATTTATGGTAAAGGCATCCTTATGGGACTTGCTGATTTGGTTCCTGGTGTTTCGGGAGGCACCATTGCCCTGATTTCTGGAATCTATGAGGAATTCATTGAAAGTCTAAATGCTTTGCATCCCAGACTCTTAGTTGTTTTAAAGCAAGAAGGAGTTGCTTCTTTTTGGAAAGCAGCCAATGGGGCTTTTTTGAGCAGTGTTTTTTCGGGGATCATAACCAGCATATTGGTTTTTTCTTCCATCATACAATACTTGCTCACCAACCACCAAATATTGCTTTTTTCTTTTTTCTTTGGAATTCTTCTTGCAAGTATTATTGTTTTGCGCAAACGTGTTAGCTCTTGGAATCGCATACACTTAGGACTATTGCTTTTGGGAGCACTGCTCTCTTTTTTAAGCACTCAAATGGTTCCTTCAGTCGCTGCCATCGAACCCAGTTATCTTTTCTTTTGTGGGTTTGTTGCCATTAGTGCAATGATCCTGCCTGGTTTGTCAGGGGCTTATGTTCTCCTTGTGTTAGGAGCATACAGTCGTATTTTAAGTTTGGTGCAAGAAGCTAAAAATATCGCTTTCCATTGGAGTCAAGTAAACTTGGCCGAGGCCACAGCGGTCTTTGGACAATTACTGCTATTTGTCCTTGGCATCATAGTAGGTCTCTTGACCTTTTCGCGCGCCTTGCGCTGGTTCTTAAAACGCTTTTACTCCCAAACCTTAGCCTTGTTAATTGGACTGATGTTGGGGGCCATTCACAAAATATGGCCTTGGCAAATCCAAGAAGAACTGGTCTTTGAAAATAAAACCCGTTTGATTTACACCTCCGTATGGCCCAATGATTTTGAAGGAGCCTCCCAATGGGAGGGGGCCTTACTACTCTTTGGACTGGGTATTGGAGTACTCTTACTATTAGAACAATTCAAAAACCGATTGAATCCCTGATGAAAAGACGCAGCCTTACCGATCGAATCTACCTCGTTCTAAAGGGAGTCGCTATGGGAACTGTGAATAAAATACCGGGTGTTTCTGGAGGGCTTGTAGCACTCATCGGTGGATTCTATGAGGAAATGATTTACACTTTCCAAAAATTCAACCTTAAAGCCCTATCCCTTTTTTTCCAAGGAAAATGGCGGGCATTTTATCATTATTCTAATTTTCAATTTTTACTTTGGCTCTTACTGGGCATCGTGATCAGTTATTTTAGTACGGCTTTACTCCTTGATACGCTGCTTGCCTATTCCGAAATTAATGTTTGGGCGTGCTTTTTTGGAATGATTTTAGCCTCGCTCTATTACATCCGTCCCCAGATCCAAAAATGGCATCCATCTACCTACTCAGTCTTGGTCATTGGTATGCTTTTGGGACTACTGGTAAGTTTTTCAAACCCCATTCCTGAAAACGATCATTTAATCTATGTATTTGTTTGCGGCATCGTGAGCGTGTGTGGCATGACACTTCCAGGGCTATCCGGTTCTTATTTACTACTGTTGCTGGGCAACTATTCATTACTGCTGGTTGATACTGTCAATCAAGTAGGGGAAATCGCTTTGGGAGTACTCCAGGGTAATTTCGAAGTTTTGGAAAACACCGCTAATCAACAATCCATGACAATTCTGTTGGCCTTTGTACTGGGGTCTTTGACCGGGTTGGTACTTTTTTCTAATCTTTTATCCTACCTACTTCGACACTATAAAAGCCAAACCTTGAGCGGAATTCTTGGCTTTATCCTTGGAGCCACGCGAAGTGTATGGCCTTGGAAAGAAACAATCTATCAACGGGGTGCCGACGGACACATCGTTCTCACAACAACGGGAAAGCCCAAAATAGAAGCTTTTGAAACCTTTTGGCCACAACTGAACGAAAGCAGTACGTGGATAACTCTTTTTTTTATAATAGCAGGAAGTGGCCTTGTGGCGGCTTTAGAATGGTATGGAAAAACAAAAATCCAACGCTAAAAAGCGTTTAGGCCTCATTGGCAAAAATATCGACTACTCGTTTTCGAGAACTTTCTTTACGGAAAAGTTCCATCGAGAAAATATAGACACCTATAGCTACGAAAATTTTGACTTAGCCACTATCAACCTCCTACCCGATCTACTAAAAGACCCTTCCATTATTGGGATGAACGTAACCATTCCTTACAAACAAGAAGTCATTCCCTACTTAGACCAAATTGAAGGGGATGCCGCGACAATCGGAGCGGTAAACACCATTCGACGGGATGAGAAAGGACGTACCATAGGCTACAACACAGATACCTATGGATTTGAAAAAGCGCTGTTAGATATGCTTCCCTCCCTACCCGAACGCGCCCTAATTCTGGGAACCGGTGGGGCTGCCAAGGCGGTTGCCTTTGTTTTGGCTAAAAACAATATCAAGGCAACTTATGTTTCTCGTAACGCCAAAAAAGACGTTCTTTCCTACAAGGATTTGGATACCTCATTACTCTCCAGTCACAAACTTATAATCAATTGTTCTCCTGTTGGAACCTTTCCCAATGTGGAGGAAGCTCCAGCGATTCCTTATGCTTTTTTAGGGACCACCCATAGCCTCTTTGATTTGATTTACAACCCCGAAAAAACACGTTTCCTTCAAGAGGGGGAACAACGTGGAGCTCGAATTCAAAACGGGCGAGCCATGTTGGAATATCAAGCTGAAAAATCATGGGAGATTTGGGGGCAAAAACCCTAGTCTTTTTTTTCGTAATTTCAGTACGTCAAACAAACATTGATACGAACCCCAACTGATTGGATATGGAAAATCAAGTAAACGATCCCTCAACAGAAAATAAAACTGATGAGGGTGCTTTGGAAAAACAAACAGAAACCCCCGCAAAAGAAGAGAAGACAGATTCTAATGCTGAATCTACGGCGCTATTAGAACAAATTGGTAAAGCGAGTTTGGAAGAATTGGTTGCACTATTTGAGCAATATTTCCAATCCGAAAAATGGTTTGAGTTCCGAGACCTTTTGCAGAAGATAATGGATCAATTCGATGGAAAATTCAACGAATTGCTACAAGTAAAAAAGAAAGAATTTCTAGACGAAGGAGGGAATTCGATTGATTTCTACTTTAAGCCACCCGCCAAAGAAAACTATGAAAAATGGGTGCGGGAATACCGTCAAAAAAAACGAAAACACTACCAAGAGATTGCGCAAAACCAAAAAGCCAATCAAGAGCGTAAAGAACAGATTATTGAAGAAATCAAAGAGTTGATTGGGAAAGACGATAACATCAACCAACTATATAACAATTTCAAAAATCTACAAGACAGTTGGTACAAGTCCGGTCCGGCTCCCCGAGCCGTCAACAATTCTCTTTGGCAAACCTACAAGCACCATGTAGAACGATTTTATGACTTTGTCCATCTCAATAGAGAACTGCGGGCCAAAGACTACGAACACAATTACAAAGAGAAACTAAAAATCATTGAAAAAGCCGAAGAATTAGCTGAACTTTCAGATGTGGTCAAAGCGGGACGCGATCTGGACGTGCTCCATCGCCTTTGGAAAGAAGACTTAGGACCTGTCGCACGGGAACACCGAGAAGAATTATGGCAACGCTTTCAAGCCGCTACTCAGCAAATACACAAAAAGAAACAGGAGTATCAGAAAAACTTCGAAAGCATTCAAAAGGAAAATCTTCTGATTAAAGAAGCCTTGCTGAAAGAAATGAAATCGCTGAGCGAAAAGCCCCAAGAAACGCACAACCAATGGCAAAAAGCCATAGGGAAACTTCAGGAATTACGCGAACAGTTTAAACAAGTAGGACCTGTTCCAAAATCCGACAGCAAGCGGACATGGAGCGAGTTTCGAGATGTCAGTAAAGACTTTAATCAGGCTAAAAACAATTTCTACCGAGAGCTCAAAAATGTCCAAAGACAACACATTCAAAAGGCCAATAACCTCTTGGATGAAGTAAAGAACATTCTCGATTCTGAAAATTGGCGTGGGCAAAGCGGCCGAATGAAAAGCATTCAAAAAGAATGGAAAGAACTAGGGCCCATCCCAAGGAAACTCATCCAAAAACTTCGCAAACAGTTTTTCGACAACTGCAATCTCTATTTTGAACGACTCAAGACGGGGTATCAAAAACTCAATGAAGAGGATGCACCACGCTATGAAGCTCGAAAAGAATATTTGAAGAAACTTGAAGCTGGAAAGGCTCCTACATCCACCGATAAACTCTTAGCGTATTTGAATACGCATTGGGAAGAATGGGCTGCAATGGAACCACTTAAACAACAAGTGCTTGTTTCACTCAACAGCGAACTTCAAAAGATTTTCAATAAAAAAATCAGCAACCTAAAAGGAACTGCTGAAGAAAAAGATCAATTATTATTTGATTTTAAAGTCCGTTGCTTTAAAGGAGATGAAAATAGTTTGGGTGAAGAATTAATGGTCATCAAAAGCCGCTATGAAGGCGTACTTACCGAAGTCAATCAGTTAGAGAACAACTTACAATTTTTCAATGACACCAGTGACAGTAACCCACTTGTCAACGAGGTCAAATCACAATTAGAGCAATTAAATCAAAAAGCCCAAGGCTATTTGGATCAGCTAACACAACTCCGGCAAGAGTTAAGAAGCATTCGAAATAAAACGGAAGAAGAGGCGCAAGAAACTACCGAGGAAGAAACTGCTCCCGAAGGAGACGATTAAGCTTTGCTTTCTTGCCAAAGCGCTTCAAGTTCAGCGAGGGTAATATCCGAAACCGCACGTCCTTGGGCAGTAGCACGTTCCTCCATGTAGCGAAACCGTTCCATAAATTTTTTATTGGTTCGTTCCAAAGCAGAATCGGCATCGATGTTTTTAAAGCGCGCGTAATTAAGGAGCGCAAAGAGAACATCACCAAATTCTTGTTCCATGGCTTGGGCATCTTCTTTGACCACCTCTACTTGAAACTCTTCTAGCTCTTCCTCAACCTTATTCCATACCTGCTGGCTGTTTTCCCAATCAAAACCAACTCCAGCTGCTTTGTGCTGCAACCGCTGCGCTTTGACCAAAGCAGGAAGTCCCTTGGGAACTCCAGAAAAAATACTTTTTTTCCCTTCTTTGAGCTTGAGCTTTTCCCAGTTCTTTTTGACTGTTTCCTCATCTTCAGCCGTCACATCTCCATAAATATGAGGATGACGATATATTAATTTTTCTGCAATTTGATGCGCCACGTCTCCAATATCAAAGGCTTCTTTCTCAGCCCCCAATCGTGCATAGAAAACAATATGCAACAGCAAATCCCCTAGCTCATTGCGGATCTCATTCAAATCATGATCCAGAATAGCATCGCCCAATTCATAAGTTTCTTCTATGGTCAGTGGTCGTAGGGTTTCGAATGTTTGTTTTCGATCCCAAGGGCATTTTTCGCGCAGCTCATTTATAATATCGAGCAAGCGATCAAAGGCTTTTAATTGCTCCTCTCTACTGGTCACCCTTGCCTTTTTTAGGGGCGGCTTTTTTGGGGGCCGCTTTTTTCTTGAATGAAAATCTTTTTTGCGTTTGCAAGACACCATACCATTGAACCATTTTCTTAATGTCACTGGCATAGACTCTTTCCTCGTCATAGTCGGGAAGAACCTCTGCAAAGTACGCTTTTAATTCAGCTGTTGGTGCTTTGGGAGAAACTCCCGCTACAGCACCGTTTTCCTTGGTATGGATTTTTTCAAAAACAGTTTCCAAAGGCACTTCACCAGCATAGGTATATATCTGAATATCGGAAAGCACACTGACTTGATCGGTCGGCTGGGTCACAATTCTTTTACCATCACTGAGGTTTGTAGCAACCACTCCCACTCGGGTTTGTGATTGGATTTCATAAAGTCCCGGACGCCCCGAAACAGCAATAATTTTCTCCATATTATAGTTTTAAATCGTTGGGAAAGCGCATCACATAATCAACGTCAACTTTTCCATTGGCTATTTGAGATAGCTTACCCTTGAGCAAGCGCTTTTTTAAACTAGATAAACGATCGGTAAAAAGAACACCTTCGATATGATCGTATTCATGTTGGATGACTCGTGCGGCAAGCCCCGAATAACTTTCTTCTTTTTCCTTAAAATCGGCATCTGTGTATCGGATTCGCAACTGATCGGGGCGCATCACATCCTCACGGATATTAGGAATACTCAAGCAGCCTTCATTAAAAGGCCATGTCGCACCTGTTTCGCTCAAAATGGTAGGATTGATAAAAACCTTTTTGAAATCGGCTAAGACTTTTTGCTCCGATGGGTCAAGACTTTCATCATCGGCAAACGGAGCCGCATCAATTAGAAAAATACGCTGGGGCTTTCCTACCTGGGGAGCAGCCAAACCCACGCCACTGGCAGCGTACATCGTTTCCCACATGTCAGCAATAAAAGCCGGAAGCTTTGGATCTTGTAAATCAACAACTTGCGCCTTTTTTTTGAGTACTTTAGCTCCATAGGCAACAATCGGTAGTATCATAATGCGTTGGTCTTTTGGGAATCTAAAAAGGATTGTAAAATCAAAGTGGCACTGATCCGATCCAAGGTAGATTTATCTTCTCTTCTTTTTTTGTTAACTCCACTGAGGTGCAACGTATGCGCCGCCATTTTAGAAGTATATCGCTCTTCCTGACGAAACACGGGAATGTCGGGAAAATGTTTTTGTAATTGCTTGAGGTAAGACTGTATTTTGGATTCAACAGTGGCGGGGGTGCCATCTCTCTGGGTGGGTTGCCCTACAACAAAGCCAACAACCGTTTCACCTTGAATATAATCCCGCAAAAAAGGAATGGTTTCTTTAGGTGAGAGGGTGATGAGTGCAGAAGCAATAATTTGGAGCGGATCCGTATGCGCGATTCCTACTCTTTTTTCGCCGTAATCAAATGCAATATATACCCCTTGCTTCATATGTCACAAAGATACTTTTTTGATGCTGAAAAATAACAGTCTAGCTCTTACGAATTCTGTATTTTTGCCGCAAAGCATTGTAATGAAAGAACTAATAGAAGCCGCCTGGGAAGATCGAAGCCTTTTGGAGCAGGCGAAAACCCAAGATACCATACGTGAAATTATCCAACAAATTGATGCCGGAGAGCTACGGGTTGCAGAACCAACCGCCACAGGCTGGCAAGTCAATGAATGGGTCAAAAAGGCTGTAGTTCTCTATTTTCCAATCCAAAAAATGGAAACGCTTGAGGCAGGGCCTTTGGAATTTCACGATAAAATGCCTTTGAAAAAAAATTATGCCGAGCGAAACATCCGAGTGGTTCCCCATGCGGTGGCTCGTCACGGTGCCTATATTTCCAGTGGGGTTATTTTGATGCCAAGTTATGTTAATATTGGAGCCTATGTGGACGAAGGTACTATGGTAGATACTTGGGCCACGGTAGGTAGCTGTGCCCAAATCGGTAAGCATGTTCACCTCAGCGGTGGCGTTGGAATTGGTGGTGTTTTAGAACCTTTGCAAGCGGCTCCAGTCATAATAGAAGACAATGCATTTCTCGGCTCTCGTTCCATTGTGGTTGAAGGTGTTCGAGTAGAGAAAGAAGCAGTTTTAGGGGCCAATGTAGTTTTGACAGCCTCTACCAAAATCATTGACGTAACCCAAGCAGAACCTATTTTCTACGAAAAAAGAATCCCCGCTCGTTCTGTCGTAATCCCGGGTAGTTATACCAAAAAATTTCCTGCCGGAGCCTACCAAGTGCCCTGTGCTTTGATTATTGGTCAACGAAAAGAAAGTACGGATAAAAAGACTTCTTTAAATGAAGCCTTACGAGAACACCAAGTAGCGGTTTAATCCGTTTTTTCAAGACCATTGATGGCAACAATTCGCTTCTTTTGCAGCGACTTTCTCAGTAATGCGGCATCGTGTTGAGAAACAACTTGGTGTTCTGTCGTATTGGGTTTATAAATTAAAGCAGAAGCCTTCAATACTTTTAACTGAATACCTAAATGTATCAAACGGTATAGCATATCCCTAGTGACTCCCTCAACCGTTTCAAACATTTCATCATAGCCATTGATCAGATTAAAATCTTCACGCCAAAAGGATACATTTTGCAATGCTTGGTCATCAGAGATAGAAGTTTTTGACGAAGCAAAAGCACTCAATCCGGGAAAATACACAGCACTACCAGCACTACGGATTTTTTTCATAAATAGGGGGTGTTCCATATCATGAGTCAATGAATCAACTAAGGAAACTTTGGAAAGAACACCGCTCAAAAAAAAACCTCTTCGTGCCCATCTGAGATGCTGTTGCAAACATTTGGGATGCAGAAAGCTCATTTCATTTAGCACCACTATATAGGAAGCCTCAGAACGTAGCACAGCAGCATTTATTTTGGTGGCAAAAGGGATCGCCTCTGAAAAGGAGAGATGCTCAATGGTAAAGGGGACCTGGGTTTGCATCTGATTGCAAAGCATAGGGATCGCGTTATCTCCCGTACTGTCCAATACAAATAATTCGTCTGGAGTCTGACTTTGATTAATGATCGAAAGCAACTGATGATTCAAAAGCGGCTCCGATCGGGAGAGATTCAATAAAAGTGCTATAGTCATTTCAAACAAAGATACTTTTTTCATAAAATAGATGGTAGCTATCAAGCTCCTTTTTGTCCTTTCTTTGGTGTATTTTTGTCACGAAAGTTATGGAAAACACAATGCCTGTTCAGGAAACCGTGATCGCACTAAAAAGCCGTAAAACTATTTTGTTTCCCACCGACACAGTATGGGGCATTGGTGGGGACGCCACGCAGTCATCGGTTGTTTCGGCCATTTACGATTTAAAACAACGGGAAGAGTCTAAGACTTTACTTTGCTTAATGAAAGACACCGCCATGCTGTCAATGTACTTTGATGAAATTCCAAAAGAAGCCTTTGCGCTTTTCGAGGCAGATCGCCCTACCACGGTAATCCTTGACCACCCCAAAGGAATTGCACAAAATATGCTTGCCGCCGACAAGAGTTTGGCCGTAAGAATCCCCAAAGACCCTTTTTGTCAAGCCTTGCTCGCAGTATTTCAACGCCCTATAATTGCTACCTCTGCCAATAGCAGCGGACAACCAAGCCCAGAAGAGTACCGACAAATTGAAAAGACAGTTTTGGAGGGCGTGGACTATGTTGTACCTTTGAAACAAACCGAAAAGATGGTCCAACCCTCAAGGATTCTTAAAGTGTCTGCACAGGGAAATATCACCGTGATTCGTGATTGATGATAGCAAACTTCCCATTTGAAATAGCACTAAACGAAGCCCACTTTAAAATCATTGGTGAGGTGGCCGATGCTATGCAAGTACCTTGCTATGTTATCGGGGGATTTGTTCGGGACTTGATCTTAGAACGAGATAGCAAAAAAGATATTGATATTGTCTGTGTAGGATCTGGAATCGCCTTGGCCAAAGCCGTACAGAAAAAACTTCCCAATGCACAAAAAGTGCAGGTTTTTAAATCCTATGGCACAGCCATGGTACAAGCCGGTGACTTGGTGTTAGAATTCGTGGGGGCTCGCAAGGAATCCTATTCTTCTGAAAGTCGAAACCCAGAAGTAGAGCCGGGAAGTTTAGAAGAAGATCAAAACCGACGCGATTTTACGATTAACGCCTTAGCTTTAGGCTTAAATAAGGACACTTTTGGAATACTTTTAGATCCATTTAACGGACTGAAAGACCTTAAAGAAAAACGCATACAAACACCGCTAGAACCTGGAATTACCTTTGACGACGATCCGCTACGAATGCTTCGAGCCATCCGATTTGCTACCCAACTCAATTTTACCATTGCCCCCACCACACTAACAGCACTCAAAAAATACGCAACGCGCATTGCTATAATTTCCAATGAACGGATTGTGGATGAGCTGCATAAGATTATCGCTACCTCAAAACCCTCCCAAGGGTTCTTGCTACTTGAGGAAACTGGACTGCTAGAAAAAATTCTACCCGAACTCACGGCCCTAAAAGGGATTGAAGAAATCGACGGACATCGCCACAAGGACAACTTCTATCACAGCCTAGAGGTTTTGGATAATATTTGCCCTAATACCGATGATTTGTGGTTGCGCTGGGCAGCACTGCTCCACGATATTGGAAAAGCACCCACTAAAAAACTAGTACCCCCCGCCGGATGGACATTTCACGGGCATGAATTTGTAGGGGCTAAGATGGTATATAAACTTTTCAAACGGCTTAAAATGCCCCTTAATGAAAAGATGAAATACGTTCAGAAACTGGTACTAATGAGTTCTCGTCCAATTGTTATTGCGCAAGATTTGGTCACTGACTCAGCCGTTCGTCGTCTTATTTTTGATGCCGGTGACTCCGTTGATGATTTAATCTGCCTGTGCGAAGCCGATATTACTACCAAAAACCCCAAGCGCTTTGAACGCTACCATAATAATTTTAAAATTGTTCGTCAAAAGATTGTTGAAGTAGAATCCCGCGATCAGGTACGGAACTTTCAACCCCCCGTGACTGGGGAAATGATCATGGCTTATTTTCAAATAGGTCCCTCCCGTGCCATTGGAACGATCAAAGAAGCTATCAAAGAAGCTATTTTGGAAGGAAGCATTCCTAATGAACTGGATGCTGCCAAAGAAAAAATGAAGGAAGAAGGAATCAAATTAGGCCTAAAACCTCATGAATAACAAAGCATACAAACGACTGGTAGCACTGAATCTAGTGCTTGTTTTTCTCGTCATTGCAGCAGGAGCCTTTGTGCGAATGACCGGCAGTGGTATGGGGTGTCCCGATTGGCCCAAATGCTTTGGCTATTTAATTCCTCCTACCGAGCGATCTCAACTGGACTGGAAACCCAATTATGACTATCAAAAAGGACAAGTCATTATTGTTGACGAAGCCCTGCGTGTTGTCAAAGATGATTTTACTAGTAACAATAGCTACGATACCCGATTTTGGAAAGCTTATACCAAACACGATTACGCAAGTTTTAATGTCTATCATACATGGATTGAATTCATCAATCGCTTGTTGGGAGCCTTGGCTGGACTGACCACTCTCCTGCTCCTAGGAGCTAGTGCAATGCGTTGGAAACAATCCAAAATTAATCTAACGTTGTCCGTCCTTATTGTCGTGGGAATGGGGTTTCAAGCTTGGTTAGGCAAAACCGTGGTTGATTCCAATTTACTCCCTCTCAAGATAACGCTCCATATGGCTATGGCACTACTGATTGTCGCTTTTTTGGTAGGGATTTGGCATCAGGTACAGCAAACCGAAAAACCCTCAACCCTTCGAAAACACTTTCTCGGGCTTACTGTTTTGGCTCTTGTCCTCAGTAGTATTCAAATAGGTATGGGAACCCAAGTCCGACAATTTATTGATATCCAGATGCACCACTGGGATTTAATGCAGGCCAAACGATGGCTCGAAAACAGCCCTCTAGTCTTCTATTTTCATCGGAGTTTTTCTCTCATCGTACTGGGAGTCAATGTCTATCTCGGATGGATGCTTTGGAAAAACAAGATTCACAATCCAACACTCTATTGGATTATGGGCTGTGTTGGCATGGAAATAATTACGGGAACAGCCATGTATTATTTTGATTTTCCACTGGCGTCACAACCCATTCATTTGGTTTTGGCAGCTATTCTGTTTGCTACCCAATTTTATATTTTACTCCAACAATTCACGATTAAACAAAAACAATGATATTACGAATACGCGTTATCCTAGATGTTGAAGAAGATGTTTTCAGAGACCTTGAAGTGGATCACCAATCCACGCTAGAAGAACTGCATTTGGCCATCGCTCAATCCTTTGGCTTTGCAGGAAGTGAAATGGCTTCTTTTTACCGATCCACACCCAATTGGGAACAAGGGGAAGAATTGCCACTTCTTGATATGGGGACTGGTGAAGCTCCTCAGGGAGAAGCAGCGATCGGAAGCATTTTTGCAGAAGACCAACACCATTTGATTTACGTTTATGATTTTATGGCACTCTGGACATTCTTCGTTGAGGTTATTGAAGTAGTTGAACCAGCCCCTGGGATGACCTACCCCCATTTGGTCTTTGCCGAAGGGGAAGTTCCCGAAGAAGCTCCCGAAAAAAGCTTTGAAGGTCAGGGCGAGACGGAATCGGATGATGATTCCGATATAGACTATGATGACGATTTAGACAGCTACTACTAACTTGTGAAAAGCGAATTCATACTTACGTTTTCGTAATTGCGTTGCACATATATAAGCGCGGCTTCCATCACGTCCCCCATAGAGGTACATTGCTTGAAGGCTTCATCTTTTGTGAATTTAAATATTTCCGCCTTTAAATTTTGAAGATGATGAGGCAGAGACAGTTCCATCTTTTTCATTTCCTCGATCAATAATTTCACCCGTCGTTCGGTACTGATAACACGCTTTGCAACTATGGATCGTTCTTCTATTTTGTACTGTTGAATGGAATCGGAAGTCAATTTTTCACGCACCAAATTCATAATGGGTTGGTTTTCCTTAAAAAATTGAGGCCTATAAACGGAGAGCTTTCCTTCAAAACACTGCTGATCAAAATCTATGGCTCGAATCTTATAAATCACTTGATCAAAATCATGAATGGGAATGATCACATAGTTATACGCGCGCATATCCCCTAGAAGACGAATCATACAACGTTCGTTGAACTTGACATACTCCTTGGCAATCTGGGCTTTTTGAGCATCGGTGCAAAACTGCAGATCGTTTCGGATAAACTCATCCCCTGGAATACCCGCTATGTGTTCTTCGATCAAGGTTTCACTATTGATCAAAAAGTTCAGGTTATAGGGCGATAACATATGTTCAAACTCCAATCCACAAACACGGGAGGCGTCTGTTTTTTTTACATAGAAATACGTGAAATTATCATTGAGCATGTTTCGAATCTTAATCCGAAACGGTTTTGAATTTCCAAACGTACAATAGTCAATTGCATCCACATTCAAATACGGAAGGGCTGACTCATTTCCATCGGAATGCAAGAGGGTATATATCTTTTTGAGATCGTGGTCAATTCCTTCCCGTTCGGAGTCCGTATAATATACCCGAACCCAAAGGGTGTCCTGATCGTTCTGATCGTAAACCGAAATCGAACCCGAAAAACGAAGCAAATCGGAATAGCTGATGGGGGTATCCACCCACCGATTAAAGAATCGGAGATATTCAATGAAGGATTCTGTTAACGAAAAAAAAGGCTTCTTTTTGGAAATCAACTTATCCATTGCATTGTTTTATTCAAAGTTAGCATCTTTTAGGAAACCCAACGATTTGTATTGAACAAGCAACTATTAATTCTGTTTAGAAAACCTGTTATGTGCTTGTGAATGGCTATTTTTGAAGCACTACTGCTATGAAATTTAAGATCGAATCCCCTTTTTCGCCTACAGGAGACCAGCCACAAGCCATTGCGGAAATCGTATCCGCTTTTGAAAGCAAGGATTCTTTTGTAACCCTACAAGGGGTAACCGGTTCTGGGAAAACATTTACTGTGGCCAATGCCGTGGAAAAGCTCCAACGCCCGACCCTCGTTTTGGCACATAACAAAACCCTCGCCGCTCAGTTATACTCCGAATTCAAACAATTCTTCCCCAACAATGCTGTAGAGTATTTTGTTTCCTACTATGACTATTATCAGCCCGAAGCCTATATTCCTGTTTCGGGTACCTATATCGAGAAAGATCTGTCTATTAATGAGGAAATTGAAAAATTACGCTTGAGTACTACCTCATCACTGCTTTCTGGTCGTCGGGATGTTCTTGTTGTGGCCTCCGTATCTTGTTTATACGGAATCGGAAATCCACAAGAATTTCAAAAAAATGTAATTGAATTGGAACGCGATCAACTCATTTCGCGCACCCAACTCCTGCACCGATTGGTACAAAGTTTATACTCTCGAACAACAGCCGATTTTAATCGTGGGAATTTCAAAGTGCAAGGAGATGTCATCTCTATTTTTCCGGGGTATTCTGATACTGCCTTTCGAATTCATTTTTTTGGTGATGAAATCGAAGAGATCGAAGCTTTTGATCCAATCAACAATCAAACGCTAAATCAATTTGAACGAATTACCATTTACCCCGCCAATATCTTTGTAACGAGTCCGGACTTACTCCAAGATGCCATTCGTCAGATTCAAGACGACTTGGTAAAACAGGTGGATTATTTTAAAGAAATAGGGAAGCCATTGGAAGCTAAACGCTTGCAAGAACGGACCGAATTTGACTTGGAAATGATTCGTGAATTAGGGTATTGTTCTGGTATTGAAAATTATTCGCGCTATTTGGATGGAAGAGCACCGGGAACGCGCCCGTTCTGTCTATTGGATTATTTTCCAGATGACTACTTAATGGTGGTGGACGAAAGTCATGTGACCATCTCACAGGTGCACGCCATGTATGGTGGTGACCGGAGTCGGAAAGAAAACCTGGTCGAATATGGCTTTCGATTGCCTGCCGCCATGGACAATCGTCCGTTGAAATTTGAAGAATTTGAAGGACTACAAAATCAGGTATTGTATGTCAGTGCCACACCTGCAGATTATGAACTCAAGAAAACAGAAGGCGTTTTTGTAGAACAGATAATTCGTCCGACTGGACTATTGGATCCAATCATTGAGGTTCGTCCCAGCTTAAACCAAATTGATGATTTGATTGAGGAAATTCATCAACGGATTGAAAAAGACGAACGAACATTGGTTACCACACTAACCAAGCGCATGGCTGAAGAACTGACGAAATACCTGCTTCGAGTACAAATTCGAACTCGGTATATCCATAGTGATGTAGATACCCTGGAGCGTGTTGAAATCATGCAAGATTTACGCAAAGGGCTCTTTGATGTTTTGGTGGGTGTAAATCTACTCCGCGAGGGGCTTGACTTGCCTGAGGTTTCCTTAGTTGCTATTATTGATGCCGATAAAGAAGGCTTCTTACGCAGCAACCGTTCCTTAACCCAAACCGTAGGCCGTGCAGCTCGAAACATTAATGGAAAAGCAATTATGTATGCAGATACTATTACCAAAAGCATGCAAAAAACCATTGACGAGACAAATTATCGACGGGAAAAACAGATAGCGTATAACAAAAAGCACAACAAAACACCTCAAGCACTCAATAAGTCTCTAGACAACGCCCTGTCAAAAAATTCTGTTGCCACATATGTACAGGAAAGGGAAACCCGTAAAGCAGCCGAAGCGGAACACCGCTATCAAACACCCGAGGAAATTGAGCAAAAAATCCGTGAGATTCGCAAAGCCATGGAAAAGGCCGCTAAAGAATTGGATTTTATTCAAGCAGCTCATTTACGCGATGAGATTCATAACCTTCAAAAACAGTTAACAACATAAGAAAAGCGCCCGAAGGCGCTTTTCCAAACAAAAACAAAAAATTGATTTTACTACCGAATACGAATTGATTTTTTGGCCTCTTGAACGGTTTCCTTCCTTTTGGGGAGGGTCACTGTTAAGACACCTTCACTGTATAGGGCGTCAATTTTTTTCGAATCTACGCTTTCTGGAATAGAAAACGTTCGACGAAAGGACGAAAAGTTATACTCCTTTCGTGTATATCTTCCTGTTTCTTCCGTTTTTTCTTCTGCTTCCGAAGCAATCGAAAGCACGTCTTTTTCTATCTCAACCTGTAAGTCTTCTTTTTTAAGTCTGGGTGCCAGCAATTCTACTAAAAAAGCTTGTTTCGTTTCTTGGATATTAACAGCAGGTAATTGCTTGTCTTGAAAAGGATGCGCTTGAAACCAATCGTTGGTCAACCAATCATTTATCAAAGCAGGAGAAAAAGAATTTTTGTGTTTACGTACTAAATTCATTGTATCAAATTTTAAAAGGTTTTACAACCTCTTCAGTACAAATCAAATACCAATCAGTGATTGTGTCAAAATGACACATAAAACAAGCGTAAAAGTGTCTTCTTGTCGGTTATAGGACTGATTGTACTTTCTGAGCTGCCTCCTCGAAGGCTGTTGCTGACAGCACATTCAATCCAGAAGCATCAATTAGCTCCTTGGCTTGCTCGGCGTTGGTTCCTTGTAAACGAACAATGATTGGTACCTTAATGGCATCACCCATGTTTTTATAAGCATCAACAATTCCCTGCGCCACTCGGTCGCAACGAACGATTCCTCCAAAAATATTCACTAAAATAGCTTTTACCTTGGGGTCTTTTAAGATCAATCGAAAGGCTGTTTCCACTCGGGCGGCATCGGCAGTTCCGCCGACATCTAGGAAGTTAGCTGGATCACCGCCAGATTGCTTGATCAAGTCCATAGTCGCCATGGCCAAGCCTGCACCATTGACCATACATCCAACATTTCCATCCAAGTCAACATAGTTTAAACCTGCCTCGTTGGCTTCAATTTCAACTGGATTTTCTTCTTTTAAGTCACGCAATGCCGCATAATCTTTGTGACGGTAAAGCGCGTTATCATCTAATGTTACCTTGGCGTCCACCGCTAGGATTTTGTAATCGGAAGTTTTAAGCACCGGATTAATTTCAAACAAAGAAGCATCAGATCCGACATAGGCTTTGTAAAGTGCTGCAACAAACTTGGTCATTTCTTTAAAGGCTGTTCCTGATAAACCTAGGTTAAACGCAACTTTCCGAGCTTGAAAAGGCTGTAATCCCAATCCGGGATCAATTTCTTCCGTGAAAATCAAGTGTGGTGTTTCTTCTGCTACGGTTTCAATATCCATACCTCCTTCGGTAGAATACATAATCATGTTTTTTCCAGTAGCCCGGTTTAGTAGAACCGACATATAAATTTCACTGGTTTCGGATGCGCCTGGATAATACACATCTTCTGCAATAAGCACCTGATGTACGAGTTTTCCTTCAGGAGGTGTTTGTGGAGTGATCAATTGCATTCCAATAATGTCATTCGCAATGGAACGAACTTCATCAGTGCTCTTAGCCAATTTGACACCGCCGCCTTTACCGCGACCACCTGCATGAATCTGTGCTTTGATCACATGCCAGGAAGTACCTGTGCTTTCCGTGAGCGATTTGGCTGCAGCTACTGCTTTATCTGCAGTATCCGCAACAATTCCGCGTTGAACGTTGACCCCAAAACTCGCGAGGATTTCTTTCCCTTGATATTCGTGTAAATTCATAGTCGTTGATTTCGCGGTAAAATTAAGGATTCTCCTGCGAGTGGCGAATAATTCGTGAAGTTTAATCTGTTGCATTTAAAACAAATTGTTTATATTTTATAAAATCGAAGAGGAAATCTCCAACTACACTTAAAGTTGCTTATTTTTGCCCACAAATAAAAGAGTACGTGAAAAAGCAAGACTTACTTTCCATCGCAAAAGAACAAGGAACTTCGGTATATGTATATGATGCTGAAAAAATCAAATATCAATACGAACGATTGCGTCAAGCATTTAGCTCTGTAAAGAAGCTCAAAATTAATTACGCCATGAAGGCGCTCTCCAATATTTCGATCCTAAGTTATTTAAAGAGTCTTGGAAGCGGCTTGGACACTGTCTCTCTCCAAGAAGTGAAACTTGGACTCCATGCCGGATTTTCCCCTGAAAACATCATCTTTACTCCCAACGGGGTTTCCGTGCAAGAAATTGAAGCCGTCGTAAAACTAGGAGCTCAGATCAATATTGACAACTTAGTCATTCTGGAAGAATTTGGAAATCGCCACCCCAATGTCCCTGTGTGTATCCGAATTAATCCGCATGTTATGGCGGGAGGCAACAGCAATATTTCCGTAGGGCATATAGACTCCAAATTCGGTATTTCTATTCATCAAATTCCACACCTCCTTCGTATTGTCGAAAATACCGGAATGAATATCAACGGAATTCATATGCACACCGGTTCGGATATTTTAGACATCGAAGTCTTTTTGCATGCTTCTGAGATTTTATTTGATACCGCAAAAAACTTTGATCAATTGGAGTTCCTCGATTTTGGAAGTGGCTTTAAAGTCCCTTACAAAGTTGGAGATATTGAAACTGACATAGAAGAGCTGGGAGAAAAACTAACCAAACGCTTTCATGAATTCTGCAAAGAATACGGTCGCGATTTGGCCTTAGCTTTTGAGCCTGGTAAATTTTTAGTGAGTGAAGCGGGATATTTCATTGCTCCTGTCAATGGCATCAAGCAAACCACCTCAATGGTCTTTGCCCAAGTTGACAGCGGTTTTAACCACCTCATCCGTCCCATGCTTTATGGATCCTATCACGAGATCGAAAACCTCTCCAATCCTGAAGGCAAAAAGCGATACTATTCTGTGGTAGGTTATATTTGCGAAACCGACACCTTTGGTAATAACCGCCAGATCGCGGAGATCAACGAAGGTGACTTTTTGGTATTTAGAAATGCAGGCGCCTATTGCTTTAGTATGGCCAGCAATTACAATTCTCGCTTTCGTCCCGCAGAGATTCTTTGGCATCAAGGCAAAGCCCAAGTGATTCGAAATCAAGAAAATTTTGAAGACTTATTACACAACCAAACCCTACTTGACTTCCAAGAAAAAGCTGTAGAGGCTTAAAGGTCGAAAGGACCTGTCTCATAAAGTCTTGTCAAAGTGCTGTTGTATGCACTGAGCATTTCCCGTACAATTTGCTCCGCAGGAATAATCGTATCAATCAACGCTGCTACCTGTCCAATTTCCAACTCCCCTTCTTCAAGGTCTCCTTCAAACATCCCTTTTTTTGCACGTCCCTTCCCAAGAGTTGCAGCGAGTATTTCTGGAGTGGCTCCTTTCTCATATTCTTTTTTGATTTCTTGGTAAAAAGCGTTTTTCAACAAACGAACAGGAGTTAGTTCTTTTAGGGTTAATTCTGTGCTCCCCTCTTGAGCTTGCAACACTTCTTCCTTAAATGCCTGATGGCAGGAAGCCTCTATTGAGGCAACAAAACGAGAGCCTACTTGTACTCCTTCTGCTCCGAGGGCAAAAACAGCTAGCATGGCTTCACCGGTCGCGACTCCTCCCGCAGCAATCAAAGGCAGCCTAATGGCGTTACGAACCAACGGAATCAGCGTCATAGTGGTTGTTTCTTCCCGACCGTTATGCCCTCCGGCTTCAAAGCCCTCAGCCACAATAGCATCAACCCCTGCTGCCACGGCTTTTTCAGCAAATTTGACCGAACTCACCACATGAACCACCACACATCCTTTTTCTTTTAAAAAAGACGTCCATAAATTGGGGTTTCCAGCAGAAGTAAACACAACAGGAACGGCCTCTTCAATCAATAAGTCCAATAACAATTCCATCTCTGGATACAATAAAGGGAGATTCACCGCAAAAGGTTTTTGAGTGGCTGCTTTAAGTTTTTGAACATGAAGTCGCAGTGTATCCGGATGCATGGAGCCGGCACCAATAATACCAAGCCCTCCCGCCTCACTAACCGCTGCCGCCAAACGCCAGCCGCTCGCCCACACCATACCCCCCTGAATCAGAGGATACTGTATTCCAAAAAGTTGGCAAATACGATTCTTTTTCATCGGTTTATATTTTCGTTGTAAACTCAAGCAATCACACCTGAACCGATCAGTTCTCCCTCACGATACCAAGCAGCAAACTGGCCGGGAGTAATAGCAGACTGCGGCTCCTCAAAAAGAATATACATTCCCTTAGCCGTAGTGTGCAATGTTGCTTTTTGTAAAGGCTGTCGGTACCGAATTCGAACCTCGTATTCAGCAGAAGCACCAACTTCTAATTGATGGTCAGGATTGACCCAATGCACTTCTGAATTTTGAATATGCAATGCTTGCTGGAACAGTCCGGGATGATCTTTTCCCTGTCCAACAAAAAGCGTATTGGTTTCTGTGTCAACAGCCAACACAAAAAGCGGATCCGGCGTTCCGCCTACAGCTAAACCCTTCCGCTGTCCAACGGTGAAATAATGCGCCCCTTTATGCTCTCCGACCACTACCCCATTATCCGTTTGGTAATTCCTTCTTTTGGAAAGAAAAGCCCAACGAGCCTCTTCGGAATCAAAATTAGTTGGAACCGCTTTATAGGAAGAAAAACCTTCTGGGATTTCTATAATAGGACCTGTTTTGGGTTGTAGTTGCTGCTGTAAAAAATCAGGCAAGCTGACCTTTCCAATAAAACAGAGGCCCTGTGAATCTTTTTTTTCAGCCGTGATTAAGTCCTGAGACTGGGCAATCCTTCGGACTTCAGACTTTTCTAAGTGACCAATGGGAAAAAGGGTTCTGCCTAACTGTTCTTGATTTAACTGACACAGGAAATAGGATTGGTCTTTGTTTGCATCGGCACCACTTTGCAAATGGTAACGAACCGACCCTTTTTCTCTTGTCGTGCTTGCTTTTTGGCAATAATGTCCGGTCGCAACATAATCGGCTCCCAAGGAAAGAGCGATTTTTAAAAAAACATCAAACTTGATCTCGCGGTTGCAGAGCACATCGGGATTGGGGGTCCGTCCGCGTTCGTATTCGGCAAACATATAATCTACAATCCGTTCTTTGTATTCTTTACTTAAATCAACGGTTTGAAAAGCAATTCCCAGCTTTTGAGCAACCAACATGGCATCATTACTATCTTCCAGCCAAGGACATTCTGCCGAAAGGGTGACCGATTCATCGTGCCAGTTTTTCATAAACAGCCCTATGACTTCATAGCCTTGCTCTTTTAGTAAACAAGCAGCTACGGAAGAATCAACCCCTCCGGATAAACCGACAATAACGCGTTTCCCTTTCACGGGACAAAAATACGGAAGAAAAAAGGGACTGTGCCTTTACTTTATTCCAAATGTTTCCTTCAACAACCTAAGACCAACATCTATAGCACTTCCATGAGTTCCACTAACAGACAGCTCCACCTTGGCATTTTTCCCTTTTAAAAAATCAACTTCTTCAGCAGAAAGGGGGCCTACTTGTTCGTCTCTATTGCCATAAACGTAAATGACTTTTGACAAATCATTGATACTGTTTAATCTTTCCGTGTAACGATTGTACCCTAAACCCGCGGCCAATCTAGCCATATTTCTATCCTCAATATTTTCCCCTTCTCCTAACAAGTTGATGGTATAATTGCCGTCCGTATTATATGCAAACATCGCAAACTTTCCTTCACTATAGGGCCGCCAAATTCCTTCGTCAATATTGAGACGTCCCACCATGATTAAAAAACTATCCGCAACATCAGTCCCATGCAAGGCAATCAATTCTTGTGTCACAAAAGCACCAAATGAAATCCCAAGAACATAGACTGTTTTTCCTTCTTGATTTTTAAAATGATTCACCACACGTTTTAGATTTGCAACACTTTCCAAATCATACTGCTTCGCTTCCTCAAAAGTGATATCTGCCTCAGTGAATTGTGATGGATTTTTGGTTTGTACTTGATGAACATTTACAAAAAGTGCCGACTGGCTTTCACTCACGTTGATAAAATTCGTTAAGGTGTCATCATCAAGTTCTGGCAGAGGCCCTCCTTG
This sequence comes from Flavobacteriaceae bacterium, assembly GCA_009886755.1. Taxonomy (GTDB): domain Bacteria; phylum Bacteroidota; class Bacteroidia; order Flavobacteriales; family Flavobacteriaceae; genus UBA11891. The sequence continues at coordinate 76,161 of QXYU01000020.1, forward strand.
GGTGTTTACCACAACAATATCCCCATCAAAATTACCATGGAAGGTTGCAATATCTTCAATTGCTTCAAACGTATTTACCTTGGGAGATGGAGTTGTATTGTCGTCCTTTTTACAGGACAATAAGGCAAGTCCTGAAAAAGTGAATAAAACATACGTTATAGCGACACGCTTCATAATGCATTGAGTTTATTTAAAGCTGAGAGAATTGTTGCTGGCGCAAAACATGTTTACTGTTTTCTAGTTAAAATCAATGAGTCTTTAGAATCAGAAAATATTAATTCAACAGAATTAAAATCAGCTGAAAAAACACTAGAAACATTTACTATGGATGGAATATCTGAATCAGAAGAAATATCTAAATCAGAAGGAAATTCATATTTGAATACGTATTTATGAGATCTTTCAGTAAAATCAGCCGTAGCATTTCCATTCTCCCAATAAAACTTTTGTTCGAATTTTTCTGGATCATTTCCTGCTATTGTAATCGTAACCCCTTGCATCCCCATGCCATCAGGATTAAACGTGTAAAAGGGGTCATCTATGGAATACTCAATATCCAATCCTTCAATATCAGCATCAGCAGCCGCATTGTCATAAGTCCAATCACCAATTATTGGATCGGCTATAATCTCCATTTTCTTCGTTTCGTCGTCATTTGTAGAACAAGAAAAAAAGTTTAATAAAAAGAGGGCTAGTAAGGGTACATAGTTGGTTTTCACGATAAGAATTTAAGGCACTTTAAAAGTATAAAAACACCTTACTACACAAAAACCAAATTCCTGATTTTAACACAAAAATAACTACAACAACCAAACGGCTAAAGCTTTATCCACATGGAGGATCGGCAAAAAGGCTGCTTCTTTCCAAAGAAAAAGGAATACTTTACGGAGCCGTTGTTTTTAGCATTCTTTAGGATTTTACTTCTTTCCTCTAGCGCGCTGCTGTTTTTCCGCCTCTTGCATCGCCTTTTGCAGACGTGAGGAGAATCCACCTGACTTCTTAGGCTTTTTCTTGTTTTCCTCTATTTGTGCATGGATTTTATCGTTGTTTACGATAAAGTTTTTGATGACCAACATCAAGACGATGGTGATCAAGTTGGAAATGAAGTAATACAAACTCAAACCACTCGCATAGTTGTTAAAGAAAAACAACATCATCAAGGGCATCAAATACATGATAACCTTCATGTTGGGCATACCGGGTTGCTGTGGCATGGCTTGTTGCCCCGTCGTCATTTGAGTATAAAAGAATATGGCAATCGATGCTAATATTGGAAACAAGCTTACATGATCTCCATAGAATGGGATGTTGAAGGATAAATCCAAAACCGAGTCATAGGAAGATAAATCATCCGCCCATAAAAAGGACTTCTGGCGAAGGGTAAAGGCTACTGGAAAAAAGGTGAACAAAGCAAAGAACACCGGCATTTGAAGTAGTGCGGGGATACAACCAGACATTGGATTGACCCCAGCTTTACTGTAAAGAGCCATCGTTTCTTGTTGTTTCTTTACGGCATTGTCCTTATGTTTTGCGTTAATTTCCTCCACTTCTGGGCGAAGCACTTTCATTTTTATTTGAGAAACATAAGCCTTATAGGTCACCGGTGACATGGCCAAACGCACGAGAATGGTCATGACAATAATAGCAATTCCAGTGGGCAGAAAAGTCCCAAGAAAAGTAAATAAGGGTAAAAAGATAAAACGGTTAATCCAGCCAAAAATCCCCCAACCTAAGGGAACCGAATCCTCCAAACCTAGTTCATACCCTTGTAGGGTTTCAAAATCTGTAGGGCCAAAATACCATTGAAAAGACTGCGAAAGCTCTCTGTTGGCTTGGGTAGCCACAGGGACTGATACTGCAAAATTTTTTGTGAATCGCTCCTCTAATGATTCGTCTTGAGAAAGATCTTCAGAACGAACCTGCACGTCATTCATGGGGGTTTTACTGATCAGAATCGCACTAAAAAAGTGTTGCCGGAAGGAGACCCAATTTACGGCAGTCACAGTTTCTTCGTCGGAACCTGCCACGCCTAATTCATCTACTTTATCGCCTTCGTGTTGATAGGACAGCTCTGTATATCGGTTTTCATAATCCAAGCTCTTAGAGTTCCGGAAAGCTTGTGATCGCCATTGCAATTTGACACCTTCCGTTTTGACAAAACGCCCCAATCCTTCGGATCGCACTTGGTAATCGATCAAATAGGTGTCGGGTTGAATGATATAGTCTATCATCAATCGGATACCTGATACGGCTCCAGAAGTTAAGGTTACTATTTCTTGATCGCCTTGTTTGCTAAGACTAGGAGTAAAATAAAAGTCCCGTGTATTTAAAATCCGTCCGTCGCGAAGGGGTATTTCGATATTAAAATCCGTATTGCCCTCGGCAATCAGGTTTAAGGGGGCTGATTGATAATTTTCAAACTCTTTAAGCTGAACTTTCACCAATTGACCGCCTTTGGAATCAACCTCTAATAACAGTTTTTCGGAAGATAGGGTTTGAATGCTTTGTGGGCTTTCTTGCATAAGAACCGCCAAATCCCCGTAGGTGTTTTGAAGAACCAACTGAGCCAGTGAGTCATTGACAACTGGAGCAACGGCGGTTTTATTGGCAACGACCTCTGTTGGGGTCACTGTTGCATTCTGAGGAACCTCCTGTGGCTGGTTTTGGTAAAGCATCCAAGTCAGGATGACTGCAATTAGAACAAAACCAATAAACTGGTAGGGATCAAATTTTTTTTCTTCCATTGGGCAAAGATACTATTTTTAGCTTCGATTGTGTATCAAAGCAGCTTCTACAAAAGCGGCGAATAAAGGATGTGGTTTGGAAACGGTACTCTTGTATTCCGGATGAAATTGAACCCCGACAAACCAAGGATGCTTGACGTTTTCAATAATTTCGACCAACTGCGTTTCAGGGTTCCAACCCGCCATTTTAAAATCCGCATCAAACAATTGCTCACTAAAAGCGTTGTTGAATTCATATCGGTGTCGATGGCGTTCGGAAATGGCGTCGGATTGATAAATTTCGGTAAGCTTAGAATCTTTTTTCAATGAACAGTCCCAAGCTCCCAAACGCATGGTGCCTCCTTTATCTGTAATATTTTTCTGCGACTCCATCAGGTCAATGACAGGAGTTTCACATTTGGCATTCATTTCAATGGAATTGGCTTTTGAAAGTCCTTTGACATTTCGGGCGTATTCAATCACAGCCATTTGCATTCCCAAACAAATTCCTAAAAAAGGAATATTTTGCTCCCGTACGTATTGAATGGCGCTGATTTTTCCTTCAATACCACGCTCCCCAAAACCAGGTGCTACAATCACTCCATTGAGGCCTTCCAAAAGTTGCTGGCTATTGCTTTCCTCCAAATGTTCAGAATGGATACTCACAACCTCAACCGCTGTTAGATGCTTTGTTCCTGCATGAATCAAGGCCTCTAAAATAGATTTGTAGGAGTCTTGCAATTCAACATATTTCCCAACCAGTCCTATTTTGACAGTGTTTTTAGGTTGCTGAAGTTTGGATAAAAAGGTTTTCCAATCACTTAAATCATGGGGATGTTTCGGTGCTAATTGGAATTTTTTTAATACGACTGTATCCAAGCCTTCTTCTAGCATTTTCAAAGGTACTTCGTAGATGGTATCTACGTCGATGGACTGAATTACCGCTTCTTGTTTTACGTTGCAAAACAAGGCTAATTTTTTTCGTAAATCGTCTGTGAGTTCATGTTCCGTTCGGCATACCAGCACATCGGCTTTGATACCACTTTCCATCAGTGTTTTTACCGAATGTTGTGTTGGCTTCGTTTTTAATTCCTTGGCTGCCGCCAAATAGGGGATCAATGTGAGGTGGATTACCACACAATTTTCATCACCTAATTCGTTAATCAACTGTCGAACGGTTTCTATATAGGGCAGTGACTCAATATCCCCTACCGTTCCACCAATTTCTGTGATAACAATATCGTAATCGCCAGACTCTCCCAGGAGCTGCATACGCTTCTTAATTTCATTGGTGATATGAGGGATGACCTGTACTGTTTTTCCTAAAAATTCCCCACGGCGTTCTTTTTCAATAACGCTTTGATAAACCCGACCGGTGGTCACATTATTAGCTTGGGAGGTAGGAACATTCAGAAAACGCTCGTAGTGCCCCAGATCCAAATCTGTTTCCGCACCATCATCGGTTACAAAACATTCTCCATGTTCATAAGGATTCAAGGTGCCAGGGTCAACATTGAGATAAGGGTCGAACTTTTGAATGGTAACGCTAAAATCTTGAGATTGAAGAAGTTTGGCAAGAGAGGCAGCTACAATCCCTTTCCCAAGGGAAGAGCTTACACCGCCAGTAACAAAGACATATTTAGTGTTGGACATCCGGTATTAGAATTTAAAAACCTACCGGGCTCAAAAATACAAAAACGCATTCAGCCGTACGCGCTATTACTGTTATTTCTTTAATAAGATAATCGAATCGTCTTGATGTTGTAGCAAATAGACTCCCTGATTGACGGCAGCTCCGTTCGGTAACAACTGATAATCAAAGCGGCTTTCTACATAATCTGTCTCTCCCAGTGTTATGCCTTCCCGCAAATCTCCCGTCCGTGTTATTCGCAATAGCAAGTCTAACATCAGATCGTAACCTCTTTTGGCTTCCTTGGAAGGGTACATTCCAAAACGATTCAAAAAACGATCGGGCATTTCACCTTCATCAAATACTTTAGGATGATAGCCTGAGGTAAAAGTAAACCCTAAAGAACCAAATGTGGCATTGGGGCTGTTTGGGTTTTCATAGGCTGTGCCTCGAAAAGTCGTAAACAGTTGAATGGGGCGGCTTGGTGTGATCTTGCCACTTAATTGGGAACTGATACTAGAGATCAAAGAAAAATTCTCAGATTCTAAAATTATTTTATTAGGAATACTATCCAGCAATAGAGAATCCATCAATTCTGAATCCAGATAACCTCCCTGCTCGGGGCGAAATCGAATGGCATAGGGATACCGTTCCATTAAGATTTTCTCAATGTCTCTATTGAGAGAGTCCGCAACTACCACAACATTTTCTTCCTCAGTAAGAACATTATCCAAATGACTTAACATTCGTTCTCTTAGAATCTGTTTGGGAGGAATACTCTGATAAACATTGGCTCGCATTTGGACTTTCTTGTAAGAAAGAGGCGCTACTTTGGGAATTTTACGCAGTCGTCCTTGTGCGGAAATAAAATCAAAATTCCGTGGAATTAACGGGCCTACTAACAAATCTTGCGCTGTCAATTCGGAGGTTTGAACCAACTGGTTCAACTTTGCCCTTTTGTTTTGGGTATCAAAAACTTGCAATTCCGTTGCGACCTCTTTTTCCGCCAATACTTCCAGAGCCATACGAACACCGGCATAAAAATCGAAAGCCAAACGTGTCAAATTTCTTTTTTTCAACAAGCTTTTTGTCTTCTCTAAAGAATCCAATTCCAAGGTTTGTGCTTTAAAAGGAAGCAATAAGCCTATCTTAAGGGCACGATCCAAAGGACTGAGAGAGTCTAGTAAGTCTACCTTAGGGACCAGAAGATCGTCTTGTACTTTTAAGTCACCTGAGAATTCCAAGGGAACTTTCAAAACCATTCCGGCCTGAAGTCCAGTAATTGCCAATTCGGGGTTTAGGGAATCGAGAATTCTTTGTCCAATACCCAATTTTTTCTCAATTCGGTAGTAGCCTTCTTTTGGGAGTACCGTATAATAATTAAACGCCGAACTAGGACCGACAAGGGTATCTTTGGTGGTAATGGGAACTTGTAAGGTCTGCCCTGCTTTTAATCCTTCTTTGAGAGATGGATTCAAAGCTTCTAACTCTTGAATCGTGATGTCATAGGTATAGGCAATTCGCCATTTGGTTGCCTTGGGAGGTACCAGATAGCTTTCCGTTTCTGAAATGACTTCTTCAACCACCACAGGAGCTTCATAGACCGGAATACGCAGTGTCATTTTCCGCTTTAATCTCGATTTAATTAAAGTCGGATTATAAGCTTCGATTTGATCAACAGTCACGCCATACTTCTGAGATAGGCTATAAAGGGTTTCTTTCTTTTTGACCTTATGATTAATAAAGCGATCGGGAATGCGCTCTTGCGCTTGCAATCCGAATGTAAAAAACACTGCCAAAAGCAGCAACCAAAACTTATTCATGCATTAAAGATATCAAAAACTATTCCCATTCTATCGTTGCTGGAGGCTTGGAACTGATATCATAGACCACACGGTTAACTCCGGGAACTTTATTAATAATTTGATTCGAAATATCTTGTAAAAAGGCGTAGGGTAAATCCACCCAATCAGCTGTCATTCCATCGGTAGATTCAACAGCACGGAGGGCTACACATTTTTCATAAGTGCGTTCATCTCCCATCACCCCAACCGACTGAACGGGAAGCAACATCGCTCCTGCTTGCCAGATAAGATCGTATAGCCCAGCTTGTTTTAGCCCATTGATAAACAACGCATCTACTGCTTGTAGCATATTTACTTTTTCAGCTGTGATGTCTCCCAAAATTCGAATGGCCAAACCAGGACCGGGAAAAGGGTGACGCCCTAAAATATCAGGGGCAATTGATAAACTTTTTCCTACCCGTCGCACCTCATCTTTAAAAAGCATTCGCAAAGGTTCTACTATTTTCAATTGCATATAATCCGGTAATCCACCCACATTGTGATGGGACTTGATCGTTACGGATGGGCCATTGACAGATACCGATTCGATCACATCGGGGTAAATAGTCCCTTGTCCTAACCAAGCGGCGCCTTCCACTAGCTTGGACTCCGCATCGAATACATCTACAAAAGTTTTTCCAATAATTTTACGCTTTGTCTCTGGATCGGAAACGCCTGACAAAGCATCCAAGAATTGAGTACTGGCATCCACGCCTTTGACGTTTAGCCCCATACCTTCATACTGATCGATTACCTGTGTGAATTCGTCTTTGCGCAACAAACCGTTGTTGACAAAAATGCAGTTTAAACGCGGCCCAACAGCTTGGTGTAAAAGAACAGCCGCTACGGTGGAATCAACCCCGCCAGAGAGGCCTAGAATTACTTTTTCATCGCCAATTTGATCTTGGAGTGCTTGCACTGTCATTTCAACAAACGAATCCGGGGTCCAATTGGCATCAACACCAGCTATATGGGTAATAAAATTTTCAAGTATTTGTTTTCCATCCGTGCTGTGATACACTTCTGGGTGAAACTGCAAGGCATAGGTTTCTTCTCCCTCAATACGGTAAGCAGCATGCTTTACGTCTTCCGTACTTGCCAAAAGAACACCCCCCTCAGGAAGCTGTTCAATCGTATCACTATGACTCATCCACACTTGGCTTTGAGCCGGTACATTGGCAAAAAGAGTACTTTGAGTATCCATATAAGACAACCGTGCCCGACCGTATTCCCGAGTATTGGAAGGCTGCACCTGACCCCCTGAAAAATGGGCCAAATATTGTGCCCCGTAGCAAACAGCCAGCAAAGGCTTTTTTCCACGGATTGCACTCAGATCAGGGTGCAATGCGTCTTCAGAACGGACGGAGAAAGGCGACCCTGAAAGGATCACTGCGCCAAAATCAGCTAGCTGCTCGGGTATCTTATTAAACGGATGAATTTCACAATAGGTGTTAAGCTCCCGAACGCGTCGTGCGATCAATTGAGTGTATTGGGAACCAAAGTCGAGAATCAATACTTTTTCTTGCATGGGCAAAAATAATTATTTCAAAGCCCTAATACGGAATTTCAATTACTTTTTATCCGACCTTATTGTTGAAAATCCTAAAGCTCAATCCATGAAAACTGAAAACGCAAAGGATCAAGTGTTTGGATTAATTCTGGAATCAAATCCGTCCCTTTTTCCAAATAGAAGGTGCTGAAGTTCAATTGCCGCTCTTGCAGCCCTTCCCCCGGGAACAATGACTCATATAAAATCTCTATGCGTTGGACATGTTCTTTGAGTTTCCGCTTTTGGGCTTGTAACAAGCGTTTTTCCAAATGGTCTATGCCGTTAAACTGCTTTTGGCGTTGCGCCGCTACGGCCCCTTCAAAAGAAGCATCGGTTTGTTTGACCAAATTTTCCAAATGAAGAAAGTTCTTCTCCAGTTCCTTTTTTAGATATTGCAAGTCCAAATCAATGGTACTGATTTGATGTATTTTTTTATTAATTAGAGGATTGCGACGCAGAAAAAAATCTTCGGCTTGTAAATCCAACTTACGAATCTTGTTTTGGGTTTTAGCATCCACCAAAACAGCAGAGTTTCGAAGGACTAACAAAGGAAAGGGAATCGATTGCGAAGCAAAAAACGATTTTAGCTGCAACCAATAGGCCAGTTCTCCTCCCCCCCCTATATACCCAATATTGGGCAAGATCACTTCTTGGTATAACGGACGAAGGAGTACGTTGGGTGAAAATGCCTGTGGATTGGACGCCAAACGATCCTGCATTTCTTTCTCTGAAATGGGCGTAGGATCACCGTCTAATTGGAATCCCTCCACGTGACGAATAATCCGTTGCCGCTTGTTGGGGGATAGATAAAAAAGATTGATCTCTCTAGGGCTCACTTGGGGTTTAAAACCTTTTTTATATTGAGTTTGTAGGGCTTTAATTTGTTGGGATACTTCTGAATGGCAAACTTGCGATTCAAGCTCTTGCTGCATATAAGGAGCAAAACTTTCTTTTAGAGCCGCATCATCCCCATCAACAATGACCAATCCATAAGAGCCAAATAAGGCATTCACCAACTTACGAGTTGCTTCGGCCAAAGAAGCACTGGAGCGATAGCTCTGGCTAAGCCATTGCGTCAGCATGTTTGCCACTTTATTTTTAGGCAAGGTCTGTTCGAACAAGTCCAAAACCGGTTGTAAAGACTCTAAGGTCATTGCCCCAACAGCCCCTCCGGGAGTGGGATGTGCCCATTGGAATTTTTTTCCCTCAAACATAAAGTGGCTGATCTCTTCAAAATCGTGGTCTTCGGTTGCCATCCAATACACGGGAATAAAATCTTTTTTGGGTTCCGCATTTTTCAATTGCTGGCACAGCTTGATTGTGGAAGCTATTTTAAAAATAAAAAACAGTGGTCCTGTAAGCAGACTCAACTGATGTCCTGTAGTAATGGTAAAAGATTGGTCTTTTTGAAGCAACTCAATATGCTTTCGTGTGGCTTGTGTATCTGTAATGCCTTTGTATTGAGCCTGCAATGCACTGACTAAAACGCTGCGTTGGTGCGATGAAAAAGACGATGCTTTGCGATCGGCTTGAGCTAGAAAATTTTGGGTGTTTGGAAACGCCTCATAGAAGGAAGCCAAGGAATGGTCTTGGTTTAAATAGTCTAAGATGAGTCCGGAAAAATACCCTGTATGTGCGTAGGGAATGTCGTGGACGTTCATAACCAGTCTTTCTGTAAAGATATCTTAAAATTAGTTGGGCTCCCCAAACAGATCAAATTCTGTTGCAGAAGTAATGGTGATTTGTGCAAAATCACCCATTTTGAGATAATGGTCTTCAGCTGAGATAAGTACTTCGTTATCCACATCGGGAGAGTCCCGTTCTGTGCGTCCAATAAAGTAGTTCCCTTCTTTTCGGTCAATCATACAACGGAGCGTTTTCCCTATCCATTGCTGATTCAACTCTCGAGAGATTTCTGTTTGGATAGCCATGATTTCATTAGCACGTTCCTGCTTTACTTCTTCTGGCACATCGTCTTCGAGACCAAAAGCATGAGTGTTTTCTTCATGGCTGTAGGTAAAACACCCCAGTCGTTCAAAGCGCATTTCCTGTACCCACTGCTTAAGGGTTTCAAAGTCTTCCGCAGTTTCCCCGGGATAACCGACAATTAACGAGGTACGAATTGCCATTTCAGGAACAGCAGTGCGAAAATCGTGAAGGAGTTTTGTCGTTTTGGCTTTGGTAGTCCCCCGACGCATGGATTTTAGGATGGGGTCTGCTATATGTTGCAACGGGATGTCGATATAATTACAAACCTTGGATTCTTCTCGCATTACCTCTAAGACTTCCATAGGAAAGCCTGTAGGGAAGGCATAGTGCAAACGAATCCATTCGATGCCTTTTACCTTCACTAAAGCACGTAGCAAGTCGACCAGTTTGCGTTCATTGTACAGATCCAATCCGTAATAGGTAAGGTCTTGTGCAATTAGAATCAATTCTTTTACGCCGTCTTTGGCTAACAATGAAGCTTCATGGGTTAGGTCTTCGATGCGTTTGGATTTGTGTTTTCCGCGCATCAAGGGAATGGCACAAAAAGAACAAGGTCGGTCGCAACCTTCAGCAATTTTTAAATAGGCGTAGTTTTTGGGGGTTGTGGTCAGTCGTTCACCCAGCAACTCATGTTTGTAATCCGCTCCAAGAACTTTGAGCAATTGCGGTAGGTCTGTAGTTCCAAAATACTGATCTACCTGTGGGATTTCTTTTTCCAAATCAGGTTTGTACCGTTCGCTCAAGCAACCGGTAACATACACACGGTCGACTGTACCCTGTTTCTTTTTTTGAATCTGTTCCAAAATCGTATTGACCGATTCTTCTTTGGCATCTCCGATAAATCCACAGGTGTTGACCACTACAATATTGCCCTCTTGCTCATGCACTACCTCTTTACCACTGGCTTTCAACTGCCCCATCAACACCTCAGAGTCGTATAGGTTTTTAGAGCATCCGAGCGTGATGACATTTATCGTGTTTTTTTGAAGGCTTTTGGTCCGCATAGCTTTTTTTATTGGAGGTGCAGAGAGTCTTGCTTAGTAATGGGAAGCTGTTCTTTTAAAAACGAAAGTGTTTCCTGCGCAACTTTGTCATAAACTGTTGTGCTGAGATAGGAGGTGATTACATGGCTTTTGGCTTCTGGAAAAGCGACTTTCTTTTTTTGGTTGTCAACCGTTCCCAGTTGCCCAAACATATCTATCATATCTTCTACACGCACGGTGTCGTCCTGTTCTTCTTTGTTTTTATAGTAGTAGCCCATAAATACCGGAATTTTTATTTTTTCAAATGTTTTAGCATGCATGGCAACTTCAAGTAAATTCTGTACTTCAATGGTCGCCTCAAAACGGTAAAAGGTGGTGTTAAAATTTTCCTTTTCAGAGGTCATATCCCCCATGAAGTGGTATTTACTGCCCGTAATCAATCGCGCTAAGTACAAGCCCCAAGGATAGGTCAACAAAAAAGCGCGAGGGTCTTTGATTTTTATATTGGGAGAATAAAGTCCCAAGGCCGCGACATCAGGATCGTTTCCTAATATCAATGATAAGGTTGCTCCGTTTGAGGTCGCAAGAATAATAACTTTTTCCCCTAAAGTCTTGGCGACGGCGAGAGCCTCACGAGCACTGTCCAAATAATCATCGGCATTGAAGTCAAGCATGGGTTCTTCTTCTACCAAGCCGTGTCCGAAAAGACGCGGTAGGTATAGATTTGCCCCAAGTTCTTTTGCCACCGTACGATGAAAAGGAGCTCCTTCTTCTGCTACCGCACCAAAACCGTGTAAATAGAGAACACTATAAGGTGTTTTGGTAGGAATACTATCGGCAAATTCAATACGACTTTCATTATCAGGTCTTAGGTTACCTATCTGCGCTTCTTTGTCCGCTACAAACTGTTGTAACGCTTCAAAGTTAGTGGGTACTTCAGGCAAAGGCTTTTCCAACTGGGGCGTTTTGGGGGTCGGCCCCAAAAGATATATCACAATTAAACCAATAAGTAAAAGTGTGATTTTAGAACGAAATAATTTCATAGTTACTAAGCGTTAAAGAAAGAAAACACGAAGGCTTCAGGATCGAAACGTTGCAGGTCGTCGATACCTTCCCCAACGCCTATATATTTAACTGGAATTTGAAATTGATCGGAAATTCCCATAACTACCCCACCTTTGGCTGTACCATCAAGTTTGGTAATGGCTAATGCCGATACTTCGGTTGCCGCTGTAAACTGCTTGGCCTGTTCAAATGCATTTTGTCCAGTGGAACCGTCAAGCACCAACAACACTTCATGGGGTGCTTCAGGTACAATTTTATCCATAACACGTTTGACCTTGGACAACTCGTTCATCAAATTGATCTTATTGTGCAAACGTCCAGCAGTGTCTATTAAGACTACATCTGCGTTTTGAGCAACGGCTGACTGGAGCGTGTCAAAAGCTACGGAGGCAGGATCACTTCCCATCTCTTGTTTGACAAGCGAAACCCCCACGCTATCGGCCCAAATCTGTAATTGGTCGATGGCTCCGGCTCGAAAGGTGTCAGCTGCACCGAGGATTACCTTTTTACCTGCTTGAGTATATTGATGAGCCAATTTTCCAATCGTAGTGGTCTTCCCCACACCATTAACCCCCACCACCATGATCACCTCTGGTTGATGCGGTAAGGCTGCTGCAAAGTCCTGAGGGGTGGCAGCCGCTTCTGGGCGAACAAGGATTTTAGTGATTTCTTCTGTGAGTAATTGTCCTAGTGCTTCAGAGCCTAAATACTTATCCGCTGCCACTCGCGCTTCGATGGCCTCAATGATTTTTATCGTAGTGGCCACGCCAACATCCGATTGAATCAAAACTCCTTCGAGTTCGTCCAACAAATCTTCATCTATAGAAGCACGCCCTGCAACGGCTGTTCCAAGCTTTGCAAAAAAGTTTCGCTTGCTGGACTGAAGTTCTTCGGCCAAGCGGCGCTTTTTCTCTGCGGAAAACAACTTATTTAACTTACTCATGTCTAGATACAAAAAAAGCTACTGTTTAAGTAGCTTTTGTGTGTCCCTTAGCGGGAAATTTATTTTTTATTCAACCAATCGCTGACCATATCAGGAGGCAGGATGGTTTCTACAAAAGAATAGCCCGTTGAGCCTTCTTTCTTAATCATTTTAATCGCTTTTGTCAAGCGCTTTGATCCTGTTTGTAAGGTTGCTACAGATTTCTTTGCCATGACTTATTTAATTTCTTTATGAACCGTCATTTTTTTCAAAATCGGGTTGAATTTTTTAATCTCCAGTCGATCGGGAGTGTTTTTCTTATTCTTCGTTGTTATATAACGAGAGGTACCGGGTTGTCCAGAAGACTTGTGCTCTGTACACTCGAGGATTACCTGAACGCGATTGCCTTTTTTTGCCATGAGTTCTTGTAACTTATTTAATTACACCTTGTGCACGTGCTTCTTTCAACACAGCACTGATGCCTTTTTTGTTAATCGTTTTTAGCGCTGAGGCTTTCAACTTTAGCGTAATCCATTGGTCTTCCTCTGGAATGTAAAAACGCTTTTTTATTAAGTTAATGTCAAAACGACGACGGGTTTTGTTCATCGCATGGGATACGTTGTTCCCGAACATTACTTTCTTACCTGTTATTTCACAAACTTTGGCCATATATCAAAGGATTTGCATTAAATCGGACGCAAATTTACATTTTATTATGGGAGTATCAAAAACATATTTTGAAATAAATCAGCTCTCATACTTAATTCTATTTATTATTTTTAGAATTCAACCCAAATCTACCCCCTATGAAGAAGCTTTCTTTGTACCTGTCTGTTTTGATATTATGGAGCTCTTGCGACAATAACCCTGATAAAAAACCCCTTGAAATTGACTTTGAATACCTTAAACAAAAAATAATAATTCCCGTAGAAATCGACAATCAAACCTATCGGTTTTGTTTGGATACGGGGAGTGTTACACGCATCTCTACTGAGTTAAGGGACAAGCTTTCACTCAAATCTATTGATCAATGGCAGCTTACGGATGGAAATGATCGAAGTCAAATGGTAGCATCTTTTATGCTGGAAAAAGTAACCATTGGATCTCTGGAATTCAATCAGGTGGAAGCCGTTTCATCCCCTAAATACGGTGCTTTTAAGTGTTTTGATTTTGATGGATATATCGGCAGTGATTTGCTACAAGATTATATTTTACAGATTGATTTTGAAGATAAAAAAATCCGAATTACAAAAGACATTGAATCCCTTTCCATAGATCCTTACTTGGGACAAGAGATGTACTTAATCAATCGTCAAAAAACACCTTATGTACGGTTAAACTTTGGACAAAGTTCATTTAGGGATTTAGTCATGGTTGATAAAGGTATGCATGGCATCTATGACCTTTCATTAGAGACCCATAAACGCTTATTAGATCACCAAAAAATTAATCTTATTGCAAAAAGTAATGGAGCTGCTACTACGAGTGCTTTTGGACTGGAAAAAGAAAGGGAACAGTTTTTATTTCATTTTCCAAGCATATCCATTGGAGATTTTACTTTAATAAATCATGTCAATAAAGGAACCCACGCTAAAAACTTTAGAATCGGTGCCAAGCTCCTTGAATACGGACGTATGACATTCGATTTCATCAATGAAGAATTTTATTTTGAGCCACATCAGAAGAAAGTAACGCTAGAGCTGAATAAATTGTTTTTCAACATCACTTCTATGGATGAAAAAATAATTGTTGGAATTGTATGGGATGAAAACTTAAAACAAAAAATTCAATTCGGAGATGAAATTATAGCTGTCAATGATTGGGATTTAACCAAGACCGAGTATTGCGATTTCTTTTTAGGTCCCTCAGTTTTTAATGAAGAATCAAGCAGCTTTAGGTTTCGATCCCAGAAAGACTCTGTTTTTACTTTAGAAATAAAAAGAGAAAAAATGGTGTTTGGAGAATAATGTGCGATGATTGCTGAACGCTGAATGTTGAATGTTGAATGTTGAATGTTGAATATCGAACGGCAATTGACAGAAAGGAAATACTTCTAACGCAAATGCAAGGCTTTAAATAAAAGTTCAAAGGCTTTGTTTACCGTTTTTTGCATCACGCGTTCTCGGTTATTCCCCATCACAAATCGAAAACTTTCCACCCCATCAGGGGTCGCCAAACCAATAAAAACAGTTCCTACATCAGCATGCCCTTCCAAAGCTGTGGGCCCAGCATTGCCGGTTGTGGCTAGTGCATAATCCGAGCCCAAGGTTTGCTGTGCCCCTTTTGCCATGGCTTCTGCCACAGCAGCACTCACCACTCCATGCTTTGCAATGATGGTCTCGGACACACCCAAAAGATGTGTTTTTGAAGAAGTTGCATAGGTAACCCCACCGCCAAGAAAAAAAGCGGAAGCTCCAGGATGTGTGGTCATTCGGCTGGCAATAAGACCGCCCGTACAACTCTCCGCAAGGGCGAGGGTTTGCCCTTGTTTCTGCAACTGCTTACCGATCAATACCTCTATGGGTTCTTCCTCTTCTTCTCCATAGTATACATCTTCGATCAAGGGTCGCAGTTTAGCCACCTCAGCATCCACTTGGGAGTGCAATAATGCAGCATCAATACCCTTGGTGGAAAGGCGTAAGCGAACCCGACCCAAACTGGGTAAATAGGCCAATTTTATGGAAGAAGGTAACTGAGCTTCCCAATCGGCAATTCGGTCTGCAATGACACTCTCCCCCAAACCATAGGTCATTATGGTTTTATGATAAATATGTGGTGTGTCAAACTTTTCCTGAAGGGCCGACAACACTTCATTGTTAATCAATGATTTCATTTCATAGGGAACTCCAGGCATGGAGACCACCACCACATCCTCAGCTTCAAACCACATTCCGGAAGCCGTTCCAATAGTATTTTTAAAAATTCGAGCCTTTTCTGGCAATTGCGCCTGTGCGCGATTGGAATCGCTGATGGGTGTTGGAACGTACTTTTTAAAGAGCGTTTCAATATGAGATAAAATTTCAGGATACCAAACCAAGCGATCATTAAAATAGTCTGTCAGTGTATGTTTGGTAACATCGTCATTGGTCGGGCCCAAGCCTCCTGTCAACAACAGGACATCAGCTCGAAGACGTGCTTCATCAATTGTTTTTTTAATGACCTCTGGCTGATCAGAAATGGAAGTGATTTGTACCACTTCAAATCCAATTCCGTTGAGCGATTTGGATAAAAAAACAGCATTGGTGTTAACGATCTGCCCAATCAGGATTTCATCGCCAATGGTTATAAGCTCTGCGGTCATTTTATTTTTAAGTCTAGTAATTTTTGCCCTTCCAAAAAGCCTTCCAAACGATCGTTTTCTTGGACTGCTCCAACACCGGCTGGGGTTCCTGTAAAGAGAATATCTCCAATCTTAAGTGTGAAGAATTGAGACACATAGGCAATCAGTTGATCGATAGTGTAGAGCATCAAGCGAGTGTGCCCACGTTGGACAGAAGCGTCGTTTTTGGTGAGTTCAAAATTGAGGTTTTGAAGGTCTTTAAATTCTTTTTTTGGCAGCCATTGACCCAAAACAGCGGCACCGTCGAAAGCCTTGGCTTTTTCCCACGGCAAGCCTTTGGCTTTTAGCTGTGTCTGAAGGTCGCGTGCGGTAAAGTCAATCCCCACACTGATTTGGTCGTAGTATTTATGGGCAAATTGCTCTTGAATATGTTTTCCAATCCGATTGATTTTTACAATGATTTCAATTTCATGATGCACATCAGAGGAAAAATCAGGGATATAAAAAGGCGTATTGCGTTGTCCGATAGTGGTATCGGGCTTTAGAAAAACAACCGGCTCTTTAGGGCGTTCATTTTCGAGTTCCTCAATATGATCTGCATAATTGCGGCCAATACAGATAATCTTCATAGGAATTAGCCTTGATTGAATTTACGTAAACGAATCTGAGTTAAAACTTTTTTGGTGTAGCGTGGAAAATCTGCACTCATCAACCAACCAAAATAGCCTTGCTCTTGTTCTAAAACTTGATCCACGGTTTTTCCTTTGTGTTTCCCAAAAGAAAAACACTCTTTTCCTTCCTTATTGAAAATGATAAACCCAGCCAGATCTGCGGATTTTCTTCGGGAAGTGAAAGTGCTGAGAAAATCGATAGAGTGCTCCAATTCGCCATAGCGTTCCAATTGCGCTTGCAGAACATCAAAGGTTGCTCGGGTATCGGCAAGGGCGGAGTGTGCATCTGTCAAATCTTGTTGACAGTAAAACTTCAACGCAGCCGAGAGGGTACGCTGCTCCATTTTGTGAAAAATGGTTTGAACGTCTACCGTCTTGAGATTTTTCATGTCAAAATCATACTCTGCACGAAGCATTTCCTCTGCCAAAAGAGGAATGTCAAAGCGATCAGAATTGAATCCAGCCAAATCACAATAAATGATAAAAGCACTTATTTCAGCAACCAATTCTTTAAAAGTGGGCGCATCGGCTACTTTTTCATCGGTAATGCCATGCACGGCGGCAGCCTCTGCTGGAATGGGCATCTCAGGATTAATCAGCCATAGCTTTTCTTCCTGTGAACCATCGGGATTCAGTTTTAGAACCGCCATTTCCACAATCCGGTCGTTGGTGATGTTGATACCCGTTGTTTCCAAATCAAAGAAACAAATCGGACGGGTGAGTTGAAGTGCCATAATTATATGGGAGCGGGTTCGTCCCAATTCTCAAGATAATTGGCAACATTTTTGACAAATTGACCTCCGGTAGCTCCATTGATTATCCGATGATCGTAACTGTGTGATAAAATAAGTTTGCGGCGAATGCCTATAAAATCTCCGTCTGGAGTTTCGATTACCGCCGGCATCTTACGAATAACACCAACGGCCATAATCCCCACTTGGGGTTGATTGATAATGGGGGTTCCCATGATGGATCCAAAATTCCCAACATTGGTTACAGTATAGGTTCCGCCTTGGACTTCATCTGGAAGTAATTGGTTTTCTCGTGCGCGCCTAGCCAAATCATTTACTGCTTTGCTCAAACCAAACAGGTTGAGGTGATCGGCATTTCGAATAACCGGAACAATAAGATTTCCATCAGACAAAGCCGTGGCCATTCCTATATTGATGGCACCTTTTTGGATGATTCGGTTGCCGTCAACAGAACTGTTTAAAAGTGGGAAATCGTGCAGGGCTTTCAAGACAGCTGTGATAAATAAGGGAGTAAATGTGAGTTTCTCTCCAGTTCTTTCAAAGAATTTATGCTTGATTTTTTCACGCCATTCCCAAAGTTCGGTGACGTCTGCCTCGACAAATGATTGCACATGAGCAGAAGTTTCTTTGCTTTGGATCATATGATCGGCAATCAATCGACCCATTCGGGACATCTCGATGATTTGATCTTCACCACTGACCACTGCTGGAGTTGGTGGAGGAGTTTTTTGTTTGGGTGTAACTAGGAGCGCTGCTCTAGGGGCCGTAGGCTGGAGAGCTGCTTCTGCAACCACAGGCGTAATCGGAATACGATTTTTCAAATAAGCTAAAATATCTTTTTTAGTAACCCGACCGTTTTGTCCAGTCCCTGGCACGCCATCCAATTCTTCTTGTGAAATATTTTCCTGCGCCGCAATGTTTTTAACCAAAGGAGAATAAAAACGTTTTTCGTTGGAAACAATTGGCTGGAGTTGTTCTTGTACCTGAGTAATTTCTTCGGTTACAGCGGTAGCGGCTTCGGCTACGGGGGAAGCTGCTTCCACAACAAGAGCAGCAGTTTCTTTTACGGTTTTGATCGTTGTCGCAGGCAGTGGATCTGGTGTTGCGTCCTCTCCCTCTGTTTGAATCACGGCGAGGACTTCCCCTACTTTGACCACCTGATCAACTTCAAAGTTTTTTTGAAGTAAAACACCTGCCACTTCGGACGGAACATCCGAGTCTACTTTATCAGTAGCGATCTCTACCACAGCATCATCAATTTCAATCGTATCGCCCACTTCTTTTAACCAAGAAGTGATCGTGGCTTCCGCCACACTTTCTCCCATTTTAGGGAGTTTTAATTCAAACTTTGCCATAGTAGGTATTAGAGGTTAAAAGTACAAAATCTATGCAACACTCTGTAGTATGGGAACGTATTACTGTCGAATGGATTTTTCATAAGGCAGGCGGGTATTGATACTCCGTGCAAGGGTTACCTCATCGGTGTATTCGAGTTCTTCGCCGACAGCAATTCCTCTTGCAATAGTGCTGAGGCGTACCGAAAATTTACTGAGTAATTTAAACATATAAAAATTGGTTGTATCCGCTTCCATGGTTGCACTCAGTGCGAAAATCACCTCCGCAATAGTACCGGATTCAATTTTGGAAATCAACGAATCTAGGGTTAGGTTCTGGGGCCCCACACCATCCATAGGAGAAATAAGCCCCCCCAAAACATGATAATAGCCCTTAAACTGACCTGTTGCCTCAATGGCCATCACATCGCGAATATCTTCTACCACACACAAAAGAGTTTCATCGCGAGCCGGGTTAGAACAAATATCACAGCGGGGTGCGTCTGATAGATTGTGGCATTGCTCACAATAATTGATGTTGTCTCGGAAATTTGTCAGAGCCGTCGCCAAGCGCTGGGTGTGACTTTCTGGTTGCTTCAAAAGGTGTAAAGCTAGTCGGAGTGCCGATCGCCTACCGATACCGGGCAACTGTGCAATTTCGTCAACGGCTTTCTCGAGAAGTTGGGAGGAAAATTCCATGGCCAAAAATAGGAAAATTATAGTAGGTACATTTTTCTATCTTTAGACAAAACCGAATGTCATGCTTACCCCTTCCACTATCCTCGGACTGATCCTCGCCTACTTTGCCGTATTAATTGCTATTTCCTATTGGACCGGTCGTCAAGACAACAATCAGGTATTTTACAAAGCCAACAAAAGCGCTCCTTGGTATTTGGTTGCCTTTGGTATGGTCGGAGCCTCACTTTCGGGGGTTACTTTTATTTCTGTTCCCGGCTGGGTCGCGGACACTCAACTCACTTATTTTCAGGTGGTATTGGGATATTTACTAGGGTATTTTGTTGTCGCTTTTGTATTACTCCCCCTCTATTATCGCTCCAATATTACTTCCATCTACGAATACCTTGGACAACGCTTAGGCCCCAGAAGCCATCTTACAGGAGCTGCTTTTTTCTTTATTTCAAGAGTGTTGGGTGCCGCTTTTCGCTTGTTTCTAGTCGCCTTGGTTTTGCAACAATTTATTTTTGAACCTTGGGGGGTTCCCTTTGAAGTAACAGTCGTGCTATCTATTGTATTGATTTGGTTATACACCTTTAAGGGTGGAATTCAAACGATCATTTGGACGGACACCCTTCAAACCCTACTGATGTTGGTTGCAGTGGTTTTATCAGTCATCTATCTCCTACAAGAAATGGATTGGACACTTGCCTCGTTTATGGAATCAAGCGCCTTTGAACGATACAATAAAATGTGGGTCACTGATGATTGGCTGGCTCGGAACTATTTCCTAAAATCCTTGTTGGGCGGTGCCTTTATTACCATCTGTATGACTGGCTTGGATCAAGATATGATGCAGAAAAATCTGACCTGTCGCAATCTTAAAGAAGCCCAAAAAAACATGATCAGCTTTAGTTTTGTTCTGGGGGGGGCAACCTTTTTATTTTTACTACTTGGGATTCTTCTCTATAGTTTTGCACAGCAAAAAGGAATTGAAATCCCCCTTGTCGACGGAAAACCGAATACGGATTTACTTTTCCCAGAAATCGCTCTAAAAGGAGGTTTAGGTATTGGGGTGGCTGTCACCTTTATCTTAGGGCTGATCGCCGCTGCTTACAGCAGTGCTGACAGTGCGTTGACCTCCTTGACGACTTCTTTCTGTGTGGACTTTTTGGATTTGGAAAAACGTTCTGAAGCCGACCAAATACGAATTCGAAAACGAGTTCATATTGGAATGAGTATCGCTTTGATTGTGGTTGTCATCTTATTCAAATACGTCCTTGATCGCAATGTAATTGACGGACTGTTGACTGTTGCCTCCTATACTTATGGACCGTTGCTAGGACTGTTTGCTTTTGGAATGTTCACCTCCTATCAGGTCCAAGAAAAAAAAGTCATATGGGTGTCGCTGGTAGCGGTTGCTATTATTTTTTGCTTGGGACAAATTCCAAGTGAATCGCTTGGTGGTTATCAAATTGGATACGAACTGCTTCCGCTCAATGGATTACTAACCTTTCTCGGCTTAGTACTGATTCGTCGAAAGGAGAACTAACGTACAGGCGTTCTCAGTAACAATTCCATTTTCTCTTAATACTTTCGCAAGGCTGGGGTTTTCCGTGCCGGGGTTGAACAATACCCGTTCAGGTTGGAGTGCCAGCAACCATTCGCGATAGCCCTCTTGATGCGGAGGACTTATATAGAGACTGACCGTATGAATTGTTGTTGTGACTTGGGTCGGGTCTGTTTGGATGATAACATCCTCAACCTGGCCTTCTTGTCTTCCCAAAGCCTCCACAGCATGTCCTGCCGCGCGGAGTCGCTGAATGGCTTTATAGGCATACCGCTCCACCTTGGTGGAAGCACCCAATACAAGTGTTGTTTGGGGTATCATTTACCAACGGATAATAGAGCTTCCCCATGTAAATCCACTTCCAAAAGCGGCAAGCACTATCAAATCACCCTCTCGAACCTTGCCTTCTTCCCAAGCTTCGGTCAAAGCAATTGGAATGGAGCCTGCTGTAGTATTCCCATAGCGTTGGATGTTGTTATATACTTGGTCGTTTCCAAGACCAAACTTCTTTTGTACAAACTGAGAAATACGCAAATTCGCCTGATGTGGAATTAACATGTCAATAGCACTCGGAGCCAAACCGTTGGTTGTCAAACCCTCCATGATGACTTCTGAAAAACGAACCACCGCATTTTTAAAAACCAACTGCCCATTCATATAGGGATAGTAGGATTCATCGGTAGGGTCGTTAGCCGCTATAATTTCTGGAACCCATCGGTTGGTGCTGGGTCCGATCAATGAAAGTTCTTCGGCAAATTTTCCTTGGGAATGAAGGTGGGATGACAAAATGCCTTTATCGGGATCTTCTTCCCGTGTGATCACTGCCGCTCCAGCTCCGTCTCCAAAAATCACTGACACTCCCCTTCCACGAGTGGTCATGTCCAAGCCTCCAGAATGGTTTTCAGAACCAATGACCAATACGTTTTTATACATTCCCGTTTTGATGAATTGATCCGCCGTAGAAAGGGCATAAATAAACCCTGAACACTGATTCCGGATATCCATTGCAGGGCAGGTAGGAATGTCTAAAAGTTCTTGAACCAAAACACCCGAGCCCGGGAAATAATAGTCAGGACTTAAAGTAGCAAAAAGGATCAAGTCAATATCTTGTGTGCTGAGGTCCGCTCTTTCAATGGCAATTCGGGCCGCGGCAGCACCCATGCTTGCAGTGGTATCACCAGACCCTTTTTTAATATGGCGGCGTTCCTCAATCCCCGTTCGTTCTTGAATCCATTCATCAGAGGTCTCCATGATTTCGGATAAATCCTGATTCGTTACGACGTTTTCGGGGAGGTATTTGCCCAGACCGGCAATTCTTGATTGGTACATATTGGTTGACGTTGAGCTTGCAATATAACAGAAAAAAACACCCTACAAAATGTAGGGCGTTTTATAATTACAGAAGTAAATAAACCAATTAAACAAAATTCATGTAATTATTTATGGTGACTTTCGCTTTGAGATCAAAGAGTAAACTGTAGAGTCCAAAGAAGGTTCGATTGATGTAAATAAAGTGCTCAGAACCACGGTTTCCATTCATTTTTCTCCACTCTTTATCTTCGGTTAATTCCTGACTCAAAGAAGCGATTTGATTCCAGAAAACTGAATCTGAAAAATCAAAAGTATCAGCTTGAAATGGCAGGGTTAATAGACGGAGCATTCGATTGAATAGATCCGTGAAAAAAGTAATTTCCTCAGGAGTATCCGTGGGGGTAAGGATTTTCAATGACCTCAAAATTTCTTGAAATTTTGAAGGATTGTTCAGGTTTTCCTCTTTTGATAATTCAAAATAAGGCAGATAAAAATCCTCTGGAATTTGCTTGATACAGCCAAAATCCAAAGCAACCAATTCATGTCTCGGGGAAATCAAAAAATTCCCGGGATGAGGGTCTGCATGTACTTTTTTGAGGCAGTGCATTTGAAACATATAAAAGTCCCACAGGCTTTGTCCCAGCATTTGATTGATCTGAGGATCGGTATTTTCTTGATCGGTATATTCAGAGAGGTGAATACCTTCCATCCAGTCCATTGTCAATACCCGTTTATTTGACCATTCTGGATAATACTTTGGAAAACTAAGGTTGGGCACTCCAGCACATTCCTCTGTCATTTGTCGGCTTTGCGCTAGTTCTAATTCGTAATCGGTCTCTTCAAGAAGTTTGTTTTCGACTTCTTTAAAAAACTTCTCCACGTCTTGCCCTTTCAGATTGAACATGCGAACGGCCACAGGTTTAACGATACTTAAATCAGAGCCGATACTGTTTGCTACTCCTGGGTATTGAATTTTCACAGCAAGTTTTTTCCCATTCTTTGATGCCTGATGTACCTGGCCGATACTGGCAGCATTGATAGATTGAGCAGCAAACGTATCAAAAATGACCTCGGGGTCGGCTCCTAAATTTTTACGTATTAATTGTTTTACCAAAGGGGTTGAAAGCGGCGGCACTGAAAATTGTGCCAAGCTAAATTGTTCTACATAGGCTCGGGGTAGCATGTTTTTTTCCATGCTTAGCATCTGTGCCATTTTCAAAGCACTTCCCTTGAGACTTTTAAGTCCATCATAAATGTCTTTGGCATTTTCCTCATCCAATGCTTCTTTGGAAATTTCTCGATTCAGTGCTTTTCCTCCGTAGTATTTGAGGTAGTTTCCTCCTACTTTGACGCCAGTGGCCACTAGTTTGGTAGCGCGTTCAATTTTATTGGTTGGTATGTAATCGAGTGTTTTCACTTAGGCGTTTACAAATTTTTCTTTCCACAAAAACTTTCCGAGATCCAAAATTGAATCCAATGGGGTGTTATCAAACACATCAAAAGCGGTATGTACCGACTTTTCTATCGCAGCATCTGTTTTTTCAAAATTTTCAGATCGATCCACTATCCAAAATTTGAGCAAAAAAAGGAGCTGCAACCAAGCGGCTTCTGAAAACAACTTTGGTGGGTGCTGTTGGAAACGAGAGTCTTTGTCTGCATTACCCTCTTCGATCAGATCGGTGGCAAATGTTTTGAAGTGGCGGCGCAAGCCTTTGAGATACACCAAATCTTTCATGTTATTCATTTCCTGATGCAAGGCAAAAAGAACGTAGGATCGGTTCAACAACAACAACTCAAAAAAAGTAAAGTAAAAACTTAGGAGTTTTTCCTTTCTTCCCACCTTCTTGAAATTTTTATCCTTTTCCAATACCGACATGGTGTTGATGAAAAAAGCTTCCCAAATGTATTCCCGAACGGCATCAAGAGAACCAAAAACACGGTAGAAGTCTTTTTCCTTCATTCCCGCGGTCTGACAAAACTTGAAAACCGACTTAGGATAGGCCTCATGGGCTAGAACATGGTCGGTGTAGTGACTTAAAATTTTGTTTCGAAATTCTTGTGACTCCATCTGTAGATTTTGTATTGTACAATGATACAAAATGTTTAATTATTTTTAGATATGTTTAAACAATAATGTTTTGTTAATTTTTTGATGTCAATATGTCACTCACTTCGCTTTGGTATTTTTTTTGAGTGGTTAGTGGAAAAACATAGAAACCATGTCAAAAGGCAAAATCAATGTAGCGGTTGAAAATATATTCCCGCTAATCAAAAAATTCTTGTACAGTGATCATGAAATATTTCTTCGGGAACTGATCTCCAATGCTACCGATGCCACGAATAAACTCAAACACCTTAGCAGCCTTGGAGAAGTCAAAGGCGATTTGGGCGATTTAACCTTGGAGGTTAAAATTGATGCCAAAGGCAAGAAGCTCCATATCATTGATAAAGGAGTGGGGATGACCTCTGAAGAGGTGAACAAATACATTAACGAGGTGGCCTTCTCAGGCGCGGAGGAATTCCTAGAGCAATACAAAGAAAGTGCTAAAGACTCTGGCATCATTGGTCATTTTGGCTTGGGCTTTTATTCTGCTTTTATGGTGGCCAAGGAAGTAGAAATCATCACTAAATCATTTAAGGATGAACCAGCAGCTCACTGGACTTGTGATGGTTCTCCAGAATATGATCTGAAAAAATCTGATAAAAAAGAACGTGGTACAGAGATCATCCTTCATATTGATGAAGACTCCAAAGAATTTTTGGAAGAGAGCCGTATCGGAGCCTTGCTAAGCAAGTACAATAAGTTTATGCCCGTTCCCATCAAATTCGGAACACGTGAGGAAACCCTTCCACTCCCAGAAGATGCTGCCGAAGATGCAAAAGCCGAAACGGTTACTGTGGACAACATCATCAACAACCCAAACCCTGCTTGGGCCAAAGCCCCTTCTGAACTCAAAGAGGAAGACTACAAAGGGTTCTACCGAGAGCTTTACCCAGCCCAATTTGAAGAGCCTTTGTTCAATATCCACCTCAACGTGGACTACCCGTTCAATCTTACAGGGATATTGTATTTCCCCAAACTCAACAATGACCTAAACATTCAAAAAGACCGCATTCAACTGTATCAAAATCAAGTTTTTGTTACCGATAATGTGGAGGGGATTGTCCCTGAGTTCTTAACCCTTTTGCGTGGCGTCATTGATTCTCCTGACATTCCATTGAATGTGTCTCGAAGCTATTTACAAGCAGATGGGGCGGTGAAAAAGATCAGTAATTACATCACACGTAAAGTGGCTGATAAATTGAGTAGTCTGTTTAAAAAAGATCGTAAAGGTTTTGAGGAAAAATGGAACGACATCAAGGTGGTCATTGAATACGGAATGCTAAGCGAGGACAAGTTCTTTGAAAAAGCAGAAAAATTTGCCTTATTCCCTACTACTGACGGGGATTATTTTACTTATGAAGAACTGCAAGAAAAAGTAAAAGACAGTCAAACCGATAAAGACGGAAAACTGATTTTACTTTATGCTTCTCAGGTTGAAGAACAACACAGTTATATTCAGGCTGCCAAAGACAAAGGTTATACAGTTCTGCTTTTGGATTCTCCCATTATCAGCCATTTGATTCAAAAACTAGAGAGCAGTAAAGAAAACCTCAGCTTTGCAAGAGTGGATGGAGATGCTATTGAAAACCTCATCAAAAAAGACGAAGCCACCGTATCTAAACTATCAGAGGAAGAAACAGAAAAACTCAAACCCATGATTGAGGAAGCGGTCACTGATGAAAAGTACAGCGTGCAATTGGAAGCCATGGACAGCAAAGGATTGCCTTTTGTACTAACCCAACCCGAGTTTATGCGGCGTATGAAAGAAATGCAGCAAACCGGAGGAGGTGGTATGATGGGAAGCCTCCCGGAAATGTACACCCTTTTGGTGAACACCAACCACAGCTTGGTAGGACAGATTTTGAACACTAAAACAACTAAGAAGCGGGAACGTTTGATAAGACAAGGTTTGGATTTGGCTCGTTTATCACAAAACCTCCTCAAAGGAGAGGAATTGACAGCCTTTATCCAACGGAGTTTAGATCTAATCAAATAACCACCGCTTTTGTATTAGCAAAGCAACGACTGCACGCAGTCGTTGCTTTTTTCTTTCTAGAAGGGACTAACAGCTATTTTTTGAGACTTGCGATTCCTTTCCTCTACCTTAGCACAAAGGATCTTTGAACAACATGAATAAAAAACGCTTAGGATATCGTTTGCTCTTTTTTTGGAGCCTGTTGTTGATTCCGCTAGTAGGAAGTCTGTTCACAACTGAAATACAGTGGAATACGTATGATTTTCTGACAGCAGCACTACTCCTGAGTATCGGGGCTTGGTGCATGGAACGCATCCTTCAATCGCGCCAAACCAAACACATTAAAAATATTGCTATGGTTGTACTGCTTATCCTTTTACTGCTTTTGTGGACGGAAATGGCCGTCGGACTGTTTGGGAGTCCCCTAGCAGGTTATTAACTTTGTCGAATGAATGAACGCCATCGCCATTGGGAGACCCTTTATCAAAACAAAGAATTTGAAACTTGTAGCTGGTATCAAACCATCCCCGAAACTTCGCTAGAGCTTATAGCTGCCCTTCATCTCCCCAAGGAAGCAGCGATTTTAGATGTCGGTGGGGGCGAGAGTCATTTAACCGCCTTCTTGCTTAAAGAAGGTTTTTCCCAACTCTCCGTATTGGATATTTCACCTACAGCCTTGGAGAAAAGTCAAAAAAGGATGGGTGTCAACGCTGCTAAGGTAACATGGATCGCATCGGACGTAACTTGCTTTGAAACCGAAAAATCCTATGACCTTTGGCACGATCGCGCGGCTTTTCATTTCCTCAAAGATCCAAAAGACATCGCTGCCTATTTAGCCACAGCTGGAAAACGAGTTCGCGCTGGCGGCTATGCCGTTATAGGCACCTTTTCACCTCAAGGACCAACACGCTGTAGCGGTATCACTATTCAACAATACAGCATAGATGCCCTTGCCGAATGTTTTAAAGCTGATTTTGATCTTATTGCCAGTCAAGAAAACAGCCATCAAACTCCCTTTGACACTGAACAAGCGTTTAGCTTTTGTACCTTTCAAAGAAAATAGTTTCAACAGCATCCATGCAGGAATTATTCGCATCTCAATCCTTCTCCTGGCAACCCGAGCTTCCCGATGCGGAACTGCATTACTATCCCCATTTTTGGTCTCCGAAGGAAGCTGACGTTTTGTTTGAACAGCTACAACAAGAAACACCTTGGCAACACGATCCGATCACTGTTTTTGGAAAAACCTATATGCAGCCGCGATTGACAGCTCTTTACGGGAAGAACTCGCAACCCTATTCCTACTCCGGGATAACCATGAACCCCCACCCTATGTCAAAAACCCTTTTGGAGATACTTCAGAAAATCCAAACTGTGGACCCCCATGCCTACAATACCGTATTACTGAACTTATATCGCAACGGAAAAGACAGCAACGGCTGGCATGCGGACAATGAAAAAGAACTGGGATTCCAACCACGTATCGCATCAGCAAGTTTTGGTGAAGAACGTTTTTTTCATTTCAAACATCGAAGCGACAAACAACAACGGTACAAATTACGTTTGGGACATGGGAGCCTGCTGATTATGGGAGGAGCCATGCAAGAACACTGGTTGCATCAAATTGCTAAAACCGCTCGCCCTGTAAAGGAACGCATCAACCTTACGTTTCGGAAACTCTGTTGAAAACAACGGTTTAAAAAGGTGTCAAACCAGCCTTAAACATGGCGGTTTCTCATGTTTAAATTCACTCGTCGGAAATGGATTTATTAATGAATTTTAATCTGAATTCTCATTAATCACATCATTTTTTTGTTTAATCTTCAAAAATTGGGGAACAATAAGTAATTTGCACCCTAAAAAATTCATTGAAATCATACAGCCTCACCTTATTTTGTCTTTTGCTATTTGCTTTTCAAATTCTCCTAGGGCAAAACAAAGACCTCCCCAGCATACATGTCAAATATACCTCTGAAGATATTGCAATTGACGGTAATGCCGATGAAAGTAGTTGGAGTACTGCACCAGAATCCAGTGATTTTTGGCAGTGGTTTCCTACCGATAGTATCCGTGCACTGAATCAAACGCGTTTTAAAGTATTGAATGACGACAAGAACATCTACTTGAGTATTCAAACTTTTTACCCAGGAGAGGACTATGTAATCCCTTCCCTCAGAAGGGATTTTCAAGGGGGTGGTAATGACAATATTGCCTTTCACTTCGACCCTTTTAACGACCGAACCAATTCCTTCTTTTTTGGCACCAATCCTTTGGGCGTAAAACGCGAGGCACTTATTTCCAATGGCGGAAACGACTGGCGTCGAGACAGCAACCTAAGCTGGGACATCAAATGGGAAACTGTCACCAAGCAGTTTGATGGGTTTACCCTAACGGAAGTTAAAATCCCTCTTGCTTTTCTAAACTATCCCGATGGAAGTACCAACTGGGGTTTTAATATGTATCGCTTTGACACCCAAGCCAACGAGCGTAGTTCTTGGGGGCATGTTCCTCAAAACCAAAGTGTCGTGAACTTGGCTTTTATGGGAGACTTACAGTTTGAAAAACCCCTGCCAAAATCCAAAATCCCTTGGGCCTTTATTCCTTTTGTGGCTGGAATCAACGCCAATGACTTTGAGAATGACGAGCGGTTTCGAAGCTTAAGTTTTGGCGGAGATATTAAGGTGCCGATCAACAACGGTCTTAATCTAGACCTTACATTCAATCCGGATTTTTCGCAGGTAGAAGTGGACGATCAAGTGATTAATCTTACCCGCTTTGAAGTGCGACTTCCTGAAAAAAGACAATTCTTTATCCAAAATGCTGATCTGTTTGCCAATTATGGTAGCAGTTACAACGCCCAGCCTTTTTTCTCCCGCCGTATTGGGGTGGCCGAAGACAAAGATGGCAACACCATCCAAAATCGCATTGTTGCCGGAGCACGACTGAGTGGAAAAGTAAACAACAACCTCCGATTAGGACTACTCAATATGCAAACCGACGCGGACGAAGCCAATGAAATTGCAGCAAATAATAACACTGTTTTTACCCTGCAACAGAAAGTATTTTCCCGATCCAACGTCAGTTTTATTTTTGTCAACCGAGAGACGACCGGTGAATACGATTTTGTAGATGAAGACGATCGCTACAATCGCGTGGTTGGAATGGACTATCGCTTGGCGTCCAAAGACAACAAATGGACCGGAAATTCGTATTTCCACAAATCCTTTGAACAAAACGGAGGACGTGACAACGTCAGTTGGGGCGGTTTTATTAATCGCAACACACGGAACTATCAGATCTCGCAATCGATTGCTGGTATTGGAGAGGACTTTAACGCCGATCTTGGTTTTGTCCGCCGCAAGGGGAATTTCCGGAATTTCACTAAATACACACAGAAATTTTATCCCAAAACAGGAGCCATCAATACGTGGAATTTAACACTACAAAGCTATTCATTGTGGAAGCCCTCGGATGATTTTCGTTTGACCGACAACAGTCTCAACTTGGAATCTCAAATACGATTTAAGAATCAAAGCCGAATTGATGTAGAAGCTTCCAATCGTAATGTCTATCTCTATGATGCCTTTGATCCAACCGGACTCAACGACGACAACCCCCTACCGGGTGACACCGAGTACACTTATAAATCGGTAGAAGTCACCTTCAACTCTGACCAGCGAAAACGCTTTAATTATCGCTTGCGACCCAGCGTAGGAGAATTTTTTAATGGCCAAAAATATTCTCTGCAAAGCGACTTCAATTACCGTATCCAGCCTTTTTTCCAAGCGAGCCTCAAGCTCAACTATGATCATATTCAACTGGGAAAAGGCTTTCCCACTGCCGATTTACTATTGGTTAGTCCCAAGGTTGATCTCACTTTTACCAAAAGTATTTTCTGGACCACCTTTGTACAGTTCAGTTCCCAATCAGAAAACTTAGGGATTAATTCCCGTCTTCAGTGGCGTTTTGCCCCCCTCTCCGACTTGTATGTAGTCTATAACGATAATTATATTACAACGGACTCCTTTTTACCAAGATTGCGTACTTTTAACCTCAAATTCACCTACTGGTTAAACATATAAATAGTAACCGTAGCGTAACAGAAGCCACAGACTGGAAAGCGAACAAACGACTTCCAAACAGTGACCACATATAAAAACTTATTTGATGAAAAAAACGATCTCTTTTGCCCTCCCCCTTTTGCTAGTAGGTTTATCTATTAGTCAGTGTAGCATCCCAAAGAAAGCAGGAAAAGGAGAAATGTTGGTCTCTGGGAAAATTGAAGGCCTTCGCAAAGGAACCCTTTACTTGCAAAAATTTGTAGATACCCTGCTTACCAGCATTGACTCAGTGTCAATTGCCGGAAGTCCAGAATTCTCTTTTGTAACCAAAATTGAAAGTCCGGAATTATACTACCTCTCCTTAGTCAAAGACGATGGCGACTCACTGAAAGATCGTATTCCGTTTTTTGGAGAACCCGGTATTATTTCCATCAATACCCGCTTAAAAACCTTTGAGACCAGTGCACAGATCAAAGGGTCCGAAAATCAAAATCTCTATCGCGAATACCAATCATACATTCGGAAATTCAACAGCCAACAGCTAGACTATTTGCAAGACTACTTGGAATTCCAAAAAGACGGATTCCAAAAAGAAACGGACTCCATGCAAAAGGTATTGAACAATTTGGTCCGTAGAAAATACTTCTATGCCATTAATTTTGCTTCCAACAATGCCGATCATGAGATTGCACCCTTTATTGCTTTAGCGGAAGTATATGATGCTAATTTGAGCTTGCTAGACACCCTTGCTACTCGGATGAGCCCAGCAGTGGCCGCATCGAAATACGGAAAGAAGCTGACCAAGTACTTGTCAGATCGTAGAGCTGACGAACGGCCAGAGGACTAAGCCTTGCTAATCTTGGCTAAGTCAGACTGTAATTTATCCAAGTCCTTTACTAGTTTTTCTTGAATCGGTTTGAATGCCGCTTTGCCTTTCGTGCGCGCAGCATTGATTTCCGTAATCAACTCATCAAAAAGCGTGATCGCCGCATCAATAAGAGGATCTGTTTTTTTGGCATCTACTTTGGGATTCTCCAATTCGGCTCCGTAGATATCTTCGATAAAAGCACCAATAGAATCATTGATGTATTTTTTTAGTTGTTTGACGCTGGACATATTCGTTAGTTTTGGGAAAGATAGAAACTTATTTGCGTTTAGACAACGGTTTCTGCCTTTAGGGTTTTCAGAGCCTTATAAATATGACTGATGGGGTTGAGGCTGTCGTATGCTAAAATCAATTTTCCTTCAATATCAAATACAAAACTGACACGGCGGCTTAGAATTCCAAAAAACTGTTTATTGATTTTAAAGGCTTTTTGCAGGAATTTATCCGTATCGGAAAGCAAGGAAAAAGGTAAATTAAAGCTTTCAGAAAATCGTTCGTGGTTCCTAAGGGAGTCCGTACTGATTCCAATAACCGCTGCGCCATAATCCACAAAGTCGGCATATTTATCGCGAAAAGAACAAACCTCCGCGGTACACCCAGGGGTGTAGTTTTTGGGGTAAAAGAAAACCACTAAGGGCTTTTTTCCAATAAATTGATCGCTCTTCACAACCGCTCCCCTTTGATCGCTTCGATCAAAAAATGGAAGACTTTCTCCTTCTTTCAACATAATTTATTCTCCTGCGTATTTAACAAAATTTCGTGGCGTTTCATACAAAACAACTTCTAGGTCTTGGCTGGTATCAAGGTGGGGTCTTAGTTTATTGTAGATCACCACAACAATATTTTCTGCCGTGGGAATGAGGTTTTGAAACTCCGGTACCTGCACATTTAAATTTTTATGATCAAAGGCGTCTTCCACCTCAGACTTGATCAAGTCCCGTAGTACTTTTATATCCATCACATAACCCGTTATGGGGTCAATACTTCCCGTGACATGGACAATCAGTTCGTAATTATGTCCGTGGTAGTGTTCGTTGGAGCATTTTCCAAAAACAGCTTCGTTTTGAGCTGCTTTCCAATCGGCACGATGCAAACGATGCGCCGCATTAAAATGAGCTTTTCTAGAGACCGTAACGCGCATTAGTTCTTTGATTTTAAGGATTGGACATGGGTGTAGAATCGATCAAAAATGATTTTAAACCATTCGGTGTACTGCTGTGGTTGTTCGGTCATATCGACTGCAATGGCTTCCAAAGAAGCCCATCGAAAGGTTGCAACTTCCTCCGGGTTGATCACCGGATCGGTATCGGAATACCCCAAGAGCACATGATCGAGTTCGTGTTCGGTAAGCCCATTGTCAAACGGGGCTTTGTAGATGAAATTAAAAAGTTCCCTGAGGTCTGTATGCATCCCCATCTCCTCTTGTAAACGTCGG
The DNA here is from genome assembly GCA_009886755.1 of Flavobacteriaceae bacterium. Classification (GTDB taxonomy): domain Bacteria; phylum Bacteroidota; class Bacteroidia; order Flavobacteriales; family Flavobacteriaceae; genus UBA11891. The sequence goes on from QXYU01000020.1 coordinate 108,920, forward strand.
TGACCAGCCTCCAAATTAGACTCTCCCATCCGCTGATGACTACAGCAAGTGTTGGTCCACAAGCCTGGGGAATGGTATTTTTCCCAAGCGCGCTGCTGGAGGAGTAATTCTCCCTTTTTATTTAGGATAAATACGGAAAAGGCACGGTGCAACACCGCTTTTTCGTGTGCTTCCATTTTGGGCATAGTACCCAAGGGTCTGTCGTTGGTATCAACGAGGATTACTTCTTCTTCTTTCATGCGATACATCAAAAATACCGAAATCTTCTTCAAAAACCTAAATCCCCAGTAGGCACCCCTGCTATTTTTCAGCTATTTTTGCGAAAACAAATTTGGAATGGGCTTTACGGAAGAATTGCAACGCCGCCGCACTTTTGGGATTATCTCCCACCCTGATGCAGGAAAAACTACCTTAACAGAGAAGTTACTCCTTTACGGAGGTGCCATTCAGGAGGCTGGAGCCGTCAAATCCAATAAAATCAAAAAGTCTGCTACTAGTGACTTTATGGAGATTGAACGCCAACGAGGTATTTCCGTGGCTACCTCCGTCTTGGCCTTTAACTACCAAGACAAAAAAATAAATATCCTCGATACTCCTGGACACAGGGATTTCGCGGAAGACACCTACCGCACGCTTACCGCAGTGGATAGTGTAATTGTGGTGATTGACGTGGCCAAAGGCGTGGAAGAACAAACGGAAAAATTGGTCGAAGTGTGCCGTATGCGCAACATCCCCATGATTGTTTTTATCAACAAACTAGACCGCGAAGGAAAAGATGCTTTTGACCTATTGGATGAGGTGGAAACCAAACTACATCTGTCCGTAACTCCACTGTCTTTTCCCATCGGAATGGGGTATGATTTCAAAGGGATTTATAACATTTGGGAACAAAACGCCCAGCTGTTCTCTGGGGAACAAAAGCAAACCGTAACCCACAAGGAAACCTACGCTTCCCTTGAAGACCCCCAACTGGAAGAACGCATTGGCACTAATGCCTTAGATCAACTAAAAGAGGAATTGGAACTGGCGCAAGGGGTTTATAATCCTTTTGACAAAGAGGCTTATTTGAGTGGGCAGCAGCAGCCTGTTTTCTTTGGTTCGGCACTGAATAATTTTGGCGTACAAGAACTGCTCGATTGCTTTATTGAAATCGCCCCCGAGCCGCTTCCCAAGCAAGCGGAAGAACGCCTGATCCAACCCGACGAAAAAGACTTTAGTGGGTTTGTCTTTAAGATTCACGCCAATATGGATCCCAAGCACCGTGATCGTTTAGCCTTTGTCAAGATTGTGTCTGGAACCTTTGAACGCAACAAACCCTACTTGCACGTACGCCAAGGGAAAAAACTCAAATTTTCCAGCCCGAATGCCTTTTTTGCCGAAAAAAAAGAAATCGTTGATATCTCCTATCCTGGGGATATTGTTGGGCTACACGATACAGGAAACTTTAAAATTGGAGATACCCTCACCAGCCAAGAAAAAATCCAATTTCAAGGGATTCCTTCCTTTTCTCCGGAACACTTCCGTTATATCAACAATGCCGACCCGATGAAAGCCAAACAGCTGAACAAAGGAATTGACCAGTTGATGGACGAAGGAGTGGCGCAACTGTTTACACTTCACCTGAACAACCGTAAAGTGATTGGTACGGTAGGGGCCTTGCAGTTTGAAGTGATTCAATACCGCCTACTGCACGAATACGGAGCACAATGTTCCTATGAAAACCTCAATGTCCACAAAGCTTGCTGGATTGGCTGTGAATCCGAAGACCATCCCGAGTTTGTGGAGTTTAAACGGGTAAAACAAAAATTCCTAGCCCTCGACAAACAAGGACAACTGGTCTTTTTCGCGGACTCCGCTTTTTCCCTCCAAATGACCCAACAAAAATACCCCGCCGTACAGTTCTTTTTTACCTCTGAAATGATCTAAAAGACCCCATACGCCTTTTTACTTATTTCCAAAACGAGTTTGATTGGATTTACTCAACTTTTGTAAGTTGTTGTTATGAAAAGTTCTATACTTTTTGGGATAGGATTGGAGATACTCTTGCATACTACCTAGAATTAGATATTCCAGAATATAAGGTTGGGTTTTTAAGTGTTATTGACAAAATGTCAAACATGAATGCTTTTGATTCAGATAAGGATTTTAAATATCTTAAAGGCCTCAAAATGAAGCAATTTATAAACATCGTAAAGACATTGTTCATTACTATCAATTCGAAACAACTTATAGACACCTAATCGATAAAAACTGCAGAAACGAGGAAGAAATAACGAAACTTTGGGAATGGAAAAAAAATATGCCCTCCTATTTTAAAAATCATCTGATTTTATCCTGTGAAGGGTTTGAAAGAACATATAAATTGATCCGAAACAATTGAAGACAGAAGCTGACAATGCATATCAAATTACAGCAGCCTTTTAGCAGGCGATACTAGTAATGTTAATCCGTTGGGCTTAACACGAGAACACAATACACCCAATACCAAATAAAAACCCCCAACCGATGGTTGGGGGTTTTTGGTGTTTAGGCTTCTCCGGCCGGGCCAAAATTCATGGGTATGGGCGGTGCGTCTTGAGAGTTAATCTCCCCATGCTTGGCTTCATACTTTTGAAGGTTGTCCGCCAAGGCTTTTTGAAAGCGTTTGGCATGTTCCGGCGTCAAAATGATCCGCGACTGCACTTTGGCCTTTGGGGCACCGGGCATCAAGCTAACAAAGTCCACCACAAACTCCGAAGGAGAATGGTTGATAATTGCTAGATTGGAATAGGCACCACTGGCTGTGGTCGCGTCCATTTCAATATCAATCTGTTGTTCTTTTTTTGCTTCTGCCATGGCTATTCTTCAATAGGCATTTCTTCTTGCTGATCGATCAACAAACTCTTATACTCGTCCTTGGAACCAACAATGGTATTGTTGTATTCGCGGAGTCCTGTTCCTGCTGGAATTTTATGTCCCACAATAACGTTCTCTTTCAAGCCGTTTAGGTAGTCTTCTTTTCCATTAACCGCCGCCTCGTTGAGTACCTTCGTCGTTTCCTGGAAGGAAGCCGCTGAGATAAAGGATTTGGTTTGTAGGGACGCTCGGGTAATTCCTTGCAACTCTGGAGTCGCTGTGGCCGTTGAGGCATCACGTGCCATCACCAAGGCTTTGTCTTCTCGTTTGAGTAAAGAATTTTCATCGCGCAACTCTCGTGCCGTGATCATTTGACCTTGCTTCAAGTTTTCGCTCGCGCCTACTTCTTCTACAATCTTCTTACCGTATAGGCTGTCATTCTCTTGGATAAAGTCGGTTTTGTAAACCAGCTGTCCTTCTAAGAAAATAGAATCCCCCGGGTCTTGAATTTTCACCTTACGCATCATTTGACGTACAACCACCTCAAAGTGCTTATCGTTGATCTTCACCCCTTGCAATCGATAGACTTCTTGTACTTCGTTCACCAAGTATTGTTGAACGGCAGAAGGGCCTTTGATTTTAAGGATATCCGTCGGTGTGATGGAACCGTCAGAAAGCTGCATGCCCGCTTTGACAAAGTCATTCTCCTGTACCAAAATCTGGTTGGATAGTTTGACAAGGTATTTTTTCACATCACCAAACTTGGATTCCACGATAATCTCACGATTCCCTCGTTTGATTTTTCCAAAAGAAACAACACCGTCGATTTCAGAAACAACCGCAGGATTGGAAGGATTTCGCGCTTCGAACAATTCCGTCACCCGTGGCAAACCTCCTGTAATATCTCCAGACTTGGCAGATTTACGTGGAATTTTAACGAGAATTTTTCCTTCTTTGATTTTCTCTCCGTCGTCCACAATCAGGTGGGCACCCACAGGAAGGTTGTAGGAACGAAGGGTGGTCCCTTTGCTATCTACAATCAATAGGGTTGGAATGAGTTTTTTATTTCGAGATTCAGAAATTACCTTTTCTTGGAAACCGGTTTGTTCGTCGATTTCTACTTGATAGGTAACCCCTTGTTCGATATTTTCAAATACGATTTTCCCTGAGAATTCAGAGACAATCACTCCGTTAAACGGATCCCACTGACAAATCAAATCGTCTTTGCTGAGTTTTGCACCGTCTTTGATTTTGATGGTCGAACCGTAAGGAATGTTGTTGGTACTCAAAACGTTTTTGGTTTTGGCATCCAAAAGCTTGATTTCAGCCGTACGAGAAATTACGATCTCAGCTGCATTGCCTTCGGCATCCAAACCGTTAACCGTTTTAAGATCTTCGATTTCAGCGACTCCTTTGAATTTAGCGATCAAAGAGTTTTCCTCTGAAATGTTTCCGGCAACCCCTCCTACGTGGAAAGTACGAAGCGTTAACTGAGTACCCGGCTCTCCAATGGATTGCGCAGCTACAACACCTACAGCTTCTCCCTTTTGCACCATTTTGCTGGTAGCGAGGTTTCGTCCGTAACATTTTACACAAATTCCTTCGCGTGCTTCACAGGTCAACGGAGAACGTACTTCCACAGCATCGATGGGTGAAGCGTTGATTTGATCTACAATTGAATCGGTAATTTCTTCTCCAGCTGCAACGATGATTTCGTTAGAACTTGGGTTTATTAGATCGTGAAGCGCAACGCGCCCTAGGATTCGTTCGCCAAGAGATTCTACGATCTCTTCATTTTTCTTCAACGCAGAAACATTGATACCACGAAGCGTATTACAGTCTTCAATATTGATGATGGCGTCTTGTGATACATCAACCAAACGACGGGTCAAGTACCCAGCATCGGCTGTTTTCAGGGCCGTATCTGCCAGTCCTTTACGAGCACCGTGGGTTGAGATAAAGTATTCCAAAATGGACAAACCTTCCTTAAAGTTAGAAAGGATCGGGTTCTCAATGATCTCCCCTCCTCCTACATTCGATTTCTTTGGTTTGGCCATCAGACCACGCATTCCTGTAAGCTGACGAATCTGCTCCTTGGAACCCCGTGCTCCAGAATCCAACATCATATATACCGAGTTAAATCCTTGTTGGTCTTCACTAATGTTTTTCATTGCGAGTTCCGTCAAGGTGGCGTTGGTTGATGTCCAAACGTCAATAACTTGGTTGTAGCGTTCGTTATTGGTAATCAATCCCATGTTGTAGTTGGCCATAATACCTTCTACTTGCTTGTTGGCATCTACGATCATCTGCTCCTTTTTTGGAGGGATGATAATATCTCCTAAGCTAAAGGACAACCCTCCTTTGAAGGCAAAGCCATAGCCCATGTCTTTGATCTTATCCAAAAACTCAGCCGTTTCAGGAACGCTGGTTACTTTTAAGATACCGCCAATAATCTCCCGTAGGTTTTTCTTGGTCAATACCTCATTGATGTACCCAGCTTCTTCAGGAACAACCTCGTTGAAGAGAACACGTCCTACCGTTGATTCGATCAACTGGTATTCCAATTCGCCTTTTTCGTTAAAGTCCTTGGCGCGGATTTTAATAATCGCATTCAGATCAACACGCTTGTCGTTGAGCGCAATATGAACTTCTTCTGCCGAATAGAAAACCAATCCTTCTCCTTTTACAGGATGTTCTTTGGTGGATTTTCTCGCTTTGGTCATGTAGTACAATCCCAAAACCATGTCTTGTGAAGGTACTGTGATCGGCGATCCGTTAGCAGGGTTCAAAATGTTATGCGAAGCCAACATCAATAGCTGTGCTTCCAAAATCGCTTCAGGCCCTAGAGGCAAGTGAACCGCCATTTGATCCCCATCAAAGTCGGCGTTAAAGGCCGTACAAACCAAGGGGTGTAATTGAATCGCTTTTCCTTCAATTAATTTGGGCTGGAAAGCCTGAATTCCCAAACGGTGAAGTGTGGGGGCTCGGTTGAGGAGTACTGGGTGTCCTTTCAACACGTTTTCCAGGATATCCCAAACAACGGGTTCTTTACGATCGATAATTTTCTTCGCAGACTTCACGGTCTTAACAATTCCTCTTTCGATCAACTTCCGGATGATAAAAGGCTTGTATAGTTCCGCGGCCATTCCCTTAGGAAGCCCACATTCAAATAATTTCAGTTCCGGTCCAACAACAATTACCGAACGTGCTGAGTAGTCGACACGTTTCCCTAATAGGTTTTGACGGAAGCGACCTTGTTTTCCTTTGAGGGAATCCGAAAGTGACTTCAAGGGTCGGTTGGATTCGGTTTTAACCGCAGATGATTTACGAGTATTGTCAAAAAGAGAATCTACAGACTCCTGAAGCATCCGCTTTTCGTTACGTAAAATCACCTCTGGCGCTTTGATCTCCACCAAGCGTTTCAAACGATTGTTTCGGATAATCACACGACGGTAAAGGTCGTTTAAGTCGGATGTAGCAAAGCGACCTCCATCAAGCGGCACCAATGGGCGCAACTCTGGTGGAATAACAGGAATGACTTTCATAATCATCCACTCGGGAAGGTTTTCCGAACGCTCGTTAGCATCGCGGAAAGCTTCCACCACCTGCAAGCGTTTTAAGGCTTCTGTTTTTCTTTGCTTAGAGGTTTCGTTATTGGCTTTGTGACGTAGTTCGTACGAAAGCTCGTTAAGGTCGATACGACCTAAAAGCTCAATCAAACACTCTGCCCCCATCTTAGCGATGAACTTATCCGGGTCGCTATCTTCCAAATATTGGTTCTCAGCCGGAAGGGTGTCCATGATATTGAGGTATTCTTCCTCAGTCAAAAAGTCCATTTTCTGAACGGCTTCTCCTTCTTCGTTTTTGGCAATTCCAGCTTGGATCACAACATAACGTTCATAATAGATAATCATGTCGAGCTTCTTGGAAGGCAATCCGAGCAAGTAGCCAATTTTGTTAGGAAGGGAACGGAAGTACCAAATGTGTGCTACGGGCACCACCAAATTGATGTGTCCTACACGATCGCGACGGACTTTCTTTTCGGTAACTTCTACTCCACAGCGGTCACAAACAATCCCTTTATAACGGATTCTTTTGTATTTCCCACAAGCACATTCAAAATCCTTAACCGGGCCAAAAATACGCTCACAGAACAAGCCGTCACGTTCGGGCTTGTGCGTTCGGTAGTTGATGGTCTCAGGTTTGAGAACTTCTCCACGTGATTTATTAAGGATGACTTCCGGAGAAGACAGTCCAATGGATATCTTATTGAATTTTTTTTGGGTAATCGGTTCGTTTGTTCTAGCCATTTCTTTGTGATACGGTGTTATAACAATTTTTTTACTCTTCCAATCGAATGTCCAATCCAAGGCCATTCAATTCATGCATCAAGACGTTAAACGACTCGGGCAATCCAGGTTCTGGGAGGGTATCTCCTTTCACGATCGATTCATAGGTCTTGGCACGTCCAATCACATCATCGGATTTTACGGTCAATATTTCTTGAAGTGTACTGGAAGCACCATAGGCTTCAAGTGCCCATACTTCCATTTCTCCAAATCGTTGCCCTCCAAATTGCGCTTTTCCTCCAAGAGGCTGTTGCGTAATCAAAGAGTATGGCCCGATAGAACGCGAGTGCATCTTATCATCAACCATATGTCCAAGTTTGAGCATATAAATCACCCCTACAGTGGCCGGTTGATCAAAACGCTCTCCAGTTCCTCCGTCATAGAGATAGGTGTGTCCAAATCGTGGAACCCCTGCCTCATCAGTAAATGAATTGATTTCATCCAAACTAGCTCCATCAAAAATTGGTGTGGCAAACTTCTTGTCGAGTTTTTGCCCAGCCCAACCCAAAACGGTTTCATAAATCTGTCCAATATTCATTCGAGAAGGTACCCCGAGTGGATTCAAGACAATATCAACAGGGGTTCCGTCATCGAGGAAAGGCATTTCTTCTTCTCGAACAATTCGAGCAACAATCCCTTTGTTTCCGTGACGACCCGCCATCTTATCTCCTACTTTGAGCTTGCGCTTCTTAGCAATGTAAACCTTGGCCAACTTCTTGATCCCTGCAGGCAATTCGTCTCCTACACTGATGGTGAAGTTTTCTCTACGCAAAGCACCCTGTAGATCGTTTTCTTTGATTTTGTAGTTATGAATCAAATCGTTGATCAAACTGTTGGTGTCCTTGGTTGTCGTCCAAGTGCCAAGTGTTAAGTGCGTATAGTCCTCTACTGCGTTGAGCATTTTGAGGGTATATTTCTTTCCTTTTGGCAGTACTTCTTCGCCCAAGTCGTTTTGAACTCCTTGACAGGTCTTCCCATTAAGGATAGAGAATAATTTCTCAACCAAAACGGACTTTAGCTCTTGGAATTTTACATCATAGGCTGCGTCTAAGGCTTCCAATTCTTGTTTGTCTTGGTTGCGCTTGCGCTTGTCTTTAATAGAACGTGTAAAGAGCTTTTTATCAATCACCACACCATGCAACGAAGGGGGCGCTTTGAATGAAGCATCTTTGACATCTCCGGCTTTGTCCCCGAAAATGGCACGTAATAATTTTTCTTCTGGTGTTGGATCCGACTCTCCTTTTGGCGTGATTTTCCCAATAAGAATATCCCCAGGATTTACTTCGGCTCCAATACGGATCATTCCGTTTTCGTCCAAGTCTTTGGTCGCTTCCTCGCTCACGTTTGGAATATCGTCCGTCAACTCTTCTGTTCCCAACTTGGTGTCGCGAACATCTAAGGAATACTCATCGATATGGATGGACGTAAAGATATCTTCACGTACTACTTTCTCAGAAATTACGATGGCATCCTCAAAGTTGTATCCTTTCCATGGCATAAAGGCCACCTTCATGTTCCGCCCAAGAGCAAGTTCTCCTTTTTCTGTGGCATAACCTTGTGAAAGAACCTGTCCTTTGACAACGCGATCCCCTTTCTTAACGATGGGTTTCAAGTTGATACAAGACCCTTGGTTGGTCTTACGGAATTTGATCAGGTTGTAACTTTTGGTGTCTTCTTCAAAACGAACCAAACGCTCTTCCTCTGTCAAATCGTATTTGATTGTAATCTTATTAGCATCTACGTATTCAACGACTCCATCGCCTTCGGCGTTGATCAGTACTCGTGAGTCAGAAGCTACTTGACGCTCTAGACCCGTTCCTACAATTGGAGATTCAGGACGCAACAAAGGCACGGCCTGACGCATCATGTTGGATCCCATCAAGGCGCGGTTTGCATCATCATGTTCCAAGAAAGGAATTAAAGAAGCTGAGATGGAGGCTATTTGATTCGGTGCTACATCTGTATAGTTAATTTGATCGGGAGTAACCACTGGGAAGTCTGCTTGATCACGGGCAATCACACGATCGTCGGTGATTTTTCCTTTGTTGTCAACAGCAACTGTGGACTGTGCAATCAGTTTGTTTTCTTCCTCCTCGGCACTCAAGTAGATGGTGTTCTCCAAATCTACTTTTCCGTTTTCAACCTTGCGGTAAGGCGTTTCGATAAACCCGAGGTTGTTTACTTTGGCAAATACTCCCAAAGAGGAGATCAATCCAATGTTTGGTCCTTCTGGTGTTTCGATCGGACACAAACGCCCGTAGTGAGTGTAGTGTACGTCACGCACCTCAAAACCTGCACGTTCACGAGACAATCCTCCAGGACCTAAGGCCGAAAGGCGGCGCTTGTGAGTGATCTCTGCCAGTGGATTGGTCTGATCCATAAACTGAGACAACTGGTTGGTTCCAAAGAAAGTGTTGATGACAGATGAAAGTGTTTTCGCATTGATCAGGTCAATCGGTGTAAACACTTCATTGTCACGAACATTCATTCGTTCACGAATGGTTCGCGCCATACGGGCCAAACCAACACCAAACTGAGAAGACAATTGCTCGCCTACGGTTCGAACACGTCGGTTGGATAAGTGGTCAATATCATCAATTTCCGCTTTGGAATTAATCAACTCAATCAAATACTTGATGATCGTAATGATATCCAACTTGGTGAGGACTTGCTTATCCATTTCCACATCCAAGTTGAGTTTTTTATTCATTCGGTAACGCCCTACTTCTCCGAGGTTATAACGCTGGTCTGAGAAGAACAACTTATCTATAATTCCTCGTGCCGTATCCTCATCGGGTGGTTCGGCGTTTCGAAGTTGACGGTAAATATGTTCTACCGCTTCTTTTTCGGAGTTGGTAGGGTCTTTTTGCAAGGTGTTGTGAATGATGGCATAGTCGGACATATGCGCATCTTCTTTGTGCAATAAGATAGTTTTTACATCGGCTTCGATGATTTCATCGATATGCTCTTTTTCAAGGATCGTATCCCGATCGATGATGATTTCGTTTCTTTCGATAGAAATTACCTCTCCAGTATCTTCATCTACGAAATCTTCGTGCCATGTTTTCAGAACACGAGCAGCCAATTTGCGACCCAATACCTTTTTAAGTCCTGTTTTGGAAACTTTCACTTCCTCAGCCAAGTCGAAGATTTCAAGGATGTCCTTGTCTCTTTCGTAACCAATGGCACGGAAAAGGGTGGTCACAGGTAATTTTTTCTTACGGTCGATGTAGGCATACATCACACTATTGATATCGGTTGCGAATTCAATCCATGATCCTTTGAATGGAATCACACGTGCCGAATAAAGCTTAGTACCGTTGGCATGGAACGATTGTCCAAAGAAAACACCAGGGGAACGGTGCAGCTGAGAAACAACGATTCTTTCAGCACCATTGATAATGAAAGTACCGCTAGGAGACATATAAGGGATGATTCCCAAAAATACGTCCTGAACGATGGTTTCGAAATCTTCGTGTTCTGGGTCGGTACAATAGAGTTTTAATCGCGCCTTCAAGGGTACGGAGTAGGACAAGCCTCTCTCAATACATTCTTGAATCGAATAGCGTGGCGGATCCACAAAGTAGTCCAAGAATTCTAGGACAAATTGGTTGCGGGTATCCGTGATGGGGAAGTTTTCCTTAAATGTGTTGAAAAGGCCTTCTTCAGCGCGTTCGTCTGATTTGGTTTCCAACTGAAAAAAATCCTGAAAGGATTTTATTTGTATATCGAGGAAATCGGGGTAATCTGGGGTGTGCTTAGCGGAAGTAAAATTTACTCGGTTGTGGACGGATCTCGGCATCGATTCTCTCTGTTTTTATTACCAAAAAAATTTAAATAGATATGGGGGTATCAAAAATTGAAAAAGGCTTTGGGCTCCTACCTCGGTAGGAACCCAAAGCTTTTTCTACTGTATAAAGCTTACTTGAGCTCTACTTCGGCTCCAGCTTCTTCCAAAGAACTTTTCAATCCTTCGGCTTCGTCTTTTGCAACACCTTCCTTCAATGGGCTAGGTGCGTTATCAACTAATTCTTTAGCTTCTTTCAAGCCAAGACCAGTCAATTCTTTAACGAGTTTTACTACGGCAAGTTTTGATCCACCTGCTGCTTTCAAAATCACATCAAATTCTGATTTTTCTTCAGCGGCTTCACCACCACCACCACCGGCAGGACCAGCGACAGCTACAGCAGCTGCTGCAGGCTCAATACCGTATTCTTCTTTTAAAATATCAGCCAATTCATTGACTTCTTTTACAGTCAAGTTGACTAGTTGTTCTGCGAATTCTTTTAAATCTGCCATTTTGTTAAGATTTTAAAAATTTAATTTTTCTGTTTATAAGGGTTGAGTGCGTACTTAATTAGTGTGTCAGTTTAACGTTCTGACAACGTCTTGAGGATTCCAGAAAGATTGCCCCCTGCGGACTGAAGTCCAGACACTACATTTTTGGCAGGCGACTGAAGGATCATAATGATATCTCCAATCAATTCCTCTTTCGATTTGATGGATACCAAGGCATCAATCATATCGTCACCAATGTAGATGGCTTCTTCAATAAACGCTCCTTTGAGGATCGGTTTTTCTGATTTCTTACGAAAATCCTTAATCACTTTTGCCGGGGCGTTTCCAGATTCTGAAATCATCATCGAAGTATTGCCTTTCAAAGTGTCTTGCAATTCTCCAAAATCTTTATCAGAAGCCTCCATCGCTTTGGCAAGCAAAGTATTCTTCACCACTGCCAATTTGATATTTGCTTTAAAGCAAGCACGTCTCAAATCAGAGGATTGCGAAGCATTTAGACCTGCAATATCGGTTAGGTAAAGGTTTTTTACCTCGGCCAATGTGGCTGTCAAATCTTCAATTACTTGGGCTTTTTCTTGTTTTGTCATAAAACTTGAATTTTACAAACTTAGGCCATCTTCATTTCCACAGGGATTCCAGGACTCATCGTACTGGATAGATATACACTTTTCATGTAAATCCCCTTGGTGGAAGAAGGCTTTAGTTTTTGGATTGTTTTCAATAGCTCGTCGGCATTTTCAAATATTTTTTCAGCGGAAAAAGAGGCTTTTCCAATTGCCGCATGGACAATTCCGGTTTTGTCAACCTTAAAGTCAATTTTACCACCTTTAACGTCCGAAACGGCTTTCTTAATGTCCATGGTTACGGTTCCCGTTTTTGGGTTAGGCATCAAACCTCTCGGGCCGAGTACACGACCAAGGGGTCCGAGTTTTCCCATAACGCTGGGCATCGTGACAATCACATCTACATCGGTCCAACCATCTTTGATTTTTTGAAGATACTCATCAAGACCAATGTAGTCAGCTCCTGCTTCTTTGGCTTCTTCCTCCTTATCGGGAGTTACAAGCGCCAAAACACGAACGGTCTTACCTGTTCCGTGAGGTAGTGTAACTACACCACGAACCATTTCATTGGCTTTACGAGGATCTACTCCAAGACGAATTGCTAGGTCTATAGAGGCATCAAATTTAGCTGTCGATATTTCTTTTACCAGAGCAGAAGCTTCTTCTAAGGAATATAATTTCTTAAAATCCACTTTGGCTCTCGCTTCTTTCTGTTTTTTAGTAATACGTGCCATTGCTAGAAATTATGAGTTAAAGGGAGCTTCCCCTGAAATTGTGAATCCCATTGAACGCGCTGTACCAGCCACCATTTTCATAGCAGACTCTACGGTAAAAGCATTCAAATCAGGCATTTTGTCTTCTGCAATCAATTTTACTTGATCCCATGTGACACTTGCCACTTTGTTTCTGTTGGGTTCACCAGATCCTTTCTTGGCTTTGGCTGCTTCCATCAATTGAACGGCCGCTGGAGGTGTCTTAATTACAAAGTCAAATGATTTGTCTTTGTACACAGAGATTGCAACAGGAAGAATTTTTCCCTGCTTATCTTGAGTTCTCGCATTAAACTGCTTACAGAACTCCATGATATTAACCCCTGCGGCACCCAGCGCGGGTCCAACCGGTGGCGACGGATTCGCAGCACCTCCCCGAACTTGAAGTTTTAAAACTTTGTCTATTTCTTTTGCCATTGTTTTAATTGAGTTATTGATTCGCTTTGAGTGGAAGCTGAAAGGGAATCAAATTTATCAGTGTAACATTTATAATTTTTCTACTTGCATATAACTAAGCTCCAAGGGTGTTTTCCGACCAAAAATCTTCACCATCACTTCGAGCTTTCTTTTTTCTTCATTAACCTTTTCAATCGAACCGGTAAATCCATTGAAAGGACCGTCGATTACTTTAACGTTTTCACCAATCGTAAATGGAATGGCAATGTGTTCTGTGGACAGGGCCAATTCGTCTACTTTTCCAAGCATTCGATTGACTTCGGCGGTACGCAAAGGCACGGGCTCACCACCTTTGGTTTCTCCTAAGAAACCAATCACGTTGGTAACCGATTTGATAATATGAGGAATCTCACCTGTTAGGTTGGCTTTGATCATAATATAGCCAGGGAAATAGGTGCGTTCCTTATTGATTTTTTTTCCTTTACGGATCTGTACTACTTTTTCTGTAGGAACCAAAAGGTCTTCTACAGCATCTCCATATCCCATACGGTTGATTTCCGAATGGATATAATCTTTGATTTTGGCTTCCTGTCCGCTTACTGCGCGAATGACATACCATTTTTTCTCGGTAACTTCAGCCATGGGGTCTTAGTTGATGAATTTAAAATATCCAGAAACAACAGAAGACAAGACCGTGTCAGCACCCCAGATCACTAAGGAAAATAGCACTGAGAATACAAATACGATGACAACCAAACGTTGTAACTCGGCTCTAGGGGTCCAAGAAACATTGGTTTTCAACTCTTCGAATGAATCTTTAATATATGTTATAAATGCTGCCATATCTGTCTTTTTTCAGCACGGGTTGAGAGGCTCGAACTCCCGACACCTGGTTTTGGAGACCAGTGCTCTACCAACTGAGCTAAACCCGTTTTTATTTGACACAAAAGGCATCCGCCTTGGGCGGACACCTTAATGTATCATAAAAAAACCTTTTTTATTAGTCTAGAATCTCAGTTACCTGACCGGCACCTACCGTTCTACCTCCTTCACGGATCGCAAAACGAAGACCAACGCTCAATGCAATTGGAGAGATCAAGTCAACTGTAATAGTCAAGTTATCTCCAGGCATTACCATCTCTACTCCATCAGGAAGCACGATGTTTCCAGTTACGTCAGTGGTACGTACATAAAACTGAGGTCTGTAGTTGTTGTGGAAAGGTGTGTGACGCCCTCCTTCTTCTTTTTTCAAGATATACACCTCAGCCTTAAACTTGGCGTGTGGTGTTACAGAACCAGGCTTACAGATAACCATTCCTCTTTTGATATCTGTTTTTTCGATACCTCTCAAAAGGATTCCCACGTTATCTCCAGCTTCTCCTCGATCTAAGATTTTACGGAACATTTCAACTCCAGTAATAGTAGAGTCTAGTTTTTCAGCACCCATACCGATGATATCAATAGCATCACCAGTGTTGGCAACTCCTGTTTCAATTCGACCTGTGGCTACTGTTCCACGACCTGTAATTGAGAATACATCTTCTACAGGCATTAAGAAGTCTTTGTCAACGTCACGTTTTGGCAATTCAATCCATACGTCTACTTCTTCCATTAATTTCATTACAGTGTCAACCCACTTTTGCTCACCGTTCAAGGCACCCAAAGCAGATCCTAATACGACAGGAGTGTTGTCTCCGTCATAGTCGTAGAAAGAAAGTAATTCACGTACTTCCATTTCAACCAACTCAAGAAGTTCTTCATCATCAACCATATCGGCTTTGTTCAAGAATACAACGATTCTTGGCACTCCTACCTGACGACCTAAAAGGATGTGCTCACGTGTTTGTGGCATGGGTCCGTCTGTAGCTGCTACTACCAAAATGGCACCGTCCATCTGTGCAGCACCTGTAACCATATTTTTTACATAGTCGGCGTGACCAGGACAGTCAACGTGTGCGTAGTGACGATTTGCTGTTTGGTATTCAACGTGTGATGTGTTGATAGTAATACCACGCTCTTTTTCTTCGGGAGCGTTGTCAATTTGGTCGAAGCTTCGTGCTTCAGACAAACCTGCGTCTGCCAATACTTTTGTTATCGCAGCAGTGAGTGTCGTTTTACCGTGATCTACGTGGCCGATCGTCCCAATATTTAAGTGGGGTTTCGACCGATCAAAAGTTTCTTTAGCCATATTTGATGTTTTCTATGTTGTTTTAAGAGGTGCAAATTTAAAAATTTTTTGGTTCCAAATCCTTTTTAATTCAATTTTTTAGATAATTTTTCGTACGTGAGAACTTGTCCCAAACTTCTCCAATGTCTTTGACCGCAATTTTGGATATAGTATTGTGCGTAATGACGCCATCGCATTTAGCATGAGAAGTGAATCAAAAACCTATTTTAGAAATATTTTAAACTAATACAAAAATTGAGAAGATTGATTCCTCACCCACTTATATGTCGGCAACTTATTAGTACATTTGCGACACCAAACTACAACTAAGTTTACTTTTATGGCTTTTGATTTATCAATGATTCAAGACCTCTACAAACGTCTTGAAAAGAATGTTGAACAAGCAAGAACCCTCCTAGGGAAACCGCTTACCGCTAGCGAGAAAATTTTATACAACCACCTTTGGAATGCTCATCCGGCACAACCCTACTCACGAGGGGCTGATTATGTCGATTTTGCTCCGGATCGGATTGCTTGCCAAGACGCTACCGCACAAATGGCACTGCTTCAATTCATGCAAGCGGGTAAAGAAAAAGTAGCAGTTCCAACCACAGTGCATTGTGATCACTTAATCCAAGCGAAAGAAGGTGCCCAGAAAGACCTGAAAATGGCCAATACGACTTCCTCAGAAGTATTTAACTTTTTAGAATCTGTATCCAATAAATATGGAATTGGATTTTGGAAACCTGGAGCGGGAATTATTCACCAAGTGGTTTTGGAAAATTATGCTTTCCCCGGAGGAATGATGATTGGAACCGATTCTCACACAGTAAATGCTGGTGGGCTTGGAATGCTCGCCATTGGTGTTGGAGGTGCTGATGCCGTGGACGTTATGGCAGGAATGCCTTGGGAGTTGAAATTTCCAAAACTGATTGGTGTAAAGTTAACTGGTGAACTCAACGGTTGGTCTGCAGCAAAAGACGTAATCCTCAAAGTAGCTGGAATCCTAACTGTTAAAGGAGGTACTGGAGCCATCATCGAATATTTCGGCCCTGGAGCCGAAGCACTCTCTTGTACTGGAAAAGGAACCATCTGTAATATGGGAGCTGAAGTAGGCGCCACCACTTCCACCTTTGGTTATGATGCTTCTATGGAACGCTACTTACGCTCTACCGGGCGAGACGATATTGCCGATGCTGCCAATGCCGTTAAAGAACATCTAACAGGTGACTCGGAAGTATATGCCAATCCCGAACAATACTTTGATCAGGTAATTGAAATCAATCTTTCGGAATTGATGCCGCACCTTAACGGGCCTTTTACCCCCGACCTAGCAACTCCTGTTGGTGAAATGTCTAACGCTGCCAAGAAAAACGAATGGCCCTTGGAAGTTGAATGGGGACTCATCGGTTCGTGTACCAATTCTTCCTATGAAGACTTGTCTCGTGCCGCTTCCATCGCCAAGCAAGCCGTGGATAAAAAACTCACTACCAAAGCGGCTTTCGGAATCAACCCTGGATCAGAACAGGTTCGCTACACAGCCGAACGCGACGGACTTTTGCAAGTTTTTGAAGATTTGGATGCAACCATTTTCACCAATGCCTGTGGACCTTGTATTGGACAATGGGCACGTGCAGGCGCAGACAAACAAGAAAAAAACTCCATTGTTCACTCTTTTAACAGAAATTTTTCCAAACGCGCCGACGGTAACCCTAATACACATGCCTTTGTAGCTTCTCCAGAAATGGTAGCTGCTGTAGCCATCTCAGGTCGTCTGGATTTTAACCCGATCACCGACTCACTAATTAACGAAGCTGGTGAATCTGTAAAGCTAGATCCTCCCAAAGGATTAGAACTGCCTCCTAAAGGGTTTGATGTAAAGGAAAATGGTTACTTAGCTCCTCAAGAAAACGGCTCAAGCGTACAGGTAAATGTAAGTCCCGATTCGGAACGATTGCAACTCTTAACCCCCTTTAACCCTTGGGATGGTCAAAATCTCAACGGCGCCAAACTATTAATTAAAGCCCATGGAAAGTGTACCACCGACCATATTTCTATGGCTGGGCCTTGGTTGCGATTTAGAGGGCATTTGGATAATATTTCAAATAACTGTTTGATTGGTGCGGTCAACGCTTTCAATCAAAAAACCAATTTTGTCAAAAACCAATTGACTGGTGAATACGGTGGCGTTCCTGACGTGCAACGTGCTTACAAAGCAGCCGGTGTCGAAACTGTAGTTGTTGGAGATCACAACTATGGTGAAGGTTCCTCAAGAGAGCATGCCGCTATGGAACCCCGCCATTTGGGAGTAAAAGTAGTCTTGGTGAAATCCTTTGCTCGGATCCACGAAACCAACTTGAAAAAACAAGGGATGCTTGGGATTACCTTTGCTGATGAAGCTGACTATGACAAAATTCAGGAGAACGATACGTTCCACTTTACAGACCTCAAAGACTTTGCCCCTGGCAAAGCAATCACCATCGAAGTAGTTCATAGTGATGGCAGCGTGGACAGCCTCCAAGCCAATCACACCTATAACGATTCCCAAATTGAATGGTTCAAGGAAGGTTCTGCTTTGAATCTGATTAAAAAGCAAAACGTAGTTTAAATTAAAAAGCGGCTTGAAAGTCGCTTTTTTTTGAAGTTTTCTTTCATTACTATTTTATATCCAATGTTGGATCTTACGCTTGTCATTCCTTGTTATAATGAAGCAAACCGTCTTCCTTTAGATCAGTATGTTGATTTTCTTTCCCATTCGAATAGCGTAAAACTCTTACTCGTTAATGATGGGTCTTCGGACAACACGACAACTGTGCTTCAAAAACTCCAAAAACAATTTCCTGAAAAAATTGATATTTTGGAATTGAAACAAAACCTTGGCAAAGCCGAGGCTGTTCGAAAAGGAGTGCAACATCTTAGTTCAAGTCAAACTTCAAAGATTGGTTATTTGGATGCAGACCTTTCCACCACTCTAGAAGAATGCGTTTCCTTAGCTCAACAAGTAGTTCCTTCCGTACCTTTTGTTTTCGGCTCTCGAATCCTCAAAATTGACAATCAGATCGAACGTAAATGGTATCGTTTTCTTATTGGTCGTATCGTTGCCACGGTGATCTCTAAAATGCTCCGTATTAAAGTATACGACACCCAATGTGGATGCAAAATTTTTACCCGTGAAACAGCGCAGTCTTTATTTCAAGAACGATTTCTCTCCAAATGGCTTTTTGATGTGGAATTGTTTTTTCGAATGATTGCCTTGGTTGGACGCCCACAAATTTCACAAAAAACAAAAGAAATTCCACTCCAACGTTGGGTCGATACAGAAGATTCGAGGGTTCAATTCAGCTATGCATTTATTTTATGGTTAGATTTAATCAAGATTTATCGCCACTACCGTTGACACGTTCTCTCTCCTTAAATACTCGCTATCTCCTTCTTCTTATAGGACTTCTGGTTATTCGAGCCTTCTTCAATGCAGCACTACCATTGATGGATCAAACCGAGGCTCGTTACGCAGAAATTGCACGATTGATGGAGGAAACAGCCAACTGGGTAGTTCTTCAAATTGACTATGGCTTACCCTTTTGGGCCAAACCTCCGCTTTCTACCTGGGCAGCTGCTCTTAGCTTATCGTTCTTTGGTGTGAGTGAATTCAGCGTTCGACTCCCATTTTTCTTGGTATGCATCGGACTCGCACTATGGATGAGTCGTTATAGAGCCTCCAAAGAACACCCCTACACCCTTCCGGGGCTTATTTTGATAAGTATTCCCGAATACTATCTGCATGCGGGAGTTGTTTCTACAGATGTTTTTTTAATGTTAAGTGTTGTGATAGTAATGCTTTCATTTTGGGAAGCACTCCAAGACAGAGCCAAAACATACTGGGTCTATTTGTTCTTTTTAGGTATGGGACTCGGTGTATTGGCTAAAGGGCCCATTATTGGAATTCTTACCCTACCGCCGATCCTTTTTTGGTCGCTGCGAACCGGCGCATTTTGGAATGCCTTGAAGTCAGCTCCTTGGCTACTGGGAACCCTTTTATTTCTAATTGTTTGCATCCCTTGGTATATACTAGCAGAATTGCGTTCCCCAGGGTTTCTAGACTATTTTATCGTAGGGGAACATTTTAACCGCTACTTAAACTCAGAATGGAAAGGAGATAAATACGGATTTCCCAAACAACAACCCTTTGGAATTATCTGGGGCTTTTTTGCGGCTTTTACACTTCCTTGGATGATTGCTGCCATCCGACTGGCTTTTCGCAACAAAAAAAGTTTCAAGACCGACCCATGGGTGCTTTTTCTAACGGGTTGGATGCTTTGGCCATTGCTCTTTTTTAGCAGTTCCAAAAGTTTGATTCATCCCTATATCCTTCCATCTATCATACCTTTTGCCTTGTTAATTACCCACTGGTGGGACAGTCTCAAAAGTCAAAACACCTACCTAACAATCGGGTCGTTGATACCCTTATTACTGGTTGGGATATATAGTTCAGGGCTCGCTGAGAAAACGCTACGAGACAATACCGATAAATATTTAATTGAAGAAAGTCAAGGGGTTTCCATTTTCAGTTTACAACACAAGAGCTACTCCAGTCAATTTTACACTGCTGGGAAGATCAAGCAAATCAGCACTCTTGTATTAAAAAAAGGCTTAGGAGGTAGTGATCCTTTTTGGGTATTAATTCGCAAGAAAGACTATCCAAAACTTTCTGGTGAAGTGCAATCCCGACTGAAAAAAGGAAAAGAAAACAAGAAAAAAGCAGCCTACTATTTTAAAGGGAAGGAATAAAAGAAACGGAGTCGGAATTTAAAAAGGCAATCTTCAGAAAACACATCCCTTCATTAATGAGACTGGGGCAGAACAAGACGAATGTTTTCTTTATTTGGAGACAGTTGTCCTTGTTGTAACTGTAATAGCTGACGTAATAAAGCGTTCTGTTCTCGAAGCAATTGAATGATTTCGCGTTGACTGACTTTGTCTTCTAAAGTTCGGGTGTGGTTAAAGTATTCGTACATAATATCAAAATTTAGGGCGTTTAAGAATCTTATGTAAGCAAGGTAGTTTTGACTAAATTTACAACAAATAATCGGTATTAAAGCCGCATTTTATTCACGATACCCCCAAAAATCAACCACAAAAACCTTCTCTAAATGAGGTTTTAGGTTTTTGACAAAAGCCTGATGCGCTGGGTGCGGTGTATACCCCTGGTCTCGATCTTCTTCCGAGCTAAAACTCACAATATAACAATGTGTAAAATCCTGAT
>QXYU01000021.1:0-263 GCA_009886755.1 Flavobacteriaceae bacterium
TCAAAAACATCGTTTGGATTGTAAATAATAACTGGAACCTGCCAGACAAGGGAATATGGGAACTCAGAGAAGAAGACAAGCACTTTACCTTTTCAAAAGTACTCTGTTGGGTAGCCATAGATCGCGCTATAAAAATTGCTGATTTTCTAGGTAAGGACAAAGAAAAATGGAAGTCATTACGTGATGAAATCAAGAATGACATTTATGACAAAGCATGGAATCCAGAAGTTGAAGCGTATACGCAGTTCTATGGCAGTGATGCC
>QXYU01000021.1:280-35477 GCA_009886755.1 Flavobacteriaceae bacterium
TTTGTACCTTCTGGTTCATCAATAGTTTATATAAAATAGGAGAAACTAAAAAAGCTAAAGCTCTCTTCGAAAAATTGCTGAGTTATAGCAATCATTTAGGATTGTTTAGTGAAGATCTTGATTTTAACACAAAACGTTTGTTAGGTAATTTTCCTCAAGCTTATTCTCATCTAGCTCTTATTGATGTTGCCATTACACTCAATCAAAAAGAAGCTTGAAGTTTTTAAAGGGGTTCCTTGTATGTTCTATTAAAAGAAAAAAACCGTAAATCATAGGTGAAATACGGTTTTAGATGGTGACCCAGGGAGGATTCGAACCCCCAACCCTCAGAGCCGAAATCTGATATTCTATCCAGTTGAACTACTGGGCCATGGTTTCGCAAAAATACATGTTTTGACAGATTCATGAAAAGGAAAAGAAGAAACTTCACTCACTGCCCTAGCTTTTTGCTATTCTAAATCATCAGACTTAGGCCATCAGCTTTGCCTTCACAATAGTAGAAATGGTTTTCCCGTTGGCTTTTCCCGCTAGTTCTTGAGAGGCTTTCCCCATAACTTTTCCCATATCTTGCATTCCACTAGCTCCCATTTGACTGATGATAGCCTCCACAGCGGCTTCAATTTCAGTTTCTGAGAGTTGGGCTGGTAAAAAAGCTTGAATGACCTCTGCTTGTGCTTCTTCTGGCTCGGCTAGATCAGTACGGTTTTGTTCGCGAAAGATCGTCGCACTGTCTTTGCGTTGCTTGACTAATTTCTGAAGTAATTTAATCTCTTGATCCTCGGTCAATTCCTCAGCTCCAGCTCCAGAGGTTTGCTCCAAAAGAATGGCCGATTTAATCGCGCGTAGCGCTTCGAGTTTTAAGGTGTCCTTTGCTTTCATAGCTGCTTTAATAGCAGCCGTAATGTCTTGTTGTAAAGCCATGTTTAATCGACGTTATCGTGTAAAAAAGAATTGTTAGAGCGTAATTGTATTTGATCGTTGCTATCGGTGTCCAAAGATATCCGAGAACTTCCGCTAGAAGCAGCGGTATCGTCTAAGTCCACACCCTGCCGTTTGTATGCTGGTTGTTTTTCCATCTCTTCAATGTGATGAATATTATTTTTAAAAGCATAATTGAATTGCTTCAACTGTTCTTTTCGCTTTTCATTCTCGCGGCGAACAGAGACCGTTATCGTTTGCTCAAAAGGGTTGCCATCGGAAACGACTTCTGGAGTCTCTAAGATCGGTTCTTTTTCACTGACCTGAAAGACCTCTTCATTTTCATGAACGGTATCGGGTACTTCTGCTGCCTCCAAATCGTATTTTACAATCGATTCCTCTTTGGGTGATTCCGTCCAAACAGTTGCACCAGTTTCAGATTTCACAGCATCTAAAGACATTTCAAAGTCAAGACTAAATTGATTTTCTTCTGGCAATACCAACTCAGGAGCTACTACCTCTATTTCTCGAACATCATCCGCTATATCATTAAAAACAAAGGTTTCTTTGTCTTCAGTTTCTATGGATTCTGACGTTTCTACCGTTTCAACGGCTGCTGGCTCTGATGGCTGAATCCATTCATAAATCACATCTAGATTCCGCAAAGCTTCTTTCTCTAATTCCTCAGTGTTGGCTTCGTCCATTGGAAGGGAAACATTGGCCAATTCGGTCACGGTCACTTCTGGTGTGTTCTGAGCTTCGATGCTAAATTCTTCTGCGTCATCTTCTATCTCTTCCAACTGGTGAACCACTACTGGCTCAGCCTCAACTTTGGGTTTGGGCACAAAAACAGGCTCGACTTCATTGGCTGCTTCCACATCCAGCAATTGGTGTTCCATTTTCTGTTCGTCTTCCAGATTATGAATGATCTTTTTAGCTTCGGCATTCACAATCTCATGCTGTTGATCTGCTGCAAAGCCAGTAGCAATAATAGTTACAGAAATGGAACTCCCTAGGGTTTCATCCTCACCAACACCCATGATGATATTGGCATTGTTACCTGCTTCTCCTTGAATAAAATCGTTGATCTCCCCAATTTCATCAATGGTTATTTCCTCGGATCCTGAAACGATTAACAGCAATACATTACGGCAACCCGTAATTTTGTTATCGTTAAGCAGGGGAGAATCCAATGCCTTTTCGATAGCATCTTGAGCGCGATTGGCACCACTGGCATCTCCAGAACCCATAATGGCCGTCCCACTATCGGTCAGTACCGTTTTGGCATCCTTAAGGTCAATGTTTTGGGTATAGTGATGGGTGATTACTTCCGCAATCCCACGTGCTGCAGTAGCTAACACTTCATCAGCTTTGGCAAAACCGGCCTTAAATCCAAGATTCCCATATACTTCCCGAAGTTTATTATTATTGATTACGATGAGGGAATCCACGGCTTGTTTCATATTGTCCAAACCTCTTTGCGCCTGATCCACACGCAACTTGCCTTCAAACTGAAATGGCATGGTTACGATCCCCACGGTAAGAATATCTAAGTCTTTGGCCATTTGAGCAATAATAGGCGCAGCACCCGTTCCCGTTCCCCCTCCCATACCAGCAGTAATAAAAACCATTTTGGTTTGGGTCGTCAATAAGGTCTGTAAATCTTCAATGCTTTCTTTTGCAGCCGAAGCACCAATTTCAGGATTGGCACCTGCACCAAGACCTTCTGTTAGGGTAGCCCCCAATTGAATTTTAATTGGAACTGCACTCTCGCTCAAGGCTTGTGCGTCGGTATTACTCACTACAAAATCAACTCCCTTGATCCCTTGTCGGAACATATAATTGATGGCATTACTACCGCCCCCTCCAACACCAATTACTTTGATCACATTACTTTTATTTTTGGGTAAGTCGAAACTAAAATTGTCTTTGTTTTCTGATTGCATGACTTGGTAAAGGTTAAGCGTTATCTAAAAATTCTTTTAAGCGGTCTCCAAAACGTTCAATAATGGTTTTTCGACCTGTGGTCAAGGCAGTTTTGGGTAGTTCTTGATTTCCTTCTTCTGAAACGGTCATAGTTTCTGTATCCGACGGAGCTTCTTCTTCTATCAGTTCTTCTGAAGGACGCTCCAAGGCTTTCATCAACAAGCCCACGGCTGTAGCATACATGGGACTGGTATTGTTGGTGGACGTCTCAC
The DNA here is from genome assembly GCA_009886755.1 of Flavobacteriaceae bacterium. GTDB lineage: Bacteria > Bacteroidota > Bacteroidia > Flavobacteriales > Flavobacteriaceae > UBA11891. The sequence continues at coordinate 3,397 of QXYU01000021.1, forward strand.
CAGCCAAATGCTCTCCGGGAAAGCCAATTCGGGTATCCATTCCCGTGATGTATTCAACCAATTGCTTGAGGTGTTTCAATTGACTTCCACCGCCTGTAAGAACAATCCCTGCAATCAATTTTTTCTTCTGTACCGTATGCCCATAGTTTTTGATCTCAAGGAATACCTGCTCGATGATTTCAATCACTCGTGCGTTAATGATTTTAGAGAGGGTTTTTAATGAAATTTCTTTGGGGTCACGTCCGCGTAATCCTGGAATTGAAACAATTTCGGTGTCTCTGTTTTCCCCCGGCCAAGCCGAACCGAATTTTACTTTCAGTAATTCTGCTTGTTTTTCAATAATGGAACATCCCTCTTTGATGTCCTCTGTAATAATGTTTCCTCCAAAAGGAATGACGGCTGTATGCCGAATAATCCCATCTTTGAAAATGGCCAAGTCTGTGGTTCCTCCCCCTATATCAATCAATGCCACACCCGCTTCTTTTTCTTCCTGACTTAAAACCGCATCGGAAGATGCGAGGGGTTCTAGGGTAATATTGGCCAATTTTAGATTGGCACTAACCACACAGCGACCAATATTTTTGATGGAATGAACTTGTCCAACAACCACGTGAAAGTTTGCCTCCAAACGACCGCCATACATACCGATAGGTTCTTTGATCTCTGCCTGCCCATCAACTTTATATTCCTGTGGCAATACATGGATAATTTCCTCTCCGGGCAGCATCACCAATTTGTACACCTGTTGAATGAGCTGATCAATATCGTCTTGATCAATAACTTTTTCAGGGTTGGCTCTTGTGATATAGTCACTGTGCTGAAGACTGCGAATGTGCTGACCTGCAATACCTACCACCACATCTTGAATATCCTGACCAGAGGCCGCCTTGGCTTCTTCAACGGCTTGTTGAATTGATTGAATCGTCTGGGTGATGTTGTTGACCACCCCACGATGAACTCCCAAACTTTTGGATTTTCCGAGGCCTAAGATTTCAACTTTGCCGAATTCGTTTTCTACGCCGACCATCGCAACAATCTTGGTTGTTCCGATATCTAATCCAACTGAAACTGCGCTTTTTTCCATAGTTATTGTTTTGTGGTGACTACCTGTCCTTCAAAAGCCAAATTGATTCGCCCGGCTAGGGAGCGTTCTTCTTGGGCATTCTGATAAGCCTGATAGGCTTTGAGTTTATTTATCTTTTCCTTCAATTTTACGGGCTGACCCAGACTTACTGTGTAAGGCAAGCCTGAAAAGTTTAAATCCAAACCTGTTTTTGTTTTTATAATCTCGATTTGATTTTGTCGTAGAAAGAGATCTTGCTGAAGTGTTTTGACCAATTTTAAAAGCATTGGCAGTTCCGAATCTTCAAATTTTCCCCTCACGGACGGCAAACTATCAATTACTACAGAAGGCATTTGAAATCGGTTTCCTTGCTGATCGAGAAAAAAGGAATGTTCGCCTTTGATATGCAAAAAGGGCTTTCGCTCCTCAATTCGCATTCCTAGCCTTCCGTCAGGATACGTAAACGCCTCTGTCACTGCTACAGCAGGATTTTTTTCGATCAAAGATTCCAGCATACTCAAATCTAAACTATCTTTTAGCTGGTCTGGTTTGTACCCTTTTTTTAGTATCAACAATTTATTAACGAGCGAGTCCGTCAAGAAAACAGGCTCTGTCGCTGAAAATTCAATTTCTACTGTTTTAATCTTTCGGTTTTTGTTCTGATGCAATGCAAAACCCGACAGCCCTATCACGACACTAAAAACAAAGGCAAAAAGGAGGATTTGCTTGTTTTTCATATGCTTATTTGTTTTAATTCAGCAGCTACATTTCCAATATCTCCAGCCCCTAATAAAGCAACAACCCCTTTAGCGAGTTGGGACATCATGGGAGAGATTTGTTTTTTTAAAATCAATGCTTTATCAGCATGCTCGACTCGATCCAACAATGCCTCTGCCGTCACCCCTTCAATGGGTTCTTCTCGGGCAGGATAGATGGGAAGCACAAAAACACGATCGAACAATGCCAGTACTTTCGCAAAGTCCTCAAAAAAGTCTTTGGTTCGACTGTATAAATGCGGTTGAAACACAACTGTTTTTTCCATTTTCGGATAGCGTTCTTGCAGCGTGTCATAAACGGCTTGAATTTCTGTTGGATGATGCGCATAGTCGTCCACCAAAAAAAGTTCTGGTTGCCATTCGATGACATGCATCCGACGTTGGATTCCTTGAAAAGACGCTAATGCTTCCTGAATCGCTTGAGAGGGGATTCCTATCTCATGTGCTAGAGCGGCAGCCATAAGGGCATTTTTCAGATTATGAGGCCCTATCACAGCCACTTCAACAGGAAGGGCATCCTCTGAATTCAAGTAAAAATCAGCACCATAGCCGACTCCTTCTAATTTTGTGTTTTTCACCTGATAAGCTTCCCCTATTCGCAACCCTTTTAGAGCAACCTCTGGCCCCAAAACAGTAACCTCCGTGACCTGTGCTGCAAAGGTTTCAAAGGCTTCTTGGAAAGCTTTGGGTGAATCGTATATGTCAAGATGGTCTGGATCCAGGCTCGTAATGGCTGCAAACGATGGTTGAAGCTGTAAAAATGAGCGATCAAACTCATCTGCCTCTACCAATACATAACGATTACCCGTATGGATGTAATTGGTTTTATAGCCCTCAAGTATTCCCCCAACAAACGCTGTAAAAGGCCATTGAGCGGTTTTGAAAATATGAGTTAACAATGCCAAAGTTGTCGTTTTACCATGTGTGCCAGCAACCGCTACACAAATCTGTGCATTGGCAATTTGCGCAAGCACCTTGGCTCTTTTTTCAATGGTAAATCCTTGTTCGATAAAGTATCGATACCACGGCTGGTCTTTTTTGATAGCCGCTGTGCAAACAATGGTTGTTGTCTGACGATCTACAAAGTCTGGCAAGGCTTTCGAATCAAATTCATAGACTACATCAATATCTTGTGCTTCCAGTTTTTTAGTCACCAAGCTTTGCACCCGATCGTATCCAGCCACTTGACTTCCTTGCTGCAGAAAATACTGTGCCAAGGCCGAGTTCCCAATGCCTCCAATACCAAGGAAAAAATAATGCTTTGGTTTCATGAGGTTAGGGTTTCTATTTCGTTAATGATTGCTTCCACCGCATTGGGTCGAGCCAAGCGTTCAATGTTGGCTCCTAAGGTTGCACACAACGCTTCATCAGTAGCTAAGGCTATAAAGGTATCGTCAAAAGAGCTATTGAGGTCTTTCTCTGCCAATACCCATGCGGCATCTTGTGCCACCAAAGCTTGTGCATTTTTCATTTGATGATCTTCTGCCACGTTTGGTGACGGAATAAATAAAACAGGCTTGCCTACTTGTGCTAATTCTGAAATAGTACTGGCTCCTGCACGACTGATGATCAAGTCAGCTGCAGCATAGAGTTGATCCATTTCTTTTATAAAAGGACGAATGATACTTTTGGAGGAAGCCAATGATTGGAATTGATCGTAATACAATTTCCCACACTGCCAAATCAACTGCCAGCCAAGATTATCAAACAAAAGGAGCTTTTCTGCTACCAATGTATTAATTCGCTTTGCGCCGAGACTTCCTCCAAGTATCACTATTGTTTTTTGTTTTGGATTGCCCCCAAAAAAGGATTTTGCCACTTCTGATTTTATATTCTTATTGCTAATTTCTTTTCGGGTTGGATTGCCTGTAACGACAATTTTGTCTGCTGGAAAAAAAGACTCCATTCCTGGATAACTAACAGCAATTTTATTGACGATTCGCCCCAATAAACGATTGGTAATCCCCGGGAATGAATTTTGTTCTTGAATCAGGCTTGGAACTCTAAAGATACTGGCCACAAAAACCAATGGACCGCTAGCAAATCCTCCTGTACCCACCACCAACTGTGGACGAAAGCGAATAAGATAGAAGAATGCTTGCCATAAGCTGACACCGAGTTTCACCGGAAATAAAAGATTACGAAGGGACCGTTTTCGCTGAAAACCATCAATCCAAATGCCATGAATGGGATAACCTGCTTGAGGTACTTTCTCCATTTCCATTTTACCATACCCTCCTACAAAACGAATCCTTGCATTGGGAACTCGTGTCTGTAAGGCATCAGCAATTGCCAAAGCTGGGTAGATGTGACCTCCCGTTCCACCGCCTGATATGATGATTCTATTCAATTTCACTGAGTTCGGCTAAAGGGTTATCAGAAGGCGTTTCGGACACCTGTAAATTCCCGCTTACACTTAATAAAATTCCAAAAGCAATACAGGTCATCCAAGCAGAGGTACCTCCGCTACTAATTAGTGGAAGGGTCTGGCCAGTTACAGGAAGTACCTGCAACGCCACACCCATATTGATCAATGCCTGAAAGACAATGGGCAAGCCCATGCCTACCGCTAATAATTTTCCAAAGCTATCCGTTGTCTTATAGGCCACTACCACAATTCGAAACAACAAGACCAAATACAATAAAAGTAGCATACACCCTCCTATAAGCCCATATTCTTCAATGATGATCGCATAGATAAAGTCAGAAGAACTTTGGGGTAGGAAGTTTTTCATCACGCTTTTCCCTGCACCTACTCCCAACAGCCCCCCAGAGGCTACCGCGATCTTGGCTCGTTCTATTTGATAATTTCCCGCAACATTGTCTTCTGAATTAAAGTTTTCAATCCGATTCATCCAAGTATCAACACGGTTGGGAATACTGTCTGGAAAAGCTTTTACCAAAAGAATAAAGAGCAAGAAGCCCGCAACACCGCTTAGCACAATCCCCATAAGGTATTTGGCAGGATGACGTCCCACAAAAGCCAAAACAAAAGCCATTGCAAAAAGTAAGGCTGCTGTAGAAAAATTAGAGGGAAGAATTAGAAAAACAAAACTAAAAATGGGCAGCCAAAGCAGCAAAAAAGCCCTTCCAAAAGGCTGAGGTTGTCCTTCATTTTTAGCTAAATAATAAGCTACATAGATCAGTAGCGAAACAAAGGCCAATGTGGACGTCTGAAAACTCAATCCAATCACAGGGATTCGAATCCAGCGACTGGCATTTGCTCCTGCAATAACGGTTCCTTGTGAGGCGGTATAAATCAACAACAAAAAAACCAACGGAAGCGAAAGAATAGAGATTCCTTTGAAATAACTGTAGGGAATTTTGTGCACTAAAAACATCAAGAAAAAACCAAAAATAAGAATGATGCAGTGCTTGATCAGATAGCCCGTTGGGGTACCCACACCAACCACATAAGACAAATTACTACTAGCACTGAAAACAGGTAGAAAGGAAAAAATTGCCAATAGAGCTACTACGCCCCAAAGTACTTTATCCCCTTTAAAATGTCTAAATACGGATCGCATAATTTATAAGTTTCTAATGGCCGTTTTAAATTGATTGCCACGGTCTTCGTAATTTTCAAACAAATCAAAACTGGCACAAGCTGGAGACAAGAGCACATTCTCTTGTGGTTGTGCAATTTTGGCTGCAATCTTTACAGCTTCTTCCATGGACTGGGTTTCAATGATAATATCAACCACTCCTTCAAAGGCTTCAAAAAGTTTTTCATTGTTTACCCCGAGGCAAACAATTGCTTTAACTTTTTCATGCACCAAAGGCAGCAACTCTTCATAAGCATTGCCTTTGTCAACACCACCGGCAATCCATACCGTTGGCGCTTCCATACTCTCAAGGGCAAAAAAGGCGGCGTTTACATTAGTAGCTTTGGAGTCGTTTATAAACTGCTTTTTTTGAATTTTAAGAACTGGCTCCAAACGATGTGGTACTCCTTGAAAGGTTGATAAACTCTCTCGAATAACGGATTTACTGATCTGAAGTAAATCAGCAATAGTGGCAGCAGCCATCGCATTAAGCAAATTGTGACGCCCTTGAAGAGCTAAACTATTGGTTGGTATCATGGTTTTGGTTTTTTCTGTGGTTATTACTATTTGATTATCGTTGTGGGTTGTTTTTCTTTTGGTAGTAATCGCTTCGAGGCCAAAAGGATGTAAGGTGCTTTTCAAGGAAGCTGCTTCAATGTTTTGCACGAGCAGCTTATCGTCAGCGTTATACACCAAAAAGTCGGTAGTCTTTTGAGCACTGGCTATTTTCAATTTCGCCTTGATGTATTGACTAAAGTCATTGTTGTATCGGTCTAAGTGATCGGGAGTAATATTCGTGATGGCCGCAATATGCGGCACAAACGCTCGAATATGATCCAGTTGAAAACTGCTGATTTCAAGCACATAAACATCAAATTGCTCTTCCGAAACCTGACGCGCAAAGCTGGTTCCGATGTTGCCAGCTAAGCCAACCTTCAAACCTGCATTTTTTAAAATATGATGCGTCAGTAAGGTGGTGGTTGTTTTTCCATTACTGCCTGTAATCCCAATGAGTAATGCATCAGTGTATTGAGCTGCAAATTCCAATTCTGAAACAATGGGAATATTATGAGCTTCTAACTGCGTAACAATCGGAGCATCATTTGGAATACCCGGACTTTTCATGGCCCATTGCGCACCTTTCATCTGCTCAAAATCATGTTGGTTTTCTTCCCATCCAATAGCATGCTCTTGAAGCGTAGTCTTAGCGATTTGTGAAAGGGCATTACGATCTGAAACAAACACCTCAAAGCCTTGACGCTTTGCTAAAATCGCTGTTCCAACACCGCTTTCTCCAGCGCCCAATACAATTCCTTTTTCAGCCATTAGCGAACTTTTAGGGTTACGATGGACAAAACAGCTAACAGGATTCCAACAATCCAAAAACGGGCAACAATTTTACTTTCATGAAAGCCTTTCTTTTGAAAATGATGGTGCAAAGGGGACATCAGAAAAATTCGACGGCCCTCTCCCCATTTTGTACGACTGTATTTGAAATAACTCACTTGTAAGATGACTGACAACGCCTCCATCAAAAAGATCCCACAAAGGATTGGCAACAATAATTCCTTGCGAACCATCAATGCAATAACAGCAATCAAAGCCCCTATTGTCAAACTTCCGGTATCGCCCATGAAAATCGAGGCAGGATAGGTGTTGTACCACAAAAATCCGATGAGTGCCCCTAAAAAAGAAGCCACAAAAATGGTGATTTCTCCCACTTGAGGGATAAACATTATGTTGAGATAATCGGCGAAAATCAAATTTCCAGACACCCAAGCAAATACCCCAAGTGCAAATACCATAATCGCCGAACTCCCTGCCGCCAAACCATCAATCCCATCCGTGAGGTTGGCTCCGTTGGACACCGCTGTGATAATAAAAATCACTATCGGAATAAAGAGTAACCACGCCCAGTTTTTGTAAGCTTCGTTCCCCAACAGCATCGCATAGTCAAACTCGTTGTTTTTGATCATTGGAATGGTGGTAAGTGAAGATTTAATTGCGGGTTCAAAACGGTCTTGTACAGCTCCAGAAGTAAGTACCTCTATCGGTGGATTCTTTTTTTCTTTTCGAACGGTAACTTCTGGATGGAAATACAAAACACTACCAATAAAAACACCCAAAATCACCTGACCCACCACCTTAAAAATCCCCTTGAGACCTTCTTTGTCTTTCTTAAAGATTTTGATATAGTCGTCCACCCCACCAATCATGCCCATCCAAAGAGTAGTGATGATCAGTAATTGAATATAAATATTGGTCAACTTGGCAAAAAGGAAAACCGGCAACAGGGTAAATACTATAATCATAACACCTCCCATGGTTGGTGTTCCTGCTTTTTCTGTCTGTCCTTCCAATCCTAAATCACGAATGGACTCACCCACCTGCTTGGCTTGAAGAAAAGCAATAATGCGCTTTCCAAAAATAGTAGACAGCAACAGTGAAAATATCACCGCCAAAGCCGCTCGAAAGGAAAGAAACCCAAAAAGACTTGCCCCCGGGAATGCATACTGTTGTTCCAAATAATCGAAGAGATAGTAAAGCATATTAGTCGGTGTTAGAAAATATTTGTTTGGCGATTTCGTAATCGTTGAAAGGGATTTTTTTTCCTTTAATTTCTTGATAGGCTTCGTGACCTTTTCCAGCAATCAACACAATGTCATTGGGCTGAGAAAACTGAAAAGCCGCTTGAATGGCTTCCTTTCGGTCTTCTATCACAAGGGTTTTCTTATATGCCTCTGGTGCAACTCCAGCTCGCATTTCATCTAAAATTTGTCGAGGGTCTTCTCCACGAGGATTGTCAGAAGTGAAAATAACTTGGTTGCTTTTTTGAGCAGCTATATGTCCCATTTGAGGGCGTTTTTCTTGATCTCTATTCCCACCACATCCCACAACGGTAATCAATGTTTCGTTTTTGGTTCGAATCTCATTGATTGTCTCCAAGGTGCTTGCCAAAGCATCCGGGGTATGTGCATAATCCACAATCACATAGCGATTATCCGCTGCTGTATATACTTGAAATCGTCCTGGAACCGATTGCAATTGACTAATGGCACTCAAACTATCCAAAGCATCCAACTCCAATAGATCTGCCACTGCAAAAACCGCTACGAGATTGGAAGCATTAAAGCGACCAACCAAGGTGGTCCACACCTCAGTTCCTTGAATCTTCAAAAGCATCCCTCCAAATTGTTGCTCCAAAATCTGTAGGGGGTAGTCTGCATAGTTTTGGAGTGCATAAGTATGCTTTTTAGCCTTACAGTTCTGCACCATTACAATGCCGTTTTTATCGTCTGCATTGATCAAGGCAAATGCCTGTTTGGGCAACTGATCAAAGAATTTCTTTTTAGTGTCGCGGTAGGCCGCAAAGGTTTTATGATAATCAAGGTGATCATGGGTCAAGTTGGTGAAAACACCTCCTGCAAAGGTGATACCTGCAATACGATCTTGCGCTATTCCGTGAGAGGAAACCTCCATGAAACAATGTGCAATTCCCGCCGCACGCATTTGCGAAAAATGCTCTTGAATCTCCAATGGATCTGGTGTGGTATGCGTTGCTTGTTTTACCGTAGTGCCATAGCAAACTTTAACGGTGGACAGCAAGCCCGTAGGATACCCCAACGACTCAAAAAGCTCATACAGCATACTGGCTACGGATGTTTTTCCATTGGTACCTGTTACCCCAACCACTTTAATATCTTGGGATGGATTTCCATAAAAATTAGATGCCATAATCCCCAAGGCTTCATGGCTATTGGAAACCTCCAAATAAGTACATTGAGAAACCCTTGATTTGGGAAGCTTTTCACAAAGAACAGCAATAGCTCCACGCTCAATAGCAGAGGATATATAGTCGTGTCCATCTACGCTTTCTCCCTCCAATGCCACAAAAAGAGTTTGAGGAGTTACTTTTCGCGAATCGAACGCCAATGAAGCAATCTGCAACTGCAAGTCTCCAGACACAGATTCCAAGGATACTTTATACAACAAATCCTGAAGTGCTATCATGAAAGTTCGATTAGGATTTGTTTGGTTTGATTGGCGGGTGTTCCTGCTTGGATCGATTGACGAACCACTATACCTTTTCCTTTAGACTTGAGTTTAATTCCTATTTTTTTAGCTACTTCTTCAGCTTCTTTTCGGGTCATCCCGACTAAATCAGGAATGGCTTGTCCCTCCGATTTCTGATCCAAAGCAAAAAGTTCTTGACTACTGATATGGACTTCCTTTGGAGTACTAGTATATATTTTCATTGCGATGGTTTTAAATACCGGAGCCGCTACGGTTGCTCCGTAATACCCCTTTCTTTTGTTGGGTTTATGAATCACCACAATACAGGAATACTTAGGTGCATTCGCAGGAAAATACCCAACAAAACTTGAGACATACTGCATATTGTCCGTGGCGTAATCCACCTGAGAGGTTCCAGTTTTTCCAGCCATTAAGAGCGTTTCGTCCTTGATTCGGTAGCCTGTACCCCATTTTTTATCAACCACATTAAACATCATCTGTTGTACTTTTTCCACCGTAGCTTTTGAGCAAATAGCAGGATTCAAAACCTCCTTGTGAAATACCTTTTCGGGACGGTTCCCCAAACGACTGATTTGTTTCAAAAACTTAGGCTTAACCATCTCCCCTCCATTGGCAATGGCATTATAGAAACTCAGTGTTTGAAGCGGGGTCAAAGTCACTCCATAACCGTAAGCCATCCAAGGTAATTCCAATCCATCCCAAGACGTATCTGTTGGATACGGGATTTTTGGTTTGGCTTCCCCTTTAATAGAAATTCCTAAAGGCTTATTTAGCCCCATATTATAAAGGCGGTCTACAAATTTTTTGGGGTTGTTTTTGTAATTATCATAAATGATTTTTACCATTCCAGTATTGGAAGAAACCTCAAAAACTTTTCCTGCCGTAAGCGTACCATAACCGCCTCGTTTGGAGTCTCGGACTTTATGTTTATTGTAAAATGTGAGTTCTCCTTTTCCTGTCTTAATCCAATCGTTTACATCAACGACCCCGTCTTCTAAGGCCGCGATCATTCCCATTAGCTTAAAAGTAGACCCCGGTTCGTGAGCTTCTCCAACGGCATAGTTTAGTTTTTCGTAATAAGTTCCCTTTTTTGTCCGTCCTAAATTGACAATCGCTTTGACATCCCCCGTATTCGTCTCCATAACCACAACCGTTCCATGGTCTGCTTCATAAGACTCTAACTGCTGCAATAAAGCTTTATGTGCAATATCTTGGATGTTGACATTGATGGTGGTGTGCAAATCATACCCCTCTGTTGGTTCTTTTTCATTGCTATCATTGATTGGCTTCCACTGTCCATTGGCAATTTTCTGCTTCAGGCGCCGTCCAGACTCTCCTTTTAAATAGTGTCCAAAAGCCCCCTCCAAACCAACACGCAGATAAAACCCAGAGCGATCGCGTTGCTCATAGCCCACGGTTCGTTCTGCTACTTTTCCCAAAGGATGCTCCCGAACCAATTGTTGTTCAACGATCAACCCTCCTTTGTATAAAGGCAAATTAAAAATGGGTAAAGCTTTGATGGCCTGAAACTCAGAATAGGTCAGATTTTTTCCGATTAAAAAATAGCGACTCTTTTGAGTACGCGCATTTTGCAGACTTTTTAGATAATAGCTTTTGGAATGTCCTCTCAAAATCGCCAAGGAAGCTGCTAATTCTTGTTTGTTTTCCTCAAATAGCGACTTGGACACAACCATTGCGTCCCAACGAAGTTCATAACGGGGTACTGTAGTCGCCAAAATACTCCCATCATCAGCATAAATATTCCCACGACTAGCCTCCAACACAACACTTTTGAGCGTACTAGCTTCTAACTTTGAGGTGTAAAAATCTCCCTGTACCCATTGAATATAGAACAACTTCCCAACCAAAGTCAAAGCAAACAACAGCAGTCCTATCGCCATAAAATAGACGCGATACATGATTTTAGTTTGTGAAGTGTTTTCCATCTTAGTCTATAATTATTTTCACTGGTGGCTCCTGAGAAGGCTTTACTCCTTTTTGTTCTAAAACAGCTGCTACTTTGGTTTCCATTTTTAGTCGCATGAGGTCGGAGCGGTTCTCCACAAATTGACTCTTCAACGCCTTTAATTCCTCATTCAATTGAGCGATTTTGAAAATTTTGCGATCTGCACGATGCCCGCTTTCAATCATAATCATCGCTAATAGAGATAAAGTAAAAATGAGTCTCCAGTTTCGAAGCCCGCCCTCTTTAAGCAGAAACTCCATATTTAGAAATGCAAGGATCTGTTTCATAGTTTTTTTGCAATTCGCATTTTAGCACTGCGTGCACGGTTATTTATTGCTATCTCTTCCTCGTCTGGCAACACCAGTCCTCCTACCTTTTTAAAAGGGCATTCTTTGTTGCCATAAAAATCCACAGCTGCCGTCCCTTCGAATTGTCCTTCCCGAATAAACCGTTTCACCAAACGATCTTCTAAAGAGTGATAGGAAATGCAAACCAATCGTCCCCCAGGAATTAATACTTCGACTGACTGTTCCAAAAATTGCTTCAAGACTTCCAATTCTTGATTAACCTCAATACGGATAGCTTGAAACACTTGAGCTAAGATTTTATTAAGAAAACGCTCCGGCACCAATCCAGCTACTAGATCACGAAGCTGCTTTGTCGTGTGAATAGATTGGTCTTCCCGTTGTTTTACAACAGTCGAAGCTATTTTGTGTGCGTTACGGACTTCTCCATAGGCCTTAAAAATACTGACCAACTGCGGTTCCGAATAGGTGTTCACTATTGATGCCGCACTGATCTCTTGACGTGTATTCATTCGCATATCCAATGGCCCTTCGAAACGCGTCGAAAAACCACGGGCATCACTATCAAACTGATGCGAGGAAACCCCAAAATCTGCCAAAATCCCATGGACTTGGGTAACCCCTTTGAATCTGAGGTATTGCTTTAAAAAAGAAAAATTAACTGGAATTAAATCAAATCTAGGATCCTCTAGTGCATTGGCTTGTGCATCGGAATCTTGATCAAAACCATACAGTTTTCCATCCGCATCCAGTTGATCCAAAATGGCTTTTGAGTGGCCACCTCCTCCAAAAGTAACATCCACATAAACACCGGAAGGATTGATTGCCAACCCCTGAATAGCCTCATCTAGCAAAACCGGTTTATGATAGGTCATTGTCATCTTGATCTCCCATTACTTCTTCGGCCAATGCCCCAAAATCCAATGTGGCAGCATCAATAGCAGCTTCGTACTGGTCCTTATCCCAAATCTCTAGAATATTAACCGCAGAAGAAACCACCACTTCTTTTTGGATACTGGCATGAACCAGTAAATCCTTAGGTATCAGCAAACGCCCAGAAGCGTCCACTTCAACAATCTTTACTCCCGCCGTAAAACGACGAATGAAGTCTATATTCTTTTTATTAAATCGATTGAGCTTGTTGACCTTGGTCATCAACTGTTCCCATTCCTGCATCGGGTAAAGCTCAAGGCAACTATTGAACACAGCGCGCTTCAAAACAAAGCCTTTGCTGACAACTGCCGACAACTGCTTTTTTAATGCCACTGGGATCATGATACGACCCTTGGCATCCGCTTTACATTCATATGTTCCTATAAAATGCTGCATTTGAGCTTTTTAGATCATTATTAGATCAAAAATAAAAATTAATTACCACAATTTACCACTATTTACCACTTTGTTAATAACTTTTACCACCCTTAGGATTTGTTGGGTTTTGACAAATGGAGACCTTATTAAGGTTCTAATTCTCTATATTTGCATTTCGGACAGGACAAGAGCGGATGAAAAATCAAATCATTAAAAAAAGCGGCTATCGATATGTGGCCGAAGGCATTGGGCAACCCATAATCATCCTACATGGATTGATGGGAGGGCTCAGCAATTTCGAAGGGGTCTTTTCATACTTCACGAATCACAACTATCGCGTTATCATTCCCGAACTCCCCGTTTATGACCGCCCTCTCTTGAAAACAACAGTGAAAGCGTTTGCTGAATATTTGCACGGGTTTATCGAATTTATGGAACTCAAAGATGTTGTTTTACTAGGGAATTCACTTGGTGGACACATCGGGCTTCTCTACACTAAGCTGCATCCAGAAATGGTCAAAGGACTCATTATCACTGGAAGTTCTGGGCTTTATGAAAATTCTATGGGAGATGGTTATCCAAAGCGTGGTGACTATCAATATATCAAATCCAAAAGCGAAGAAGTATTCTACGACTCCAAGGTGGCAACTAAAGAGATTGTTGATGAAGTGTTTGAAACCGTAAACGACCGCAACAAGCTCGTTAAAACTTTGGCGATAGCGAAAAGCGCCATTCGCCACAATATGTCCAAAGACCTTCCTAATATGGATACACCTACGGCTATTATTTGGGGCGAACAAGACATTGTGACACCGCCCAACGTTGCTGAGGAATTTCATAAACTTCTCCCCAACTCCACTTTATATTGGATCGACAAGTGTGGTCATGCACCTATGATGGAGCACCCAGACCGCTTTAACGAAATCGTCATTGAGTGGTTTCAAAATAGCCAAATCTAGACTATCATGCAGATCGAGTCTGCCCAATTCACAATAAGTAATACAGACATACAAAAATGCCCTTCTGGCAACCGTCCTGAATTTGCTTTTATCGGACGATCTAATGTTGGGAAATCATCGCTGATCAATGCACTTTGCAATCAAAAAAGACTGGCAAAAACTTCATCAAGACCGGGAAAAACACAGCTTATCAATCATTTCCTTATCAATGAGCAATGGTTTTTGGTGGATCTACCAGGCTATGGGTACGCCCGAGTTTCCAAAACACAAAAAAAGAAATTTCAGGCCTATATAGAAACGTATTTCCGAGAACGTAGTCAACTTGTTCTTGCCTTTGTACTACTTGATATACGCCATCCTGCTCAGCCTATAGATTTAGAATTCATCGCTTGGTTAGGATCACAACAGATTCCTTTCTACCTCATCTTCACCAAAGCAGACAAACTGAAACCCAAAGCTATTGAACGGCAAGTCACCGCCTATACAGAAGCATTACAGGAAGACTGGGAAGAAGTGCCTCCCTATTTTATTACCTCAGCGACAAGCAAAGAAGGTCTGGAGTCTGTAACCAATGCTATCGGTGACATTTTACAGGCTTTATCTGCCACACAATAAGACTATTTAATATTTAACTTCTCCGCAAAGAACGCGGCAAAGTCTTCAAATCCCTGAGCCATTTTTTCGTCCTGAGTCGCTCGAAAATACGTTTCTCCCATCGTCACCAAACTTTGATGAAAGAACCGCTGCATCTGATCCACAGGCATATCTTTGACCCATAAATCCATCCGAAGCGTTTCTTGGGTCTCCCCGTCCCAAAGAGAAAGAAGCATCGCCTTAGCAGTCGCCTGCTCGATCCCACCGTCAGGAGCTGACCATTCTAATGTTTCTGGAATTTTATTTTCATCGAGCCCTACTTCTATCGTAATGGGCGATTGTTTGCTTATGGCCATTTATCTAGTGGGTTTGTAATTGGATTGTTGGAATATAGTGAGTGCCGGAAGGGCTAAAATTTCAGGATAGGTATAGTCAGGGTTTTTTGCGCAAAATGCTTTGACAATTTCAGTACCCAGCCATACCCCAATCTGCCCGGGGGTTTGATTATCAATTTCCAGATAAAACTTAGAAAAAGGAGCTGGGGCTAAAAAACGTTGTATGAGTGATGGGTCGGTGCTATACAGCAACTGTTTTTCGATAAAATATTGCCAAATATACTTCTGATTTTCTTGTGTCCACTTTAGCTGCTCCTCTGAATAACCAAAGCGTATCGCTTCTGAAACATGGGGCACAAGGAGTGATTTCAAGTATTCAATTTTACCAAAATAAATCAGCTGAGCCAAAAACGTTCTATTAGCAGGGGGAGCCAATTGGGTTTCTACAAATTTTTCCGCCACATGAGAGGTCAAATAGGCTACATCCATTTGCTGTCGGATATAGTTTGGAATCCCTTCGTATAAAGGATGTTGTTTCCCGAGATAGGTGTCCAGTGAAATAATCAAAAGGCTATCGGCATAAATACTTTTGCTTTGATAGTCCACGTTATTGATCAGTCCAATGGTGTGTGGGCTGGGAGTTGCTGGAAAATAGTATTGGATATGTTTGAACAAATGACTCAAATCCGACTCCAAGCTTTCCATCTTGGGGAATTTTTCATCAACAGCCTTTTGCAACAAAAGTTGAAGGCTGTCTTTTTGACGCTTGATCCAAACACTATCTGTAAATTGTTGTGGAAATAGAAAAGGATATTTTTCTTTGAGTTCTGGGATTTGATCGGGTGTTGCTTCATGGAATTTTCGATCGAAACGATCAATCGAAATCGAAACGGGAATCGCTTTAATTTCGGCTTTAATTGCATCTGGGTTTTTACAAGAAAACCCAAAAAAAAGAACAATCGCCAAAAGTCCCTTCCTAGGGAACTGTTTTATTATTCTAGAAATTGAGAAGCACATTCTTTTTAAAATATTAAAGCCCATAGTGGGTATTTAACACAACAATCACTAATATTATTCTAAATGAATAAAAATTAGTACCACCATCTCATACTTTTTTTCTAAACAGATGAAATGATTGTATTTTTATGCAAACATACACTCTAATACCATAAAACAGCTATGAAAAACCCTGAAAAAGTGATTGAGTATGTCGTTGAATGGCTGCGATCTTATGCTGAGCAATCGGGCATGAAGGGCTTTGTTGTTGGTGTCTCTGGAGGCATCGATTCAGCCGTAACTTCTACTCTATGCAGCAAGACTGGTCTGCCAGTAATCGCGCTGGAAATACCTATTCATCAAGCTGCCAACCAAGTAAGTCGTGCCCAAGAGCACCTTCAATGGCTAAGCGCAAGATTTGATAATGTCACCACCAATACCATTTCTTTGACAGGTGTTTTTGACGCATTTCAAAAAAGACTCCCTACCACCGATGAGCAACAACAACAATTTTTGAGTCTGGCTAATACTCGAGCCCGATTTCGTATGGCAACCCTTTACTATTTCGCGGCGCTCCACCGATATCTTGTTGCGGGTACTGGCAATAAAGTCGAAGATTTTGGTGTTGGTTTTTATACCAAATACGGGGATGGCGGAGTTGATTTAAGTCCAATAGCTGATTTGAACAAAACTGAAGTTTTTGAAATTGCGGCACATCTTGAAGTCATTCAAAGCATTCAAACGGCCGCTCCAACTGATGGCTTATGGTATGACGGACGAACCGATGAAGATCAATTGGGTGCCAGCTACCCAGAAATGGAGTGGGCTATGGAGGCTCTGGCTCAAAAACTCCCCGAAAGCAAAATGAATTCACGTCAAAAAGAGGTGCTCAACATCTACCAAGAGCATCATCGAAAAAACAAACATAAAATGAATCCAATCCCTGTTTGTATGATCCCAAAAAGTCTATAAAAAATAGCTTCGGCTAACTTGTATAAATTTGTACCTTAGTAATATGCAAATTACATACCATGACACAAATCCTTGTACTGGATCCTCATCCTATCGTACACGCAGGTTTTGAGAAAATCGTATCGGAAACCGATTCGTTTGCGCTAGTTCCCTCAGCCTATCTGTATAACCATGCATTCAAGATTTTAGACACAACCCATGTTGACATCATTGTGATGGACATGGAGTTACAAGGAATCAGTCCGGTAACACTTATCGAGTAATTCCGTGAAAAATACCCAAAAGCCAAGATTGTGGTATTGAGCAACCAACCAAAGTCTATGCCGTTAGTCTTTTAAAAGCACTGGCTACTGCCTATCTGTCCAAAAAGACCTGCACCGAACTTTTGGTGGAAGCGCTTCAATATGTTCATAACAAAGGCTTTTATGTCACCTCGCAACATCGCAATCAACTCAACTATAATGTGGACGTGGACTACCCACGTACCAATTTTGAAATTCTATCACCGAGAGAAATTGAAGTGCTCAAGTTTTTGGTCGATGGTGCAAAAAATATTGACATTGCCAAACAGCTATAAATCAACCAAAAGACGGTCAACACCTACAAGACTCGGATTCTTAAAAAATTAAATGTCGAAAACGCCTTTGATCTGTACATGCACACCAAATACCTTAGGATTCTTTAAACCACCCGACTGAGTTTTTGGGAAACGAGTTGCCGGAGTTCGTTATACATATTGATTTCCTCTAAAAGGTTGGAATCTTCTGCGCTTTCTGATTGCAGCTGACTGTTTAGAGCTTGTATTTTTTCGCCTATCAAATAACGTCGGAGCGAAAGTATGGTCTGCGTCACAGATTGTCCTACTCGGTCTTGAGGCTGTTTTACAAATATATTTTTTTTGTCCCAGCTATGGAGTTGATACTTTTCATTCTCCATCAGCATATCGGATAAAAGTACTGTGTATTCTTTTTCTACATCCTCAAAAAAGTGCTGCGGACTGATTTTCCCATCGGCTTGAAACTGCTCAATTAATGTAGAATAGGTTTTTCGAAATAAAGGGTGTGTTAATTCAATCTCATCTTGTTGAAGATCTAAAAACACCTTTTCATGAACCGTTACTTCCATCTGCTGAACTGCCTCTTGAACGCCCCCTTCTCCGTCTTGCTGCATCACAACCTCTTCAAAAAAAGCTTTTTCATTGCCGTAATGAAGGAGCAATCGGATGATTTGTTTTTCAAGCTCGAAAGATTCACTTATCTCAATCACTGCTTGTGGAGGCTCTTGAACCACTTCCATTGCGGGACGTGAATTTCTCCTTTTGCTCTGTTCCTTTTGTTCTTTCTGTACTAATTGCGCCAAGGCATTGAACAAAACCACTTCGGAAACAGCCATGGTTTTCGCACAACTTTGAATATAGACCTCCCGCTGGATAACATCAGGTATTTTCGCAATACTACTCACAATCGCACGTATGGTATCCGCTTTCTTTACGGGATCCTCCTGTGCTTCTTCCAACAGCAAGGTTGCCTTGTACTGAATAAAATCTTGTGCTTGACTGGAGAGATACGCACGAATGACTTCCTCGGTCTTTCCTTTGGCAAAACTATCTGGATCTTCTCCATCAGGGAAAGTACATATTTTCACATGCATATCCTGTTCCAAAATAAGGTCAATTCCGCGAAGCGACGCTCGAACCCCAGCGGCATCACCATCAAAGAGCACCACTACGTTTTTTGTCAATCGGCGAATCAATCGTATTTGTTCTGGTGTGAGGGCTGTTCCAGAAGAGGAAACCACATTGGTGACCCCTGCTTGGTGCATCTGTATCACATCGGTATATCCCTCAACGATATAGCAACAGTCTTTTTTAGCAATACTTTTTTTGGCTTCAAAAAGCCCATAAAGCACCTTGCTTTTATGGTAGATATCACTTTCGGGAGAATTGAGATATTTGGCTGTTTTTAAGTCTTTCTTAAGAATACGCCCACCGAAACCCTGTACTCTTCCCGATAGGGTTCGAATGGGGAAAATAACCCGTCCTCGGAAACGATCAATGTTTTGCTTGCGTTCTTCATTAACGATAATCAATCCCGTCTTCTCCAAAAATTCCAAGGAATGAGTGGCTGATTCTGCCGCTTCGCTCAAGGCTGTAATTTTCTCTGGGGCATAGCCCATGCCAAACTTCTTAATCGTTTCTTCGGTAAAGCCTCGTTCCTTAAAATAGGTCAGTCCAATAGCCTTGCCTTCTTTAGCTTCCCAGAGTGATTGCTGAAAAAATTCCTGTGCAAATTGAGCCACCACATACATACTCTCCCGTTCGGAGTTTTTTTGTTTCTCCGCATCAGTCTGCTGTGTTTCTTCAATCTCAATATTGTACTTCTTGGCCAAGTAACGAATGGCTTCAGGATAAGTAAAATGCTCGTGTTCCATCAAGAATGCAACCACATTACCCCCTTTCCCGCTGCTGAAGTCTTTCCAAATCTGCTTAACTGGAGAAACCATAAAACTTGGCGTTTTCTCTTGTGAAAAAGGACTTAACCCCTTGAAGTTGGAGCCCGATTTCTTTAGGACGACAAAATCCCCAATCACTTCCTCCAAGCGAGCGGCATCATATACTTGATCTATAGTGGATCTTGAAATCACAGATTATGAGTTGGACAATAAAAATAGGAAAGTATCCTTAATATTTTCGCTCAATTACATAATTGAGCATTAATTCTAAGGCATCACGGTAATCGGTCTTGGGATAAGTATAGAGAATTTCAAGTGCTTGGATTCGATAGGTCTTCATTTTTTCTAAGGCAAATTCCAAACCACCTTTTTCTTTGACCTTTGCGATCACTTGCTTTACTGCTTTTTTATCCTTGTTTTTGTTTTTGACAATATTGATTAACCATCGTCTTTCTTGGGGCGTAATCACATTAAGGGTTCGAATCAACGGGAGGGTCATCTTTTTTTCCTTGATATCAATACCTAGTGGTTTTCCAATTTTAGCCTCGCCATAATCAAACAAATCATCTTTGATCTGAAAAGCCATTCCAATCAGCGATCCGAATTTGTGCATTTGACGAACAGATTCCGGATCTGCATTGACCGATTGAGCTCCCATAGCACAACAGGCTGCAAGCAATGTGGCTGTTTTTTGACGAATGATTTCATAATATACTTCCTCGGTAATATCTAAGCTCCGTGCTTTTTCAATCTGAAGTAATTCACCTTCGCTCATTTCTCGGACGGCTTCCGAGATGATTTTAAGTAAATCAAAATCTTCATTTTCAATAGAAAGAATAAGGCCTTTGGACAAAAGATAGTCGCCTACCAGAACGGCAATTTTATTCTTCCATAAAGCGTTTAAAGAGAAAAAACCACGGCGATAGTTACTATCATCCACTACATCATCGTGAACCAAGGTTGCTGTATGAATCAGCTCGATTACGGAAGCACCACGGTAAGTGCGTTCCTTTACCTTGCCTTCACCAAACATTTTAGCAACCAAAAAAACAAACATTGGACGCATTTGCTTTCCTTTTCGATTGACAATAAAATGGGTGATTCGGCTAAGAAGCGAGACTTTGGACGCCATGGATTGGGTAAACTTTTTTTCAAAGTTTTCCATCTCATCATATATTGGGGCTTTTATCCTTTCGACCACTTTCATACGCCTCTCAAATATACTACTAAATTACCACCTCGTCTGGGAATCCCTTTTTATACTTGGGTTTTGTTGGCCAACTGTCCGCATGCGGCATCAATGTCGGATCCTCTGGAATTACGAATCGTCACGACAATCCCCTTGCTCTCAAGGGCTTGCTGGTATTCGGCTACTTTGGCATTGGAGGCTTGCTTGAATTGAGCATCTCCAATACTATTGTATTGAATGAGGTTTACTTTGGAAGGAACTTGATGACAATAGGCCACCAAAGCGTCAATATCTTCCGCAGTATCATTGATTCCTTCCCAAACCACATATTCAAAAGTCACTCTGCTTTTGGTGGTGTCATACCAATAGTGAAGGGCTTCAAGAAGATCTTCCAAAGGAAATGTTTTAGCAAATGGCATGATTTGCTCCCGAATGCTTTGGCGTGCGCTGTGAAGGGATACAGCCAATTTGAATTTCGGATACTCCTCCGCCAATTTTTTAATCATTTTAGGAATCCCGGAGGTGGACAAGGTGATTCTTCTTGGTGCCATTCCCATTCCACTGGGGTCTGTGATTTTATCAATGGCTGCCACTACGTTTTTATAGTTCATCAAAGGCTCTCCCATCCCCATAAATACGATATTGGACAACGGACGGTTAAAATACATACGGCTTTGCTGATCCATCGCCATCACTTGATCGTATATCTCATCAGGATTCAAATTCCGCATTCGTTTCAAACGAGCGGTGGCACAGAAGGTACAGTCCAAACTGCAACCCACTTGAGAAGATACACAAGCTGTGGAACGTGTGGCCGTGGGGATCAATACGGACTCAACAATAAGTCCATCGTGAAGCCGCACGGCATTCTTAAGGGTTCCGTCTTTACTTTTTTGCTGAGTGTCTATGGCTATGTGATTAATGGAGAAATGTGTTTCCAAAAGCGCACGGATGGGCACGGAGAGATTGGTCATCCCTTCAAAGTCATGAATGCCTTTTTGCCAAAGCCATTGATAGACTTGGTTGCCTCGGAATGGTTTTTCCCCTTGTTCGATAAAAAAAGCCCTGAGTTCATCTAAACTAAGGGCTCGTACGTCTTGTTTCACAATAGCAGTTTTGCAGCTTACAATATCAGCATGGCGTCGCCATATGAATAGAAATTGTAATCTTCTTTAATCGCTTCCTCATAAGCTTCTTTGATGAAATCGGGATCGGCAAATGCAGAAACCATCATCAAAAGCGTTGACTTTGGCGTATGAAAGTTCGTGATCATACAATTGGCAATTGAAAAGTCGTAGGGAGGAAAAATAAACTTATGCGTCCATCCTTGATAGGTATTCAAGGTGTTTCTTGAGGAAACGGAACTTTCCAATCCACGCATTACGGTAGTCCCAACCGCACAAATTCTGCGTTTTTCTTGCAATGCATTGTTCACAGTTTCCACTGCTTTTTGATCGATAATGAGTTCTTCAGAATCCATTTTGTGTTTGGAGAGGTCTTCTACCTCAACAGGGCTAAAAGTCCCCAAACCAACGTGGAGTGTCAATTCGGCCAAGTCCACTCCTTTGATTTCCAAACGTTTCAACAAATGCTTAGAGAAGTGCAAACCAGCGGTTGGTGCCGCCACAGCCCCTTCGTGCTTGGCATAAATTGTTTGATAGCGTTCGGTGTCTTGGTCTTCTACATCTCTTTTGATGTATTTGGGAAGTGGTGTTTGCCCTAATTCCTTGAGTTTGGTTCGAAACTCCGCATAAGACCCGTCAAATAAAAATCGGAGGGTTCTTCCGCGCGAAGTTGTATTGTCGATGACTTCTGCCACCAAACTTTCATCTGGGCCAAAATAGAGTTTGTTTCCAATACGAATCTTACGCGCTGGATCAACCAATACATCCCAAAGTCGTTGCTCTTCGCTGAGTTCGCGAAGCAAAAATACTTCGATACGAGCTCCTGTTTTTTCTTTGTTTCCAAACAAACGGGCAGGAAAAACTTTCGTGTTATTCAGCACCATGACATCTCCCTCGTCAAAAAAATTGATCACATCCTTAAAGGTTTGGTGTGAGATGGAACCTTCTTTGCGGTTCAACACCATCAGTCGGGATTCGTCTCGATCCGAAGCCGGGTGTTGTGCGAGTAAGGAACTGGGTAATTCAAAATTAAAATTAGAAAGTTTCATAGTCCGTATTTAGTGGATGCAAATATAGGGTGTCAAGGTAGGGGAAGTCAAATATTTGGGGACAAATATTATTTTTTATCTAAATGAAATCCAAGGGCTTCCAAATCTCTCCAATAATCGGGATAGGATTTGGTGACAACCATGGCTTCTTCAATGATAATAGGAACTTTTAATGCCAGTGGAGCAAAGGCCAACGCCATGCGATGGTCTTGGTAAGTAGCGATTGCTATTTGAGATTTTAGTTCTGCTCCAGATTCCAAATGGAGACTGTCTTCTGTCACACAAATAACCGCTCCTAATTTGGTGAGCTCTTTTTCAAGAGCCACTAAGCGATCCGTCTCTTTGATTTTAAGCGTATGAAGCCCTGTGAGGTCGCACCCTACACCCAGTCCAGCACAACTCACGGCGATGGTCTGTGCCAAGTCGGGAGCATTCACCAGATCAAAAGCTACTTTTTCTGGCGGTGTGAAATTGGTTATTTTTTCAAGGACAATTCCCTTTTCAGTAAAGTGAGTGCTAACTCCCAATTCACGGTATAAATCTTGCAAAACGGCATCCCCTTGCAGACTGTCCTTTCGGTAGCTTGTGAGTTCAATTTTGGCTTCCGACGCCAACGCCACCATACTGTAAAAATAGGAGGCCGAACTCCAATCCGACTCCACCACTAATGTTTGCGCATCCATCTTTCCCTGAAATGTGGCTATCTGAATGCGATTTCCTTCAAATTGAGTCTTAATTCCCACACGTTCCAACAAGGCTTGGGTCATTTTTATATAGGGCACAGAAGTGATGGTTCCTTCCAAAACAATCTCCAACCCTTTTTCCAAACGAGGTGCTACCAGCATCAACGCTGAGATGTACTGGCTGCTTACAGAAGCAGGCAATTGTACTTCTGTGGTCTCAATCTTTTTTCCTTCGATTCGTAATGGAGGATAGCCTTCCTTTTTTTCATAGGAAAGAGAGGCACCCAATTGGCGAAGGGCCTCGACCAAAATCCCGATGGGTCTTTCTTGCATTCGCTGCGAACCGGTTATGCTAACGGTTTGACCCTCGCTGGTTGCGTAGTAGGCCGTTAGAAAACGCATGGTCGTTCCGGCATGATGAATATCTTTCAAAGGATCCGTACTTCCCAAGGCGGAAAGCATTGCTTTGACATCATCAGCATTGGAAAGATTGACTACTTCCAATTGTGGAAACAGAGCTTGCAGTACCAAAAGGCGATTGGACTCGCTTTTGGAACCGGTAATATTGAGTTGATGATGGAGTACTGCAGTGAGATGCTGGAGGGCAAGCTTCATAATGAGTTAGGCGTTGAGCTTAGGATTGTTATGATGGCGGTCGTGGTCACGCTGGGTTTTGATATTCATTTTTTTGTCAAATGCGGCTTGTAAATCAATATCGGTTTGGTTGGCCAAACACAAAACCACAAAAATCACATCAGCCAATTCTTCCCCAAGATCTTTGTCCTTGTCAGAGGGTTTTTCGCTTTGTTCACCATAGCGTCGTGCAATGATCCGTGCCACCTCGCCAACTTCTTCTGTGAGCTGTGCCATATTGGTCAATTCGTCAAAATAACGAACACCATGTTCTTGGATCCAGTCGTCTACTGCTTTTTGTGCATGAGCTAAATTCATCTGGGAGAGTTTCTCGCTAAAATAGAAATATTTATTGGGCTACAAATGTCCGAATCGGGTTGGATGCTTGATTTTTACAGCAACAGCGCTTCTATTTCTTTTAAGGAATGAACGATGGGACAAGCACTATGGCTTTCCTCCCCATGCGAATTAAAATGAATGGCTTGTATGGATAAATCCAAAGCTCCTTCAATATCGGCTTCTAAGCTATCCCCAATCATAATACATTCCATAGCTGTTTTTCCGGATTGGGCTAACGCATATTCAAATATTTCAGGGCTTGGTTTTTTATAGCCTACCTGTTCGGCTGTAAAAACGTGTCCAAAAAAAGGCTGTAGTCCTGAATTCCTCATTTTATGGAACTGAACATTGTCAAATCCATTGGTAATGATGTGCATTTCGTAGCGTTTTTGCAGCTTTTCTAGCAATTCGAAGGTTCCATCAAACAAATGCGTAAAGTCACTGAGGTACTCGATATAACGCTCATTGACAACGGACAACAAGCGTTCTGAATAGTCAAAATGAAGTATTTTGAATGTTTTTTCCAGTCGGAGATTCCGCAATTCGATATGCGTAATCTTATTTTCCCGATACAGTTTCCAACAGGAATGATTGATGGGACTATACACTTCAATAAAGGTTTGGAGAGGAATGGGAATGTTTTCTTCTTCAAAAATTTTCTGAAATGTAAGTGCAGAATTGGTTTCAAAATCCCAGAGGGTGTGGTCCAAATCAAAAAATAGTGTCGTTACGCTACTAAGGTCGAGCATGATGCTCAAGATAGTTCAAAAAATTTTGTCGCCAAGGTCGATTGCTTTCCTCATCTTGCCAGATGGCATTGGAAAAAGCGAGTCTTTGCTTGGCCGTAGGGGTTGGATGGGCTTTCAGTAATTTTTCGAGTTTGTCAAAAGCCCTTTTGCAGCCAAGCATTCGCAGTCCTTTTTCCGTGGCTACAATCGGATGAAGCATCAGAGGGGTTTGGTATTCATTTTCCAAATCATAATAATAAAAAGGAACCGCCGTTGAAGCACGATAACCAATCGTCTCTTCGTATCCCATACTCAGATCATGATGCACTTCTTGCTCCAAAAGTTTGGCGTAGCCCTCAGAAATGGTTCCAACCCCTCGGTAAAAACACGCCCGAAGAATGGGACGGTGAATGAGTTGTTTAACATTATTGAGTTCAAAAGCGAGTTCTTCCGTATCCTGCTGCGCATGATGGGAAAACAATACCGAAACGGGAAAGTCATCAGAAACACCTTTGATAAGCGCCTGTAATTTTGTGTTGTAGATTGCCGTAGCAATACCCTCATAAGGTTTTTGAGCAAACAAAAAATAAAAGGCTGGTGCCACTTTTCCTTTTGACAAAAGAGGAATCATTTGGTCATAGGTATCAAAAGGATCGCGCAAAATACGGAGTTCTACCAAACATTGCTCCAAGGCATCCCACAATTTTAAATGCCAAACCGATTGTAGCCACTGCCCCAATTTGGTCAAGCTGGGTTTGTAGAGGTATTTAAACGGACTAGTGATGGTAAAAAACGGTCGTATTGGGCCATCGGAATCTCTATCGGGTGATGATAAATCGGGGAATTCCTGTTGCAGTTCTTTTAAAAAAGCAACGGCCCAAGCATCCACTAGTGGAATTTCCAAGCTATCGGCAGCGGTGAGCCAAGAGGCACTAGCAGGATAGCGGTTTTCTTCGTCCTTGAGATGCGGAAGGTATTCTTCATAACGTGACAAACAGTAAAAGCTAGCCGCGAAAATATCGAAAGGAATGCGTGAGTTGTTGTTATGCGAAAACAAAACTTGGAGGCCCTGCCACTCTCCTTTTTTTAATTCTTGATAGGAAATTCCCTGTTCGGTCAAAAAACCAGAAGCATACACATGGAACTCTTGCCCCAACGGCTGGGGTGCATAACTAAATTTAGCGCCTGAGAAAGCCACAAACGCATCCAAAGAAGATGTAAAAGAAACAGGAATCTCTAAAATTCGAACAAACAGTTGCCGAAACACATACTGGAATCGGGTGGTGATTTTTGGTGTATAAACAAGTAAACTCAAAACAACTGTTTATCTGCAAAGCTAAAGTATTTTTTTCCTGAAAGAATCACATAGTCAAGCAACTTTATATCAAAAAAGCCAGCGGCTTTGCGAACTCGTTGGGTCAGGTTGCGATCACTAGCAATGGGTGTAAGGTTTCCGGAAGGATGGTTATGCGCCATGATAATGGCTGTGGCATTTAATTCTAATGCGCGTTTGAACAAAAGCCGTAGATCCACCACCGTTTCCGCAATACCGCCTTTGCTGAGTTGCAGTTTGCCCACCGACCGATGAGCCCGATTGAGATAAAGCACCCAAAATTGCTCGTGATCCAAAGTCGACAGATCGTCTCTAAAAAACTGAAACGCCATGGCACTGGATTGAATGGCCGGTCGATCCAAAATACCCTCCGTGGAAAAACGAGAAGCAAGCCCCAAAGCGGCTTTGATCTTTACAGTCTTAGCCATTCCGATTCCATCGAACTTCGTGAATTATGCAATACTTTTTTGGTTCAATTGCTGTAAGCGATGTTCGGAGGTGCTGAGTAGATTTTTCATTAAATCCACAGCACTTAGCCCCGGCCGTCCGCTCCCTATAATAATGGCCAAAAGCTCGGCATTACTCAATGCCGATACACCTTTTTTTGTAAAAGTTTTTCCCTCGGACGATCGGTCAAGTCCCAGTCTTTGATCGTTAGGTTGCGTTCTTTTTTGGGGCTCATGGCTGTCTTTTTTGAATTTAGATTAGCCGCTCATAATAGCAACATATAAAACAAAAATAAAATATCACATCCTTTCATAAACTTTGGTTGTTATTTGCTGCTTTATTTATCCTCCAAATTTTATTGAGTCAAGTGCCATTGGAAAAAATCTTTATTGAATATCCGTAATCATCCATTATTTATGTATAGGGCTTGATTTTTCGGTAAATATTTTCATTTTGAAGGCAACTACTGCATATAAGGACTAGATCCTAATATTTCATTTACACTCCTAGCCTAGTCTTTTTGTTCTTTGATGAGTGCTGAATCCCAACAGTAAGTTATTCATCGGCATAGAACAGATTTAAGGGGAGTGTTGACGTATAAAAGTAGTAAAAAACCAATCAAGCTAAAATTGACTTATTGTTAGCAAAAGACAGCAGTCACTATGGGGATTGCATAAGATGCTGTATTTTTACAGCACTGCATTATGAAATATCCACCACCACACCACCAAGAAGCCAATTTTGAGAATTGCGTCTATCTGGCAAAGGCTTTTCCTTTGGCTACTGTTATTTCTTCTTTGGAAGGCAGCATCTACAGCTCGCATATTCCGTTGGTATATCAAGAAAATGATGGGCTTGGGGTTTTTGTGGGGCATCTAGATCGTTTCAATCCCCAATGGGAAAGCTTTCAAAAGGAATCATCTGTTACCCTGATTTTTCATGGGCCGGAGACCTATATCTCACCTGCTGTCTATCATTCCACTCAACTGCCTACATGGAATTATTTTAAAGCGCATTTTAAGGGAGTTCCCCGTTTTATTGAGGATCCTGAAAAGGTGAAAAAGAGCCTTATTACCATGACGAAGGTACTGGAAGGAAGCGAACCACGCTATCGGCTAGAAGCTGACAACCCACGAATGGAAGCGGCTTTGGCTTATATCGTCGGTTTTGAAATTGAAATCACCGCTTGGGAGGGAAAACACAAAATCTCACAGGACAAGCACCAAAAAGATCGATCAGAAGCCCAAAAAGCCTTGGAAGATAAATATCCTGCCATGCAGGATATCATCCAAAACCTCTACGCACAACACCAAACTAGAACAACGTCAACTGACGAATCAACGCCTCCCAATCCATAATTCCGTAGTTTCCGGAACTCATCATCAGTAGCACCGTATCTTGATAGTCCATAGACTGAAGTTGCTGATGCAGCGCTTCGGGCTGGGTAAAGACTTTTAAATTGGGATGCTGAAACGCCGCTTCAATACTTTCAACCGACAAGTCAGGACGGTTTTTGATTTTCAAGGCCGCAGGATCGTAAAAGATAAAGGCTTCATCAGCGGCATCCATAGTGTTTTGATAGGCTGGGATAAACTCAGGGTTCAAACTGCTGTAGGTGTGCAATTCCAAACAGGCAAGTACTTTTTTGCTTTCAAACTGTTTTTTGACCGCTGCTGTGGTTGCCTGAACCTTGCTAGGTGCATGGGCAAAATCCTTAAAAAGCCAACTACTTTTCCCTTTAGCAAGACGTTCCAATCTTTTGGACGCCCCTCTAAAAGAAGGAATTGCCTCCATAAATGCTTCCTCGCTAACCCCTACCAACTGACAAATCCATAGGGCGGCTGACAGATTGGACATATTGTGTTCTCCAAAAACAGAAAGGGGAACGCCTCCTTCATCGGTTTGCAAATAGGTCACTCCTGCTTGGATCGTATGTTGTGCGGTAGTGTAAGAAGTCTTTTTTATGGTGTTTTGGCTGGCCAATGCCAATCGGCTAACAACTGGATCTTCACTGTTGTAAATCAACACCCCGCCTGGCTGAATGCTGGCTATAAATTTCTCAAACTGTTCAACATAGCTCGCATCTGTTGGAAATACATTCACGTGGTCTCGGGCAATTCCACTGATGACCGCCAAATGGGGTTCGTACCAAAGGAATTTTGAACGGGAATCGATGGCAGAAGAGAGATACTCGTCTCCTTCCAAGAGCACAAAATCATTGTTCTTGGTCAAATACACTGCATTTTCATAGCCCTCCAATGCGGCTCCGATCATGTAATCGATCGGTACCTGATGGTAGTGAAGCACATGGAGAATCATGGCTGTGATGGTGGTTTTTCCATGGCTACCAGCAATAACAATTCGAGTTTTTTCTTGATTGATATGGTAGAGATATTCCGGATAGGAGTAAATTTTTAATCCCAATTCTTGGGCGCGAAGCAATTCGGGATTGTCTTTTTTGGCGTGCATTCCCAAAATAACAGCCGAAAGATCGGTGGTTATTTTTTCAGGGAACCATCCCATCTGTTCGGGGAGTAATCCGGAGGCTTTTAGTTTGCTTAGTGAGGGATCAAAAATAGTATCATCGCTGCCGCTTACGGTTTTCCCTTTTCGGCTCAATGCAATGGCCAAGCTATGCATGGCACTCCCACCAATAGCAATAAAATGTACTCTTTCTACCATTAAAGGGTTTGGTTTAATAGTTTCCATAAACCGTCTTTCAATTCTTGGAGCCCTTGTTGCGCCACGGACGAAATCATAAAGTGAGGCGTGTCTCCAAACTGCTCCTGCATTTCCTCTCGGTACTCGGCACGAAGCTCATCGTCTAGCAAATCACATTTGGTCAGTGCCACCACATAATCTTTATCTACCAATTCGGGATTGTAGGCAATCAACTCTGCCCGTAGGGTATCAAAAGCTTTTTTGACATCTGTGGTGTCCGCTGGAATCATATAGAGCAAAATGGAATTGCGCTCAATATGACGTAAAAAGTAATGTCCCAAACCCTTTCCTTCAGAAGCCCCTTCAATAATCCCGGGGATGTCCGCCATGACAAAAGATTGAAAATCACGATAAGGCACGATTCCCAAGTTGGGTTTTAGGGTTGTAAATTCGTAATCGGCTATTTTGGGCTTGGCTGCTGTCAAACTGGCCAGTAAGGTTGACTTTCCTGCATTGGGAAAACCGACCAAGCCTACATCGGCTAGTACTTTAAGTTCTAAAGTGAGTTGCATATCTGAACCTTCCAGCCCAGGTTGTGCATAGCGAGGCGTTTGTCGGGTGGCAGACTTAAAGTGCCAGTTGCCACGACCGCCCAGGCCGCCTTTGAGAAGTATCTCCTCTTGTTCCGTATCGGTGATTTCAAAAAGGACTTCTTGCGATTCGGCTTTCTTCACTACTGTTCCCAAGGGAACATCAATATATACATCTTCGCCTTGGGCTCCGGAACTTCTGCTTTTACCTCCAGCCTCTCCGTGTCCAGCCCCAAAATGTCTTTTGAATTTAAAAGGATAAAGCGTCCATAGATTGGGATTTGCACGGATAATTACGTGTCCTCCTCGACCACCATCGCCACCGTCAGGGCCGCCCTTGGCTACAAACTTCTCACGGCGCAAGTGTGTAGAGCCGCTTCCTCCGTTACCAGAAGCAACATGGAGTTTTACATAATCAACAAAGTTGCCTTCTGTCATATTGTGTTAAATGCTATCAATCAACGTTGTAAGACGTGCGCTGATTTCTTCTAAAGAGCCAATCCCGTCCACTGTATGGAATTTACCTTGGTCTTCGTAATACCGCTTCAAAGGGGCTGTTTTTTGGTTATACTCGTCAAAGCGATTTCTGATTTTCTGCTCGTCTTGGTCGTCCGAGCGACCGCTGGTTTCTCCTCTTTTCAGAAGTCTTTCAACCAAAATATCGTCCGATGCTTCCAAGGCAATGGTTGCAGAAACGGCCAAATTGCGTCCAGTCAAAAAAGTATCTAAGGCCTCGGCCTGCGCTTTTGTTCTTGGAAAACCATCAAAAATAAATCCTTCCGCTTGAGGATTTTTCTCAACCTCTGCTTCTAACATATCAATCGTTACTTGGTCAGGCACCAAATCCCCTGCATCAATGTAGGATTGTGCCAGTTTTCCCAATGCCGTTTGGTTTTTTATGTTGTATCGAAACAAATCTCCCGTAGAAATGTGGAGTAAATTGTAGTTTTCCTTAAGCAGTGCGGCTTGGGTTCCTTTGCCCGCACCTGGTTTTCCAAAAAATACAAGTATTTTCATATCATATAAATCTGGGGCTAAGATATCCATTTTGTAGCCCAATTTTCTCATAGCGGAAAGATATCCGTATTTTTACCTCAAAATTAAGAATGAGCTTTTTTTCAAGTACCAAAACAATCGGTATTCTCGGCGGCGGACAACTGGGGAAAATGTTGCTCTATTGCACCCGCCAATGGGATGTCAGAACCCAAGTATTAGACCCTAGCTCCGAAGCTCCTGCTCGATTGGCTTGCGACTCCTTCCATATCGGCGATTTGATGGATTATCAAACCGTTGTTGCCTTTGGAGAATCGGTGGATATTCTCACTATTGAAATAGAAAATGTCAATATAGACGCTTTGAAAACCTTGCAAAAGAAGGGAGTTCAGGTTTATCCCCAACCGCAAGTACTAGAGCGCATTCAAAACAAATGCATCCAAAAAGAATTCTATCGGGAACACGCAATCCCAACCGCCGCTTTTGAAAATTTTGACTCCTTAGAAGATCTGAAACAAGCCGTTGTCAAAGGCACCCTTTCTTTTCCTTTTGTTTGGAAATCTAGCAGTTTTGGATACGATGGATACGGAGTACAGATCGTTTGTGGCAACAAGGACTTGGAAGAACTGAAAGACGGAGCCTGCCTTGTGGAAGACCTTGTGCCTTTCCAAAAAGAACTCGCTGTGATGGTTTGCCGACGTCCGCAAGGTGAGATCAAAGTTTACCCTCTGGTGGAAATGGAATTTCATCCAACGGCCAATCAAGTGGAGTATGTATTGTGCCCTGCCCAGGTTTCTTCCGAAATCGAGACCAAAGCCACCGAAGTAGCACAAAAAGTTTCTGAAAAATTCAATCATGTCGGCTTGTTGGCCGTGGAATTATTTCTCACCCAAGAAGGAGAAATTCTAGTCAATGAAGTCGCCCCGCGACCACACAACAGTGGGCACTATACCATCGAAGCGGCCTATACGTCCCAATTCGAGCAGCACATCCGCGCCATTCTG
>QXYU01000022.1 GCA_009886755.1 Flavobacteriaceae bacterium
CCGATCTCGTCATCGGAACAGATCCGGATTGCGATCGTTTAGGAATTGCTTTTCGCACCCAAGAAGGAACCTATGAACTCTTGAATGGGAATCAGTTGATGCTTTTGTTGACTGATTTTGTGTTGGAACGCCTAAAAGCAAATGACAAACTTCCAAACCAAGCCTTTATCGCCTCCACCATCGTATCGACTCGGCTGATGCAAGCCCTTGCCGATGTGCATCAAGTAGAATGCTTCACTACCCTAACAGGCTTCAAGTGGATTGCCGATGCCATTGAGAAAAACCCTTCCAAAACCTTCCTTTGTGGTGGCGAGGAAAGCTATGGCTTTTTATTGGGATCCGCAGTGCGTGACAAAGATGCTGTATCCGCTAGCTTATTGACCGCAGCATTGGTTAGCTACCTCAAAAATAAGGAGTTGACGCTTTTGGATCAGCTCATTGATTGCTACCAGAAATACGGTTTTCAATATGAAAAATTAATTTCCCTCAACAAAGAAGGGGCAGCCGGAGCAGAAGCCATCCTTGAAATGATGCGCGGCTATCGCAGCAACCCACCCCAAAAGCTTGGAGGAAGTGAGGTTATCAAAATGTACGACTACCAAAAAGGTACAGAACAAAACCAAGAAACGGGTACCGAAATATCCCTATCATTACCAAAGGCCAATGTGCTTATCTTCGAAATGGCTAACGGAAGCCGACTGGCACTTCGTCCCAGCGGAACAGAGCCCATGATTAAATTTTACCTCAGCGCCGCAGGCACCTATCAACCTGACCAAAGCTGGGCTTTCAATCGAAATCAAATAGAACAACAACTGCAAACCCTAGAAATGGATTTACAGCTATGATGCACTACTTTCAAAAAATCATACAGTTTGCCAAACCCTTTTGGGGATATGCCGTCCTGAATGTTGTTTGTAATATTTTTTATGCCCTCTTTAGTGCGCTCGCTATGGTGTCCTTTATCCCAATGATGGACGTCTTGTTCAACCAAACTGAAAAAGTAAGCCATCCACCAACCTATACAGGAATAACTGACCTGATCAGCTATGCACAAGGAATGCTCAATTATGAAGTAGCCCACCGCGTAGAAGCCGATCCTTCGGGAACACTCATGCTTGTTATTGGGCTTATTCTGGGCTTGTTTTTTCTGAAAAACATTTTCAATTATTTCGCCTTATTTTTTATTTCCTTTTTGCGTTCTGGAGTATTGAGAGACCTGCGCAACGCCTTGTATAAAAAAGTGCTTTCGCTGCCGTTGAACTATTTTTCTGAAAAACGAAAAGGCGATCTTATGGCACGAATGGCCTCCGATGTGATTGAAGTCCAAGTTTCTTTTTTATCCGTACTAGAGTTCTTGATCCGTGAGCCACTAACCATTGTTTTCAATTTATGGATCATGTTTAAACTGAGTCCAGAACTCACCTTGTTTGTCTTATTATTTATTCCTGTTTCAGGCGTCATAATCTCTTTGATTGGAAAACAATTACGTCGAAAATCTGATTCGGTTCAAAAAGAACAAGGCTATTTCATGTCCATCATTGATGAGACCCTTAACGGACAAAAAATCATTAAAACCTTTAATGCCAAAGGTTTTTTTTCCAAACGTTTTGAAGCCTCCACCCAACGGTTTTTTAATTTTTCTAATGCCTTACTCCACCGAAACAACTTAGCTTCTCCGATGAGTGAATTTATGGGCATTGCCATCATTGGAGTATTGCTTTGGTATGGGGGGCATATGGTGTTGGTGGAGCAAAGTTTGAAAGGCACCGTATTCTTTGTCTATATGGGATTGGCATACAACATTTTGACCCCTGCCAAGGGCATCAGCAAATCCCTCTTTAGCATTCGTAAAGGAGACGCTGCCGCCGCCCGATTGGTTGGAATACTCGAAGCAGAAAACACGGTGAAAGAAGCCACTAACGCCCAACAATTACCCGCACTCAAAGAAGAAATTGTTTTTGACAAGGTTCATTTTGCCTATGGGGATGCACCCATACTCAAAAACTTTAGTCTGCAAATCAAAAAAGGAGAATTGGTTGCCTTAGTGGGGCAATCTGGAAGTGGAAAAACTACCATTGCCAACCTCCTCAATCGCTTTTATGATATCAGTTCTGGGAGATTGACCTTGGACGGCATTCCCATCGATCAACTGCAATTTTACTCCCTTTATGAATTGCTTGGAGTTGTTACGCAAGAAGCGCTGCTCTTTAATGATACTGTAGCCAACAACCTCCGCATTGGAAAACAAGATGCCACCAATGAAGAGTTGATCGCAGCAGCAAAAGTGGCCAATGCGCATGAATTCATTAGCCAGATGGAACATGGCTATGACAGTTCGATTGGGGAAAGTGGCAACAAACTTTCCGGAGGACAAAAGCAACGACTATCCATAGCCCGCGCGGTTTTAAAAAATCCGGATATTCTTATTTTAGATGAAGCCACCTCTGCCTTGGACACCGAATCGGAAAAACTGGTTCAAGAAGCCCTAGAAAAATTAATGGAAAACAGAACTTCCCTGGTGATTGCGCATCGTTTATCCACCATCCAAAAGGCTGACAAAATTGTAGTCCTTCAAGAAGGACAAATTCTGGAAATGGGCACCCACCAATCACTCCTAAAAGAAAAAGGAGCTTATTTTAACCTCGTCAAACTCCAACAACTCTGATGCGAAAGTTGCATGACAACATTGCCTTAGCAGCGATCGAATCCCTCAAGGCCGTTTTACAAGAAAACAAACGCACCTCACGAGTCCTGCAAAAAATGATTGCTACCCACCCTAAATGGGGGGCTCGAGATCGGAAACTGCTCTATGCTATTGTGTTTGACTGTCTCCGTTGGCGACGGCTTTTTGCACATTGCATCCAAACCCCTATGGAAACCACTACCCCAGGACAACTCCTCACTATTTGGTGCCATAAAAACGATTCTCTCTGGACCGATGCCCTTCCACTAACGCTGAGTGACAATCCACAAGAGCGATCCGCTGTGGTGGAAGCTTCCTATCCCGATTGGCTCTTTGAATTAGGCCAAAAAGAACTCCCAGATTATTGGGGCAAAGAATACCCTGCCTTGAATCAACAGGCCGCCGTTTCGATTCGCACCAACCGGCTGCGTACGCATCCTCAAAAACTCAAAGAGGAACTCGCATCACGCTATCAAATCGAAAGTCAAATCATTCCAGATGCTCCAGATGCTCTACAACTTACTCAGGGACGCAAATTGGATAAAAATGCCTTGTTTTTAAAAGGTTATTTTGAAATTCAGGATGCGCATTCCCAAAAGGTAGCCCCATTTACACAGCTAACGCCAGGTATGAATGTTATTGACCTCTGTGCCGGAGCTGGAGGAAAAAGCCTTCAATTGGCAGCCTTAATGCGCAACAAAGGGAGCCTTCGTGCCTATGATATTGAAGCAAATAAACTCAAAGAGCTGCAACGACGTGCCCGACGCGCTGGTGCTAAAATCATTCAAACTGAAATACTGAAACAAGGTGCAACCCTCCCTGAAAATGAAAACTGGGCTGATGTCGTTTTGGTCGATGCCCCCTGTTCTGGACTGGGAACCTTAAAACGCAAACCAGAACTTAAGTGGAGACTGACAGAAGCCACTTTGAAAAGTTTGCAGCAAACTCAAACAGCCTTATTGCAACAAGCCGCTCCATGGATCAAACCCAATGGAGTACTTGTTTATGCCACCTGCTCCATTTTACCCTCAGAAAATCAGCAGATCGTAAACACTTTTCTTAACAGCCATGAAGGGTTTCAACTGGAAGAAGAACAAAGTTATTATGCCCATCAGAGCTCTTTTGATGGTTTTTATATGGCTCGAATGAAAAAAACTAGCTAGCCTCTGTGGATAACTCCTCCACAAATGCTTATAAACACTCTCAGTTGAAACAAACAATCAAGGCTAAAAGCCTTATTTTTGCCCTTTAATCACCTGGTCTATGATTCAGTTTTTTGGCGATCCTGCTACCAAAGTTGTTGCAGTAGCTTCCTCAAAAACCCTTGCCCCCGAAACCATTGATAAATTAAATTGGTTATTTGGCGGGGTCCCCCTCCTCGAAGACAATCAACTCAAAGGCATTTTTTATGGCCCTCGAGCTTCCATGTTAACCCCTTGGAGTACCAATGCGGTTGAAATCACTCAGAACATGGGAATCGAAGGGATTATGCGTATGGAGGAGTACCTTTCGGAAGCAACCATTGGAGACATTGACCCCATGTTGGTGATTCGTTACGAGCAATTGGATCAGTCCCTTTTTACTGTGGATATTGAACCCGAAGCCGTAGAGCAAATTACAGATATCGCAGCCTACAATCAAACTGAGGGACTTGCCCTTAGCAATGAAGAAGTGGCCTATCTAAATGAACTTTCTGAAAAATTAGAACGCCCCTTGACAGACTCTGAAGTCTTTGGTTTTTCGCAAGTAAACTCCGAGCACTGTCGTCATAAAATTTTTAATGGGACCTTTATAATTGATGGAGAAACCAAGCCCCGTAGTTTATTTCAACTCATCAAAGAAACATCCAAAGCCAATCCGGACAATCTTGTATCGGCTTACAAAGACAATGTGGCTTTCGTTGAGGGTCCCGAAGTAGAACAATTTGCTCCTTCAGAAGGGGATCGACCAAGTGGATACCAAAAAAATGCCATGGAAAGTGTGCTTTCCCTAAAAGCAGAAACACATAATTTTCCCACAACAGTAGAGCCCTTTAATGGCGCAGCTACAGGGTCGGGTGGTGAAATCCGTGACCGCTTAGCCGGAGGGCAAGGCTCTCTTCCCCTCGCGGGAACAGCTGTTTATATGACACCTTATTCACGGGTTCAAAAAAACACCTCTTTCGAAAATTTTCCAGAACGAAAATGGCTCTACCAAACACCTCTTGATATTTTGATCAAGGCTTCCAATGGAGCTTCTGATTTTGGAAATAAATTTGGGCAACCCCTTATCGCTGGTTCTGTACTGACTTTCGAACACCAAGAAAATGATCAACGCCTCGGCTTTGACAAAGTAATCATGCTGGCGGGAGGTGTCGGAATTGGGAAAAAAGAACAAGCCCAAAAACACCGTCCCAAAAAAGGAGACAAAATCGTAATTCTCGGAGGAGACAACTATCGGATTGGAATGGGTGGTGCCGCTGTTTCTTCAGCTGACACGGGTGCTTTTGGTAGTACTATCGAATTGAATGCCATTCAACGATCCAATCCAGAAATGCAAAAGCGAGTTGCCAATGCCATTAGAGCCCTCGTAGAACGAAGTCAAAACCCAATCGTATCCATACACGATCACGGTGCTGGTGGGCATCTGAACTGTCTCTCAGAACTGGTCGAAGACACTGGAGGGAAAATTGACCTTGATGCACTACCGGTGGGAGATCCTACCTTATCCGCCAAAGAAATTATCGGTAACGAATCCCAAGAGCGTATGGGGCTCATTATCTCCCCAGAAGACGCTTCTCTTTTGGAACGAATTGCAGCGCGAGAACGCGCCCCTTTTTACATTGTTGGAGCGGTTAGTGCTGATATGCGTTTTTCTTTTCACTCTGAAAAGAAAAAGGAAACGCCAATCGACTTGGATCTTTCAGCTCTTTTTGGCAGTTCTCCCAAAACGGTGATGCAAGACCAATCCCTAGCCCCTAATTTTGAAGCCCTTTCCTATCAACGCTCGGATCTCATCTCATATATCCAAAACGTATTGCAACTGGAAGCGGTGGCCTGTAAAGACTGGTTAACCAACAAGGTCGATCGTTGTGTTACTGGACGCGTGGCGCAACAACAATGCGTAGGTGAACTTCAATTGCCTTTGAGCAACTGCGGCGTGATGGCTCTTGATTATGCTGGCAAAAAAGGGGTTGCTACCTCCATTGGTCATGCTCCCGTCAGTGGTCTTATTGATCCCCGAAAAGGAAGTACCAACGCCATTGCAGAATCCCTGACCAATTTGGTATGGGCACCGCTTGAAAAAGGCTTAAACAGCGTTTCGCTTTCTGCCAACTGGATGTGGCCTTGCAACAATCCAGGAGAAGATGCGCGTTTGTATGCGGCCGTAGAAGCCTGTTCTGATTTTGCTATTGCATTAGGAATCAATATCCCCACAGGAAAGGATTCCCTTTCCATGAAACAAAAATATACTGAAGGAGATGTACTGGCTCCAGGGACCGTCATCATTTCAACGGTTGGGACTTGTTCGGATATTAACAAAATTGTTACCCCCGTCGCCACCCCCGAGGGAGGTGACTTTTATTATATCGATTTTTCAAAAGATGCTTTTGACTTAGGAGGCTCCTCCTTTGCTCAATCCATTGCGGCAATTGGAGACAAAACTCCAGGTGTGCAAGACCCAGCTTATTTCAAAAAAGCCTTTAATGCTTTGCAACTTCTCATCCATAGTGGTAGTATCACCGCTGGTCATGACATCGGTTCGGGTGGACTCATTACGAGTCTTTTGGAAATGTGTTTCCCTTCCCACGGCGTGGGAATGCGTTTGGACTTATCTGTTCTTGAAGAAGCCGATACGGTTCGCTGTCTGTTTTCTGAAAAAGTAGCCGTTGTTGTGCAATCCAAAGAGGATTTGGAAGCTGTACTATCCAAAGAAGGCGTCCAAGCTGTTCGACTGGGGACTGTTCTGCAGGAGGAGATTCTTGACATCAACGGTCTTGAGCTATCCATTCCCGAAATGCGACAATTGTGGATGCTAACAGCTACCGAACTGGAAAAACAGCAAACCAAAGAAGAACTCGCTGCCGTTCGTGCGGATCACATCGTTCAACAACCTCTTGCCTTTTCATTCCCACAGACATTCGACGGAAAGCGTCCGATGCCTAAAGAAACTAAAATTAAAGCGGCAGTGCTTCGCGAAAAAGGAAGTAACTCTGAGCGTGAGATGGCCTATGTGATGGATCTTTGTGGTTTTGACGTCCGAGACGTCCATATGACCGACTTGATTGAAGGACGCGAAACGCTTGAAGATATTCAGTTTTTAGTTGCGGTGGGAGGCTTTTCCAATTCTGATGTACTTGGATCTGCCAAAGGCTGGGCTGGAAGCATCAAATACAATCCCAAAGCACAAAAAGCCGTAACAGACTTTTTCAACCGTCCAGACACGCTCTCATTGGGTATTTGCAATGGCTGTCAATTATTTGTAGAACTCGGATTACTCACTCCTAGCCACGACAAAAAACCGAAAATGTTGCACAACGACTCCGGAAAGTTTGAGTGTATTTTCTCAGCCGTTGACATCCAACCTTCTCCGTCTATAATGCTCCAGGGATTGGAAGGAAGTCGATTGGGAATCTGGTCGGCCCACGGAGAAGGAAAATTTTCTTTCCCAAAAAACAAAGATGCCTATCATATTCCAGCAACCTATCAATACGATCAATATCCGGGCAATCCGAATGGCTCTGACTTTAATGCTGCCATGTTATGCAGTGATGACGGAAGACATTTAGTAATGATGCCGCACTTGGAACGATCCACCTTTCCATGGAACTGGGGCCACTATCCCAAAGAACGATCGGAAGATGTGGTAAGTCCTTGGACAGTCGCTTTCCTGAATGCCCATGATTGGTTATTCAATAAAATCTAGCATTCTTTTTTAATAAATCGGTAATTTCTGTACTTTAATGGCATGGAAATTACTAGATTATTTGACTTTTTGACCTATCAGCGGGAAAAGCTTCCGCTAACAGATGCGCTAAACACCAAGCAGAATGGTGAATGGAAAGCAACCTCTTCTGAAGAATTTTATCAACAAGCCCATCAGATTACTGGGGCTCTGATTGCCAAGGGCGTTAAGCCTGGGGATAAAATTGGAATGATATCAACCAATAACCGAACCGAGTGGTGTGTTGTAGATATGGGGGTGCTCCAACTAGGAGCTATCAATGTACCTATCTACCCTACCATTGCGGCTAAGGACTATGAGTACATCTTGAATCATTCCGAGTCACAATACTGCTTTGTTTCTGATAAAGAAGTTTATGACAAACTCGTTTCGGTTCAAAAAAATGTAAAAGGCCTAAAGGGTGTCTTTTGCTTTGATGAAATTGAGGGATGTACACACTGGAGTAGTTTGTTAGACGAAGGTGCCAAGGCAAACAATCAGGACGAAATAGAAAAACACAAGGACGCGGTCAAATCCGAAGACCTTGCTACCATTATCTATACTTCTGGAACCACAGGGGTTCCAAAAGGAGTAATGCTGTCACATAATAATATTGTATTTAACAGTCTCAACACCTCTGTCCGTTTACCACTGGTTGCAGGGAAATCGAAAGCATTGAGCTTCCTTCCAGTCTGTCATATTTTTGAAAGAGCAACACTTTATGTATACTATTATTTTGGTGTTCGTATTTTCTTTGCAGAATCATTGGAGGCCATTAGCGACAATCTAAAGGAGACTCAACCCAACATTATGACAGCCGTTCCTCGTTTGTTGGAAAAAGTATATGATAAAATTTATGCGCGTGGCGCTGAACTGGACGGAATCAAACAAAAATTATTTTACTGGGCTGTTGATCTTGGATTGCAATACCAACCTTATGGTAAAAATGGAGCTTGGTATGAATTCAAACTTAAAATTGCTCGTAAACTGATCTTTTCCAAATGGAAAGAGGCGTTAGGAGGAAAACTGGAACTCATAGCTTCAGGAAGTGCCCCCTTACAGCCACGATTGGCTCAGGTATTTACCGCTGCGGGAATTACCATCACAGAAGGTTACGGATTGACTGAAACCTCTCCTGTCATTTCTATGAACGAAGTCAATAATGGAGGCTTCCGGATTGGTACTGTTGGACGTGTCAACAAAGGAGTTGAAGTGAAGATCGCAGAGGATGGTGAAATTTTATGTAAAGGACCCAACGTTATGATGGGCTATTATAAAGATGAAGCCAAAACAGCAGAAGTGATGTCGGGCGATTATTTCCATACGGGAGATATTGGAGAAATTGATGCCGATGGATTCTTAAAAATCACAGATCGTAAGAAAGAGATGTTCAAAACCTCTGGAGGGAAATATATTGCTCCAGCCCTTATTGAAGGTCAAATGAAGCAATCCTTGTTTATTGAACAAATGATGGTGATTGGAGAAGGACAGAAAATGCCAGCAGCTCTGATTCAACCGAATTTTGAATATATCGGCGAATGGATTGAAGACCATAAAATCGACTGCCCTACTGATGATCTAAAAGCGATTTGTAGCAATGAAAAGCTTCTCGCAGCCGTCCAAGCAGATATCGATCAGCACAACCAAATATTTGGGAAATGGGAACAAGTGAAGAAATTTGAATTGACCCCTGAAATTTGGTCAATTGATGAAGGACACCTCACCCCCACAATGAAGTTGAAAAGAAAAGTGGTCAAGGAAAAGTACAAACACCTGATCGATTCCATTTACAGCTAATTACAAAAGCCCCTAAAAACAGGGGCTTTCGTAGTTTTTTATACTATGCATGCATAATTATGCGCGCATTATAATGCATGCATAGCAAATTTTATATATATTTACCTTAATGAAAAAAAGAACCATAGATTACGCCTTACGATCCACCTGGGGCGCAGTCAGCAAAATGTATAACCGAACAGCAGCCAAATTCGATTCGACCATGGCTACAGGTTTTGCATTATTAAGTATTGACGCGGAAGGAACCCCTTCTACGGCATTGGGGCCTAAAATGGGTATGGAAGGCACCAGTATTTCAAGGCTTCTGAAGTCCATGGAAGAAAGAGAACTCATTGACCGACGTCCGGATCCTTCGGACGGTCGAGGTGTGTTAATCCATTTAACCCCTTTTGGAAAAGAAAAAAGAGAATTCTCGAAGCAGATCGTTCTTGGATTTAATGAAGCGATAAACCAGGAACTTTCTGAAGAAAAAATTGAGCACTTCTTCGAAGTGATTGACTGCATTACTGACTATTGCAGTGCATACGAAAAACAAACACATCAAGTTAACTTTAATTAGACACTATGGAAACCAGTCCAGCCACACTCACTAAAGGAGGGGAATTCATTATCAAATCCTTTGACCCCCAAGACATTTTTACCCCTGAAGATTTTTCAGAAGAGCAGATCATGATGAAAGACGCTGTCAAGGAATTTATTGACCGAGAAGTTGTTCCCAACAAGGCTCAGTTTGAGAAAAAGGATTACGCATTGACGCAACGCTTGATGCAACAAGCAGGTTCCCTTGGCTTTCTAAGCGTATCCGTACCCGAAGCCTATGGTGGGTTGGGAATGGATTTTGTATCAACCATGTTGGTGTGTGATTATATCTCAGGGGCAACAGGCTCTTTTTCTACAGCTTTTGGTGCTCACACGGGTATCGGAACACTCCCGATCACTCTCTACGGGACGGAAGAGCAAAAAATGAAATACATTCCCAGGCTAGCTTCTGGGGAATGGTTTGGTGCTTATTGCCTTACAGAGCCAGGTGCCGGATCGGATGCCAATTCGGGACGAACCAAAGCAGTGCTCTCTGAAGATGGAAGTCATTACAAAATCACAGGGCAAAAGATGTGGATTTCAAATGCGGGATTTGCAGAGCTTTTCATTGTTTTTGCACGTATCGAAGATGATAAAAACATTACAGGATTCATCGTCCCTAAAGACTTGGAAAATGGAATAACCCTTGGGGATGAAGAACACAAACTAGGAATCCACTCCTCCTCTACCCGTCAGGTCTTTTTTAACGAAACCAAGGTTCCCGTTGAAAATATGCTTGCAGAGCGAGGAGAGGGCTTTAAAATAGCCATGAACGCCCTAAACGTTGGCCGAATCAAATTGGCAGCTGCTTGTTTGGACGCACAAAGACGCGCCACCAGTATTTCCGTAAAATATGCTAATGAGCGTATTCAATTCAAAACACCCATTGCGCAATTTGGTGCTATTCAGGAAAAATTAGCCCTAATGGCTACAAACACCTATGTAGGGGAAGCTGCCTGCTATCGTGCAGCCCATGATGTTAAAGCGAGAATCGAATCTCTTCAAGCTGAAGGGAAAGGGCATCAAGAGTCGGAACTACGGGGAGTTGAGGAATTTGCCGTCGAATGCTCCTTACTAAAAGTAGCCATCTCCGAAGACATGCAAAACTGCGCCGATGAAGGCTTGCAGATTTTTGGTGGGATGGGCTTCTCTGCCGATGCGCCAATGGAAGCCGCTTGGCGTGATGCGCGTATTGGAAGAATTTATGAAGGAACTAATGAAATCAACAGAATGCTTTCGGTTGGAATGCTATTGAAGAAAGCCATGAAAGGAGAGTTGGATTTGATGACTGCTGTGATGGGGATTGGAGCTCAAATCGATACTCCAGAAACAATGGCCCAACAAACTCGTACCGGATATTTGGCAGCAGAACAGGATATGGTTGAGAATCTTAAAAAAGTATTCCTTTTGGTTGCTGGATCCACTGTCCAAAAATACGGCCCTGACTTGGATAAAAATCAAGAAATATTGATGGCCTTATCGGACATCCTTATCGAAATCTATATGGCCGAGTCTGCCGTGATGCGAACGGTGAAAAATACGCAACGTAGTAGTGAAGAGGCGCAACAACAACAAACAGCAATGAGTCAATTGTATTTATACGAAGCGGTTGCTCTTTGCAATAAAAAAGCACGCGAGGTGATTGTCTCGATTTCCAAAGGAGAAAATCAACAAAAACTCCTAACCGCCTTAAATCATTTGACGCAAGCACAACCCCTTCCAAATATTACTGAACTCAAACGAAAAGTTGCTGGTGAAGTTATTTCGAAAAATCAATATTGTTTTTGATTTGGTTTATGTTTAAATCGAAACCCGGCTTCTTTGGCTGGGTTTTTTTATTTTTAATAAAAACTATACATGACACAAGCAGTAAGTACTTCTTCATACGGTCCTCGGAAAGCAATACTGGCACTCACTCTCTTGGGATGTTTTATCAGTTTTGGACAAAAAAAAACTGATGTATATTCAATCATTGATGCGATCTCTTATGAAAGAATTACCTCCGACATTCGCACCCTAGCCAATTTTGGTACTCGACATACACTCAGTGACACCCTCTCTAACATAAGAGGCATTGGAGCCGCAAGGCGATGGATTAAAAAAGAATTTGAAAAAATATCCAGCCAATGCGATAATTGCTTGGAGGTTCGTTATCAAAAAAATTATCATTTACCCGAAGATGGGGAACGAATCGTAAAACCCGTTTGGATCAACAACGTACTGGCCATTCAAAAAGGGACAGAATTTCCTGATCGTTACATTATTATGAGCGGAGATATAGATTCCAGGATCTCCGATCCAAACAACTATACTGATGATTCTCCAGGAGCCAATGACAATGCCTCTGGAATGGCAGGCACCATAGAAGCTGCAAGAGTGTTATCAAAGTATCAATTTAAAAATAGTATCATCTATGTGGGACTCGCCGGTGAAGAACAAGGCTTGTTTGGAGGCAAAGGCTTGGCTCAAAAAGCCAAAAAAGAAGGCTGGAATATTATCGGCATTCTCAATAACGATATGATTGGCAATATTGAAGGAGTTGATGGCGTTATAGACAATCGAAGTTTCCGAATTTTTTCTGAGCCCGTTCCTCCTACTGAAACAGAAAGCCAGCGCGTGGCTAGACGTTTTTATGGTGGTGAAGTAGATGGTATCTCCCGACAACTTGCTCGCTACGTTCACAAGGCTACTAAAACCTATATGCCTGAAATGAATCCGATACTCATATATCGCTTGGATCGATTTAGCCGTGGGGGACATCACCGGCCATTTAACGATCAGGGGTTCGCGGGTATTCGTATAATGGAAGCCCACGAAAA
Source organism: Flavobacteriaceae bacterium (assembly GCA_009886755.1). Taxonomy (GTDB): domain Bacteria; phylum Bacteroidota; class Bacteroidia; order Flavobacteriales; family Flavobacteriaceae; genus UBA11891. Next base: position 12,802 of record QXYU01000022.1, read on the forward strand.
CTATAATCGTCAACATCAAGACATACGAACTGAAAATGGCATTGCTTATGGAGACGTCATTGCGGGTGTAAATTTTCAATATGCTAAAAAACTTACGGCTGTAAACGCAATTGTTTTGGCTCAATTGGCTTGGGCACCCCCTGCGGTGGAAAATCTATCGATTGGTGGTGCCGTGGAACCTGCCGCAAAATTTCGTTGGGAAAAAGTCAACAGCAAGGACGTTGCGGGATATAAAATCTATTGGAGAGATACGACTAGTCCTACTTGGCAAGACAGTCGATTTGTTGGAGATGTTAATGCCTATGTCTTAGACGGAATTGTCATTGACAATTACTTTTTTGGTATCAGTACCATCGGAAAAAATGGCTTCGAAAGTGAGGTGGTTTTCCCGAACAAAGTATTCAAAGACTAGTAGTAGTTATCAATCTGTAACCTCTTGTATAGCCCTCTGTTGTTTCGACGATAGATGCTGAAATCAAAAATAACAGATAGTTCGAACATACTTGGTGAAAATACTTTTCCTGTGTTTCGAAAGGGGAAATTATAGTGTACCCCAAAATCAAAATTTTCCAATGCCAATCCAACGGTTAAGCCGATATTATTGAGCCCCGCTTGGGTCGCTATTTGTTCCCCTTGAGCTGTATTGTCTGAATAGCTTACAAAAGAGGCTTGCTCAACAAAACCTAATGAGAATTCACCCAATTGAAAATCTTGGGAAAAACTCATAAAATAAGAGTCTCCAAATTTGGTGACAGAGCCATATGCATATAGATAAGAATAACGCGGTAAATAACGGAATTCGTATGGGTTTATATTAAACTCGTATCCTCCCTGAACGGAAACCTGAATGGGCTTCTCATATGGCACCTCTTTATTAAAGGATGTGTTTGGACGATTTAAATGTTTTAAACTCAATCCAATAAGGTAATCTTCAGAATGAAGAATAAATGAGGCTCCCATATCAAAATAGGATGTATTGGCGATGATATCCGCCAATGGGTCGATCGATTCGGTATTGATAAAACCTGTAGCTGTATCCAATTGATCTTCAAATATAAGATTATCAACATTTAAATTACTACTCCCAAATCCTACATATAATCCGGGAAGTAAAAATGTTTCATTACCTAATTGTATCGTATAGATATAAGCAAGTTTAGCCAAATTTAGAGTTAAATTTGTGGTAGGCATTTTGAATGAATTCAAATCTACTCCAATAGTAAAATTCAAGTCTGGAAAAGCTAGGGAACCAAACAAATACTTGTTGTCCATAGTGGTAGCGTTATTCACTTTAAGTGAATTATAAAGTACCCCTACCCGATTGAGCTCGTTCATTCCAAAATAACTTGCGTTAATCTTCTGAGTATATTTTGTTTGATTGACAACATACTCATCTTGACCAAAGGCCGAAACTAGAATAAAGAGCAGTAATACCGTTAAAAAGTGTCTATTTTTACTCATTATCTCAAGATGATAAAGGTTCCACTTCTTTCAATTTCCTTTTCTCCAAAAAGCGTAATACCCCGGACAGTATATATGTAATAGGGGGCATTTCCTGCATTACTTCCATCCCAACCTTGAAGTAAAAGGGGTGAACTATAGTTATCTGGCTCTATGGGCGTTCCATCTGGAGGTGTCAATTCGTAGTAAACTTTATTCCCTCGGTTGTCATAGATTGTAAATTCAACTAAACCAAAACCGCTAAATAGTGGTTTGAATCTGTCGTTGACCAAGTCTCCATTTGGTGAGAATACATTTGGAACAAGAATGTTATATCCTTGACCAACAATAATAGGCTGGGTCACTTCCTGAGAACAACCTATATCGTTGTATATTCTGAGTGTTGCAAAATAAGTTCCTGATATTCCATATTCGTGAGTAGTTGGGGATGTGGTTTCTGATCGCACATAGACGAACTCTGATGGAGTATTATCACCAAAAATCCATTCTGAAACGCTAAACGGATCCGTAGATCTATTTTCGAAGGTTACTTGTTCTCTTGCTAGTATGCTTCCGGAAGCTTTAAAGTTTACAGATGTAGCTTCAAAACTTGGTTCACCAACACCTAAGATTATATTTGCAGTTAATGTACAGCCTTCATCATTAACAATTTTTAA
>QXYU01000023.1:0-1356 GCA_009886755.1 Flavobacteriaceae bacterium
TGGCAGTACCGTGAATCCAGTCCGGAATTCCAGAAAAAGGATGCGGAACCGCCACCTGATGCCCCATATATCGAGGATGGTGTAAGTGATTGGTGTTGTCCAAATAGGTGCTGACAAATGCCAATACTTCGGATTCGTTTTGAAAGCCAGATTCAAAAAGGCTTTCGGCATTTAAGGCTTTGACAATTTGCGTTGGGTCTTGTTGTTGGAGTACAGGGCCTTCTTCTTTTTGACTCGTTGCGACATAGGAATTCAATGCAGTTCCAATTTTTGTTACGGCAGCGTTCCAAAAATCTTTTTTGATGTTATTCATGTAGCTATGTCGTTTGTGTAAAAATACTTTTTTAGGAGCAATTAAGCATTAGCCTTTCCAAGTTCCGCCATAGCGATAATTGCGGTTGTTTGTTTTTTGATGTTCAGTGCATTTTTTGCAGCAAAACACCCAATCTTTTCCCTGCCGGAGTTGGACGCGATAGAGCGTTGAAAACCCCTCTTGGCAACGACTGCAAATCTTGGTGCGCATCTTTTGTAATTCGGTGGTATGTTTCTAGACGAACCCAAATCCATCCTTGAAAAGCGACAATTCCTAAGGAGTCGCTAATGTGTTTCCGGTTCTGCCGTGGGACGCTGATAGGACTGAAAGGGTTGCTTCAGAAGTTCTTTGATTTGTGTGTTTTTACTTTCATCTGGAAACACATCAACGCCATAAACAATTTTTTCTCGATCAAAATCCATGTAGGTGCCAAAAGCCCGATCCCAAAGGGAAAAAATATTACCATAGTTGGCATCCGTATAAGGAAGGCGGTAGTGGTGATGGGTTTTGTGCATGTCTGGAGAAACAATCACATAGCTAAGCCAACGATCCATCCGTTTTGGGAGTTGGATATTAGCATGATTGAATTGGGATAAAACCAAAGATAGGGACTGATAAAGCATCACTAGTCCGATGGGAGCCCCCACGATAAAAATACCAAGAAGGGTAAAAGTAAATCGGATAATACTTTCTAGAGGATGATGTCTATTAGCAGTGGTGGTGTCCACTACAGGATCGGAATGATGAACCAAGTGAACCATCCAAAGGATTTTGATGCGGTGCTCTACAAAATGAGGAGCATAGGCCCCGATCAAGTCCAGTAGCATTACACCAAGAGCAACAAACATCCAAAAAGGCATTTCTGGAAGCCAATACAAAATCCCAAAATCATGAGCAACGACCCAATCAGAGGTGTTAAGAAGTAAGAATGCCAGCAGAAAATTGATCACTACCGTGGTAAGGGTAAAAAACAAGTTGGGCAGGGCATGCTGCCATTTTTTATAGTTGTTTTTGAACAAGGGAACGGCCCCCTCCAAAACCCA
>QXYU01000023.1:1456-2923 GCA_009886755.1 Flavobacteriaceae bacterium
GCCTAATGAACAATTCATGTACATATCCACGCCGAGTAGTAGTATGGTAACAGTCACCATTCAGCCCATTGGCCAGCCGTTGGCCAGTGCTGTTGTAAGTCAGGTGTCGGGAACCTCTCCTTGGGTGTATGAATTGGCTACGAGTTTTGGTCAATTATTTGTGCCCAGCAGCGATACAGGAACAATTACCACGGATAAAGGCTATTTAGTGGAAGCGTCGGAAGATGTATTTACCGCCATTCGATACCGGGCAGGGGGTGGTGGACGTGCCCAAGCTGGCGCTTTTGTGAGTAAAGGGCTAGCAGCTTTGGGGAAGGAATTTAGAGCGGGTGGTTTTACCAATCCCGTAGCTCCTGCAGATTCAAATTATTTGACATTTGCATCGGTACTAGCCACCGAGAATAATACTGAAATCACCTTTAGTGATTTGGATTCCAATATTCAGATTGAACCTTCTGCGAGCAGTTTGGGATCAACGAACTTTACCATCAATCTTAATAAGAATGAGAGTTATATCGTTGCGCTTCGCGTTTCCGATGTTTCTGAGCCGCGTCCTGCTGAAAATTCAGATGGTTTGATAGGCGCTCGTATTCAATCAACTAAGGATATTGTAGTTAATGTGGGATCAGCCAACGGAACCATGGGAGGTACTACAGGAAGAGACCATGGAGTGGATCAGATTGTTGGAGTTGATAAGATTGGAAAAGAGTATATTTTCGTTCAAGGAGAACCCTCTGGAGGGTCGGATTGGGACAATGCCATCATTGTCGCTTCGGTTGATGGAACGGATGTGTTTATCAATGGAAATGCGACTGCTTCGGCAACCCTCAACGCAGGGGAATATCTAGAAATTGACGATGCCGAATACACAGCAAATGAAAATTTATACGTCCGTACTTCCAAAGATAGTTATGCTTTTCAAGGAATTAGTTATGGGGGCAATGCCAATCAAGGGATGTTTTTCGTTCCTCCCTTGTCTTGTACAAGCACGAATGATGTTGATAATGTCCCCAATATTTCCGAGATCGGAGGAGCTGCATTTAATGGGTATGTTACGGTAGTTGCCCAAGTAAGTGACACTATTGTTTTTTCGGATCAGGACAATACCAATACAGGGTTTACGTCACCCACATTCTCTGGAGGGGTTGTGCTGAACGGCCCCAGTACGGTGACAGGTCAGCCGAACTATGTCACCTATAAACTATCGGGTCTGGATGGCAATGTGAGTGTTTTTTCATCAGGGGAATTGTATTTGTCTTTTTTCAATCAAAATGGAAGTGCGACTTCGGGCTCTTTTTACTCCGGTTTCCCCAACCCACCTTTGGTCGAAATTGACGCCTTTATAGACCCAACCATCGGCAATTGCTCCAGTAACTCTATTTTGGGAATAGCCAACGCTTCGACCTTTGATAGTTTTCAATGGAAAGGCTATCATATTGTATTGGAAATGTGGATGAATGTGGGCAC
>QXYU01000024.1:0-6022 GCA_009886755.1 Flavobacteriaceae bacterium
TAGATTGGCATAAACATTCTACAGGTCAGGTTTTGATAATTGTAAAAGGTGAAGGTTATTACCAAGAAAAAGGGAAAAAAGTAATTAAACTTAGAGAAGGTGATGTTATTAAATGTGATAAGAACATTGAACATTGGCACAGTTCTACTAAACAAAAATTAGTTTCTTACCTAGCAGTTTATGGTGCAAGTAATACCATTTGGACTGAAAAACTAGAGAAAGAATATTACGATAACATTAAAATTGAACCTGATGTTATTAAATATTAGTGATTGGTGGGGTTCACCACCCCTTTAAGTTTACGCATCAAGTTCCTACAAATTTTACAGATCTCTGTTTTTTTTGATTTTTACTACATTGATAGGTAACGAACAGCCCCAATAGCTGTTCTAAAAGCTTGATAAACCTACTATGCCAAACGATTAACAATCCATCATTTCTTGCGTATCTTTACCTCATGAACACAGCAATGCTCAGCAAAGGATTAAAACGTGTAGCGGGCTTTATCGTCTTGGCGTTTATGGGTCCGGTTGTTATCTATCAAGCCTTTCAAAACGAAGGGCATCCCTTTTATTATCCTGTATTGATCTTAGGGATAATTCTATGTGGCTTATCCATTGGATTGGGGTTTTGGGGCATCCGAACACTAACAGCGGGGTTATTAGGGCCGCGTCCCAAAAAGAAGAACTCCTAAATCGGGTTTGACAAGCCAATCGGAAGCCCTATCTTTGCACCGTTGTTTTACAAATCTATGATTGCAATCCGTTTTCCCGACCAAAGCGTCCGTCAATATACCGAAGGAACGACCGTTCTAGAAGTTGCCCAAAGCATTAGTGAAGGGCTTGCCCGTAATGTCCTTTCAGCACAGTTTAATCAAGAAACGGTCGAAGCGGCTACCCCACTCACCCAAGATGGGGATCTCAAGCTTTTCACCTGGAAAGACCCAGAAGGCCAAACAGCCTTTTGGCACTCTTCGGCCCATATTCTCGCACAATCTATTTTGGCACTCTATCCCAGTGCCAAACTTACCATTGGGCCCGCCATTGAAAATGGATTCTACTACGATGTAGATTTTGGAGAGACGACCATCAGTGAAAAAGATTTGGCTGCACTAGAAAAGCAATTCTTGACTTTTGCTCGAGAAAAGTTCGCTTTTCAAATGCGCGAAGTGAGCAAGGCCGATGCCTTAGCTTTTTACCAAAACGAAAACAATCCTTACAAAGTAGAGCTGATCGAAAACTTGGAAGACGGTACCATTAGCTTCTGCGACCATGCCGACTTTACCGATCTCTGCCGCGGCGGACACATTCCTCACACAGGCTTTGTCAAAGCCGTAAAGCTCTTAAACGTTGCCGGCGCCTATTGGCGAGGGGATGAAAAAAACCCACAGTTAACACGGATTTATGGGGTTTCCTTTCCCAAACAAAAGGAATTGACCGAATACCTCCAACGTGTAGAAGAAGCTAAAAAACGTGACCATCGAAAGCTGGGGAAAGAATTGGAGCTTTTCACTTTTTCACAAAAAGTTGGACAAGGCCTACCGCTCTGGCTACCTAAAGGAGCTGCTCTTAGGGAACGTCTTGAAAATTTCCTCAAAGAAGCCCAACGCAAAGCGGGCTATGAGCAGGTCATTTCGCCCCATATTGGAAATAAAGAATTATATGTCACCTCTGGACATTACGAAAAATACGGTGAGGACAGCTTTCAGCCCATTGAAACACCCGTAGATGGAGAAACTTTCCTTCTCAAGCCAATGAACTGTCCGCACCACTGCGAGATCTATAACGCGCGCCCTTGGAGCTATCGCGAATTACCCAAACGCTATGCGGAGTTTGGAACGGTTTATCGCTATGAACAAAGTGGTGAACTGCATGGATTGACTCGAGTTCGAGGATTTACCCAAGACGACGCCCACATCTTTTGTATGCCAAATCAGTTGGATCAAGAGTTTAAAAACGTAATCGATCTTGTCCTATATGTTTTTGGTTCCCTTGGGTTTGAAGACTTTGTGGCGCAAGTATCTATACGCGACCCGAAAAAGCCCGAGAAATACATCGGTTCTCCTGAAAATTGGGAATTGGCCGAAGCCGCTATCATCAATGCCACCAAAGATAAAGGTCTAAACTATGTCATTGAAGAAGGAGAAGCTGCTTTCTATGGTCCTAAGCTAGATTTTATGGTACGTGATGCCCTAGGTCGTAAATGGCAATTGGGAACCATTCAAGTAGATTACAACCTTCCAGAACGTTTTGATCTCACCTACAAAGGAAGTGATAACGAGCTGCACCGTCCGGTCATGATCCACCGTGCGCCCTTTGGAAGTTTGGAACGTTTTGTTGCCATTCTCTTGGAACACACTGCAGGAAACTTCCCCCTTTGGTTGGCTCCACAGCAAGTAAGTATTCTCTGTGTCAGCGAGAAACATGAAAAATACGCTCAGAAAGTTTTAAATATCCTAGAAAATAACGAAATTCGCGCCCTCCTGGACAACCGTAATGAGACGATTGGAAAAAAGATTCGGGAATCCGAACTCAACAAAATTCCATTCATGCTCATCGTGGGAGAACAAGAAGCAACGCAAGGAAATATATCCGTGCGCAAACACAAAGAAGGTGATGTAGGGACTCTTTCGGTTGAAAATTTGATCGAAATGGTTCAGCAAGAAATATCAGAAAGTATTTCTACATTTGAAGTGTAATTTAAAATTGACGAGTCATAGCAATACGTAGAAGAAGAACCAACCGACCCGGACGTGTGATCAAACAAGATCCACACCGCATTAACGAGAAAATCACTGCACAGGAAGTACGCCTGGTAGGAGACAACGTTGAAGTCGGAGTTTACAGACTTAACAAAGCCTTATCGCTTGCTCGAGAACTAGAATTGGACTTGGTAGAGATTTCACCAAAAGCTTCACCGCCAGTTTGTAAAATTCTTGAGTACAAAAAATTCTTGTACGAACAGAAAAAGCGAGAAAAAGCCATGAAGTCCAAAGCGACGAAGGTGATTCTCAAAGAAATTCGTTTCGGCCCACAAACCGATGAGCACGATTATGAATTTAAAAAGAAACACGCCATTAAGTTTTTGACCGAAGGCGCCAAACTGAAAGCCTTCGTTTTCTTCAAAGGACGATCTATCGTTTTTAAAGAACAAGGTCAAATCTTGCTGCTACGGTTGGCGCAAGATTTAGAAGAGTACGGGAAAGTAGAACAACTTCCCAAATTAGAGGGAAAGCGGATGATTATGTTCATCACACCAAAAAAATAAAGTAAACGAGTAGTAATTAATAAAAGAGCATCATGCCTAAGATGAAAACAAAATCCAGTGCCAAGAAGCGTTTTAAGCTGACCGGTTCTGGTAAAATCAAAAGAAAGCATGCGTTCAAGAGTCACATCCTAACCAAGAAGTCTAAAAAGCGTAAGCTCAAACTTACCCACTCCGGATTGGTCCACGATAATGACGTGAACAGCATCAAAGAACAATTGCGTTTAAAATAAAAATGCAACGGTTACAAATTTGTTAAACCCTGATAGATGGCCCTAAAAGCGTAGCTATACCGCCATCATCAAAAAAATTTAAAATTATGCCAAGATCAGTAAACTCCGTCGCTTCAAGAGCCCGACGTAAAAAAGTTCTCAAACAAGCCAAAGGTTATTTCGGACGTCGTAAAAACGTTTGGACAGTAGCCAAAAATGCGGTTGACAAAGCCATGAGCTATGCCTACCGCGACCGCCGTGTCAAGAAAAGAAATTTCCGAGCCTTATGGATTGCTCGTATCAACGCAGGAGCACGCATTCATGGAATGTCTTACAGCCAGTTTATGGGAAAAGTAAAAGCCAATAACATCGAATTGAACCGAAAGGTACTTGCCGATTTGGCTATGAACCACCCAGAGGCTTTCAAAGCTGTTGTTGACCAAGTAAAATAAGCACCTAACTACTACTCGCTCTAAAAACCTGCTTCGGCAGGTTTTTTTTATTTTTGTAAAATGATCACAATTTACCATAACAATCGTTGCCGAAAATCCCGGGAAGCCCTTCAATACCTTAAAGAAAAAGGGGCGTCGATTCAAATTGTTGAATACCTCAAAAATCCACTGGACGCAGCTACTTGGAAAGTTGTTTTTGCACAGATTGACAAAAAACCACAGGAACTCGTTCGGACACAGGAAGCCCTTTGGAAATCAGATTTTAAAGGAAAAGAATGGTCGGAGTCTGAACTACTGGACATCCTAGCCGCACACCCCAAGCTTGTAGAGCGACCCATTGTTGTTTCCGGAGAAAAAGGAGTTCTCGCCCGCCCCTTAGAAAATTTGATTTCTTTTTTGGAAACGCATTAAACCTTTCTCTTCACTTATCGTCCAATACAAAAAAATCCCAAGCGATTGACCGAAGTCGAACTTTTAACGTTTCTGAAAAACCCCAAAACAAAAATACGGGGGTTTACCTATCTCTTTGACACCTATAACGAAAGACTCTATCATCACATTCGAAGCATCGTTCACAACCATACCTATACGGATGATGTTCTACAAAACTGCTTTATTAAAGTATATCACAATATCGAATCTTTTGAAGGAAAAAGCGCTTTGTACACTTGGCTCTATCGCATTGCCACCAATGAAGCCTTGAGTTTTTTACGAAAAGAAGCCAAGCATCAGCAACTGGATGTAGATGATCTCCGAATGGCTGCTCTGAACAATCAAGAGGCGGATCCCTATTTTGATGCGTCCGAAGCTGAAAAAAAACTTGAAGTGGCTTTGACACAACTCCCCCATCGGCAAGCAACTGTCTTTTCCCTCCATTACAATCAAGAACTAAAACTCAGAGAGATTGCTGAAATACTAGATACTTCGCTCGGAAATGTAAAAGCTTTACATCATTTGGCTCAGAAAAAAATTAAAAAAATATTAAACCAGCCTTAAACCATTCGCCTAATTTTACGTCTAAAAATAGAATGAAACTACGAAAAAAATCACGCAAACAACCACTGCCCAAGTCCTTTATACAGGATTTGGAAAATCGTGTGTTTGAGGAACTGGGTATTGCGCCAGAGCGTTCCAAAACCATTGCCTTAACGTCCATCAGCAAACCTTGGGCAGTTGCCGCAAGTTTTGTCCTCCTAATCGGAGGCCTTTGGTATTACACCAATCAAGCCAAAACCACATCCATCGAGCAATTGAATGTGGAACAAATCGCTGGATACCTTGGTAATGACTATGAGGCAGAACGTTATTTGGATGCCACCATCAATACCTTAGGTAATGAAATGACCTTAGATTGGCATGAAGCCGAACTAACGGAAGAAGCCGTATCACAGTTTTTAACTGTGGATAGTGATACCTATTGGATGACAGAAATAAACGAAAATGAAAGCCCATAACCTGTCTGTTGCAAACAAATGGCATTCAATGCAGCAAACTCGAATACGCATCGAAATGATTAAACCGTCAATAACAACCACTTCCATTTTTTAAGCAAATGAAAAATAACTTTCTACAATTGGGATGGTGTATCCTTCTGTTTGGGGTATTTGGTAATCTCCAAGCCCAAAACAAAGATCATCGCAAAGACCACCACAAAGAGCATCACAAAAAGGTGAAAGCCTATCGAATTTCTTTTTTAACCGAAGAATTGGATCTCAGTACTGCTGAAGCTGAAAAATTCTGGCCTTTGTTTCGACGCTATGACAAAGCAAAAGACAGCTTGCACAAAGCCTACTACCAGAATCATCGATGGCTAAAAGACAGCTTGACTTACCTCACCGATGCTAGTGCTATGGAACTTATTGAACAGCACTATCAGAAGGAACACCAACTAATGAAAAAGAAAGAGGAAATGGCGCAAGCATTTGCCGAAGTCATTGGTGCTAAAAAAACCCTAAAATTCCTGCATTTAGAACACCGATTCCGTCAACGATTGGTTGAGAAAATGCGCAAAAAGAAAGAAGAAGAATAACATCTAAAACTAGAATTCCCACAATTTTTAAAATTAGCTATGAACAGTAAATACGCAGGAATCGT
>QXYU01000024.1:6032-26217 GCA_009886755.1 Flavobacteriaceae bacterium
AGGAATCGTATTCCTCCTAGGAATACTTTTTACCTATGGGCAAAAACCCGAAGGTACACCAAAGGCAATTATCAGCGGAAAAGTCATCGACCAAGAAACGAGCCAACCGTTAGAATATGCAACAATAACTTTAACCAACAACAAACGTCCCGATTTTATTCAAGGTGGGATCACAGATGTCAAAGGAAATTTTAAAATCGAGTCCCTCCCCGGTCAATACAATATCAATATTGAGTATATCAGCTTTGCCACCTATACCCAAGAAAATGTAAAAATCGTATCCAATCTAGATCTTGGAACCATTGCACTGGAAATTGATGCTAACGAGTTGGATGAAATAGAATTGGTTGGCGAACAAACACAAGTCGAAATTCGACTTGACAAACGCATCTACAATGTAGGGAAAGACATTACCGTTCGAGGAGGAAGCGTTGCCGATGTCCTTGGAAATATCCCATCAATTACCGTAGATGTAGAAGGCAATGTCGCCCTACGAGGAAATGACAATGTTCGCATTTTGATTAACGGTAAACCTTCTGGACTGATTGGAATCTCAGGCCCTGAGGGTTTACGCCAGTTGCCTTCAGAATCCATTGAAAAAGTAGAAGTAATCACTTCTCCTTCTGCCCGTTACGATGCCGAAGGTACAGGAGGGATCCTCAATATTATTCTAAAAAAACAAAATCGTTCCGGATTTAACGGAAATTTCAATATCAATGGGGGGGTACCCGAAACCTACAGAGGAACAGCTACGCTCAACTGGAAAACCAAAAAATTAAACTTGTTTTCAACCAACACCATTGGCCGAAATACCAATGTCAATAGTGGGCTTTCAGAAAACGAGTATTTCAATGGAGATGATCCCAACACTTTCCTTTTTGAAAACTCCAAAACAAACCGCGAACGAGATCAATTGTTCCTCTCCTTAGGAGCAGAATATTTTATTGACGACTCCAGCAGTTTTACACTCAATGGTTTTTTTCGTGATAATGATGGACGCAATGATGGCAAAGTGACCATTGAGGAACTTGATGCTATTGGCGGGAACATACTCTCTTCCAATGAAAGAAACCAATACGAGCCAGAACGTGACAAATCTTTTCAAATCTCAGGCTTGTATGAGAAAAAATTTGATGATAAAGGACATGAGATCAGTGCTACCTATCAATACGAAGAAAGCAGCGAAGAAGAGTTTGCAGAAATCACCAGTTTCCAGACCTTACCCGAAAGCCGCGCCAATACTGATGAGGAAGTAATAACACTCGAATCACAAAAAAGACTTTTAGCCCAAGTTGACTATGTATACCCCATTGATGAAAACACCCAAATTGAATTGGGCTATCGCGGAACCTTCAATACCATTGAAACGGACTATGAAGTGGCCTTCTTTGATGGTGGTCTCCGATCCGTCGACCCAAATCTAACCAACCTATTGGTCTATAAAGAATTTGTCAATGCTGCCTATGGTCAGTTTGGGAAAAAACTTGATAAGTTTTCGTTTTTATTAGGCTTGCGAATGGAAGACTCCAATATCGTCATTGATCAACGCACCACAAATGACTATACTAATAAACGCTACACCAACTGGTTTCCAACCGTGAATCTCTCCTATGAAATCGACGAAAAGGAAAACATCACCTTAGGATATGCCAAGCGAATCCGCCGTCCAAGAGGTTTTTTCTTAAACCCCTTCCCTTCTCGAAATAGTGTGACCAACTTTTTCCGTGGAAATCCTGATCTCGATCCCGCTAGCACAGGAAGCTTTGATTTAGGGTATCTAAAACGCTATGATAAGTTTACCCTCAACGGATCTATTTACTACCAGCGGACCACCAACAACTTCCAATTTGTCAACGAAGACACAGGCGAACGTGTTGTGATCAGCGGTGACACCAATGATCCCGACTCGAAACTTGTTGAAGTCCCCGTTCTTCGGAGAGGTCCCATCAACCTTTCCGAAAATAAACGCTACGGAGGGGAAGTCAATCTTACCTATACTCCTTCACGAAAAATTCGTCTCAATGCAAATTTCAACCTCTATAGCAATGAAGTGATTGGTACCTATAACGATTTTGTATTTGACGCTAAGAATATCAGTTGGTCAAGTCGCTTTATTTCAAGTATTAATTTTGGGAAAGGACTCAGCTGGCAAAATCAACTCTTTGTAAGAGGGCCACGTCTTACTGCCCAATCAGAGAGCAAGCCTTTTGGGGGGCTTTCTACGGGAATCAACAAAGACATTCTAAAAGATAAAGGAACGCTTTCTTTCCGAGTTAGTGATCTTTTTAATACCCAACGGTACCGAAATGAAACTTTTACAGATACCTTTGATAGCTATACAGAGTTCCAATGGCGCCAACCCACGTATATAGCAACTTTCACCTATCGCCTGAACCAAAAGAAGAATCAGCGTCGAAAAAGTGGCTACAGTGGTGGTGACGACGGAGGATACGGATACTAACCCATAAAAAAAGCGGCTGAAATCAGCCGCTTTTTTTATTCTGTTTGCTTTTTGGCAGCACGCCACTCGTCAAAGCGTTCCTTGGCTGCTCCAAAGAGCCAGTAAGGAATCACAAAGGTGAGTAAGAAAATCATCAGCCAAAAGCCAATGGTAAGAATGCTTAAAAAAGCAAGAAAGCCTAGGTATTGGTCAAATTCAAACATATCCAAAGTTTGAGATAAAAATACAACTAAAATTGAATTGATTCTTCCAATGAATTATATTTTTGCATTAACAATTGTATAAACGAACAACATCATGGCTTATCGTATCGAAAAAGACACACTGGGAGAAGTAAAGGTTCCTGCCGAAGTATATTGGGGAGCGCAAACCGAGCGCTCACGCGCCAACTTTAAAATAGGCGCTGCAGGCTCCATGCCCCTTGAAGTTGTCTATGGCTTTGCCCATTTGAAAAAAGCGGCCGCCCATACCAACTGTGACCTGGGGGTACTCAGCGAAGAAAAACGCGATTTGATTCATACGGTCTGTGATGAAATTCTAGCAGGACAGCACGACGATCAATTTCCACTGGTTATCTGGCAAACCGGTTCAGGAACCCAAAGCAATATGAATGTCAATGAGGTGATTGCCAATCGAGCGCATGTATTGGCAGGAAATACTTTGGGTGAAGGGGAAAAAACCTTACAGCCCAACGACGATGTAAACAAGTCCCAATCATCCAACGACACCTTCCCTACCGGAATGCATATAGCAGCCTACACCAAGATCATAGAAACAACCCTCCCAGGTATTCAAAAGCTACGGGATGCCCTAGTCGTCAAAGTAGCCGCTTTTAAAGAGGTGGTCAAAATTGGACGAACGCACTTGATGGATGCAACACCACTTACTTTAGGGCAACAGTTCTCGGGCTATGTGTCTCAATTGGATCATGGTTTAAAAGCATTGGAAAACACCCTTCCCCACTTGGCGGAATTGGCCTTAGGTGGAACCGCTGTAGGAACCGGAATCAATACTCCCAAAGGTTACTCCAAAAAAGTAGCGGCATATATCGCCAAATTCACAGGACTCCCTTTTGTGTCGGCTCATAATAAGTTTGAAGCCCTAGCCGCACACGACGCCCTCGTTGAAACTCACGGAGCGCTAAAGCAGTTGGCGGTGTCCTTAAATAAAATTGCCAATGACATTCGACTCATGGCTTCTGGTCCACGATCGGGGATTGGTGAAATCATCATCCCCGCGAACGAACCCGGAAGTTCTATCATGCCTGGAAAAGTAAACCCTACCCAATGTGAAGCGGTTACAATGGTTTGCGCACAGGTGGTTGGAAACGATGTAGCCATTACATTTGGTGGAGCACAAGGACATTATGAATTGAATGTATTCAAGCCCGTCATGGCAGCCAATATCACTCAATCTGCTCGACTTTTGGGGGATGCCTCCCTAAGTTTTGCTGTCAATTGTGTGGACGGGATTGAACCTAACCACAAAAGAATTGAAGAACTTGTAAGCAATTCTCTAATGTTGGTTACGGCACTGAATACAAAAATCGGCTACTACAAAGCCGCTGAAATAGCTAATAAAGCACACCAAGATGGAACGACACTCAAAGAATCAGCCGTAAACCTTGGCTACCTCACGGCAGAAGAATTTGACCAATGGGTTCGTCCCGAAAACATGATTGGACATGGGGAATGAAATCGAATTCCTTCCCTATCGAAACGATTTAAAGACACATTTTGTCCAACTCAATTTAAGCTGGTTGGAAGAATATTTTGTTGTTGAGCCCTACGATCAAAAAGTATTAGAGGACTGTGAAGATCAAATCATCAATAAGGGTGGACATATTTTTTTTGCTTTCCAAAATAAAACGGTTGTTGGCACCTTTGCCTTTATCAAAATAGAAGAAGGGGTCTATGAGTTGAGTAAAATGGCTGTTCCTAAAACACTTAGAGGCGGAGGGATTGGCAATTTGATGATACGGTTTTCCATTCACTATGCCGAGCATCACCACTGGAAAAAATTGATTTTGTACTCCAATACAGTACTGCAAAACTCCATTCATCTCTATCACAAATACGGCTATCAAGAAATCCCTTTGGAAGCAGACAAGCCATATGAAAGAAGTGATATTAAAATGGAACTAATCCTCGATTAGATTTTCTTGTAGCGAATGCGTTTTGGAATAACGTCTGTTCCCAAGCGATTCTTTTTATTTTCCTCATAGTCAGAATAGGATCCCTCAAAAAAGTAAACCTGAGAATCTCCTTCGAAAGCGAGAATATGGGTGCAGATTCGATCCAAAAACCAACGGTCGTGAGAGATGATGACCCCACAGCCTGCAAAGTTTTCCAAGCCTTCTTCCAAAGCCCGAAGGGTGTTCACATCCAAGTCGTTCGTTGGCTCATCCAACAGAAGGACATTTCCCTCTTCTTTTAGCGCCATGGCCAAGTGCAAACGGTTTCGCTCGCCACCAGATAGGGTCGACACTTTTTTGTTTTGCTCGTTTCCACTAAAATTAAAGCGGCTTAGATAAGCACGGGAATTAACTTGCTTCCCTCCCATCATAATCAAGTCTTGTCCATCACTGAAATTCTCCCATATAGATTTCTCTGCATCAATGGAATCGTGTGATTGATCAACATAAGCAACCTTTACCGTATCTCCAACTTGAAAAGATCCGCCATCGGGTGTTAGTTGATCCATGATCAGCTTAAAAAGTGTGGTTTTACCAGCTCCGTTAGGGCCAATAATCCCTACAATTCCAGCTTGTGGTAAACGAAAAGACAAGTCTTCATACAGTAATTTATCACCAAAAGCCTTCTTGACACCAATGGCTTCTATGACTTCCGTTCCCAATCGAGGGCCATTAGGGATATAAATCTCAAGTTTTTCTTCAGTCGCCTTTTGATCTTGACTGAGCAATTTGTCATAGTTGCTCAAACGAGCTTTTTGCTTGGCTTGTCGCCCTTTTGGATTCATACGAACCCACTCCAATTCGCGTTCCAAAGTTTTTTGTCGTTTGGAGGCTTGTTTTTGCTCCTGTGACAAACGCTTGGCTTTTTGATCCAACCAAGAAGAATAATTTCCTTTCCAAGGAATCCCCTCTCCTCGATCCAATTCTAAAATCCAACCCGCAACATTATCTAAGAAATAGCGATCGTGAGTCACTGCAATCACAGTACCACTGTATTGTGCTAGGTGGTATTCTAGCCAATGAACCGATTCTGCATCCAAGTGGTTGGTCGGCTCATCCAGTAATAGAATGTCTGGTTTTTGCAATAATAAACGACATAGCGCTACACGACGGCGCTCCCCTCCAGAAAGGGTGCTTATGGGAGTGTCTCCTGCTGGAGTGCGCAAAGCATCCATCGCAATTTCAAGCTGCGTATCTAATTCCCAAGCATTTCGAGCATCAATTTCGTCTTGCAATTGCGCTTGTCGATCCATCAACTGTTGCATTTTGTCAGAATTTTCGTACACCACCGGCAACCCAAATTGATCGTTGATTTTATTGTATTCGTCTAGGACAGCTACTGTTTCAGCAACCCCCTCTTTGACAATATCCAAAACAGTTTTGGAAGCATCCATTTGAGGTTCTTGCTCCAAGTAACCGATTTTGTAATCCGCATTAAAAACGACATCTCCTTGAAAAGATTTCTGAACACCTGCAATAATTTTTAGCAAGGTTGATTTTCCAGACCCATTGAGCCCTAAAATACCAATTTTTGCACCGTAAAAAAAACTGAGATAGATGTCCTTCAACACCGGTCGGTTCGCCCCTGGAAATGTCTTTGACACTCCAGCCATCGAAAAAATTACTTTCTTATCGTCTGCCATCTAGATACGACCCCGAAGGGCATTAAAGGTCCAGGCTACGGCAATAAAACCGGCTCCTACCAGACTAAATCCAACAATATATTCTTTGTAAAGAAATACACCAAGTAAAATCAAGGCAACCCCCAAAAGGCCCATGATCAATGCGGCATATCCAAAAATTTTATTCTTATTTAAACTCATCAGGTCGGTTTCTGTTCGAAACAAATATCGTTGTTTTTTTGCGAAGTCCTGTACCCACTTCTTTTAGGAAACTTAAACAGAAAATTGAATCGCCCTATTTAATTGCTATTTTTACCAAAAGAAAAAATACAGCATGAACCTCACCGCTGAAAAAAATTTCGATCACAACAAAATGCTTTTAAGCGACCTGCAACAGCTTTTTACAAGCATAAAACAAGGCGGGGGCAAAAAACGCTTGGATAAAATCAAAAGTCTGGGTAAGATGGCAGCCCGTGAACGAGTCGCTTTTCTTATGGATCCCGATGCCTCTTTTTTTGAAATTGGTGGTTTTGCCGGTCACGGAATGTATCCGGAAGCAGGAGGTTGTCCCTCTGGTGGAGTAATCTGTGGGATTGGCTCCATTGCTGGGCGGTTGAGTGTCATTGTAGCCAATGATGCCTCCGTCAAAGCCGGTGCTTGGTTCCCCATCACTGGAAAGAAAAATTTACGCGCCCAAGAAATTGCAATGGAAAATCAACTACCAATTGTTTATTTGGTTGATAGTGCGGGGGTCTATTTACCCATGCAAGATGAGATTTTTCCAGATAAGGAACACTTTGGTCGCATTTTTAGGAACAATGCGCAGATGAGTGCCCAAGGGATTGTTCAAATTTCCGCTATCATGGGAAGCTGCGTCGCCGGAGGTGCCTATCTACCTATTATGTCCGATGAGGCAATGATTGTCGATAAAACAGGAAGTATTTTTTTAGCTGGAAGCTACTTGGTAAAAGCCGCTATTGGAGAAAGCATTGATAACGAAAGTCTCGGTGGAGCGACAACACATTGCGAAATTAGCGGTGTCACAGATTTCAAAGCCAAAGACGATGCCGCTGCCCTAAAACGCATACAATCCCTTATGAGTCGCATTGGAGTCACTCCCAAAGCAGGCTTTGACCGGATTGATCCACAGCCGCCTAGGGAGGCCGTGGAAAATGTATTTCGAATCCTTCCCAAAGAGCGCAACCAACCCTATGACACCTATACCCTCCTAAAAGCCATTGTGGATGCTGACAGCCTTGAGGAATACAAACCTGACTATGGGAAAACCTTAATCACTACCTATGCTCGTATTGATGGATGGTCTGTAGGGATTGTTGCCAATCAGCGACAGATATGCAAAAATTCGAAAGGCGAAATGCAATTTGGTGGGGTTATCTATAGTGACAGCGCCGACAAAGCCACCCGCTTTATTGCCAACTGCAACCAACGCAAAATTCCTTTAGTTTTCCTTCAAGACGTTACAGGTTTTATGGTTGGAAGCAAATCTGAACATGGTGGTATCATTAAGGACGGTGCCAAAATGGTGAATGCCGTAGCCAATTCTGTTGTTCCCAAGTTTACTGTCATCACAGGTAATTCTTATGGAGCGGGCAACTATGCTATGTGTGGCAAGGCCTACGATCCACGATTTATTGTCGCCTGGCCTTCGGCACAAATGGCTGTAATGGGAGGTGCACAAGCGGCCAAAGTATTGCTGCAGATAGAAACAGCCGCTCAAAAGAAAAAAGGCAAAGACATCAGTAAAGAAGAAGAAGAAAAACTATTGGAAAAAATTGAAACGCGCTACAGCGAACAAACACAACCCCTGTATGCTGCCGCACGTCTCTGGGTCGACGCGATTATAGACCCCACACAAACCCGTGAATGGATATCCATGGGAATCAAAGCAGCCAATCACGCTCCAATTGAAAAAAAGTTCAATATGGGCGTGTTACAAGTTTAGTAATCACAATAATTTCAGTGTACTTGGTCGATCTATTTTTCCCGTTGGAGTATAGACAAAAGAAGGCATCGTATAAATTTCTTTCAAAAAGCGAAAACTTTCACTTTCTAATAAAGTACTGAGTTTTTTACGAATCGTAGCTGGCGTTTCCGTTTCAGAAGCCACCAAAAGAATTAATTTCTCCCCCAATTCCGAGTCGGGCTGAGCAGCAAAAAAGAAAGGCATATGGATGTCACCCAATTCTTGCTCCAATGATTCAGGGAACAATTTTTTGCCGCCTGAGTTAATGACATTGTTTTTACGGCCTATCAGTATAAATCGTTGCGAATCAACAAGGGATACAATATCTTCCGTTTGAATGGGCGTTTGTGACAAATGGGGGGCTTCAATCTGCAAACAATCGTCTGCATCGGTTCCAATTCGAATCTCTGGCAGCACTTCGAAAGGCTGTTGGGGAACCACAATCTTAGAAACGGCAATATGGGTGAGTGTTTCAGTCATCCCATAGGTTTCGTAGGCATCCGTAGCTGCTGCTGCTAGGGCGGTACGGAGGGAAGAAGAGATGGGAGCGCCCCCGGTCAAAAGTGTTTTTATTTGTCCTATTTTAGGAAGGGTGTTTTTAGCCTGAAGTGGAATCATCGCACAAAAATCATAGTTTCCATCAAAAGAATTGAGCTCTAGCCGTGGCTCCATCATATGCATATCCAATCCCAAAATCATCGCCCGAACTAGCATCATTTTACCCGCTACATAATCTACAGGCAAACAGTGCAACGCCCGATCCCCTACTTCCAAACCAAAATACTCCCCCGTACGAACCGCAGAATGAACCATGGCTTGTTTGGATACCTGAATGGTTTTTGGAATGCCAGTAGAGCCCGAGGTGTTAACATTTATACTGGGTGAGGTATCCAACCAATCCAACAAAAATGCGCCAATAACCTCTTCATATGCCGCTCCTTCTTTGATAAAGCTATAGGCAACTTGAGTCAAATCTTGTTGATTATAATGATAACCGTTAATCTTAAATCGATTGTGGATTTTTGAATAGTGTGGGATTCTCATAAGCGTTTTATGTCAATTTTTTAATAATGCTCGACCACTCGTATTTTTTGTAAAAAACATAAAACAAAAGGGGAAAGCAAACACCAATAGATACTATTAATTCACTCCATAAACTGGGTTGTCCTGTAAAAACAAAGGCTGCTTCAGTTTGAAAGGCCGACCATTCCGAACTGATAAGTAGTGCCCCAAAAAGATTATTTGCGGCATGAAAGCCTATCGCTAACTCCAAGCCTTCATCAATCAGGCTGATCATTCCTAAGAAAAAACCCGTCCCGATATAGTATAACATGATTCCCAAACCAAACGCTGCTACTTCTGGATTGGCAAAATGTAAACTTCCAAACAACACTGAAGTAACCAATAAGGGCGCCCAACGATTTTTGAATAAAACACCAAAACCTTGTAATAAATACCCTCTGAAAAGCAATTCCTCCGAAGTGGTCTGAATGGGAATCAACAATACCCCTAAAAAAAATAATGGAATAAAGGTCTTCCAGCGGAAGTTCAAAATATATTCCTCTGGGGCTAGTGCATAACTGACTAATAATAGCGCTACGGAAGCAATTCCCCAAATCCAAAACGAAAAAAATACACGTTTCCAGTCCAAGGTTTTTCGACTGGTAAAAAGTGCAATGAATTTTTGTTGATGTAAAAAATGACACACAAACCATAAGCCAAAAAAGCTTACCACAAAGGGCAGCATTTGCAAGAATAAGCGCTGGTTGCTCGGAAGGTTATTCATCATCACGATGGAATCGGAAGGATCAAAGGCGCCCTCGCTAACACTCAAAATAGCTTGCGTAATCGGGATTTGTCCAATAAGGGTAAAAAAGAAGAACACCAAGGTACCCATTACATACTTTAAAAAAGTATTGGTAGGGATACGGACTTGTTCTAAAAACATGGGCTAAGGATTAAACTGCCATTGCTGACGTGAATCGTAACGAAGATAACCATTTTCAACAACCAAAGGGCTGGGGATATTATTGGTGTATAAGCCTCCTGTACCGAGGCCTTGCGGTCTATCTGTGGTCAAAGTAGCAGTCCATTGCGCAATGGCATTGAGTCCTATATTGCTTTCCAAAGCACTGGTGACCCACCACCCAATCTGACGCGCTTCCGCCAACTGAATCCACTCCAAAGAAGCAGCAAAGCCACCCAAAAGACTGGGTTTTAAAATAATATACTGAGGACGAATCTTATCCAATAAAGCTTCTTTCTGCATACTCGACACTCCGATTAACTCTTCATCCAAGGCAATCGAAAGCGGGCTTTGTTCGCAAAGAACACGCATCTGTTCATGTTGCCCAGCAGCAATTGGCTGCTCTATAGAGTGCAGTTCAAATTGAGTTAAAATTTTTAATTTATCTAATGCCGATTCTGAAGAAAACGCCCCATTAGCATCCACTCGGATTTCAATCTGTTGGGCAGTGAAATGCTTCCGAATTTGCTCTAATAAAAGTAGTTCTTTTGAAAAATCCAACGCTCCAATTTTCAACTTGACACAGCGGAAACCTTGAGTTAATTTTTCCTCAATTTGAGCTTGCATAAAGTCAAATTTTCCCATCCAAACAAGGCCGTTAATTGGAATCGGTGAAATAGATTTTGTGAAATCAGATGGATAGAGTAAAAAGGGAGAATCCGCCTGCAAGGATTCTTGGGCCATTTCCAATCCCATTTGAAGGGAAGGAAAGTTTTTGATTAATGTCGAGTCTAATGTATTGTTTTTTAATTGGTTACAGAGTTCTTCAAGAATCGCTTCATATTCTGGAACATCATCTATACTCAATCCTTTCAGCAAACCACATTCTCCAATCCCTTGTTTTCCATTTGCTTCTAAAATCAGAAAATAGGTATCCTTTTCTGTCAGAACCCCTCGAGAAGTAGCACTTGGCCTTTTGAACAAAAGGGTGTGTTTGACCGCTCGTGCCTTCATAGGGCCAGCCATTTACTTATAAAAATCAAAATGGACAAACCAAAGGTGCTAAGCGCCAAAGGTTTTAGATAACGATCGTAGCTTTTGGGGTGGTTGATTCGACCAAGTCCTCTGAGTTGAAAAAGCAACGGAATACAAATGAGCAAGGGTAAAAAAGAGTTGATTTTGAAATGTGCATCGTCAACTACGGCAACTCCAATTGCTAGAATGCTTCCCACAACCAATGCATACTGATAATTTCTGCTTTTTTCAAAACCCAAGAAAGTGGCAATGGTATTTTTGTTTAATCGTTGATCGTTTTCTCGATCGCGCATATTATTAAGATTTAACACCCCCACGCTGAGTCCTCCCAGTGCCAACATATACAAAATCACCTCTTCCGTAAGACTTTGCGTTTGCAAAAAATAAGCCCCACCTACAGCAATTCCTCCAAAGAAAAGAAAGACAAACAAATCGCCTAAGGCATAATATCCATAGGCTTTTTCACCTACGGTATAATTGTAAGCAGCCCAAATTGCCGCTAAAGAAAGTACTATAAAAACCCCCATCCATTCCAAATTGTCCTTACCAAAAGCACTATAAATAAGCACCAGAGAAAAAACAAATGACAGGATGGCCGTGATGACAATCCCACGGTACAAAGCAGAAGCACTCAAAAGCCGCTGCTGTAAAACACGCTGCGGACCTAGTCGTTCTTCATTGTCTGTTCCCTTGACCCCATCGCCATAATCGTTCGCAAAATTGGAGAGGATTTGATACGAAATGGCCGTCAGTAAGGCTCCCATAAAAAGCAGCCAAGAAAAATCGGGTTGATTTAGTGCCAATGCATTACCCGTAACAATTCCAGCGACGGAAAGTGGTAATGTTCGCAGGCGTGCTGCGGTAACCCAAATCGAGAGTTTCGAGGGACGAGACACTTTAAGGGAATTTCGGATACTGCTTGAAATTGGGAGCGCGTTTTTCTAAAAAGGCCTGTTTGCCTTCCTGAGCTTCGTCCATCAAATAGTACATCAGCGTGGCATCACCAGCCAGTTGCATCAAACCGTGCTGCCCATCCAATTCTGCATTCAAACAACGCTTAACCATTCGAAGGGCAAGCGGGCTGCGTTGCTGCATGATTTTGCTCCATTCCACAACTGTATCTTCCAGTTGTGCCAAAGGCACAACCTTATTAACCATTCCCATATCCATGGCTTCTTGGGCAGAATATTGCTGGCATAGGAACCAGATTTCACGGGCTTTCTTTTGCCCTACATGACGAGCCAAATAGGAAGAACCGAAGCCACCATCAAAGCTTCCCACTTTCGGGCCTGTTTGTCCAAAAATAGCGTTGTCACTGGCGATAGTCATGTCACACACCACATGCAACACATGTCCCCCACCGATGGCATAACCATTAACCATAGCAATGACAGGCTTGGGTATTTCTCGGATTTTTTTGTGCAAATCCAATACATTGAGACGTGGCACTCCGTCTTCGCCAACATAACCTCCAACTCCTTTGACGTTTTGATCGCCACCGCTACAAAATGCTTTGTCACCCGTTCCGGTAAAAACAACCACATCAATGTCATTTCGCTCACGGCATACATCCATAGCCTCTAACATTTGGTTGTTGGTTTCGGGTCGAAATGCATTATAAACTTCCGGTCTATTGATCGTTATTTTTGCAATGCCTTCAAAAAATTCAAACTTAATATCACTGTATTCAGTAATCGTTTCCCATTTTCTCATATGCGTAATTTTAAAATCAAAAGTAGGCTATTTGACCATAGCCTTAAAGTAATTCAATAAGATCGTATCGTTTGTTTTTCGTGGGGTCTGAATTTCAAGTATCCGAGGTTTTGAGGAAGCAGAAAAGAACGATCGCAACTGCCATTTCAATCCCAAAGAAGTTGCAACCTTACGATAGGAAAAACCAAAACTTCGGGCTAAATGGCGCGCAGATCGTTGATGGATAGTCTCAAAATAGGTGTCGTACTTATCTGTATCTTTTTCTCCGGGAAGAATGCGAAAGATTCCTCCACCGTTGTTATTGATTAAGATGATTCTAAAATGTGGAGGGATGTAGTTGTTCCACAATCCATTGCTATCGTAAAAAAAACTTAAATCACCAGTAATCAAAAGGGTGGGTTCTTTTCTGATTTGAGCAGCTCCAATGGCTGTTGCCGTACTGCCATCAATACCACTGGTGCCGCGATTGCAATACACACTAATGGAGGGCGGAAGATTGAATAGCTGCGAATAGCGAATGGGAGAACTATTAGCAATTTGTAAATGCAAATGACTTGGCAGGCGCTCAAACAGAGTTTGGAACACCTTAAGATCTGAAAAAGGAATGCCTTGCAAATAGTGTTGACCTTGAACCAAATACTGGTCGTATCGTGCCACGACAGTTTCCTGATAATTGCTTGAAGGTGCTTTGGGTAAAGCAAGCAGTTTTTTTAGAATCACAATCGGATTGGCTTTGATATGCTCATGCAGATGATAAAAAGTATCATAAGCCTTGATGGTGTCAAGATGGTAATGTCTATTCGCTGGATATCTTCTTAAAAAGGCCTTAATTTTTTTAGACACAATCATTCCACCGAGTGTCAGTAACAACTCTGGCTGGAGGGTTTCCCGAAAGTCACTGGAGTCTATTTCCATTGGTGCCAAAAGGCAGTCAATAGAACGAATCGCTTTGGGGTGGTGTAAATTGGAGGTTTTTTCACTTAATAAAACCACACTCGGATCTTGCATTAATTGCCCTAACAAGGGTTCCCATTGGGAATCAGGGGGTAACACTCCTACCAATATCATTTTTTTAGTGGCTTTTTTCCAGTTCTTTTCCAACTCCAAATGATGATTCATTGGCTCTGGTTGGGCTGCCTTTGCGATCAGGCCAAATTGTAAGGATTGGGTACTCATTCCGTACAAGGGTTCTTCCATAGGAACATTAAGATGTACAGGGCCTTTTTGGGTAGTCGCCAACTGCAGCACCCGCTGAATTTCCTGTTCGTTATGGCTCTGATGGGCGGCTTGTATTTTTTCTATTGTGTCGGTGTCGGCATCCGCAGGAACTAAATCCTGCAAAGGGCTTTCTAACATGGTTTTAATCGCATGGGAAACATCCGGTTTTAAGGCTGAGGCACCCACCAAATGGGGACCAAAAACACCTGCTTGCTGAATCGTTTGCCCATCGCCTATATCGATTCGATGCGGCATCCGATCCGCTGAAATCACTACTAAAGGAATATTGGAATAATAGGCTTCAGCAACAGCAGGATAGTAATTTAACAATGCAGACCCTGAGGTGCAAACCAATGCTACTGTTTGTTGTAATTGCTGAGCCATACCCAAGCCAAAAAAAGCCGCCGCCCTTTCGTCCACGACAGAATAGGTTTTGAAATAGTTGTTCTCCACAAATCCATTGGTCAAAGGGGCATTGCGTGAACCCGCTGATATGACAATGTGCTGAATACCAAACTGCTCACAGTAATGAATAACTGTTTGAGGTAGGGGAATTTCCGGAAACAACGCTTCCTGGGATG
Organism: Flavobacteriaceae bacterium; assembly: GCA_009886755.1. Classification (GTDB taxonomy): domain Bacteria; phylum Bacteroidota; class Bacteroidia; order Flavobacteriales; family Flavobacteriaceae; genus UBA11891. The sequence goes on from QXYU01000024.1 coordinate 20,807, forward strand.
GGGTATTCTCTTTCATTGCGCCACAAAGGTACAAAAACCTACAAGCAGCGAAGAAGTGTTTCTGATTTTCGCATAAGCTCCATCCATTCTTTCTCCAACTGGCTTGCCGCAGTGATTCCTCCACCAACATAAAGATTGAGTTGTTCGTTTTGAACTTCACCACAGCGAAGGTTTACAAAAACCTCTTTCATTGTTCTACCAATAGGTCCTAAAACACCTGAGTAATAGCGTCGATCATGGCCTTCATGGGTCTGAATAAAATCCAAACTTGCCGCTTTGGGAAGTCCTCCAACAGCCGGGGTAGGATGTAAATTTTGAATTAATTCAGGCAGCGAAATCGATGGATGGGAAAAATGAATATCTGTACATAGATGTAGAAGATTTCCTGCTTGTCGTGTATATCGCTCCGAACAGTGAATCGGTGTTTTGGGTAGCTGATCTTCAAGCCCCTTAAGAATGGCATCTACAACAAATTGTTGCTCTTCCATTTCCTTGGCTTCCCAACGTGGCTCTTTACCTTTTTGAAAAGCTAAGGTGCCAGCCAATGCCATCGTCTTAAAATCTTGTCCTTCAACGGTCAGAAGCCGCTCTGGCGTGGCCCCTACCCAAGTTCCCGTTTCGGGATGGTGCCAAAAATAGACCAGTGCATTCGGATAGCTATAAATCAAATTGAGGAAAAAAGACATCCATTTTGGATTGGGCGTTGCAACAGCTATTTTTTGAGACAACACGACTTTTTTTAAAACACCAGCATTAATCGAATCTAAGGCTTTTTGAATCACATTTATATGTGCTTGTTTTTCTTGTTCGTTCGTACTAGCAACAAATCTAGACGTCTTGCGGTTTTTTTTTTCTGGAACATCAAAAAAAAGTTGATGCTCTGATGGGATTTGATACACCGTTGTAGTCTCCAAGAAGGAGCGCATCACAAATCCTTCTTTTTCAAAAGCAGGATCAAAATGAGTTTTAGAATCTTCCTGAAAATAGAGTTGAATATTATGGGCACCTGGAGTTCTAAAAAAAACAAATGGCTTTTGGCGCTTCCATAACATTTGAAAATTGGCGTCCAGTGCCTGCATACAGGATGTTATTTTTTGGGTCTTTTATAGGTTGTCAATTTACAAAGAGAGATGAGTTCTTCCGCTTCATCGGTGACACGAATTTCCCAAAGTTGGATTGTTTTTCCCAAGTGAACAGGACTCGCTTTGGCATACACATAACCAGAACTAACACTTTTAACATGATTGGCCGTTATTTCAATGCCACGGACAACCAGATTAGAGTCCTTGTTAAAAACAAAAACCGCAACACTACCAATACTTTCCGCTAAGGCAGCTGTAGCTCCTCCATGAAGTACACCATCAGGTTGGTGAACCTTGGGGGTTACTGGCATCCGAGCAATAATAAAATCGTCTCCAATATCAATATATTCAATACTAAGCGTTTCCATTAGTGTGTTGGCACTGGAAGCATTACAGAAAGCAAGAAGTTGTTCTTTATCCATTAGGTTAAAAATATAAAAACCTCCTCAAAAGATTGAGGAGGTTTCACATTGATTGTAATACCCGTTTATTTTACTTCTTCGAAATCTACGTCCTGTACATCATCTCCCTTTTCGGAAGCGCTGGTCGCAGGGTCAGCTCCGCCCGCTGCATCAGCATCGGCTTGTCCCGCCTCGGCTTGGGCTTTATACATTTCTTCAGAGGCATTCTTCCACGCTTCGTTGATTTGTTCCAGCGCAGCATCGATCTGTGCAAGGTCTTTGGATTCGTGTGCTTTTTTCAAGCCTTCTAAGGCCGTTTCAATTGGCTTTTTCTTATCCTCCGACAATTTCTCTCCAAATTCAGAAAGTTGTTTCTCTGTCTGAAAGATCATCTGATCAGCACTGTTGAGTTTATCAACTTCTTCTTTGGCTTTTTTATCCGCATCCGCATTGGCTTCTGCTTCTTGCTTCATTTTCTGAATTTCTTCCTCGGTCAAACCTGAAGAAGCTTCGATACGAATATCTTGTGATTTTCCAGTGGCTTTGTCCTGTGCACTCACCTTAATAATTCCGTTGGCATCAATATCAAAGGTCACTTCAATCTGAGGGGTTCCTCTAGGAGCTGGAGGGATTCCATCGAGGTGAAAACGACCAATGGTTTTGTTATCTGCTGCCATGGAACGTTCTCCTTGAAGAACATGAATCTCTACGGAAGGTTGATTGTCGGCTGCTGTAGAGAAAACTTGTGATTTTTTAGTCGGAATCGTTGTGTTGGATTCAATGAGATTTGTCATCACACTTCCCATTGTTTCAATTCCTAAGGACAAAGGAGTAACGTCAAGTAACAATACATCTTTAACATCTCCTGTTAAAACACCCCCTTGGATAGCGGCGCCAACGGCAACAACTTCATCGGGATTAACTCCTTTAGAAGGCTTCTTACCAAAGAATTTTTCAACCTCATCTTGGATAATTGGAATTCGTGTAGACCCCCCCACCAAAATGATTTCATCAATATCTCCAGTGGACAAACTAGCGTCATCCAAGGCTTTTTTTACAGGAGCCATGGAACGCTTCACCAAGCTATCGGCCAACTGCTCAAACTTTGAACGTGTCAAAGTAGTAACCAAGTGCTTCGGTCCAGAGTCAGTGGCTGTTACATAGGGCAGGTTGATTTCTGTTTGGGCAGAAGACGACAATTCAATTTTTGCTTTTTCAGCAGCTTCTTTTAAACGTTGCAACGCCATTGGATCTTTTCGTAAGTCAATGGATTCTGCCGTTTGAAACTCTCCAGCAAGGAAATCAATGATCACTTGGTCAAAATCATCTCCTCCCAGGTGGGTGTCTCCATTGGTGGAAAGCACTTCAAAAACACCATCTCCCAATTCTAGTACAGAAATATCGAAGGTTCCCCCTCCAAGGTCGTAAACAGCAATTTTTTTATCGCTACCCCCTTTGTCTAATCCATAGGCTAGAGCGGCAGCTGTAGGTTCGTTGATTATTCGTTGCACCTTAAGTCCGGCAATTTCTCCAGCTTCTTTGGTGGCTTGTCGCTGTGAATCGTTAAAGTAAGCGGGAACGGTAATGACGGCTTCGCTTACGTCTTGCCCTAAATATTCTTCTGCAGTTTTCTTCATTTTCTGAAGCGTCATTGCAGATAATTCTTGTGGAGTATACAATCGCCCGTCAATGTCCACGCGAGGCGTATCATTGTCTCCTTTTACTACTTTGTAGGCAACAGTGCTCACGTCCTTAGCAGACTCTGAAAACTTGTTCCCCATAAATCGTTTGATAGAGGCTATAGTTTTGGTTGGGTTGGTTACCGCTTGACGTTTGGCGGGATCCCCTACTTTGATTTCACCCCCTTCAACAAAACCGATTACAGACGGGGTAGTTCTTTTTCCTTCCGCGTTAGGAATCACAACAGGTTCGTTCCCTTCCATAACAGAAACACAAGAGTTGGTTGTTCCTAAGTCTATTCCGATAATTTTACTCATAATCAAAATTTAATTTCGTTGATGAAATGTCAATGATTATGCCATGAACAGAAAACTGACAGCTTGTCAGAGTTGAATTGAAGGAGACTATTTTTTATTTTTTCCCATAAAGACATTGACCTTAGAATTCATGGGATTTCCTGTGGTTCTTCGGAAACTCACCAACTGCCCCACGTGGTAAAGCGCATCAGAAATCGGCCCGTTAATCAGATGCCAAAAGGGAAATGAAGACGTTTTATCTCCTCTTTGAAAAACCACCTCATTCGAGGCACTAGCAGTAGTCTCCAAAACAGATAAAGCTGCAACGGCTTGCTGCAACGCATTGAGCGTTTCTGCACGCAAAGCTTTATAGGTCATTTCAGAAAAATCTTGAGGTCGAATATTGGGTTGATTTTGACAGGCGTTGGCAATGGTAGTGGACAAGCCATATAGGTGTTCGAGGGTTTCACGGGTGGAAGCCGCTTCCAAGCTCGGCCGGTAGTCAAGATCATTTGGGGTCAAATCCTTAGATGCCCAATGATAACGATAGCCCAACCCAGCAATCAAACGCACTAAAACAGTTTCGGGGGTATAGCTATCTGGGTAATCACCAATGCTGATAAAAGGGTGTGTTTCTGAGGATTGGCCTTGTCCTAGTTGTGCGAATAAGAGCAGAGGTAGTACGATTTTTTTCATAGTATTGAATTGCATGTATTCCAAAGATAGCGAATCCTTTGAGTGAAGCGAAAAGCTGCGTATCTTTAGGGACTTGTTAGAAACAATCAAACGCATGTCACAAGCCAAAAAAAATTATTCCCGAGTCACCACAGCCTCGCTGTTGGAAATGAAGCGTAATCAAGAGAAAATCGCCATGTTGACCGCCTATGACTTCACTTTAGCCGGTTTGGTTGACCAAGCAGGAATCGATGTGATTTTGGTTGGTGATTCAGCTTCCAATGTAATGGCGGGTCATGAGACAACACTTCCCATCACCCTTGATCAAATGATTTATCATGCTAGCAGTGTTGTTCGCGCTGTCAAACGCGCATTGATCGTAGTGGACTTGCCTTTTGGTACCTATCAATCAGATTCCAAGGAAGCCCTGCGCTCTGCCATTCGAATCATGAAAGAATCGGGAGCTCATGCTGTAAAAGTAGAAGGTGGAGAGCAAATAAAACCTTCTATTGAACGTATCGTTGAAGCAGGAATTCCTGTCATGGGCCATTTGGGATTGACCCCTCAATCGATTTATAAATTTGGCACCTACACTGTCCGTGCCCGCGAAGAACAAGAAGCAGAGCAACTGCTTAAAGATGCTGCATTACTAGAACAATTAGGATGCTTTGGGATTGTCCTTGAAAAAATCCCAGCGGAACTCGCCCAAAAAGTAGCCAAAACAGTTCGTATTCCTGTTATTGGTATTGGTGCTGGTGCTGGGGTTGATGGTCAGGTACTGGTATTACACGATATGCTGGGAATGAGCAAAGAGTTCAGTCCTCGCTTTTTGCGTCGATACCTAGATTTGGATGGAATGATTCGAGGTGCAATCGGACAATATACCCAAGATGTAAAATCCCAAAGTTTCCCCAACGAACAGGAAAAATACTAGCAGTAGTTCCATGATTCCTGACATTCTTTATGAGGACAATCACCTAATTGTGGTCAACAAACCTGCTGGAATGTTGGTACAAGGAGACCAAACAGGAGACATCCCTTTGGTCGATATTTTGAAAGACTATATCAAAAAGAAGTATCAGAAGCCTGGCAAGGTTTTTCTGGGTGTCATCCATCGTTTGGATCGACCTACCAGTGGTGTGGTTGTGATGGCGCGAACCTCCAAAGCGCTCCAGCGAATGAACCAACTCTTTGCCGATCGAAAAGTTGAGAAGCTTTACTGGGCCTTGATCCCTAAAGGACTTAAAAAAACCTCTTTACGGCTCGAACATTGGCTT
>QXYU01000024.1:26227-52203 GCA_009886755.1 Flavobacteriaceae bacterium
CTTGTCCGCAATCCTCAAAAAAACAAATCTTTTGCATACGATCAGGAACGATCGCAAAGTAAAAAAGCAGTATTAACCGCAACTCAACGCTATCAGTTGGATCGTTTTAGTCTTGTAGAAATACAATTGGAAACAGGACGACACCATCAAATTCGGAGTCAACTCTCCAAAATTGGCTTCCCTATCAAAGGAGATTTGAAATACGGAGCACCCAGAAGCAATCCCAGTGGGAATATTGACTTGCACGCTCGACAACTCTCATTTGTTCATCCTGTCTCTAAAGAAAAATTGGTGTTTAGAGCTCCGGTTCCGAGTACGCCTTTATGGTCGGCCGTTCCTTCCGATTGAGTTGCTTTGCTTTTTCTTTGATAATGGAAGCCACGCTTCGGTTTTCGATACGGCTCTCCAACCATGACAAAATATCCAAATACAAAAAGGAGCGACGTTCGTAAGGATCGCTTTCAAAAACAGATAGTTCTTTGTGGAATTCTTTAAAGGCAGCCTTTAATTCGTGGGGGTAGATATTACTCAGTTTTTTCACAAAACGAATCATTGCCTTCTGCACCTCGTGAAGATCATCCATTTTGATCAGAAACTTAAAGGTTTCTCTCAAGTGTGTATCCAAATGATAATCAAACCCAGCCTCATAATGAGCCACAAGGTTTAGTACTCGCGTAAAACACAACAAATCTTCACGCATTTTTAAATGGCGATTTCCAACAATTTTATTGAGAAATAGTATGCAGGTTTCATAATCCCCAATACCAAAATAGACACAAGCAATTTTATAGTAAAACACCATTACATGATGAGGATCAATACGATTTTTGTATTTATCAATCCCCGACAAAACTTCTGGGACCATTTTGAGAGCTACATCAAAATCTCCCTCCATAAATAGCAAATTGAATCGATTGCTAAAGTGATAGAGGAAAATCAAGGAGTCAATATTTTCATTGCTTGGAAAAGTCTCGGACTGAGTTCGTACAACCATATTGTTGAGAACCTCCTTGAACTTCTCAGGATATTTGATCAGCGCAAGCGACTCCAATAGGTAGTGATTCCCTTTCAAGAAAAATACGGGATTCAAAGAAATCATTTCGGGTTGCTGCTCGAATAATTCCACCCATTTAGAGGCATATTTATAACTTGAAAGGAAGTCCTGTGTCAGAAAACTATACCATACATGAGCCTTATTATACCATAACTTTTCGCGAAAGTCGGCTTCATCTAAATTAAACTTGGGCAAATTCTCATAAAAGAACTTGGTGATATCTCGAAATTCCTCATCGCTTTTGGCATAGCCAGCTTTGATTAATTTTTCATACAAACGCAAAGAAAGATTAGACAATTGACTGCTCAATACATTACAGGCAATAAGGTTTTCCGCATCAGCCACAAGAGAAGCGGTTCGGTTACTCAAACTACGTGTGATGTATTGTGATTCAATCAGCTTTTCAAATTCAACAATTTCAAAAGCCACATATTTCTCTCCCTGTTTTTGGGCCGACTGCTTTGCCTTTTCTAATATCTTCAGGCTTTGCCGATAGAGCCCCTTTTGGTATAAAATTGTAGCAAAATCAAGCTGTTCACGTATTTGAACCCGCGCATTTTTATGTATGGGATTCAAACGTAAACTGATTAGGATCTGTTTGTATAGGTGCGCTTTTAAATTGGAAAGCTGTTGCTTGGAAACAATTCCTTTCTTGAGAATAGCCGATTCGTCATAACGCTCGGACTTGTCCATTACATTGAATAAATTGAGAAATTTGGAGTCCGAATTGGAGCCCATTCTACCTACAAAAAGCTTAAATTGTCGCTTCTCCGATTTGGTAAGTGTTTTGATCAATAAAAAGAGGTTGTCTTTTTGCTCGTTTGTCATTGTAATGAATGTTAAAGCAAATTACTGTATTTTAGCAGTTTAATCCAAAAAAAGATAGGGCGGATATTGTAATAAATTTTGCTTAATTAGAGCCTTAAAAACAAGACCTCTTATTTTCGTGTTAACTTAGTCATACCTTGATGTCCAAAGATAAAGTTGAAATATTTGATACCACCCTCAGAGATGGTGAACAAGTTCCCGGTTGCAAGCTCGATTCGGCTTCAAAACTCCAAATTGCAGAGCGCCTAGATATACTGGGCGTTGACATTATCGAAGCAGGTTTTCCAATTTCCAGTCCTGGTGATTTCCAAGCGGTAGTTAACATTTCAGAGATTGTAAAAAATGCACGAGTCTGTGGTTTGACAAGAGCCATCGAAAAAGATATCGACGTGGCTGCGAAAGCCCTTCAAAAAGCAAAACGACCCAGAATTCATACAGGAATTGGCACCTCTGATTCTCATATTAAATACAAATTCAACACCACTCAAGACAAGGTTCTTGAACGTGCTTTTTATGCCGTTAAACATGCCAAATCTTATGTGGAAGACGTTGAATTTTACGCTGAAGATGCCGGACGGACGGATAATGAATTTTTGGCACGTGTTTGTGAAGCAGTAATCAAAGCGGGAGCCACTGTGCTCAATATCCCAGATACAACAGGTTATTGTCTTCCCGAACAGTATGGAGCCAAAATAAAATACCTGATCGACAACGTTAAAGGAATTGAAAAAGCAATCATCTCTTGCCACTGTCACAATGACTTAGGTTTGGCAACCGCAAATTCTATTGCGGGAGTGATTAATGGGGCACGTCAAATCGAATGCACAATTAATGGTGTCGGTGAACGCGCTGGCAACACTTCCCTAGAGGAAGTTGTAATGGTTCTTCGCCAACATAGCCACCTTAATTTAGATACTGATATCAATGCAACCCTTTTGAACGATACCAGTCGAATGGTGTCTGAGAGTATGGCAATGCCTGTGCAGCCCAACAAAGCCATTGTAGGGGCTAACGCCTTTGCCCACAGTTCTGGAATTCACCAAGACGGAGTTATTAAGAAAAGAGAAACTTATGAAATTATTGATCCTGCCGATGTCGGAGTGGATCAATCTTCCATCATACTAACGGCCCGAAGCGGTCGTGCTGCCCTGGCTTACCGCGCCAAAAACCTTGGGTTCGAACTCGAAAAAAAACAATTGGATAAGGTCTATGTCGAATTTCTTAAAGTAGCTGATGTGAAAAAAGAAGTTAATGACGATGACCTACCCAAAATTATAGAAGCCAGTAATATTTAATACGCAAGATTGAATTATGTCGAAAACACTTTTTGATAAAGTATGGGACGCGCATGTTGTCCATCAAGTAAAGGACGGACCAGATGTGTTATTTATCGATCGTCATATGATACATGAAGTTACCAGTCCGGTAGCTTTTTTGGGTTTAAAAAACCGAAACATCAAGGTATTGTATCCTAAACGCACTTTCGCTACGGCCGATCACAACACCCCTACCCTAAACCAACACCTCCCCGTAGAAGATCCGCTATCGGCCAACCAACTCAAAGCCTTGGAAGAAAATGCCAAAGAACACGGGATTTCTTTTTGGGGACTGGGACATAAAAAAAATGGAATCGTACACGTGGTAGGGCCGGAATATGGAATTACCCTTCCAGGTGCTACTATGGTTTGTGGAGATTCCCACACTTCCACGCATGGAGCCTTTGGTGCTATTGCCTTTGGAATTGGAACCTCTGAGGTTGAAATGGTATTGGCCTCTCAATGCGTCATGCAACCCAAACCAAAAAAAATGCGTATCACCGTGAGTGGTGAATTACAGTTTGGAGTAACTCCCAAGGATGTCGCATTATTTATTATTTCTCAATTAACTACTTCTGGAGCAACAGGTTATTTCGTTGAATATGCAGGCCCCGTTTTTGAGCAAATGAGTATGGAAGGGCGAATGACTGTTTGCAACTTAAGTATTGAAATGGGTGCCCGGGGCGGAATGATTGCCCCCGATCAAAAAACCTTTGAATATATCCAAGACCGAGAATTTACGCCAAAAGGAGCCGACTGGGATAAGGCGATGGCTTACTGGAATACCTTGCACACCGATGCAGATGCTTCATTTGACAAGGAACTAACCTTTGACGGTGCCAATATTGAGCCCATGATTACCTATGGAACCAATCCGGGAATGGGCACTGGGATCACCCATCACATTCCAACAGCAGACACCATCGAAGGAGGTGAAGCGACCTACCAAAAATCCCTGGACTATATGGGCTACAAAGAAGGAGATGCCTTGTTAGGAAAAAAAATAGACTATGTCTTTTTGGGCAGCTGTACCAATGGACGTATTGAGGACTTCCGAGCCTTTACAGAACTGGTCAAAGGCCGCAAACGCGCTGACCATGTTACCGCTTGGCTTGTTCCCGGTTCCCATAAAGTTCTCGATGCAATTAAGAATGAAGGCTTATTTGACACTCTAACTGATGCCGGATTTGAACTTCGCGAACCTGGGTGCTCGGCTTGCTTGGCAATGAACGATGATAAAATTCCTGCGGGAAAATATGCCGTCAGTACCTCTAATAGAAATTTTGAAGGGCGACAAGGCCCCGGATCAAGGACTTTATTAGCCAGCCCAACAGTGGCTGCTGCAGCAGCTGTAACTGGAAGAGTAACCGATCCACGAGAATTAATTAACGCATAATCACCACAATGGCTTACGATAAATTCACCACCCTAACAAGTGCAGCGGTTCCCCTACCAATAGAAAATGTAGATACCGATCAAATCATCCCTGCACGCTTTTTAAAGGCAACCGAACGAGTAGGTTTTGGCGATAACCTTTTCCGCGATTGGCGATACCACCAAGACGGAACACCCAAAGAAGATTTTGTACTGAACCAAAGCACTTACAGTGGTAAAATATTGGTTGGTGGAAAAAACTTCGGATCTGGATCTTCTAGAGAACATGCCGCTTGGGCTGTTTATGACCATGGCTTTCGCTGTGTCATTTCCAGTTTTTTTGCGGATATCTTTCGAAACAATTGCCTCAATATCGGAGTATTACCCGTACAGGTATCCCCCGCGTTTTTAGAGGAAATTTTTAAGTCAATTGAAAAAGATCCTGCTACGACTTTGGAAGTAAATCTTCGCAACCAAACGGTGAGTCTTTTGGCAACAGGAACAACCGAGTCTTTTGCAATCAATCCTTACAAAAAGGAAAATATGCAAAATGGCTATGACGATATCGACTACCTATTGAATCTAAAAGATTCAATTCAAGATTTTGCTCAAAATACGCCCCTTTAATAATGTCGACAGCCATGCGCACTCTTGAAATTATGGACACCACCCTTCGGGACGGGGAACAGACCTCTGGTGTTTCATTTTCAACCTCCGAAAAACTAACATTAGCCAAACTACTGTTGGAGGAATTGCGTGTGGATCGAATTGAAATTGCCTCGGCACGCGTTTCCGAAGGAGAGCGAAAAGCTGTAGAAGCCATTACAGAATGGGCCAAAGCACAGGATCGACTTTCACAGGTCGAAGTCCTCACCTTTGTGGACGAAGGCCGATCCTTGGAATGGATGCAATCCACCGGGGCCGTTGTTCAAAATTTACTGACCAAAGGTTCCCTAAATCATCTGTCACACCAGCTCAAACAAAAACCCGAAGAACATTTTCGGAAAATTGAAACCGCTGTTATAGCAGCCAGTAAACTCGCCATTGATACCAATTTATACCTTGAAGACTGGAGCAATGGAATGCGCAACTCCTCCGAGTATGTTTTTGCCTATCTCGATTTTGCACAATCCCTCAACATCAAACGAATTCTCCTTCCAGACACTCTGGGAGTACTCACATTCCAAGAAGCCTTTGACTTTATTCAACGGATCACACAACGATATCCTCAACTACACTTCGACTTTCACGGACATAATGATTATGACCTTGGTGTTGCCAACGCTACACAAGCTATAAAAGCCGGAGCCCATGGCCTACACCTGACACTCAACGGAATGGGCGAACGCGCTGGAAACGTTCCCTTAGCAAGCATGGTGGCTGTCATCAATGATTTTGTTCCTGAAGTCAAGGTTAATATCAACGAAAAAGCGCTCTACCGTGTTAGCAAATTGGTGGAAACCTTTACAGGCTTTCGAATTCCCGCCAACAAGCCCGTAGTAGGGGAAAATGTCTTTACCCAAACCGCCGGGATTCATGCCGATGGGGATCGTAAGAAAAATCTTTATTTCAATGATTTGCTTCCCGAACGTTTTGGTCGGAAACGAAGCTATGCACTAGGCAAAACTTCTGGAAAAGCCAATATTGAAAAAAACTTACAGGAGCTTGGCTTACAGCTAAAGGCCGATGAAATCAAAAAAGTAACCGAGCGCATTATTGCACTGGGCGATAAAAAAGAAAGGGTAACGATCGAAGATCTACCTTATATCATCTCCGATGTTCTTGGCACTCAAGAAAACGAAAAGGCCGTTCAAATCAATTCCTATGTTTTAACCCACGCCAAAGGAATGAACCCTTCCACAACGGTTTCACTCAATATCAATGGAAAAGATTATGAAGCCATTGCCTCTGGAGATGGCCAATACGATGCTTTTATCAAGGCTATTCGTTTGATATTCAAAAAGCAATCCATAGCCCTTCCCGAATTGACCGATTATGCCGTTCGGATTCCTCCGGGCAGTAACTCGGACGCTTTTTGCGAAACGACCATCACTTGGAGAACCTCAGAAAAAGAATTCAAAACACGTGGATTGGACTCCGACCAAACGGTGTCGGCTATTAAAGCCACTGAAAAAATGTTAAATATAATCGTACAATAAAATTTCCTATGGATTTAAAAATAGCCTTGTTGGCCGGAGATGGAATCGGCCCAGAAGTCATTGATCAAGCCGTAAAAGTATGTGACGCCATCGGTGAAAAATTTAACCATTCACTGCAATGGATGCCTGCTCTCACGGGGGCCATAGCCATTGATAAAGTAGGAGTCCCCTACCCCGATGAAACCCATGAAATCTGTTTGGCTGCCGAAGCTGTTCTTTTTGGAGCCATTGGTGATCCGCGATTTGACAACGATCCCTCTGCCAAAGTACGCCCCGAACAAGGACTGCTGCTTATGCGTCAAAAACTAGGCCTTTTTGCCAACGTCCGTCCAACTTTCACTTTCCCTTCACTCATTGATAAATCACCTCTAAAAAGAGAACGCATTGAAGGAACAGATTTGGTTTTTTTAAGAGAGTTGACCGGAGGAATTTATTTTGGAGAACGCGGTCGCAAAGACAATGGAAACACCGCTTTTGACACCTGTACTTACACACGTGCTGAAATTGAGCGTCTGGCAAGAAAAGGATTTGAAATGGCTCGCAGTCGTTCTGGGAAATTATGCTGTGTTGACAAAGCCAATGTTTTGGAAAGTTCCCGTTTGTGGCGCGAAACCGTTCAAGCCTTGGAAAAAGAATATACAGACGTAGAAGTTTCCTATGAATTTGTGGACGCTGTGGCCATGCGATTGGTTCAATGGCCCAATAGCTACGATGTATTGATTACCGAAAATTTATTTGGGGATATCCTAACGGATGAAGCCTCTGTAATTTCTGGTTCTATGGGGCTGATGCCTTCCGCTTCTTTGGGTGAAAAAACAGCCTTGTTCGAACCCATCCATGGTTCCTTCCCACAAGCTGCTGGAAAAGACATTGCCAATCCGTTGGCAACTATATTGTCTGCAGCAATGATGTTTGAAACAGCCTTTGGTCTTCACGAAGAGGGAGCAACCATTCGCAAGGTGGTCAATGAATCCCTTGCCGAAGGATTCGTCACTGAAGACTTGATAGAAGCTGGTGGAAAAGCATACAAAACAAGTCAAGTTGGGGATTACTTAGCGCAAAAAATACGAAAGTAATCTGCGTTTGTTTCATAAGGAGGACCTTCTTTATTACACCCTAGGGCCGTTGTTGGTTCCGCTACTTCCCTTACTCTATTGGCAAGGGAAACAAATCATTCAAAAAGTACCAAGGCTCCCAGAAGCAAAAGGAAATGAGGGGTGCACTAAAAAAGGATCTCAAAAACAACGAGTCGTCCTAGGACTGGGTGAGAGTACTATGGCAGGTTTGGGAGTGGCTCATCAGAATGAGGGTTTTATAGGAAACTTTTGCGAAGCACTACAACAGCAAACCCAACAGTCTATTGTTTGGGAAGTTGTGGCTAAAAGCGGAATCAAAGCAGAAGGTGTATGCAAACAATTGCTTCCGAAAATAAAAACTGAACAGCCCGATATCATTGTGATTGCGTTGGGTGGAAACGACGCCTTTGCGCTGCGAAGCCCTCGACAATGGGCGCGGGATTCTACCGCATTAGTTCATGCACTTCGCGAAAAATTTGCCCCTCAAACACCCATTGTTTTTACCAATATGCCCCCAATCCGGTACTTTCCAGCCTTTACACCGCTTATTCAAAAAGTGATCGGAGGCTTAGTTGATCTCTATCGCAACAAATGGCGGCGCTATCTTTCAAGCTTTCATAATGTCTATTTTAACGATGAGATTATTCATTTTTCCACTTGGAACAAACGCTACCAAATAAACGTTTCTCCCGAAACGCTTTTTAGTGATGGCGTGCACCCTTCTCGCGCTACCTATCAACTATGGGGACAAGACATGGCTCAATTTTGCAAAGAAAAAATACTCTAGCAGTGGAATTAAATCCTCTTTACCAATGCTCTTTATATTTTTCGTAAGTTACAGATCCGTAACGCTTTAAAAACTCAAATGGAACGTATCACCCAAGCTGACATTGATCAGTTATATAAAGGACAAAAGGCTTTTTTTGCCTCCCAACAATCCTTGTCTATCGACTTTCGAAAACAACAACTTCGAAAACTTCGCAAAGCAATACAGGATTATCAAAACGAATTGGAAGAAGCTGTTTGGAAGGATCTGCGCAAATCCAAAGAAGAATTTTATATCACCGAAATCAATGTGGTTCTTTCTGAAATTGATTTTCATCTAAAAAACATAGCGCACTGGAGCAAACCCAAGCGAGTAGCCAGTCCCTACTATCTCTTTCCGGGCAAGGCATCTGTTTATCATCACCCCTTCGGAACCAGCTTAATTATTTCTCCTTGGAATTACCCCTTTCAGCTCTTAATCAATCCCTTGATCGGTGCTATTTCATCGGGATGTACAGCGATCCTCAAACCTACGCCCGACAGTCCTCATGTATCACGGGTAATGCAAAAGATGATTGATGCAACTTTTGAACCCAATTACATAGCACTCGTCCAAGGGGATATATCGATCAACGAAATGTTACTCCAAAAACAATTTGACCTGATTTTCTTTACGGGGAGCAGCCGTGTTGGAAAAATAATCATGAAAGCTGCAGCCGAACATCTAACCCCTGTGATTTTAGAGTTGGGTGGAAAATCGCCTTGCATTGTTGATGAAAGTGCCAATTTGGACACTGCAGCCAAACGCATTTTATGGGGTAAGATTACCAATGCTGGCCAAACCTGCGTTGCGCCCGATTATTTACTCGTTCATGAAAACGTAAAAGAAAAGCTCATCGGAAAAATGCAGCACCATCTAACAAAAATGCTTGGTGACTCCATTGAGAAAAGCCCCTTTTACGGACGCATTATCAATGACCGAATGTTTGATCGATTGGCTCCAATGCTCAGAGAAGGCAGCGTGCGCATGGGTGGACAGTCTAATAAGAAAGACTTGTACATTGCCCCCACCTTATTGGACGACGTACCCGAACACGCCACTTGCATTCAGGAAGAAATATTTGGTCCTATCCTCCCTGTTTTAAGTTTTAAAACTATAGAAGAGGCTTTAGCTCGAATCAAAAGCCACAAAACCCCTTTGGCCTATTACTATTTTGGCAGTATAAGCAAAGGAAGAAAAATCATCCAAACCAGCCTCTCGGGGGGTGCTTGTATCAATGACACCTTGTTGCATTTAGGCTGTCAAAATTTACCCTTTGGTGGGGTCGGTTATAGTGGCACTGGCAATTATCATGGCTACAAAAGTTTTTTGGCTTTTACTCACGAAAAAGGAGTCTTTGAAAATGCAAAAAACATTGACCCACCCGTGCGTTACGCACCTTTTAAATACTTTCCTATTCTCAAACGATTGCTTTAGAGTAAATACTCCGTATTGACAAAATTGGAATCCTTAGAATCCATTAAGGCATCAAGGATTTCATTGTTATACGCATTGTCTTTTGCAGCCACAAAAGTCCGGATAGAAAACGAACGCAACGCATCAAAAACACTGAGCGTACTCACTGCCGAATTTTTTCGCCCCGTAAAAGGATAGACATCAGGGCCACGCTGACAGGCAGAGTTGAGATTAACACGACAAACCAAATTTGCCAACACATCGACCAAAGGACCGATTTTACGAATGTCGCGACCAAACAAACTCACTTGTTGTCCGTATTCAGAAGCGGCCATCACATCCAAAGGCTCATTGATGTCCTTATAGGAAAGAATAGGAATCACAGGGCCAAATTGCTCTTCGTGATACACATCCATCTCATTGTTAACTGGGTATAAAACCGCTGGAAAAGAATAATTATGAGAAAGCTGCCCCCCTTTTTTGTTTAAAATTTTTGCGCCTTTGGCTTGAGCGTCCTTAATCAAATCTTGTATATAAGCCGGTTTGTTGGGTTCGGGTAGTGGTGTCAAAAAGGCTCCATCATCCCAGGGCATACCATAAGACAGGGCATCCACAGCTTTAGCAAAACGTCGATTGAACTCATCAACGATGGATTCGTGAACGAATAGCATTTTCAAAGCTGTACAACGTTGTCCATTGTAAGAAAGTGTTCCAGAAATACATTCTTTGATGGTCAAATCCAAATCCGCATCGGGAAGTATGATTCCTGGATTTTTAGCTTCCAACCCCAGCACCAATCGTAAACGGTTTTTATTCGGGTGTAAGTCTTGTAATGCCACTGCGGAAGACGAATGACCAATCAGGGCCAATACATCTATTTGACCCGTCTCCATAATGGGAGATGCAATTTTACGACCTCGCCCAAAAACAATATTGACCACCCCAGGAGGGAAACTTTCATGAAAGGCTTTCAGTAAAGGGGTAATCAATAAAACCCCATGTTTGGCAGGCTTGAAAATCCCTGTGTTTCCCATGATTATAGCGGGAATCAACAAACAAAATGTTTCATTCAAGGGATAATTGTATGGGCCTAAACACAGCACCACTCCCAACGGACCACGTCGGATATGGGCATGAATACCGGATTGCTTATCAAATTTGGCACTTTTGCGGTCTAGCTTTTTATAGGCTTCTATGGTGTCATAGATATAATCCACCGTGCGATCAAATTCTTTGTAGGAATCGGCTTTGTTTTTCGCAATCTCCCACATGAGAAGTTCCACCACTTCCTCGCGGTGTTCTTTCATTTTATCGGCAAAAGTGCTCAAACACTTTAAGCGGTCTTTTACTTTCATTGTGGGCCACGCACCTTGCCCTCGATTAAATGCCTTTTCCGCCGCGTTCAAAGCCTCCAAAGCCGCTTCGGTTTCCATATCGGGAATAGACCCCAAAAGAGTGGGACCTGCTTCACCTTTAGTGTTTTCCGTGTATATATTAGAATATACCTCCGAAGTATTTCCTTTCCAAGTTTTCAATTCTCCATTCACCAAGTATTCGGTACAGTGAACTTTGTTTTTAAAACCTTCGGTTTGATCGATTGAAACGACTGCCGTACTGCTCATTTTTTTTGTTTTAAAATTACACAAAATAACTAAACATTATTTAGGAACTGTATGAAATCATTGAATGTCGGTGAGAGTACGCTTGTTTGACCCATTTTAGATGAATTTCGTATCTTTTTCAAAATTAAACACCACTACTTATGACCAAAAAAGTAGGACTCATATTAGGCCCCATACTTTTTTTACTGGTACAACAGATGGCTTTATTTTCCCTATCAAACGAGGCAATCATAGTTCTAGCCTTAGCCACTTGGATGATTTGCTGGTGGATCACAGAGGCCGTTTCTATTTCTGTCACCGCCTTGTTGCCCTTAGTCGTATTTCCGCTTTCTGGGATTATGTCGGTCAATGCCGTGGGTGCCAACTATGGCAGTTCGATAGTTTTTCTTTTTTTCGGGGGTTTTGTCTTGGCCTTGGCCTTGGAAAAAGTAAATCTTCATCGAAGAATTGCCCTCACCATTATCCATAAAACAGGAACAACCCCCAATCGAGTGATTCTTGGTTTTATGCTAGCGACCGGTTTTATGAGCATGTGGATTTCCAATACCGCCAGCACGGTGGTGATGCTTCCCATTGCCCTGTCTGTTATTCAGCTACTGGTGCAAAGCGATCAGGAATTTACCCCATCAGAGCAACGTTTTTCCCTGAGTGTCATGCTTGGAATTGCTTTTTCTGCAAATGCTGGCGGTATTGCTACGGTCATTGGCACCCCTCCTAATTCGGTTTTGATCGGCTTGCTTGAAAACGAATACAACATTCAAATCTCATTTCTCAAATGGATGGTCATTGGGTTACCTTTTTCCATCACACTGATCGGGCTGATTTATTTGTTGTTTATCAAAGTACTTTTTCCCAATCAAGGAATTGTTTTTAAAACCACTCAAGATGTCATTGAGCAACAGCTGGCCTCACTTGGCCCCTTAAAGTCCAATGAAAAACAGGTACTCGTAGTATTCTCCTTGATGGTTTTTTTCTGGGTATTTCGAACCCTTATCAATTCACTAATACCTACCTTGGAACTAACGGACACCATTATAAGTGTGGGGGGAGCCATTGCACTTTTTGCCATTCCAAGTGATTTTCGCCGCCAACAATTTGTTCTGGAATGGAAAGACACCCAACGACTTGCATGGGGTATTTTGATTCTCTTTGGTGGGGGCTTGGCCTTAGCCAAAGGAATGGCTCAAACCGGGATTGTTGCCTCCATTACCCAAGTCATTTCCAATGCTGATTTCAACGTTGTGTTGACCATTTCCCTACTCATTACCCTCATGTTATTTATGACGGAACTGATGAGCAACGTAGCTTTGGTAGCTGTTTTGGCTCCGGTGATGGCAGGGATTGCACTAGGGCTTGAGATTCCCATTTTGTATTTATTGATTCCTGTAACCATGGCCAGCAGTTGTGCTTTTATGTTGCCGATGGCAACCCCTCCCAATGCTATTGTATTTGCGAGTGGTTACGTCAAAGTTTCCCAAATGGCCCGCGCTGGAATTCTTATCAATCTGCTCGCAATTTTTCTTTTGATTGTACTGTATCGTTTTGTGATTCCCTTGGTCTTTTAGATGCTAAACCAAAAACTGATACAAGTCGGGTTTATCATTTAGGTATTCCCCATAAAAGTCTGCTTCTTTCATTCGAGCCACCAAAGGTTCAAAATCGCTAGCAGACTTCAATCGGATGCCGACCACCGCCGGTGCGTTGACTCGGTTGGTTTTTTTGGAATATTCGAAAAATGTAATATCATCTTGAGGTCCCAAAATGGTGTTCACAAATTCTTTGAGTGCCCCAGCTCGTTGGGGAAAACGAATAATAAAATAATGCTTTAGCTGCGCAAATAACAAAGCGCGTTCTTTGATCTCAGGCGTTCGGATTATATCGTTATTACCGCCGCAAATCAGTACTCCTACCTGTTTGCCTTCAACCGCTTTAGCATATTGATCCAATGCCGACAAAGCAAGGGCACCTGCAGGTTCAGCAACAATTCCTTCCTTATTATACAGATCCAAAATCTCTTGACATACACGGCCTTCTTCCACAACCACACAGTCGTCTAAGTGTGTTCGGCAAACTTCAAAACTCAACTGCCCTACTTTTTTAACTGCTGCCCCATCGACAAACTTGTCAATCCTTTTTAAAGGAGTAATTTTATTGTTTTCAAGAGACTTGGACATAGAGGGAGCTCCGGTCGGTTCTACTCCGATGATTTTAGTATTTGGAGAGCGTTCTTTAAAGATTGTCAGCACTCCTGAAACCAATCCCCCCCCTCCAACGGGAACAAAGAGATAGTCCAAAGCTTGTTGGGCTTGGTCTAAAATCTCCAACGCGAGCGTGGCTTGCCCCTCGATCACATCCAGATCATCGAAAGGATGAATAAAATGAGATTGCCTTTCTTTTTGGAATTTCCGAGCAGCTTTCTGCGAATCGTCATAGGTGTCCCCCACCAAACGCACTTCTACAAAATCCCCTCCAAACATTCGAACCTGTTCGATTTTCTGCTGTGGAGTTGGCAAGGGCATAAAGACCGTTCCTTTGATCTTAAGATCACGACAGGAAAAAGCAAAGCCCTGCGCATGGTTTCCGGCACTAGCACAAACAATTCCTTGCTTGCGCTCTGCGTCGGTAAGTTTAACAATTTTGTTGTAAGCCCCTCGGATCTTAAAGGAACGGACCTGTTGCAAGTCCTCCCTTTTGATATAGATAGCTGCCTTAAGGCGTTGTGACCAGCGTTCCAGTAATTGAAAAGGCGTTTCCAGAACCACAGATGACAATCGGGTTCTTGCTTCTAGCGCACCATCAACACTTGGCAAACGCATTTACACGATTTTTTTCATGGCTGTCATGGAAGCTCGCAATTCGTAGCCGATCAATTCTACCGGATGGTAGCGGATAATGTCATTGATTTGAATCAACTTTTGGTTGTCCACACCATTGCCTTGATCTGCTGCATAGGCTGTTCCAATAACGTCGATGTCAATACTTTTCATAAAGTCAACCAACATCTGCTTGGCGGCATGGTCAAATAAATAACAGCCGTATTCTGCTGTGTCTGAAATCACGCGATTCATCTCAAACAATTTCTTACGAGCGATTGTATTGGCAATCAACGGTGTTTCGTGCAGCGACTCATAGTAGGCCGATTCTTCTTTGATTCCAGATGCGACCATGGTATCAAAAGCCAATTCTACTCCAGCACGAACAAAAGCCACCATCAATACACCATGATCGAAAAATTCCTGTTCAGAAATTTCTTGATCGGTATTGGCTGTTTTTTCAAAAGCTGTTTCACCTGTTGCGGCTCTCCATGTCAAAAGATTCACATCATCATTGGCCCAATCTTCCATCATCGTTTTAGAAAAATGTCCTGACATAATATCATCCATATGTTTGTGGAACAGGGGAGCCAAAATGCTCTTCAACTGCTCGGACAATTCAAAGGCTTTTACTTTGGCTGGATTGGGAAGACGATCCATCATATTGGTAATCCCACCATGCTTGAGTGCCTCCGTAATGGTTTCCCAACCGTATTGAATCAATTTAGAGGCATAGCCCGCATCGATTCCTTTTTCAACCATTTTGTCAAAACACAGAATAGACCCTGTTTGAAGCACCCCACAAAGAATGGTTTGCTCCCCCATCAAATCTGATTTTACTTCTGCGACAAAAGAAGATTCTAATACTCCGGCACGGTGTCCTCCTGTAGCAACAGCATAGGCTTTGGCTTGCTCCAGTCCGTGCCCTTGTGGGTCGTTTTCGGGGTGAACCGCAATCAATGTCGGTACACCAAAACCACGCTTGTATTCTTCACGCACTTCCGAACCAGGGCATTTGGGTGCCACCATGATTACCGTTAAGTCCTCACGAACTCGCGTTCCTTCTTCTACGATATTAAAACCGTGCGAATACGAAAGCGTTGCTCCTTTTTTCATCAAAGGCATAACAGCTGCTACCACTGGCGTGTGATTTTTGTCTGGCGTAAGGTTGATCACCACATCGGCAGTAGGGATCATCTCTTCGTAGTTCCCAACGGCGAAATTGTTATCAACTGCATTTTGGTAAGATGCTCTTTTGTTGTCAATGGCACCTTGACGAAGGGTATATGAAATATCCAAACCAGAGTCGCGCATATTCAATCCTTGGTTGAGCCCCTGAGCGCCACAACCTACGATTACAATTTTCTTCCCTTTGAGGGCTGCCGCGCCATCGCTAAATTCTTCCGTTTCCATAAAACGGCATTGTGCGAGTTGGTTCAGTTTTTCACTTAAAGTTAGTTGGTTAAAGTAATTAGCCATGTGTTGGTCGTATTATTGTTAGTTGTTTTTTTTAAAAGTTTCTAAGAGTTCGGAAATTCCCATTTTGGATTTCGTTACGGAGATTCGCCCCGAACGAACGAATTGAAGCAACCCAAAAGGTGCAAGTTCTTTTCGCAACTTTTCGGTTTCACTTCGAAAACCTGTTTTTTCGATCACAAAAAACTCCGGAGACACGGTCACTATATTGGCATGACTGTCTTTGATGATATTTTGAATTTGGCGTTCCTCAAAAAGATAGCTCGATTTTACCTTGTATAAGGCCGATTCTTGATAAATCGTTTCTTCATCTGTGTGATAATACGCCTTGATTACATCGATTTGCTTTTCGATTTGTTGCACCAATTTTTTCACTTTGTCCTCGGTTACTTCAACCACAATGACAAAACGAAAAACGTCTTGAATCTCTGATTGGGAGGTGGAAAAGCTATCAATATTGATATGTCTCTTTAGGAAAATGGCAGACACTCGATTGAGCAAGCCAATATTATTTTCGGAATAAATCGAAATGGTATAGCGGTTATTCTCTGTCATTATTTCAATCGGATATCAGAAACCGATGCTCCTGTGGGAATCATCGGAAATACATTGTCTTCTTTTTCTACACAGACCTCAAGGAAATAGGGTTTATCGGAAGTGATCATTGCTTTGACCGCTGCATCCAATTGACCGCGTTCCGTTACGCGCTGCGCTTCGATATGGTAGCCTTTGGCGATGGTGACAAAATCAGGATTGGTCATCTCCGTGGAGGCGTAGCGTTTGTCGAAAAACAATTGCTGCCATTGACGAACCATACCCAAATAATCATTGTTCAGTACCACAATCTTAACTGCCACACCCGTTTGGAAAATCGTTCCCAATTCTTGAATGGTCATTTGGTAGCCTCCATCTCCAATCACCGCCACTACATGTCGCTCTTCGGCACCCATCTTCGCACCAATGGCTGCTGGCAAGGCAAATCCCATGGTTCCTAATCCACCCGAAGTAACGTTGCTTTTGGAACGGATGAATTCGGCATAACGACAGGCGATCATCTGATGCTGCCCCACGTCGGTCACAATCACAGCGTCTCCCTTGGTGTGCTTGTTGATGGCTACAATGGCTTCGCCCATTGTTAAACCGTCTTTGGTCGGCTGGGTATCTCCTTTGATAACGGTTTCGTATTCCGTTTCCATGTACTCAGTAAAGCGCGCTTTCCATTCGGTCAACTCCTTGGGTTGTACCCTTTCGGTCAATGCTAGTAAACTCTCTTTACAATCAGCTAGTATCGGGTAATCGGCATGGACATTTTTACTTATCTCTGCAGGATCAATTTCTAAATGCACAACCTTTGCCTGTTTGGCATAGGTAGCTAAATTACCCGTTACACGATCGTCAAAACGCATCCCAATAGCGATGAGTACATCGCATTCGTTGGTCAACAAATTGGGGCCATAGTTTCCATGCATTCCTACCATTCCCATATTCAACGGGTGTTTGGTTGGTAGTGCAGACAAACCTAAAATTGTCCATACGGCAGGAATACCGCTGTGTTCTACAAAATGTTTAAATGCTTCCTCTGCCGCTCCCAAAATAACGCCCTGTCCCCACACAATCATTGGCTGCTTGGCTTGGTTGATGGCCGCTACGGCTGCTTCTACCTGTGAAATTTGTAAGCTGGGAACAGGCTTGTAAGAACGAACCCCTTCGCATTTTTTGTAGGCAAAATCAAGATTTTCGAACTGTGCGTCTTTGGTAATATCAATCAATACCGGGCCAGGTCGTCCTGATCGTGCAATGTAAAAAGCCTTGGCCATGATCTCCGGGATTTCACTGGCTTTGGTGATTTGGTAATTCCATTTGGTCACTGGAGTGGAAATTCCAATGATATCGGTTTCTTGAAAAGCATCGGACCCCAAAAGGTGGGAAGCGACTTGGCCTGTTATGCAAACCATGGGGGTGGAATCAATTTGCGCATCGGCAATACCGGTCACCAAGTTGGTGGCTCCAGGCCCCGAAGTGGCCATCGCAACGCCAACGCGGCCAGAGGTACGTGCATAGCCTTGCGCCATGTGTGTGGCTCCTTGTTCGTGGCGTGTCAGGACATGATCGAGCTGATCTTGAAATTTATACAACTCGTCGTAAATGGGCATGATGGCGCCGCCTGGGTAACCGTAAATCAGGTCAACTCCTTCTGCCAAAAGACAGCGGATAACGGCTTCTGCGCCCGTAATTTGCATTGCTTTTTCCTTTGTTGTGGCCATAATTTATTGATCCGTAACACAGCCCTCGGAGGCGGTGGCTACGTTTTTGATGTATTTATATAAAACGCCCTTACTGAATTTATAAGGGGGTTGTTGCCATTGTTGTTTGCGTTCGTCCAAAGTGGCTGCGGGTAAATCCACACTCAGGGTATTGGCTTCTGCATCGATGGTGATCAAGTCTCCTGTTTCGATCAAACCTAAAGGCCCTCCCTCTTGAGCTTCGGGAACAATATGTCCTACCACAAAACCGTGGGTTCCTCCGGAAAAGCGTCCGTCGGTAATCAACGCTACAGACTTTCCTAAGCCAGCGCCCATAATCGCCGCAGTGGGCTTGAGCATTTCAGGCATTCCAGGTCCTCCTTTGGGGCCTTCATAGCGAATCACCACTACTTCTCCCGATTGAACTTCGCCGTTTTTGATTCCTTCGTTGGCCGCAAATTCACCATCATACACACGGGCTGGCCCTTTGAAAAGCAGCCCTTCTTTTCCTGTGATCTTAGCTACCGAACCGCCAGGGGCTAAATTCCCTTTTAGGATACGAATATGCCCTGTGGGTTTGATGGGTTCAGCTAGGGGGCGAATGATCGTTTGACCTTCTGACAGTCCGGGAACATCCGCTAGATTTTCAGCCAGTGTTTTTCCAGTAACGGTTAAGCAATCTCCGTGAAGCATATTGTTTTCCAACATAAACTTCAGTACCGCAGGGATTCCTCCTACTAGATGCAAGTCCTTCATTAAGAATTTTCCACTGGGTTTTAAGTCCGCTAGGAAAGGAGTCGTATCGCTAATTTTTTGAAAATCGTCAATGGTCAAATCAATCTCAGCGGCTTTGGCAATAGCCAAAAAGTGAAGGACTGCATTGGTAGATCCCCCTAAAACAGTAATCAGACGCAGGGCATTCTCCAAGGATTTACGGGTGACAATATCTCGGGGTTTTAAATCTTTTTCCAGCAACGAAAGCAAATGCTTTCCTACCTGATGGCATTCTTCGTTTTTCTCTCGGCTGATCGCCGGATTGGAAGCGTTATACGGTAAAGCCATCCCTAGGGCTTCAATGGCAGAGGCCATAGTATTGGCAGTATACATACCTCCACAGGCACCAGCACCCGGACAAGCGCTTTTGATAACGCTTTTGTATTCTTTTTCATCAATAGTACCAGCGACTTTCTCTCCCCAAGCTTCAAAGGCAGAAACCACATCCAGTTCTTTCCCGTTGTGGCAGCCGGAGTCTATCGTACCTCCGTAAACCAAAATGGAGGGGCGATTCAATCGCAGCATGGCCATCAAAGCACCTGGCATATTTTTATCACAGCCTACTACCGTCACTACTCCATCGTAAGACATGGCCTGTACTACGGTTTCCACAGAATCGGCAATGACATCACGAGAAGGTAAGGAAAAACGCATCCCGGGGGTTCCCATGGAAATTCCATCGCTAACCCCTATCGTATTAAAAATCAGACCAACCATCTCCTTTTCTGGAATGCCCTTTTTGATTTGAGTGGACAAATCGTTCAGGTGCATATTACAAGGGTTGCCCTCATAACCTGTACTGGCAATTCCAATCAAAGGCTTTTGAAAATCATCGTCGGTCAGACCAATGGCATGCAACATTGCTTGTGCGGCCGGTTGGGTCGGGTCTTGCGTTACCCGGTGGCTGTATTTGCTGAGTTTACTCATAGTTATTTACGAAATTAAAAGCGGTGCCAAGAATGGGCCAAACCCTTCTCTTTTCTGTATTATATTCAACAGCGAAAGAATGAGTTTAAAGCACTGTAAAACAATCGTTTGTAGTTTAAATTTTCACACATTCAATCGCTGTGAAAAAGTGAACAAAATCGCCTACCATCGCATTTAAGGCACAAATCTAGAAACTATTTCACAGAGTTGGCGATATTTGACAAAAATATGAGGATGAAAAAGTTAAGTGCTACAGAAGCCATTCGCTACCGTCGATCTGTTCGAGTGCAAAGCGATGTACCGATTGACAGCGCTTTGGTCAAAGCCTGTATTGCAAATGCCACACTAGCCCCCAACAGCAGCAATATGCAGCTATGGGAATTCTACCATATCACCAGTGAAGAAGCCAATAAAAACATCAAGGCGGCCTGCTTCAATCAACCCGCTGCCCGGACAGCTCAACAATTGATTATTCCTGTGGTACGGATGGATCTTTGGAAACAACGGATCCAAGCGCTCAAAGAAGACCTCATCGCCGGGTTTGAAAAAGCCAAAGAGCGCAACCCTGAAAAAGAAGCCAAAGCCATCGCTTATCTGGACGATGAAATGCCCGAGATCTATCAGAAAAAATCTTGGTGGGAAAAATTCAGACTCCAACGCAACATTCGGCAACAGGGAAAAACCAAAGCCGTTTATCGTGAGGTGAGTGCCTGTGATCTACGAATCATCGGGCAACGGAGTACTGCTTTGGCGGCACAGAATTTTATGATCAGCATGGCCGAAGTAGGTTACGACACCTGCCCGATGGAAGGTTATGACTCCCTGCGCATCAAAGAAATACTAGGCCTCCCGGATACGGCTGAAATCAATATGGTTATTGGATGTGGCATTCGTGCTGAAAACGGCATCTATGGCGATCAATTTCGACTGCCACTCGAAGATGTTTATTTTGAAAAGTAATTCCTAATCCTCAAAATCCAATCGGAGTTTTTTACCCGTGGTTTGCTGTGCTAAAAAATTCATCTCTTGGGAATCCAAAGACAAGACGCGCAAATAACCTCCCGTTACTTGACCATCGGCCATGGCCACCAGCAAACTTCCGGCGAAAGACAATTGAATCGTTCCGGGAGGAATAATTCCACTTAAGGGTTCAAAGTCCAGAGGGCTGATTGCCCCTTCTAAGCGATATCCCATCCGATTGTTACTCCCCACCGCAAAACTGCCATTTTTCAATTCCTTTTGAATATGTTTGGGACAGTCCTCCCAATCAATGCCAGGGCGTACTTTGAGACGGTCGCGCCCCCCCAAGGATTGGCTATTGGTTTCTCCTGTAGATGCTGCTATTTTGGGAAACAACAAACTCGAAACAAAGGGCAACTTCTCCCCTTTTTGCACCCGAGCTGCTGGACTAATGGGGTAAAACTGTGACGCACTCCCCAAATACTGAGGGGTCTGTAAGCCGCCTAAAAAAGCCATATAAACCCGTGCCCCTTGCGTCATTTTCCCCACTCGAAGCACGTCACCCAAATCACATAAAAAAGGACGATCAAGGGCTTGCGCTTTTTGGTTGTGTGTCAGTGCTACCTCTGCTCCGCTAACGGCCACCCAAACGGGATCGTTAAACAACAATGTGGGGCCCGAAAGCGTAATTTCCAAAGCGGCCATCGGTGTGTCATTGCCCACCACTCGATTGGCTCGTGCAAAACTCTCAGCATCCATTGGACCCGATAAGGGTACTCCCTTAGCGCGCCATCCAATGCGACCTTCGTCTTGGATGCTGGTATAAAAACCCGGTTCAAGAACTTGACAAAACGACTTCTTTATCGGCATGGTTTGGAATTAAATTCGTTGTGTTTTTTAGGGATTCAAAAGTATTTGAGTCAATAGCAACCCACTGAATACAGTCACCGGGTTCTAAGAAGAAGGCTAGGCTTCGATTGCGATCAAATAGAGCTATGGGACTTTGCCCCAAAAGCTGCCAGCCGCCCGGACTCACTTGGGGGTAAATGCCAACATAACGATCTCCCACCGCCACCGATCCGGCCGGGACGGTTAAACGTGGTTCTTTTCTTCGGGGCAATTGCAGGGCTTTTGGCACTCCATTCAGATAGACAAAACCCGGAAGAAAACCATAAAACTGAACATAGAGGGACTGTGCCAAAAACGCTTCCCAATAGGCTTTTACTTGATCCGTATCTCCTTTAAAAAAATCCAATAAATCATTACAATCGCTATGGTGACAGTCAATTGGGATCTCCCATTGTTTGTAAATAAAGTGTTTTTTTGCTTGGGTTTGCTCCCAAGTATTTTGAATTGCCGTTTTTATTTTCTGTGGGTCATAAGCAGTTTTAAAAAACAACAGGAAACCACGCGGTTCGGCAACAATTTCTCTCAAAACGGCTTTTAATTTTTTTCCCAAAAGACCAATCCAATGCTGCTGTTGTAGGATTTCCACTTGCGAGGTCACCATCGGACTGAGACTGACAAAACATTGATCGGTTTGTGGAAAATGAAGCGTGTAGGTCATACCTTGGTGAATTGTGTAAGGGTTTTGGCATGTTCCACAGCATCTGGAGTGTCACCATGCAAACAAAGGGTTTGACAGTTCAAAGGCCATTTTTTTCCACTGACAGTACGAACAAAACCTGCGACTAAGTCCTGATATTGTTGACAGATCGCTTGTGAATCGTGGAGCACGGCCCCTTTTTCAGATCGCGCACACAACTGCCCCGTATCCGTATAGCGGCGATCCACAAATCCTTCTTCCCACACGGTGTAGCCCGCGACACGCAACTGTGCCACCCACGGACTGCCCGCCAAGGCATAGACAATCCCCTCAAACTGTATTTGCTTCAAAACGGCGATAAACTGCGCACCCAAGACTGGGTTGTGTGCCAGGTCATTATACAATGCCCCATGGGGTTTGATATGGTGCCAAACGCCACCCAACGGGGTCACGCAAGATTGAAACAATTGGAGTTGATCCCGTAGTGCTGTTTTTAGTTCGCTGGGAGGAAGTAACATTGGTTCTCGCCCAAAATGTATCCGATCGGGATAGGATGGATGGGCGCCTGTTTTTACTCCCAATTCTTGTGCCCATTGTAGTAGCTGTCGCAGCGTTGCTTTGCTACCGGTATGACCTCCACAGGCAATGTTACAAGAGGTTGCATAGTCCAACAATTCCCGATCCCAAGTACCGCCTTCCCCTAAGTCTATATTCCGATCCATAGAAGTATCAAGGTAGTAGATTTTTAAAGAAAAAAATACGGAGTGGAGAAGAAAACCACCTCCTCTAACCCATTGGGAGGCTTTCCTGTTTTTTTTATCTTGTAACAACCCAAATCCTACGTCTATGAAATACTGGCTAATCCTGTTATTTGCCTTGAGTGGTCTTAACGCTCAAAGCCACTTACAAAGTGAAAAACACTGGTTTTACACCCATTATTACGAAGCAGATCAACCGCTTCGTCCCGCTCAGCTATGGCAGCACCAGGAAACCCAGATAAGTAGTCACGCCTTGGCGCAAGCTACGAACTGCTCGCTGGCTTCAAGGGGCAAGAGCCTTGGTTCTGGGTATGCAAACCGCTCGTTGGGTTAGCAGTGGCATCCCTCCTCAATAGAAATGGAGCCTCCCTGCGCTGGGAGTGGTGGGATACAGTATCTACATAGAACGCAAAGGAAACAGAAAATTAAAACAAGCCCCCCAGCGTTTTTACACCCAGCCCCACAAACGCGATAAACAATATTCCTAGACACCATTGCTGCCATAAGTGGCCATGAGTTTTCCGAACCAAGTAGCCTAAAAACAAAGCCATAAAAGGCAGTAACAAGGCATTGGCGATCTGTGCCAATTGGATCAAACGGGTTGGGGTGAGTTCAAGACTTAGCGAAGCCAGTCCAAAAAACAATACTGCCAATGCTACGCCCTTGGTTTTACGAGATTCGGGCGGCCAACCTAAGGTTTCTTGTACCACAAAGGCGGCAGCCAAAGGAGCTGTCAGTGCCGAGCTTAAGCCCGCAGCAAAAAGCCCAAAACCAATCAAATAAGGAGCGGCTTCCCCGTATAATGGGGCTAAGGCTTGACCCAAGTCCGCAGCAGTCCTAAGATCGTGTGCTTCTACGGCAGCAGCGGCAATAACAATGCAAACCGAAATCACACCCCCCAACACTATTGCCATCAGCGTGTCTTGGGTTAGATCCTTAGTTGAAGCATAGACCGTTTTCTTTTTAACCAAAGCGGCATGTAAAAATAAATTGTAAGGCACCAAGGTGGTACCCACCAATGCCATAACCGTCAAAAGTGAATCAGGCGGCCACGTAGGGATCAATAAACCCGAAAAAAGACCTGCTAAAGAAGGACCTACCAAAAATGCGGTAATTAAAAACGAAAGGCTCATCATCATCACTACGGCCATCAAAAGGTTTTTGATCCAACGGGGATTGCCCTTCCACAAAAGACCGCCCAAAACCAAACCCAAGCCCGCCATGGAAAAAAGCTTGTAGGAGGAAGAACCCACGGTTTCGATGGGAAAAAAAACATCCAGCCCCAACAAAGCGCCCGACACATTCCCCGCTTCGTAAGCTGCGTTACCCAAAAATATCGCTACAACAATCCAGCCCAACAGCAACACACGAAGCCCCGCCTTGGGCGTATGGGTATGAACAAGTTCCACCAAGCCTTGCCCTGTTTCCCAGCTCAAGCGCGCGACCAACAGTTGTAAGAATCCCGTTAGCAAAAGAGAAAACAGCAAAGCCCACAATAAGGACAATCCAAAATGGGCTCCAGCCAAACTACAGGCTGTCAAAGTTCCTGGCCCAATAAAGGCAGCTGTGATAAGAATGCCAGGGCCTATGCGGATAAATTTCATATCATACGATTGATGCACTTCAAAGTAGTCAATTTTTTAAAGCTGGAACCGCACCCCACCAAACACGGAACGACCCGGAGCGGGTTCGTAAAAACGGTTCCCGAAAGCATTCAAACGGATATTGTCAGAATAGCGGACATCCCTAAGGTTTTGAATTCCAAAAAACAATTGCCCTTGTGGGAAAAAACCAAGGGGAAGGGCGGCATCCAAATGAAAAAGTGTGACCGCAGCTTCCGTGGCCGTATTCGCATCATTGGCATACAATTGCCCTCGGTGATAGGCAGAAAAGCGAAGGCTCAAGCCCTTTGGTGCTTGATAGCGGAGCTGTCCCTGCGCCAAATGTTGCGGCAAACCAGGCAAACGCATGTCTGAATAATCGGCTTTGGGGGTTTGGTAATCTTGATAGCGAAAGTCGGAATAGGTATAGTTTAATTGCAACTGCCAGCGGCTGCGCCACTGCAAGAGATAGCTGCTTTCCAGTCCTTGACGAGACGAACGCCCTGCATTTCGATAAAAAGTGCGCCCCGGAAAAGCGTCCTGTTCAAAGGGTACCAATTCATTGCGGCTGTCTACAAAAAAAGCGGTTAGGGAAAAGCGTTGTTGACGCTGTGCCCAAGCATAGCCCAGCTCCACCGTTTGGGCTTCTTGGGGTTGAAGTGAGTTGTTAAAGCCTCCTTTTCCACTGGGATTGGTCGAAAGTTCACTTAAAACGGGCGTTTCATAACTGCTAGCCGTATTCACAAAAACTCGATGATGCATAGCCCATTGATAATTCAGTCCCAAACTGTAATTCCAAGAAGGGAGGACTCGTGCACCCGAATCCATACCATCGGAAAGGAAATGATCTTCCACTGCCAATCGATTGCGGTCATAACGAAGGCCACCTAAAAGCGTCCATCCTTTCCATTGCCAATCATTAAGTAGGGAAAAGCCAAAACTGGAAAACTGTTCTTCTTGATTCAAGGTCGCAGCAGCCACGGCTCCATTGTTATTGACAAAACGACGTCGCTGGTCGGTCTGTTGGGCGCCATCTACTCCCAAGCGAAGTCGATTTTGATAGACCTTGCCTGCTGATGCGTATTGCACACTCCCACCAAAACCGCCATAACGGCGTCCCAAATCAACAATTCCTCCATTGGCAAAAGGCAGTCGTCCTAAGAAATCTCGGGTGGTGTAAAAAGCATAGGCTTGATACTCCCATTGGTTTTTAGTGGCTTTCCAAGCC
>QXYU01000024.1:52213-78921 GCA_009886755.1 Flavobacteriaceae bacterium
AAGCCGTTCCCAATTTAAACTGTCCAACACTTTCCCCGGCAAGAAAGTCCACATTTCGTTGACGAGCCTGACGTCGATCGGTCATCACCGCTTCTGCTGTTAGTCCCCCCGGGTCTTGTGCCTCGGGACTATTGGCGTAATTCATCAAAAAAGTAAGTTGGCTGTTCGATTGAAGCTGGTGTTTTACTTTAATGTTAAAACCCAAGTTTTCATAGGCACTGTTTTTGCGATAGCCACTTTGTTGGCTGTGTCCCATATATCCCATCACTAGGGTATTGCTTCGCTGATAAGACCCTTGCAACTGAAAGTTCTGAAAACCAAAACTGCCAAAGTGCATCGAAGGACGCAGGGTATTGCTTTCCAATTGATCCAGGGTACGAATGGAAATCACCCCACCGGAGGCATTGCCATACAAACTAGCGGCTCCTCCTCGAATCAGTTCGATGGTATCGATCAGACCGAGGTTGAGGTTGTCTACCTGTCCTTGCCCATCGGGAGTGGTTTCTGGTATGCCATCTACGACCAATTTAATCCCGCGAATCCCAAAAGCCGAACGCGCACCAAAACCCCGGATAGCCACCCGTAAGTCTTGGGCAAAATTCTGTGCATTCAAACTAAAAACTCCGGGAAATTCTTGAAGGTAATCGGCCAAGCTCAATTGCTGACGCTGGTCTTGGGTTGTAGAAAAATCGCGAACAGACACCGCAAAAGGCAGACGATTGGCTTGTTTTTGAATCCGAAAAGCTTCAAGCGTAATGCTGTCTAGGGCAATCGTGGTTGCAGACCTTGTTTGCCCCTGCAAAAAAAGAGGGACCAACAGCCCTACAACTATTTTTGAAAAGCGTTCCATCCTTGTTGAAGCCATTGTTTAAACGTCTGGGTATCGGTGTATTGAATCGGGGCATTCAAAAGTGCTCCCTGTGCAGTCATTTGGACATAAAAGGGTTGTGAGGCCGATTCAAAATTCAATGCCTGAAAAGCCGCCCATTTTTCCCCAACGGTATCTACCGAACGGACACTTCCATTGGAATGGGTCATTTCAAAGGCCTCCCCATCGGGTAATGCCGTGCGATCATCCACATAAAGGGAAACCAAAATATAATTTTCATTCAACAAGGGAAATACCTCCGCATCCGACCAAACATTTTCTTCCATCTTTCGGCAGTTGACGCAGGCCCATCCGGTAAAGTCAAGCAATAGCGGTTTGTTGGCTTGCAATGCGGCAGCGCGCCCTGTTTCAAAATCTTTATAGCATTCTAACCCCAAAGGGCAGTCTGAGTCTTGCGACCATAGGGAATAGAATTCTGGAGGTGGAAAGCCACTCAAAAGTGTTAAACGATTTTCATTTGACACCAAACCAAAAACCAAATAAACAGATATTAGTAATGCACCCGTTGCTGCCATTTTCCGTCCCAAACCAAGCGGTGATCTGGATTCGTGCGGAAAGCGAAATACCCCAAAAAGATACAGGGTCATGCCCAAAGCAAGTAAGGCCCAAACTCCGATAAACACCTCACGTTTTAGCAAGCCCCAATGGCCTACCAAGTCCGCATTGGATAGAAATTTTAGTGCCAATGCCAATTCCAAAAAGCCAAGAACCACTTTAACTGTGGTCATCCATCCACCCGATTGAGGCAAGGCCTGCAACCAACGTGGGAACAACGCAAAAAAAGCAAAGGGAAAAGCCAAAGCCAAGCCAAAGCCCATCATACCATAAGTTAACTGTATCGCCCCACCAAAACTGCTTAATGAGCCCGCCAATAGTGATCCCAAAATAGGGCCTGTACAGGAAAAAGAAACTATTGCCAATGTCAAGGCCATAAAGAAAACACCAACGATTCCCGACCATTGTGAGGCTCCATCAGTACGATTGCCCCAACTGCTGGGAAGGGTCAATTCAAAATAACCAAAGAAAGAAAACGCAAAGGCCACAAAAACACCAAAAAAGATCAGGTTAAGGGTGCTATTGGTTGCCAGTGTATTTAAAAATTCAGGATTGAGATTATCCAACAAGTGAAAAGGAAGGCTTAAAACGGCATAAATCAACACGATAAAAAAGCCATACAAAAGAGCTTGCTGGGATCCTTTTTTTGGATTTTGTTGTTGTTTGAGAAAGAATGAAACCGTCAATGGTATCATAGGAAATACGCAGGGTGTCAGCAATGCCAAAAGCCCCCCTAGCATTCCTAAGAAAAATATACGCCAATGACTGTTTTGTTCCTCCGACACCGAAGAGGTTAGCAAATCTTTGTTCTGCAAGTTCAGCTTAAGTTGTGCTGCTTTCGCTTGACTGGCTTCGCTCGGGTTTTTTGTCTCGATCAGCAATTCCCCGGAACGGTTCAGTTGAAACGTCTCAGTACGGAAAATACAGAGTTTGTCGTCACAAGCCTGATAGTTGATCTCCCCTTCGACACGATCCACATTAGGGGCTGCAAATCGGAATCGTTGGCGAAAAGTCGCTTCCGTTTCAAAATAGGTTAAATCCATTTCAAAAACAGTGTCAAAAGCCGTGATGCTTTTGGATTCTTTGACCCCTTCTAAAAGAACAAGCGTACTGTCAACTCCGGTGTAGATGAATTCCGTGGGAATGGCGCCTTCCGGATTTGAAAACTGGGAGTATAAATGCCACTTTTTTTCAATGCTGGCGCGATGCTGAATTTCAAAGGTAGTACTGTCAATCTGCTGCAGTTCATGACGCCATTTCACAGGGTCTTGCGACCATCCAGCACTCATCCCTAAAAGAAGAATCGAGGTAAGTATCTTTTTCATCTGTATGCGTTTCATTTTTTATCGGTGACAGATGGAACCTCGCTCGCTGTCATTCTGCTGTATATCCATTTTTATCATACGCGTTTCATTCCGCTAAGGTAAGTAAAACACCTTCAAGGGTTTTTTCAGAAGCCACAAATTTCTGGTTACATCGAACTCCCACCACCCATATAACCTCGTCCTCTTTACACAGCAACCACTGCTGTTCTTTCTGCTGCTGGCTGTATTTCGCATCCTTGTAAAATTTACTCAATAACTTCTTGCCTTTCATACCTGTCGGATACAAAAAATCCCCCTCTTGGCGTTGGCGAAATTGCAAGGGAAACAGAATTTTAGTCGGATCCAAATAAGCATGTTTGGCTTGTATTGGGTTTGGCTTTTCTTGCGAATAATAAAGCGTGATGGGCAGGTTTTTTAGATCTGCCCAATCGCTTAATGAATAGACTTTGGAAATCTCAGTTGACAACGGCTCTAGCTGCAAATAATCTCGTTCCCGTTGCAATCGATAGCTTTGAGAAAAAAGTGCTTTTCCGGAAGAAGCCACCAAAAGTTTTTGCACCTCTTTGGCATCAAAACCATAGGGGGAAAAAAGACTGTGATACAAAAAAGCCTGCTGTGAAGAATCGTCAAGTGCAGAAAGGCTGATTCGTGCCTGCTGTTGATTTTCCTGCCAATGGGTTGCTTTCCAATCCGTAATTTGGTTGGTGACAAAAGCTTGCTGTTGTTGGGTCCAATCCAAGGTCGTTTGAAAATCAGTTGCCCATTGGGGGTATATCTTTTCAATGGTGGGGAGTAGATGATGTCGAACGCGATTGCGTTGATAGGTGTCGCTAGCATTGGAAGCATCCTCTTGCCAACGGATGTTTTCATCTTTAGCATAGGTCAAAATTTCAACCTTTGTAAAGGGTAAAAGTGGACGTAAGATGCGCCCATTGACTTCGGGAATTCCAAGCAGTCCTTGGGGGCCCGTCCCCCGAAACGTATGCATCAAAAAAGTTTCCAACTGATCGTTAAGATGGTGCGCCGTGAGAATCACATCAAAACCTTCTGCTGTTGCCAATTCAGCAAACCATTCATAACGCAATGTCCGAGCTGCCATTTGAATGGAGCAACGATGCGCCTCCGCGTATGCTTTTGTTGCAAAGCGTTTGTGGAAGAAAGCCCGTTCGTGTTCCTGTGCCCAATGGGTTAAAAAATCAACTTCTGCATCGGCTGCTTCTCGCAGTTCAAAATGGCAATAAGCTATGGAAAAAGGGATTTTAAGCTGATGTAAAAGGGTGGATAGCACCATACTGTCCACACCCGAACTGTTGGCTATCAACACTTTCTGATCATAGAGTGTGGGAAAATTTTTACGGATATGCGATTCAAATTCCTTTTTCACGAGTCAAAATTACGGAATTATCAATGCTTTTGGAACGTCCTTGCAAGAATCATAAAAATTTAAAAAGCGTTTTGAAAAAAGTAAACAAAGCTGTTAGTTTGTACTGTGCAAACATATATAACATATTATCCAACCACATCACCGGTACGCCGTCCGCGCCGCCGCCCCTTGGGGTAATATGCTCATTTCTGGAATCCAGGTGCGTCCGATTCTTTCCTCATCCAATCTCAATTTTTTTTTTAATTACTAAATAAACCTCCTCATGGAGATTTGCATTGCACGTTCTAAACATATCAAACACGCCCGCAGCATCAGCGAAGAAATAGATGCTTCAGCCAAGATACGCGGCACAGGGATCGCCCGACGAACGCCTGAGTATATTGCTTTGAAAATGGAGAAAAAGGAAGCAATCATTGCGCTCAAAGACGGACAAATCGCTGGTTTTTGCTACCTCGAAGTCTGGGGGCAGGGCCAATACTTAGCCCATTCCGGACTTATTGTTTTTCCTGACTTTCGCGGTCAAGGGCTTGCTAAGCGCATCAAGAAAAAAACCTTGGAGTACTCTCAAAAGTTATATCCCAAGGCCAAAATTTTTGGAATCACCACAGGCAAAGCTGTTATGAAAATCAACTCCGATCTCGGGTATAAACCCGTTCACTTTTCGGAATTGACCGATGACCTAGCCTTTTGGAATGGCTGTCAAAGCTGTAAAAACTACGATGTTTTGATTCGTACTGAAAGAAGTATGTGTCTCTGTACCGGAATGCTCTATGAAGCACCGCAACAAAAGACCCAAACCAAAAAACCCAAATGGAAACAGCTGTTTTCCACAACCAAAAAAAACAAACCTTAGACCAGACCCATGAAAAAACTTGTTCTCGCCTACAGCGGCGGCCTCGATACGTCCTATTGCCTTCGTTCCCTTTCTCAAGAGGGATATGAAATTCACGCGGTCAGTGTTAATACGGGAGGATTCCCCTCAGAAGAACTCCAAGCCATGGAAAGCCGAGCCTATGCGCTGGGTGCTACCCATTTTGAGAATATTGATGCGTTAGAAACCTACTACCAGCGAATTGTGCAGTATCTCCTCTACGGTAATGTGCTTCGCAACGGCACCTATCCGCTCTCCGTATCCGCAGAGCGAATTGTACAAGGACTTGAAATCGTTGCCTATGCACAAAAAATTGGTGCTGATGCCATTGCTCACGGAAGTACTGGAGCCGGGAACGATCAGGTGCGTTTTGATATGATTTTTCAAATCATGGCTCCTGAGATTGAAATCATAACCCCCATCCGTGATCAACAACTTTCGCGACAAGAAGAAATCAATTATTTGAATGCCGAGGGCTTTGCCATGTCGTGGGAAAAAGCCAAATATTCTATCAACCAAGGACTTTGGGGTACCAGTGTGGGGGGAGCAGAAACCTTGACTTCCGATCAGCCACTCCCAGAAGACGCCTACCCTTCTCCCCTCAAACGAAAAGACTCTGAGCCAATCCAGATTACTTTTGAAAAAGGAGAAGCCGTGGCTCTCAATGGAAAAAAAGACCGACCCGTAGCCATCATTCAACAATTGCAAGCCATCGCTGCTCCTTTTGCCATCGGTCGTGACATCCATGTGGGGGATACGATTGTAGGAATCAAAGGACGCGTTGGGTTTGAAGCGGCTGCCCCTATTTTGCTTATAAAAGCGCATCAATTGTTAGAAAAACACACCCTCAGTAAATGGCAATTGTTTCAAAAAGAACAGCTTAGTCAGTTCTATGGCTTGCAATTGCATGAAGGACACTATTTGGATCCTGTCATGCGAGATATCGAAGCCTTTTTGGCGTCGAGTCAAAAGACCGTGAATGGAACGGTCTCTATTGCCCTGCACCCCTACCGCTTTGAAATGCAAGGGATTGTTTCGAAACAAGACCTTATGCAAGGTACCTTTGGAAGCTATGGAGAAATGAATACCGCTTGGAACGCCGAAGAAGCCAAGGGTTTTATCAAAGTATTGTCCACTTCGGCCAAGGTGTATCACGCTGTAAACAAAAACCAATAAAGAACGCTTTAGAAAACCCCATCACTACTTTGGGAACATCTGAAGCAATCAAAAAAAACAAGCAATGAAAGCCCATAATGGGCATTTAACACAGCAAACCTCAACACCCATCGAAATGATTAGACTCTCAATAACAATTACTTACATTTTTTTAAACAGATGAAAAAAATTGGAATTATAGGCGGCTCAGGCTTTACCGGCGGTGAATTAATCCGTTTGGTCTTGAACCATCCCGCCGTGGATTTAGACTTTGTTTACTCCACCACCCGCCCTGGCACCTTGTTATCCGACACCCATGCGGATCTGCTGGGGCAAACCGATATTCGTTTTACCGACACTGTCAACCCTTCTGTTGATGCACTCTTTCTTTGCTTGGGTCACGGGCATTCCAATGCCTTTTTGGACAAGCATCCATTGAGTGCCGAAACAGTGGTGATTGATTTGAGCAATGAATTTCGCCTGCAAGCCGATGCTTCCTATCAAGAGAAACATTTTGTGTACGGCTTGCCAGAATTTCAACGGGAACAAATTGAACAAGCGCAATACATTGCCAACCCGGGTTGTTTCGCCACGGCCATCCAACTGGCACTGCTCCCTTTGGCGCAAAATCAAATGATCCAAGACAGCGTTCATATCAATGCTGTCACTGGGAGTACCGGAGCCGGCGTTGGCTTAAGCCCGACCACCCATTTCAGTTGGCGCAACCAGAATGCCTCTTGGTACAAACCCTTTACGCATCAACACTTGGATGAAATTGGAGAAACCTTGTTTTCCTCCCAAGATTCTCAAGAGCTGCTTTTCTTGCCCCAACGAGGGAATTTTACCCGCGGGATTTTTGCCACTGCCTATACGCGCTTTGAAGGCTCTTTGGACCATGCGCAGGAATGCTATCAAGATTTTTATCAAGGGCATCCTTTTACACAACTGTCCCAAAAAGAGATCCATCTCAAACAGATTGTCAATACGAACCAGTGTCATCTGCATTTGCACCAACACAAGGACTATTTGATGATTACATCGGTATTGGACAACCTCCTCAAAGGAGCTTCGGGACAAGCCATTCAAAACCTCAACCTTGTCATGGGTTGGGAGGAAACGCTAGGACTTCATTTAAAAGCAACCCACTTCTAAAAATAACTATTATGAGAATTGCCATTATCGGAACCGGAAATTTAGGATTGAGCATTGCCAAAGGCATTGTGATGAACCAAACCCACACCTCCCTCTATTTAACCAAACGCAATCTGAGCGTGCTCGAAAAATGGAGCGACTATGAAAATGTACATCTCACGACTGACAATCGTCAAGCCGTACAAAACTCCGACATCCTCATTTTTGCGGTCCAACCCAGTCAACTTGAAAATATCCTCACAGATATCAAAGATTTATTTACTGACAAACATGTCCTTATTTCAACCATCACAGGCTTTAAAATCAGTCGGATGGAAGGGATCATCGGAAGCGATTATCCGATCATCCGCTCCATGCCCAATACAGCCATTGCTGTGGGGAAATCCATGACCTGCCTTTGCACCAACCCAAAAGGGCAAAAACGAGTGGCCATTGCCGAAGCTATTTTCAATGCCTTGGGGACCACTATCGCCATTGAGGAAGAACATATGCAGGCCGCTACCGTTTTATGTGCCAGTGGTATCGCCTTTTGGATGCGTTTGATCCGCGCCACTACCCAAGGGGGCGTACAACTGGGCTTCGATGCGGATATTGCCATGAAAATGTCTATGCAGACTGCATTGGGTGCCGCCAGCTTACTCATCGAGACCGGCTCCCATCCCGAACAAGAAATCGATCGTGTGACCACCCCAAGAGGCTGTACGATTACCGGACTCAACGAAATGGAACATCAGGGGCTCAGCAGTTCCCTGATTCGTGGTTTGAATGCCAGTTTTGAGAAAATCAATGAAATTTCAAAAACATGAAACTCTTTAATGTATACCCCATTTATGACGTAACCCCCGTTCGGGCGGAGGGTGTCTATGTGTATGACGATCAAGACACGCGCTATTTGGATCTTTATGGTGGCCATGCCGTGATTTCTATTGGACACAGCCATCCGCATTATGTAAAAAGTGTACAAGACCAATTGGAGAAAATAGGATTTTATTCCAATGCCATTCAAAACCCTATACAGCAAGAACTGGCCACTGCGATTGGAACCCAGTCCTGTCTGAACGAATACCAGTTGTTCCTTTGCAGTTCGGGAGCAGAAGCCATTGAAAACGCTTTAAAAATGGCCTCTTTTCACACCGGAAAAAAACGGGTGTTGGCATTTAACGGTGCGTTTCATGGTCGAACCTCTGCCGCTGTGGCCGTTACCGACAATGAAAAGATCACGGCACCACTAAATCAGCAACAGGATGTTTGTTTTTTACCTTTTAACGATACGGCAGCACTGGAGCAAGAATTGCAAAAGGGTGATGTTTGTGCGGTTATTTTTGAACCCATTCAAGGGGTGGGCGGACTCGATATGCCGACGGAAGCCTTTGTTCTTGAAATGGAGCGTTTGTGCCAGCAGTATCAAGCCTGTCTTATTGCCGATGAAGTACAATCTGGCTTTTCTCGATCGGGTACTTTTTTCGCCTTCCAAAACACCTTCATCAAACCGCATATTGTGACCATGGCCAAAGGAATGGGCAATGGCTTTCCGGTAGGGGGTATTTTGATTCACCCAGATCTCAAAGCTGAATACGGTTTGTTGGGCACCACCTTTGGAGGCAATCACCTCGCTTGTCGTGCCGCCTTGGCTGTGCTGGATGTGCTCGAACAAGAAAAACTCCAAGAACACGCTCAAAAAATGGCAGTGTATTTCAATGAAAAAGCCCAGAACATTCCCCAAGCCAAAGTCAAAGGAAGAGGCTTGATGTTGGGATTGGAATTTGATTTTGAAGTGGGCCCCTTGCGCCGACGGCTTATTGAAGAAAAAAAGATTTTCACCGGAGGCAGCAGCAATAAAAAGGTCTTGCGTATCCTCCCCCCGCTAACGGTTCAACCCCAGCATTTTGATACTTTTTTCAACGCCTTACACGATTTGTTATGACCCATCTATTTACCCTCGATCAGTGGCCTGACCTCCACGGCACCGTGGCCCAAGCCGAGCAATTCAAAAACAACCCTCTTGTCCAGCAAGCATTGGGGCGTGGCAAAACCATAGGTTTGTTGTTTTTCAACCCAAGTTTACGCACCCGAATGAGTACCGAAAAGGCAGCGCAAAACCTCGGTATGAATACCCTTGTACTCAACATAAATCAAGACGGTTGGCTATTGGAATTTGAAGACGGTACCGTGATGAACAACTCCTCCTCCGAGCACATCAGAGAAGCCGCAGCGGTCATCTCACAATATTGTGATATGGTGGCTATCCGTGCCTTTGCGGAGTTAAAAGACCGTGCCAAAGATCAAGCCGAACAAGTACTTCAGAGCTTTATGCGCTACGGCTCTATTCCAGTGGTGAATCTGGAAAGTGCTACCGCTCATCCGTTACAGGCCTTGGCAGATGCCCTGACATTGCGGGAATATCAACCCGCGCATCGCCCGAAGGTGGTACTTAGCTGGGCGCCACACCCCAAAGCCCTTCCTCAAGCCGTGGCCAATTCTTTTGTGCGAATGATGCGCCACCAAGAGGCGGATTTTGTAATTGCCCATCCCGGAGGCTACGCACTGGATCCCATAATCACCCAAGGAATTCCTTGTGTCAAAGCGCAAGAAAAAGCCTTTGTCGATGCCGATTTTATCTATACCAAAAACTGGTCGTCTTTTGATTCCTATGGAGAGGTGCTACGCCACGATTTGGATTGGATGATTACCTCCGAAAAAATGGCCTTGACCCGATCGGCGAAATTTATGCATTGCCTGCCCGTTCGTCGGAATGTGGTGGTGGCTGATGCTGTTTTGGACAGCCCCAATAGCTTGGTGATTGAACAAGCAAACAACCGAACCTATACCGCCCAAGCGGTACTCCACAAAATTTTACAAAATGGATAAGCTGCATATTGTCAAAGCCGGGGGCAATCTACTGGAAGACTCAAGCATTCGTAAGGAATTTCTACAGCATTTTGCGGAACTCGAAGGCTCGAAAATATTGGTGCATGGTGGTGGAAAATCCGCTACTGCACTGGCTGAAAAGCTCGGTCTTAGTGTGCAAATGGTGGAGGGGCGCCGCATTACCGATGCGGCTATGCTAGAGGTTGCGGTGATGACCTATGCTGGCGCATTAAATAAAAATCTGGTGGCAGAATTACAAGCATTGGGCTGTAATGCCCTTGGATTGTCCGGTGCCGATGGCAATGCTGTTCAAGCGGTTAAACGCCCCGTAAAAAATATTGACTATGGCTATGTTGGTGATGTTACACAAGTCAATGGCTCCCTTTTTCAAAATTTATGTAAGAACCATACGGTTCCTGTCTGCTGTGCTTTGACGCATGACGGTCAGGGGCAACTGCTCAATACCAATGCCGATACCATGGCAGCTGTGATTGCGCAACGCCTTAGTGAGTCCTTTGCCGTTCGTCTGACCTATTGCTTTGAAAAACCGGGAGTGCTGTTGGATGTTGATGACATTCATTCCTTGATCCCTCAACTCACACGATCACGCTTTGAAGAACTTAAAGCATCCGGACAGATTGTGGCGGGAATGTTACCCAAACTGACCAATTGTTTTACCGCACTCGAAGGCGGCGTAGCCCAAGTTCGTATTGGCGAAATAGCACTGCTCCGTGAATCCATTCCTCACACACAAATTGTTTTGTAATATGGCTGATTTAAAAGAACAAACAATACAACTACTGCAACGTCTGATTGCCACTGAATCCTATTCGGAAAATGAAGGAGGAACGGCCACCCATCTCAAAAATTGGTGTGACCATCATCAGATTCGGTACCAAACCTTAGGGCATACAGTGTGGGCCACCAACGCAGATTACGACCCCAAAAAGCCAACATTGCTGTTGAATTCGCATCACGATACGGTCTATCCCAACCAAGCCTATAGCCGGGATCCTTTTGATCCAGCGATAGAAGACGGAAAACTCTACGGACTAGGGAGCAACGATGCCGGAGGGGCTTTGGTGTCGCTTCTAGCGGCTTTTACCCATTTTTATACCTCATCCGAGCTTTCGCATAACTTACTGTTTGTGGCCTCCGTGGAAGAAGAA
Source organism: Flavobacteriaceae bacterium (assembly GCA_009886755.1). GTDB lineage: Bacteria > Bacteroidota > Bacteroidia > Flavobacteriales > Flavobacteriaceae > UBA11891. The sequence goes on from QXYU01000024.1 coordinate 63,582, forward strand.
ACTGCTGGGCCTAAAAGTTTGCGTGGGATCCTATCCGATTTACCCCCTATTGATGTGGCCATTGTGGGCGAACCGACGCTGCTCGATATGGCTATTGCCGAAAAGGGACTTTTGGTTTTTGATGCAGTGATCAAAGGAACTCCCAGTCATGCGGCACATCCCAATAAGGACAACCCCATTATGAAACTACCCAAGGTCTTAGAATGGTTTGAGAACTATCATTTTGACCGGGAATCCCCTGTCTTGGGGCCTGTAAAGATGACCGTCACGCAAGTGTCTGCTGGTTCCCAGCATAATGTGGTGCCCTCTCAGGTCAATTTGGTGGTGGATGTTCGTGTGAACGATCAGTACGCCAATACGGATTTGGCCGCACAACTGCAGTCCGAAGCTCCGTGTGCACTCCACGCTCGGTCTTTACACCTTGAGGCTTCTTCCATTCCTGAGGATCACGCTTTAGTCCAAGCTGGATTGGAATTGGGACGAAACACCTATGGCTCCCCCACCCTTTCCGATCAGGCCGCCCTAAAGTGTCCCTCCTTAAAAATGGGACCCGGAGACTCCAAACGTTCCCACTCTGCAGATGAATTTATTTATGTCTCCGAGGTGGAACAAGCGGTCGATCTTTATATTGCATTGCTCAACCAATTCCTTCACTCATGAAACTTTGGCAAAAAAACACTTCTATCGATCAAAAAATTGATGCCTTTACGGTGGGCAACGACCGGCAAATGGATCTAATCCTCGCCGCCTATGATTGTCAGGCCTCGATGGCGCATGCCGAAATGCTCGCTCATGTGGGGTTGCTCACCACTGCGGAAGCCCAACAACTCACAACTGAATTGCAAGCCATTCAAAAAAAAGCCGAAGCAGGGAAATTCACCATCGAAGCGGAACTTGAAGACATGCATTCCAAAATTGAATATCTGTTAGTGGAAAAACTGGGCGATTTGGGTAAGAAAATTCATACCGCTCGTTCCCGCAACGATCAGGTGTTGGTGGCACTACAACTATACCTTAAAGACGCCTTGGAAGGGATCGAAAAGCAAAGTTTGGGACTTTTTGATTTGTTACTCGACTTGGCCGCCACTCATGAGAAAAAATTAATGCCCGGCTATACGCATATGCAGGTAGCCATGCCCTCTTCCTTTGGGCTTTGGTTTTCGGCCTATGCAGAAAGCTTGATTGACGATCATCTACTGCTGCATGCCGCCCATAAAATAGTAGATCAAAATCCGTTGGGCAGTGCTGCCGGTTTTGGTTCTTCTTTTGCCATTGACCGCGAAAAAACAACCGAGGCCCTGGGCTTTTCCACGCTTAAGTATAATGTGGTGGCCGCACAAATGGGGCGGGGCAAAGTAGAACGCAGTACGGCAACGGTCCTAGCAGCCCTAGCGGCTACCCTCGGGAAAATGGCGATGGATATTTGTCTCTATATGGGTCAGGACTATGGGTTTATCCGTTTTCCCGATGCGCTTACGACAGGTTCTTCCATCATGCCGCATAAAAAAAACCCCGATGTCTTTGAATTGATTCGCGGCAAGTGCAATCTTTTGCAAGCCCTTCCACAGACCTTATCACAGCTCACCACCAACCTCCCCTCTGGCTATCACCGGGACTTACAGCTGTCCAAAGAACCCATCTTAAATGCGGTGGAGGATCTCAAAAGCTGTTTGGATTTGTTTCAATATGCCTTGGCTCAGATTGTGGTTTCCCCGGATTTGTTAGCCCCCGAAAAATACGACACCCTTTTTACCGTAGAAACGCTCAATGAATGGGTGAAAGAGGGCATGCCTTTCCGCACCGCCTATCAGAAAATGGGCGCGCAAGTGGCAGACGGAAGCTACCTGCCCAAGCGCGATTTGGCGCATGTCCATCTGGGGAGTCTTGGGAATTTGGCTTTGGAAGCGATTCGGGAAAAGATGATGGCTTTAGGGCGATGCTGATTGTGGTCGGAAGTAAATCAAATATTGATGTAAAAAACACTAAACTCCTGAACATCGGCTAAAGACTAGAAAAAGTTTTATTATGGTATCATCAGTTTATAACAGTATGACTTAAAACGGCTAACTTGTATACCAATGCAACGACGGCTATACTTCTTAGACGCTCTTCGCGCTTTGGCACTGCTGCTGCTTTTGCAAGGCCATTGGATCAGTGGACTGCTAGACCTTCAACGGGTCGATACTGATGTACTGCTCTACCGTTTTTGGAAATACTGCCGTGGAATTACGGCGCCTGTTTTCTTTACCATCAGTGGATGGGTGTTTAGCTATCTGATGTTTAAAAATCAAAGCCACGGCTGGCAAAACCCTCGCATTAAAAAAGGGTTGAAACGGGCTTTGGAGTTGCTTTTTTGGGGGTATGTACTTCGGCTAAACCTTTGGAGCTTGTTTGGAGGGAGCGTCAATGATTCCTTTCTGCTTCCCGATGTACTCCAAATCATTGGGCTTTGTTTGGTGTTCCTAATCCTATTTTATTTTGTTTGTCGTTTCCAACCGCGCTTCTTTGGAGGTCTTTCCTTGGGATTATGCCTTGTGATTTTTTTATATGAACCTTTATACCATGACCTTCAATTTTCCGCCATTCCTACATTCATAAACGCTTATTTAACCCAAGCCAATGGGGGCGTGTTTTATCTGTTTCCATGGCTGGGCTATGTGCTTTTTGGAGCCAGTTTAGGAAGTCTTACGCCATTACTCCATTGGATTCCTTTTCATGTTCGTGCCCTGACAGCCATTCTCATAGGATGCGGTCTGATCTTCTTGTCCTCAGGGTTCTTTATTTGGATTCATTCAGTTACCCAATGGGAACTGCTACGGTCTGTGGCATACAACAACTTCCTTTTCATTCGGCTGGGAGATGTTCTCGTGTTGATCGGGGCTTTTATGCTGCTAAACCCTTGGCTCAAACAAGGCGCTTGGGGACGGATTGGACAAAAAACTTTAGCCCTTTATATCGTCCATTATTTTATCCTGTACGGAAGTCTTACCGGATATGGGGTTTATAAATACTTCGCACGGAGACTTTCCTTGGAACTCGCCCTTGCTACTGCTCTTGGGTTTATCCTGCTCTGCCTAACCATTGTCTTTGGTTATGAAAAACTACAAAAAGCTAGGGATAAAAGACACAAAAAAACCTAAAATAAATCTGACTGTCAATAACTTAGTTTAAAAATCAAGCAATAGGATTGGTCCTTAAATATGCAACGGTCGGTTTTCGGTGGCGGCCAATGCGGCTTCCTTCACCGCTTCTGCATAGGTGGGATGGGAATGACTCATACGAGCAATATCCTCTGCGGAAGCCCTAAATTCCATAGCGGTAACCGCTTCGGCAATCAAATCCGCAACACGAGCGCCTACCATATGAACGCCTAAAACCTCATCGGTTTCCGCATCTGCTAAGATTTTCACAAAACCATCGGTGTCCATACTCGCGCGGGCGCGGCCTAGGGCGCGCATGGGAAACTGTCCGATTTTGTACGCACTGTTCGATGCTTTCAATTCTTCCTCGGTTTTTCCAACAGAAGCCACCTCCGGCCATGTATAGATAACGTTTGGAATTAGATTGTAATCAATATGTGGCTGTTGTCCGGCCAATTGTTCGGCTACTAAAACGCCTTCTTCTTCCGCCTTGTGTGCTAGCATCGCACCCCGCACTACATCGCCAATGGCATAGATATTGGCCACCGTGGTCTGCAGATGGTCATTGACCACTACCTGTCCACGCTCATTGAGCTGTACACCCGCTGCTTCCAATTGTAATCCATCGGTGAAAGGTTTACGCCCCACAGACACCAGGCAGTAATCGCCTTCAAAGCGTACTTCATTGCCTTTTTTGTCTGTTGCCGTTACAGTAACCACGTCTTTAGCACGTGCCACCGCATTGACCCCATGAGAGGTGTAAAATTTGACGCCTTGTTTCTTTAATACTTTTTGTAATTCTCTTGATACGGCACTGTCCATTCCAGGGACAATACGATCCGCATATTCAATGACAGACACCTCGGCCCCCAAACGACGATATACCTGTCCCAATTCAAGACCGATGACACCTCCGCCAATAACAAGCATATGCTTTGGGATTTCTTTTAGCTCCAAAGCCTCGGTAGATGTGATGATCCGTTCCTTATCCAATTCGATAAAAGGCAAACTTCCCGGTTTTGACCCCGTGGCAATAATCGTGTTTTTGGCTTCAAGGGTGTGGGTCTTTTCCCCCACTACTTCAATATGAGTAGCGTCAACGAAACGACCTATTCCTTGAAAAACTTCGATTTTATTTTTTTCCATCAAAAAATTGATCCCCTGTATGGTTTGCTCCACCACTTGTCGTTTGCGGCCGATCATTTTTTCCAAGTTGACCTTAATTTCCCCCGGAATTTCGATCCCATGGGTATCAAAGTGCTTGATGGCATCTTCGTAATGGTGTGAAGAATCCAAAAGTGATTTGGAAGGAATGCAGCCCACATTGAGACAAGTACCTCCAAGGGTGCTGTATTTTTCGACCAAAGCGGTTTTCATTCCCAATTGAGAACAACGAATAGCAGCTACATAGCCTCCAGGCCCCGAACCGATTACGACAACGTCAAAAGAATTCATTTTTTGGTTTTTAATTTTCTTCTACAAAAATACAAATGTTTCTTGCTTCTGCTGTTCTTTTAATAGATTTTGAAAAAGGTTGCACTTTAGAATTTGAATCCAAATGCCTCAACCCTCTTTAGAACCCTACAACCATGCCCCTTTTTTTTCATTTTATCTCATTTTTAAAAGACAAAGAATACCAACGACTGCTGCTCGTTTCCGCCATTATTGTGTGCATTGGCACCTTTGTATACCACTACTTAGAGAGCTGGACGTGGCTGGATGCTTGTTATTTTTCAATCATCACATTGACCACTATTGGCTATGGTGATCTTTCCCTCCAAACCGATGGTGGGAAGCTTTTTACGATATTCTACATTTTGGTGGGTATCGGCATTATTTTAGGTTTTATTAATGCGGTTTACTTGCACTACAAAAACCTTCCTAAAAAATCAAAAAACAAATAAATGTTGTAACATTACATCAACATCCTTTTGTCTATGGAAACCAAACCTGCTCTCACTATATACCGCGCATTAGTACCCCTTGTGATCCTGATTGTACTTCTGGCCATTAACGTGAGTGTTTTTGGTGATGATGCCTTGGGTGGCTCCAATCAGTTTATTTTGCTGGTGGGAGGTGCTGTCGCTGCCATTATTGGCTTTATGCACTGTGTCAGCTATAAAGAAATGTTGGAAAAAGTAGCCGACAACCTTAAGTCTGTTACTGGAGCCATCTTGATTCTATTATTTGTAGGGGCTCTTGCGGGTACTTGGCTGGTCAGTGGTGTGATCCCTGCAATGATTTATTACGGGTTGCAACTGCTCCACCCTGCTATCTTCTTGCCATCTTGTATTCTTATTTGTGCGGTGATCTCTATTGCCACCGGAAGCAGTTGGACCACCTCAGCTACCGTGGGAATTGCCCTAATAGGTATTGGAAAAGCCTTGGGATTGCCCGCCGGGATGATTGCTGGAGCCGTAATCTCTGGAGCCTATTTTGGAGATAAGCTCTCTCCACTGAGTGACACGACCAATCTTGCCCCGGCCATGGCTGGAGGGGATCTGTTTACCCATATCCGATATATGACCTTTACTACGGTGCCTAGTATTGTGATCACATTAATTGTATTTATCATTTTGGGACTAACACAGTCCGTTAATGGAGATTCGGATACCACCACTTTATTGCAAGCCATCGAAGGTCAATTCACCATTCATTGGGGTTTGTTTTTTGTCCCTTTGATGGTCATTTTTCTTATTGTCAAAAAAGCACCGCCCTTGGTGGCCTTGTTTATTGGAACCGTACTAGGTGCCTTGACTGCTTTTTTCTTTCAAAAAGATCTTTTGCTCGCTCTTTCTGGAGGGAGTGAACTGAATGCTTACGCAGCCTATCGAACTTTGATGGATGCGATTACCGTGTCTACGCAAATTCCTACAACGGATCCCATTCTAAAAGAATTGTTTTCCTCTGGAGGAATGCAAGGGATGTTGGGAACGGTTTGGCTGATTATTTGCGCCATGGTTTTTGGGGGAATTATGGATGCTATTGGTGCCTTAAAGAAAATCAGTGAAGCCCTTTTGAATTGGGCACAAAACACCCTACAACTTTTTGCCAGTACTGTGGCCTCTTGCCTTACGATCAATATCACCGCTTCGGATCAATACCTGTCTTTGGTGATTCCTGGAAAGATGTTTCAAAAAGCCTATGAAGACCGTGGCCTGGCCCCAGAAAACCTAAGCCGAACGCTTGAAGATTCTGGTACCGTGACCTCTGTTCTAATTCCCTGGAACACCTGTGGCGCCTACCAATCGGGGGTTTTGGGTGTGGGTGTAGGAGAGTATTTTATATATGCCATCTTCAACTGGCTTTCACCTTTTATGACTCTTGCTTTTGCCGCTTTTAATATCAAAATCAGGCAGTTAAAAAAGTAATCCTTGTTAACATAGAGTAGCGTTATTCATTTATAAAGAATAGATATCTATTCTTTATGAAGTCCTAGGGAAAAATTTTAGCTTTGCGTAAATTATCAATAAAAATTATCTATGTCAATTGTCGGAAAAAAATTCCCGGATCTAAAAGTGAACGCCATGAATGAAATGGGCGACACAATCCAAGTTAACGTGCTCGAAGAAGCCGTTAAAAACAAAAAGAAAGTTCTTTTGTTCTGGTACCCTAAGGATTTCACCTACGTATGTCCTACCGAATTACACGCCTTCCAAGAAGCACTTCCTGAATTTGAAAAGCGAAATACCATCGTGATTGGAGCCTCTTGTGATACGGCCGAAGTACATTTTGCCTGGTTGAATACTCCCAAAGATAATGGTGGCATTGAAGGCGTTACTTATAACCTTTTGGCAGACAGCAACCGTAACCTATCGGGTTTGTTGGGTATCTTGGATTCTTCCAACGAACGCTATGATGAAGAATCAGGAGTTGTGATGATGGACGGAGACAACGTGTCCTTCAGAGCTACATACATCCTAGACGAAGATGGAGTGGTGTATCACGAAGGGATCAACAATATGCCGATTGGACGTAACGTCAATGAGTACTTACGTATCATTGATGCCATTGCACACAACCAAACCCATGGCGAGGTATGTCCTGCCAACTGGGAAGATGGAAAAGACGCCATGGCTGAAAGCAGCAAAGCAACCGCAGACTACTTAAGTAAGCACTAAATCCAACTCCAATGCTAATCGAATTAGGAAATGACAGTTTACAAGAACTGGTCAACCAAAATGAGAGGGTATTAGTGCAATATTCTGCCGGATGGTGTGGCAACTGCCGCATTATGAAACCCAAGTTTAAAAAGATGGCCAGTGAAAACGAAAGCATTCCTTTTGTACTGGTCGATGCGGAAAAAAATCCAGAGGCACGTCAATTGGCTGACGTGAGTAACCTTCCAACTTTCGCCGCTTTTAAAAATGGGCACTTGCAAGAGCAAGTTCAAACCAACAAAGCGGATCTTTTGAAATCTTTTGTCGATGCGGCTACCACTAATTAAACACCTTTCAAATTTCATTGCAGAGAATGACGAGGACTTTGTGATTGAAACCCTCGAAACCTTGGAGTACCTGACCGAAAGCAGTGCGATCAAGGACGAAGAAATGGACGTGCTAGGGGAAATGATCTCTAACCTTTACGGAGCCATAGAAGTTCAAAAGCTCGTGGCCGATGGTCAAACACAAAAAAAAGCACTCAACGCTTTTATGAAGCGTGTGCAAGGATCTATTAACTAAAAAATGTCCCCTTCGGTTGGATGGGATTTTTTTTACCCTTTGACGGGCTTTGCGTACCTTTGTTAAAGCAGACGCTTATGAGCCTAAAAAACACCCAAAAACAAGACCGTACTTCGAGTCCACCAAACCTAAAAAAAAGACAGCGCCAAATTCTTTTAGGAGGCTTTTTGATGGGATTAGCCCTGCTCCTAGCCCTCTCATTCACTTCTTTTTATTTTACCTGGCAAGCGGATCAAAGCACACTTGATGCCTTTACCGATCCTTCGATAAGCTCTCAGAATATTTTTAATAAACTAGGGGCTCTGATCAGTCACTTCTTTGTATACCAGCTTTTTGGTGTGGGCGCCTATGTATTGGCTTATCTAGTGCTAATGACCGGGGTGTCTTTATTTTTTAACCGTCCGAAAGATCAATTACTCAACCGATGGAGTTGGGGCATGATCCATATGCTGTGGCTCAGCCTATTTTTTGGTTTTTTCTACAACAGTGCTCCACTACTCAGTGGCACCATTGGCTTTGAAGTACACGCCTTTCTCACGGCTTATATCGGAACCCTGGGATTGGTCCTTATATTATTTTTAATGGGTCTGAGTATACTTGTGTTGCGCTGGAAACTAACCCCCGAATCTCTATCAGTTGCGTTTCGACTCAAACGCCCTTCTTTTTCCCAGAAAAAAAGCCCCGATACAGAACCAACCCCCGAGGCAAATACGACAGAAGAAGAACCGATTCCCGTTGCCTTGGACGTAGAAACACCTCTCGTTGAAGTTGCCCCACCAAAGCCCGAACCGATGATTTCCGAGACCCCAAAAGAGGAAGTAGCGATGGAGGTACAGGAAGCTCCAGAAGAAGAAAAACTCGAAAATAATTTGGCGCAATCCTTGGTGGAAAAACACGGTTTCTTTGACCCTACCCTAGAATTGAGTAGTTACCGTCTTCCAGGTTTGGATCTACTAAAGGACTATGGCGATACAGGAATCACCATTAATCAGGAAGAATTAGAAATCAACAAAAACAAAATTGTTGAAACCCTTCGGAACTATAAGATTGCCATTGCGCAAATCAAAGCAACCATCGGCCCCACGGTAACGCTCTATGAAATTATTCCTGAAGCTGGAATTCGAATTTCAAAAATTAAAAATTTAGAAGACGATATTGCCTTATCCTTAGCAGCCCTAGGAATACGGATCATTGCCCCCATTCCCGGAAAAGGAACTATCGGGATTGAAGTCCCCAACCAAAAGCCCAGTATTGTTTCCATGCGCTCAGTGATTGCGTCTGAGAAATTTCAAAAAGCGGAAATGGAGCTGCCTATTTCCTTGGGAAAAACCATTAGCAATGAAACTTTTGTGGTAGACTTGACCAAAATGCCCCACCTTCTGATGGCGGGTGCTACCGGGCAAGGAAAATCTGTAGGTCTGAATGCCGTTCTGACCTCGCTGCTCTATAAAAAACACCCTGCCGAAGTAAAGTTTGTACTCGTTGACCCCAAGAAGGTGGAACTGACTATCTACAACAAAATTGAACGGCACTATTTAGCCAAATTACCCGATTCCGAAGACGCTATTATTACGGACAATAGCAAAGTAATCAATACCCTGAACTCTCTTTGTATTGAGATGGATAACCGGTACGAATTACTCAAAAACGCTTTGTGTCGTAACCTCAAAGAATACAATCAAAAGTTTAAAGAACGAAAACTAAATCCCAACGACGGGCATAACTATCTGCCGTACATCGTGCTGGTAGTTGATGAATTTGCAGATTTGATTATGACTGCTGGAAAAGAGGTAGAAACTCCTATTGCACGCCTGGCCCAATTGGCCCGAGCGGTTGGTATTCACCTTATTATTGCCACGCAACGACCCTCTGTAAATGTTATCACAGGGATTATCAAGGCAAACTTTCCTGCACGAATTGCATTTCGGGTAACATCTAAGATTGATTCACGAACCATCCTCGATAGCGGAGGGGCCGATCAGCTTATCGGACGGGGTGACTTGCTCTATACTCAAGGAAATGAATTAACGCGGATTCAATGTGCTTTTGTGGACACCCCAGAAGTTGATCGCATTGCACATTTTATTGGGGCTCAAAAAGGCTATGCCGATGCACATCTACTTCCGGAGTATGTCGGAGAAGACAGTGGCAGTACCCTCGATATCGATGCGTCGGATCGGGATGCGCTCTTTCGAGAAGCAGCAGAGGTAATTGTGACCGCCCAACAAGGATCGGCCTCCCTCTTGCAACGTAAACTTAAACTCGGCTACAATCGAGCAGGCCGTATTGTGGATCAAATGGAAGCTGCTGGAATTGTTGGCCCCTTTGAAGGAAGCAAAGCAAGACAAGTGCTTATTCCTGATCTTGTGGCTTTGGATCAACACCTCAACAATGAAAAGCTATAAATCGTATCACCACTAAGCACACCCCTTTTTTTTATACCTATGAAACCAGCACAACAAAAAATTGACTTAAAGTGGAATGATTTCCCACGAGTCCCATCGGTCACCGATAAAAAAAATAAAATTTAGACAGATGAAACGATTGTTGTTTTTTACCAGTCTACTACTGCTTACAGCAGGACAAGCGCAAACCTCACTTAAGGTCAAAGCCCTTTTGGATCGGGTGGCAAATGAAATGAATACTGCAGAAAATCTTCAGTTTGGTTTTACCTATATCTTGGAAAACCAGCAAGAGAAAATCCGGCAAGAAACGGAAGGCAGCGTTACAGTGGCTCAGAAAAAATACCGCTTAAACATGACCGATGTGCAGCAGCTTTTTGACGGTAAGCAGCTATACACCATCATTCCAGATAACGAAGAAATTACAATTTCTGATCCAGCAGAAGCCGAGGACGTAGGGATCAATCCTAGTGAATTGCTTTATTTCTATACCGAAGGCTATGACTATCATATGGATATTCAACAAAATGTGATGGGACGGAAGATTCAGTTCGTCAAACTGATTCCTACCGAGGAAAACCCTGATATTGAATACCTTTTGCTAGGGATTGATGTAGCCAATGCCACCATCTATCGTTTAATCGAGATTGGTAAAAACACTACCCGAACAACGCTGACCCTTCAAAATATGGTGCGAAATAGCGCCTTGCCTGAAAACTTCTTTACCTTTGATGCCAGTCGCTATCCCGACTACTTTATAAACGAGGCTTTTTGAAAATCATTGATCGCTACATATTGAGTAGTTACCTCAATCGCCTATTGGGAGTCTTTGCTATATGCATGCTTATTTTTATCGTCCAGACTTTTTGGTTGTTTGTCGATGACTTGGCCGGTAAAGGGTTGGATATTAGCATCATTCTCCGATTTTTACTTTACTATTCTCCAAAGCTCGTTCCCTTAGTACTTCCTCTATCTGTTTTGTTGGCCTCACTAATGACCTATGGAGACTTGGCTGAAAACTACGAATTTGCCGCCATGAAGTCCACGGGGATTTCCCTTCAAAGGGCCATGCGTGGGTTAATTGTCTTTCACATATTGCTGGGGATAGGATCCTTTTTCTTTGCCAATCATGTGATCCCATATGGCGAACTCAAATCCTACAATTTGCGGAAGAATCTCGCCAAACTCAAGCCAGCACTCGCCATTCGAGAAGGTATCTTCAATGACTTGGGAAGTATTTCCATTAAAGTAGAAGACAAATACGGTGAGGAAGATCGCTTCCTTACTGATGTTATTATTCACGAAAAAACACCCGATCAAAAAAATAATATTGTAATCAAAGCAGCGAGTGGTGAATTGAAAAGTGAAACCTCAGACGCGATGCTTCAATTGGTATTGTATGACGGCAATCGTTATGAGATCATCCAACCCAATAAGGCCAAAGAAAAGCTGCGACACCCCCACGCCAAAGTAGCCTTTGAGCAATACAATATGAATATTGATCTCTCAGAATTCAATAACGTAGACCTGGAGGAAGAAAATTACAAAAGCACCTTCCGTATGCAAAAGGTCGAGCAACTGAACAAAAATATTGACTCTCTCGAAAAAAAGTTTAGCGAGCAAAAGGAGGTTTTTGCCAATAACTTTAATGAAACCGCTCCTTCTGGAGCAATCAATGTTCGAGAAGGAACGATTGAAAATCTTGACAGTACCCTAAAAGCAGATGTTTTAAATTTTGCCAAGGTGAGCCGCAATTATCAATGGATTGAAATCACAGAGGGTGCTTTGGTCAAAATCCGAAGAAAACAATCCAACTTGATGGCAAAAAAGAAAACCTTCTTTACAATGCAAAAGTTCATCAACTTGCACAAAATCACACGTAACGACAAATTCACGCTCTTGTTCGCATCGATCATTCTCTTTTTAATAGGGGCTTCTTTGGGTGCCATCATCCGTAAGGGAGGTTTTGGCTTGCCATTAGTCTTGGCAGTCATCATTTTCCTTACCTATCATTATATCGGGCTTTTTGGCAAGAATGCCGCCGAAGACAACAGCATTTCCCCTGATCTTGCTTGCTGGATTTCAACCCTTATTTTTGGGCCACTCGCCATTTACCTGACGCACCGCGCTTCCACCGATAGAGGATTTATCAATTTGGATCGTGTTTTGGTGCCCATTCAAAACTTCTACGCCCGTTATTTTGGAAACTCAAACCACTCGTCATGACCAAAAAGACTATTTTTCACTCCATCCCTGAAGCCATTGAAGCCATCAAAAATGGTGAGGTAATTATTGTTGTGGATGATGAAAATCGTGAAAATGAAGGGGACTTTGTAGCAGCGGCAGAAGCCGTTAGTCCAGAAATGATCAACTTTATGGCCACACACGGCCGTGGGCTGATCTGTACCCCTTTGACCGAAACTCGCTGTGAAGATTTGCAGCTTCATCGAATGGTGAGTAATAATACCGATCCGATGGAAACGGCGTTTACAGTTTCTGTGGACCTAAAAGGCAACGGAGTTACCACTGGAATTTCGGCTGGAGATCGCTGCAAAACAGTGCAGGCGTTGGTGAATGCTTCTACCCAAGCGCACGAGTTGTCACGTCCCGGACATATTTTCCCTCTTATTGCCAAGGAAGGTGGGGTATTGCGACGTACAGGACATACTGAAGCGGCTATTGATTTTGCCCGTTTGGCAGGATTCAACCCCGCTGGAGTCATAGTGGAAATCATGAATGAAGATGGTAGTATGGCGCGCCTCCCTCAACTTATAGAGGTCGCGAAAAAGTTTAACCTGAAATTGGTTTCCATCGAAGATTTAGTGTCTTATCGAATGCAGCACGACAGTTTGATCCTTAAAAAGATTGACCATGAAATCCAAACGCGATTTGGAAAGTTCCGAATGCGCGCCTACGAACAGACCACTACCCAACAAATTCATATCGCTTTGACTACCGGTGATTGGGAAATTGGAGAACCCATCCTTACCCGAATTAATTCCACTCGAATCAGTGATGATATTTTAGGTCTATTGACCACAGGGATCGACCGCCGCTTGGAAGATATCTTTACAGTTATCAATTCGGAGGGAAAAGGAGCCGTTCTGTTTATTCAACACCATCAGGCCGCAGAGAACCTTCTTTCTCGATTGGAGCAACTCACACAAATTCAAAAAGAAGGAGTCCTTGATAAAGCGCCTCCACTCCCCATGGATGAGCGCGATTTTGGAATCGGTGCGCAAATATTGCACGATCTGAATATCAATAAACTCAAAGTAATGACAAATTCTACACAAAAGCCGCGAATTGGTTTAACTGGTTACGGATTGGAGATTAGCAGCTATGTCAACTACTAGCTGAAAAACCAAAGCTTGACCGAAAGGACACTAACCATAATGAGCAGCGCAATTTTCACTACTTGTTCTCCTTTTTTGACCGACCAACGACTTGTTAACCATGCCCCCAGTGAAGTACCCAAAGCCATCCACAATCCCATAAGCCAATCCACTTTTCCATTCCACGCAAAAGTTCCAAGTGCAAAAAGACTGTAAATAAATACAACGGTTACCTTGGTTGCATTGGTGGAGATTAAGTCCAGCCGATTGATTTGTGTCAAAAATAACATGATGACAAACCCAATTCCAGCATTGATAAACCCTCCATAAATTCCAATCACAAAAAAACCTAACAGTGCCCACACAAAATATTTCCCCTGCAAACGTTCTTCTAGATTTCCCAATTTCTGCTTTGGACTGATAACAATTAACACTACCACAATCAACATGACAATTGCAAGGATTTTGTTAAACAAAGCGCCTTGAATATCAATGGCAATCTGGGCTCCTAAAAGGGCTCCCAGAGAAGCGGAAAGGCCTAAAAAGAAAGTAAATCGATTGGGTGTAAAGCCTTTGCTTCGATACCCCAAACTACCAAAGAGCGATTGGATCACAATTGCAATTCGATTGGTGCCATTGGCTACCGAAGGGGGTAAACCCAAAAAAATAAGAATGGGCAAAGTGATCAACGAGCCACCACCAGCTAATGTGTTGATGACACCAGCCAGAAAACCTACGCCCATCAGTAAAGCAATTTCAGCAATATTTTGCATGGGCTAAAGATAATAAGTTCACTCCCAATTCCTTAGAAGAGAAACCAAGTTTGTTTTTTAAATCCAGAAAAAGCACCGTATATTTGCAACCGCAAAGGAGAAATGGCAGAGTGGTCGAATGCGGCAGTCTTGAAAACTGTTGAGGGTCACACCTCCGGGGGTTCGAATCCCTCTTTCTCCGCAACTAAAATCCATTAACAGCTGTATATCAGCGAGTTATTGGATTTTTACTTTTGATCTTGTACGGTAACTGTACAATATCTAGTTTTTGTCCTTCTAAACTTAATAGAAACATTGAAAGTTTTGTGACATTTACTCCTTGTATGCAAGGGGTGGGTTTTAGAGATTGACTTTTCATTTTGATTTGATACACTTAGAATAGCATTTAACCCAACCGCTGTTGACTTCTAATATTTTCGCATTGTTGCATAAAATTGAAATCAGCTGGAAAACTACACTATACTTGGTCTAATGGGTAATACACTATGGAGTAAAATATGGGGCTTTGTAGGGGTATGAAGGGATATAAAGTGGTATTACCTTCAACCTTTGTATTTGTAATATGCGACTTTTCCTTGCCACCAGTCACAAGGCATTGGCTCTTGACCTTCCCAGTTTGTTGACCATACTTTGAAGTACTTATTCTCCTCCAAGTATTTCTGAAGTATTTCTTTTAATGCCTCCACCAATTTGAGATTTGAAAAAAAAATTTCTTTGAAGCTTTCTATTTCTATTAATATTATAATAATCGTTATCCACATTATTTACATTATTGTTTGGTATTTATTGGGTGTTATTCTTGGCATCCTTACCTTGATAATCGTTATATTTTACAATGGTTACAAGCAATCACCTGGGTGTTAGATTTGTGACAACTTCTTGTGTCTCTCTGAGATTTTTTTTGACCCGGCTTAGTGGCGCTGGCAATGCTCCAATTGTTGAATTGAATCCGTAATTTTAATAAAAAATTAATATTGATGAATCTACTTTCGGTGGAGAACATTTCAA
>QXYU01000024.1:78931-79146 GCA_009886755.1 Flavobacteriaceae bacterium
TACCCAAGTGTCCTACCTGCACCAAGAGCCCATTTTAGATCCTCAAAAAACCGTTGAGGAAATCATCCTCGCTTCGGGTAACAATACTTTGGAGATAATTGCTGCCTATGAAAAAGCATTATTGAACCCAGAGGATGAGAAAAAGTACCAAGAGACCTTTGAAGCGATGGAACAGCACGGGGCATGGGACTTTGAAACTGAATACAAACAGCTTT
>QXYU01000025.1:0-405 GCA_009886755.1 Flavobacteriaceae bacterium
TGTCATCACGACAAGCCTTTTTTAATTTTAGCCAATGAAAAAATTTGCACTGCAAACAGAACATAAAAAAATACTTGCCGACACGCTTACACCCGTAAGCGCATACCTCAAATTGCGTGATATTTTCCCACATTCTCTTTTACTAGAAAGTAGTGACTATCATGCAAACAATAATGATTTCTCTTACATCTGCTCCAATCCCATTGCCTCCATTGAACTAAAGAATGGACAATTAACAACCGCTTACCCAGACGGAAGCAGAACAGTAGACATTGTAGATGAAACAGTAGATATACCCGAAAAGATCTATCAATTTTCACAGCAATTCGACAATGAAGCGTTTCCTTTTAAATTCATAAGTAATGGAATTTTCGGTTATGTTGCTCACGATGCTGTTGATCAGTT
>QXYU01000025.1:415-14125 GCA_009886755.1 Flavobacteriaceae bacterium
GATCAGTTTGAGAACATCCAACTCAATAAAGCCAAACCCGGCCATGATATTCCAGACATCTACTACGCGGTCTATCAAAACATCATTGCCATTAGCTTGTTCAATCATGAGGCGCATTTATTTTCACATGTTTATGACGGAGAACACAATCTCCCAGAAATTGAACGCCTATTAAATGCAAAAAACAGCAGCAAGTTTACCTTTGAAAAAGTAGGGGAAAAAGCCTCTAATTTAACCGATGACCAATTCATTGATTTTGTCAAAAAAGGAAAAGAGCACTGCTTTCGTGGCGATGTTTTCCAATTGGTCCTCTCACGCCGTTTCTCCCAAGGATATAAAGGAGACGAATTCAATGTGTATCGCACCTTACGTTCCATCAATCCATCGCCTTATTTGTTTTTCTTTGACTATGGTGATTTCAAGATTTTTGGCAGTTCTCCTGAAGCCCAATTGATTGTAGAAAAAGGAAAAGCAGAGATTCATCCCATCGCAGGAACCTTTCGACGAACAGGGAATGACGAACAAGATGCTATTGCAGCAAAAGAACTCGCTAAAGACCCTAAAGAAAATAGCGAACATGTGATGTTGGTCGATTTAGCCCGCAATGATTTAAGCCGAAATGGATCGGAAGTGGTGGTGGAAAAAAACCGCGAGATTCAATTTTACTCCCATGTAATTCACTTGGTCTCCAAGGTGACTTGTCGCATGAAAGAAGCCGTTAAAACCTTCCGTGTAGTGGCCGATACATTTCCCGCAGGAACCCTGAGTGGAGCCCCCAAACACAATGCCCTTCAACTCATCGATCGCTACGAAACCACAAAAAGAAACTTCTATGGAGGCGCCATTGGCTACATGGATTTTCATGGCAACTTCAATCATGCCATCATCATCCGATCTTTTTTAAGTAAAAACCATCAATTGCATTATCAAGCAGGGGCAGGAATTGTTGCCAATTCTGTTCCGGAAAGTGAATTGCAAGAAGTCTATAATAAACTTGGGGCCTTGGACAAAGCCTTAACACTAGCTGAAGAAGTATAATATGAAAAAAGTATTTGTTATTGATAATTACGATTCGTTCACTTATAACCTTGTGCACTATCTCGAGGAATTGGGTTGCGAAGTGATCGTAAAACGCAACGACCAGTTTGAATTGGACGAATTGGAAGATTACAGCTTAATCCTACTTTCTCCAGGCCCAGGTATTCCAGATGAATCTGGACTATTAAAAGCAGCCATTGAACGCTATGCTCCGACCAAAAAAATACTCGGTATCTGCTTAGGGCAACAGGCCATCGGCGTAGTTTTTGGCGCAAAACTAATTAACTTAGACAAGGTTTATCATGGAATTGCGACACCGGTAACCGTTACCGAAGAGGATCTTCTTTTCAAGGATCTACCCAAAACATTTGACATTGGACGCTACCACTCATGGGTAGTCGAAACACCACTGCCCGAAGAACTCATCGCTACTTCTTTTGATAAAGAAGGGCAGCTAATGTCCTTACGTCACAAAACCTATGATGTTAGAGCGGTGCAATACCACCCTGAGTCTGTATTGACACCCAATGGGAAAAAAATATTAGATAACTGGATCAACAGCTAAATATGAAAACAACGCTCAACCGACTCATTCAACACGAACAACTCAGCAAAGAAGAGGCGCGGCAAATGATCATCAACATTGCAGATGGTAAATACAACCCCGTTCAAATCGCTTCTTTCCTCACTGTATTCATGATGCGAAGCATTAGCTTAGAAGAGCTCCAAGGTTTCAGAGAAGCCCTCCTAGAACTTTGTATCGCTATCGATTTAAGTGAATTTGATACCATTGATTTATGCGGTACTGGAGGCGACGGAAAAGATACTTTTAATATTTCAACGCTCTCTTCTTTTATTACGGCTGGTGCAGGAGTAAAGGTGACCAAGCATGGAAATTATGGCGTTTCCTCGGGTTGTGGTTCCAGCAATGTACTAGAGGCTTTAGGTGTGAAATTCTCCAATAATGCCGATTTCTTAAAACGCTGTGTGGATCAGGCAGGTATTTGTGTCTTGCACGCTCCCCTCTTTCATCCTGCCATGAAAAACGTGGCACCGGTAAGACGAGATCTAGGGGTTAAAACCTTCTTCAATATGCTAGGCCCACTAGTCAATCCTGTCTTCCCAAAGAATCAGTTGACTGGAGTATTTAACCTCGAATTAGCGCGTTTATATCACTATCTTTTTCAAAAGACAGACACAAACTTTACCATTCTTTATGCTTTAGATGGCTATGACGAAATTTCGCTAACTGGCCCTACAAAGGCTTTTAGTAAAACCAGCGAACGGATATTAAATCCGCAAGATTTTGGTGTTCTCCCACTCAAAGCGGAACAAATTACCGGAGGAGACACCGTAGAATCTTCTGCAAAAATATTCATGAACGTCATTCAAAATAAAGGAACTGAAGCCCAAACCAATGTCGTTTGCGCCAATGCCGGAATGGCCATTTCTACAGCATTAAATCTATCCCCAATTGAAGGCTTTGAAAAAGCAAAAGAATCCCTTCAATCTGGGAAAGCATTAACGGCTTTATCGAGCTTACAAAACATAAACAAAGCATGACCATCTTAGATCGAATCGTAGCCGATAAAAAAATAGAAGTAGCACAACGCAAGCAACTATTTACAACCAACTACTGGGAAGCATCTCCCCTTTTTGGAAGAGCAGCCAATTCTCTTGCGGGAAAATTAAAAGCAAGTAGTTCGGGCATCATTGCCGAGCACAAACGTAGGTCTCCTTCTAAGCAAAATATCAACAGCTCACTCTCGGTGAGTGAGGTTGCTCAAGGCTATGAAGAAGCGGGTGTATGTGGAATGTCTGTCTTGACAGATGGTAAATATTTCGGGGGTTCATTAGACGATCTTACCCTTGCTCGTGCAGTAACAAATTTTCCTTTGTTACGGAAGGAATTCATCGTCGACGAATACCAATTGATCGAAGCAAAAGCACACGGTGCGGATGTCATCTTATTGATTGCTTCGGTATTGACTCGAAAAGAAATCAAGCAGCTTTCTGAAGTAGCAAAAGGCCTTGGATTGGATGTTTTACTGGAAGTACATAATTTGGAAGAATTGGAAAAATCCATCATGCCCAGTTTGGACATGCTGGGAGTGAACAACCGAAACCTTAAAACCTTTGAGGTCTCTTTGAATACCAGTCGCACACTGGCCGAAAAAATACCCAACGAATTTGTCAAAGTATCCGAAAGTGGCATCAGTAAAGTCTCCGCTATCCATGACTTAAAAACATATGGGTATCAAGGTTTCCTAGTTGGAGAAAATTTCATGAAAACAGACGGTCCCGGACAAGCCGCTGGTGATTTTATTAAACAACTGGAGGCATGAAACTAAAAGTATGTGGCATGCGAGAGCCCTTGAACATTAAAGCACTTTCAGCTTTAACACCCGACTACATGGGCTTTATTTTTTGGGCACCATCGAGTCGGTATGTAGAAACAACCACTCCTGAACTTCCCTCTGCAATTAAAAAAACAGGGGTTTTTGTGGATGCCTCGGTCGATTATATTCAATCCATGGTGCTGCAACACAACCTACAAGCCGTGCAAATACACGGAGAAGAAACACCTCAATATTGCGCCCTTGTCCAAGACCTTGGCGTGGAAGTCATCAAGGCCTTTTCGATTAAAGACAGCTTTGATTTCAGTCAGTTGGACCCTTATGAAACCAGCAGTGATTTCTTCCTCTTCGATACCAAAGGGGAACTTCCCGGGGGCAATGGCTATGGATTTGATTGGAGTCTTTTGACTAACTATCCTTCCCAAAAACCTTTTTTCCTCAGCGGAGGAATTGGCTTAGAGCACACCCCACAAATTAAAGCTTTATTAAATACCGATTTACCCCTCCATGCTATTGATGTAAATAGTAAATTTGAACTCGCTCCAGCACTTAAAAATATTAATGCACTAACACAATTTAAAAACGAATTGTATGAACTATAATGTAGATGAAAAAGGATATTACGGAGACTTTGGCGGTGCTTTTATCCCCGAAATGCTCTATCCTAATGTAGCCGAACTTCGCGAAAATTATTTGAAAATTTCAGCCGATCCAGACTTTAAAAAAGAATTTGACGCCTTGCTGAAAGACTATGTGGGTCGTCCAACACCGCTTTACTTTGCCAAGCGACTGTCTGAAAAATACAATACCAAGATTTACCTCAAACGGGAAGATTTATGTCATACCGGAGCGCATAAGGTCAACAATACCATTGGACAAATTATTTTGGCCAAGCGCCTAGGAAAAAATCGCATCATCGCCGAAACAGGTGCAGGACAACACGGTGTAGCCACGGCCACGGTTTGTGCCTTGATGGGAATTGAGTGTATTGTGTACATGGGAGAACTGGACATCAAACGTCAGGCACCCAATGTAGCACGAATGAAAATGTTAGGCGCAACGGTTCGTCCGGCACAGTCGGGGAGTAAAACTCTTAAAGATGCCACCAACGAAGCCATCCGCGATTGGATCAACAATCCGGTAGACACCCACTACATCATTGGTTCGGTGGTTGGACCGCATCCCTATCCCGATATGGTGGCACGTTTTCAATCGGTCATTAGTGAAGAAACCAAATGGCAACTCCAAGAACTGGAAGGTCGAGACTACCCTGACCATGTGATTGCCTGTGTGGGGGGAGGAAGTAATGCCGCTGGACTTTACTACCACTACCTCAACGATGATCGTGTCAATATTATCGCCGTAGAAGCAGCCGGAAAGGGCATCGATTCTGGCGAGAGTGCAGCTACTTCTGCCCTTGGGAAAGAAGGCATCATCCACGGGAGTAAAACCCTTTTGATGCAAACTCCCGACGGACAAATCACTGAACCCTATTCCATCTCTGCTGGGTTGGATTATCCTGGTGTTGGTCCCATGCATGCACATTTGTTTAGAAGCAAGCGTGCAGAATTTATTTCCATTCCCGATCAAGAAGCGATGGACTGGGGACTTACCCTCTCTCAAATGGAAGGGATTATTCCTGCCATAGAAACGGCTCATGCCTTTGCAGCACTCGATGTGCGTAAATTTGGGCCAGAAGAAATTATTGTGTTTAACTGTTCCGGGCGTGGTGACAAAGACCTGGATACCTATATTGATTATTTTAAATTGTAAGAAAAGAAAATTCTTCTGAAGGACAGTCAGTTTTATGTGTATTTGCTTACCAACAGACCATAAGGAACATTGTATACAGGAATGACCAACAATCTAATGCGACGTATTTGGGAGCACAAGAATAAAATTAATGAGGGTTTTTCGAAGCGTTATGGCTTGTATATAATGGTCTAATTTGAAATTTTCAAAAACCCGATGGATGCCATCACAAGAGAGAAACGAATAAAAAAATAGAAACGACAGTGGAAAATAGAATTGATTGAGGCCATGAATCCACATTGGAAATACTTGTCTGAGGGGTGGTATTGATTCCTGCTTCCGCAGGAATGACCAAGTGATTTCGTAGGAATGACCCATCGTCACTCCGCACTTGATGCGGAGTCCAAACAAAAAAAACAAAAAATGAAACAAAATAGAATCGATCAAAAATTCAATGAAGACAAAAAACTATTGTCCATTTACTTTTCTGCAGGTTTTCCTAACCTAGAAGACACGGTGCCTATTCTAAAAAAGCTGGAAGCCGCTGGAGTAGATATGGTCGAAATTGGCTTGCCTTTTTCCGACCCATTGGCAGACGGACCCACCATACAAGAAAGTTCTACCCAAGCCCTCCGCAATGGAATAACAACCGAAAAGTTATTTACCCAATTGGAAGGCATACGGGAACTCATCAGCATTCCCTTGGTGCTTATGGGCTATTTTAACCCCATGATGCAATTTGGTATTGAAAAATTTCTAGCCCGCTGTGCATCTGTGGGTATCGACGGACTCATCATCCCCGATCTCCCCGTAGATGTTTATCACGAGCAATACAAAGCACTCTTTGATCGGCACGGTTTATACAATATGTTCCTCATCACCCCCCAAACTCCCGAGGAACGCATTCGCTATATTGACGAGGTTTCGAACGGCTTTATCTATATGGTGTCGAGCGCAGCGGTGACCGGAGCACAAAGTACTTTTGGCAACACCCAAACCGACTATTTCCAGCGCATTGCCCAAATGAACCTCAACACCCCCATCGTGGTTGGTTTTGGGATCAGCAATGCCGAAACCTATAAAGCGGCTAGTTTGCATTCCCGTGGTGCCATCATTGGGTCTGCCTTCATTAAGTTTTTGGAGGAAAAGGGTGTGGACCAGATCGATGCCTTTGTGCGCTCCATTAGAGTCTAAACCAATCCCTGGCGCGTGTTTGTAACGCGTGCATTACCGTACGTACCTATCTCAAAAAAGTTTAAATTTAAGTAATCAAATCTCACGAAACACCCCCCCATACTGTTCCACCCTAAAATCAAAGGTGGTATAATGGGGATCCCGGACTTTGGCTTCTTTATAGGCGGGCATACTCCCAATAGCTCGGTTGGCGGTTCCTGAGGGAGCGGTAAGGCTATGGGTTGTTATGGCTCGGCCGGCACATACAAATTGATGCTTACGAGGCACCTGATTGTCTATGCACTCCAAGGGAATTTTCGCTTTTTTCAAGAGTTTACGTAAAAAATATTCCGGGCCATTCTTGCTATTGCCCCCGGTAAAAATTAAGGTCTTCACTTGGGGATGTCGTTCGAGTATTTCCAGAAGGTTACGTAACTCGGGCTGCTGCATACCTTGGTCAGAGGCATCGATCTTGTCGCGGTAAGCTGCGCCCACAATATCGCATATCCCAATTTTTTCTTGTTTCAAAAAAACTTTGCGTTGTTCAATTGCATGCTTTGTATTTTCATATTCCAAGTTCAGGTCATACAAACGATCCCATATTTTCCACAACATACCATTGCTACTGCCATAGCAGAAATCCACATCTTGGGCGTTTAACTCCCCAGTAGTGAAACGAGGTGGTGGTAAAGTTCCTACAATCAACCGTGCAGTATCAGGAAGTATGTAGGGTGGATAAGGGTGTTTATGATAAAACATTACACCACACTTCCCTGACAACTACTTCCTGCTCCTGCGGTACATCCAAAGCAATGTTGTGAAATACAAATAGTGCGATCTTGAAGTAAGGTTTCATCAAAATCATCCAAATGCTGCACGGGATTGGCCACTTTCAAATCCAACATCTGATTAAAATCACAGTCATACAAATAGCCATCCCAACGGACAGACAAGGTGTTGACACACATCACATTATTCAGTGCCTCTGGGTTGTAAGCTTCTACCAATGCATACATGTACTCCTCATAATTTTCAGAAGCGACTAGGTAATCCAAAAACCGACTGATGGGCATATTGGTAATCGTAAATAACTGATTAAAGTCGATATCAAAATTAGTTTTAAGGGCTTTTTTAAAATCGTTTTCCAAGGCTTGTTGATCTCCGGGAAGAAAAGCTCCCGAGGGGTTATATACCAAATCCAGAAGCAAACCCGAATTGGGTTGACCATATCCTACTGCATTAAGCATTTGTATGGCTTGTATTGATTTTTGAAATACACCATCTCCACGTTGGCTATCTGTTTTTTCTTTTTTATAAAAAGGTAAAGAAGAAACTACATGAATTGAGTGCTTCTTGAAAAACTCGGGGAGATCATTGTATTTTTTATTGGCGAGAATAATGGTCAAATTGGAACGAATAATAAAATCTTTCACACCTAAGGCAGCGGCACGTTCTACAAACCATCGGAAATCGAGATGCATTTCGGGAGCTCCGCCGGTCAAATCTAGAGTATGCACAGAAGTAGTCTCAATAATTTTAAGACATTTTTCGAGCGTTTCTCGCGTCATCATTTCCTTTCGGTCTGGACCAGCATCTACATGACAATGTGCACAAACCTGATTGCACATATAACCTATGTTCATCTGTAAAATCTCTAACTTTCTTGGACGTAAGGAGGACTCCCCTTGAACGGCAATACGTTCAGAAAAAGTAGGTAATTCCCCTGAGGCAAAAATTCCACCACTTAAAAGGTTAAGTTGTTTTTGGGTGGAGGCCAGTATGCTCTTTTGTGCCTTTAGTGATTTTGTAGGCATCACATACTTCGTTTGTTGTAAACCTCCATCATTTGCACTCCATGCACTAGGGACGCGCCTCCACGAATGGCTCCTGCCACATGTACAGCTTCCATCATTTCGGCCTTATCCACCCCGCGTTGCAAACCATCTTGTGTATAAGCATCGATACAATAAGGACATTGAACCGTATGAGCCACTGCGAGCGCAATTAATGATTTTTCTCTTGCCGTTAGAGCACCTTCCTCAAAAACACTATTGTAATAGTCGAAGAATTTTTTTCCTAACTCTGGAGACCAATCACTAATGCTTTTAAATTTTTTTAAATCTTGACTTTGATAATAACTAGATTTCATTATTGGGAACATTAAAAGATAATTCTATTCAAACCTAAGGGATTTTTTTGGGTAAAAGGAATGTAAAACACAGATATTTAAAAAAATATGGAATATTGAATTGAAGTGTAAAATAAAAATTTAAACATCCTCCAATTACTACCTATATAAAATGAAATTTGTAGACCTTCTATACAATTATATCACCTTAATTGCTTCCAACATTATTGTTCTTGTTTTCTTTTTTTCTTCAAAAAAAAAGAAAAGGAAAGTCAACTTCACAAGGACGAAGTCTGCAAGCTTGAGGTACAAGCATTAAGAAATCATCAAAAATAAGTGTTATTAGTTGACTGAAAATTAGTATTGAGCTACAGAAAATAAGACTCCTTTTAGAGTAGAAAACTTCATGAGAAATCTTTACTTTCGTTGGATACGGTAAAGAATTCCAACCTCTTCCGATTAGACTAAATGCTAACGTATGGAAACGCTCCTTCTTGTTTTTGCTAAAACGCCTCTTTTAGGAACAGTCAAGACCCGCTTGGCGCGTTCCATTGGCAATAAAAAAGCACTTTGGATCTATGAACAATTACTCCACAAAACCCAAGCCGTTTTAAAAAATCTCCACTACAAAACCGTTTTGTTTTATAGCGGCAAACCAGCAGCAGCCTTGGGGACCCAATTTTACACTTACGAACAATATCCGCAACAAGGAGCCGATTTGGGAGCCCGCATGCAAGCCGCTTTTCAATGGGCTTTTAACGCTGGATATACCAAAATAATAATTCTAGGTACTGATCTATGGGAGCTAGAGGCTAACCTTATTACCACTGCCTTTGCACTTTTGGAACAACAAGACTATGTAATAGGTCCTGCTACAGATGGGGGATATTATCTACTGGGAATGAAAGAGCCTACTCCTGAAGTGTTTGCCAAAAAAAAATGGGGTACTTCCAGCGTTTTGAAAGAAACCCTGAGCCACTTAAAAGAGAAATCCGTTGGGTTTTTGGATGAAAAAAACGATCTTGATACCCTAGAAGATTTAAAAGCCATTCCTGAATTATACATCGCATTAAAAACACAATTTGATGATCAAAAAGATTGAACAGAGCCTTGCTTTTTTGCAAGAAAAAGGAATGGGTCCGGCAAGTATAGGTATTGTTTTGGGCACAGGGATGTATGAGTTGATCGCTCAGATGACCCTCAAAAAGAGCATCGCATATGCTGAGATTCCCCATTTTCCTGAAGCTACTCAAGAATTCCAAAAAGGAATGCTCCATTATGGCAGCCTAGGGGGGAAAAAAGTGCTTGTTTTTCAGGGGCGATACCATTTGTATGAAGGCCTTAGTTTTTTTGAAATCACTTATTTTGTACGCATTTTTAAAGCCTTGGGTGGGAAGAGCTTACTGCTTAGCAATGCCGCCGGAACGATCAATCTCCACTTTAAAAAAGGAAGTTTGATGCTCATTGAAGACCATATCAATCTACAGGGAGGTTCGCCTCTAGCTCTCAAAGGAATCGAAACCTTAGGCGAACGCTTTGTGGACATGAGCATGCCTTATGACTTAGCGCTTCGAGAGAAAGTACTCAGCATTGCAGCAGCAGAAAAAATAAGCCTTTACCAAGGGGTTTATGTTGCGGTAGTAGGACCCCAGTTAGAAACCCCAGCAGAATACCGCTACCTCAAAATAATAGGCGCCGATGCCGTAGGTATGTCTAGTGTTCCAGAAGTAATCGTTGCACGGCAGTTGGGGCTTGAAGTTTTAGGCCTTTCTGTCCTTACCGATGAATGCGATCCCGATCATTTAAAACCTATAGACATACCCGAGATTATGGAAATGGCAAAAAAAGGGGAGAAAGATTTTATTAAAATTGTTAAAGCCCTTGTTGCTACTTTGTAAATCGCCTATATTTCGATAAATTTATCTCATGAGCTACCTCGAAACTACTAAAGACGTCTATAAAGAAGCTGCACTCACTCCCGATGTAGGATTGTGCTGTACGACCACTCCTATATGGCAATTTCCTGGACTCCGTATTCCCACCCGCATGCAAGAAATGAATTACGGCTGTGGAAGCACCGTTCACCCCAGAGACCTAGTGAACAATCCAAAGATCTTATACGTTGGAGTTGGCGGTGGAATGGAATTATTGCAATTCAGTTATTTTTCCCGTCAGAAAGAAGGAGTAATTGGTATAGATGTGGTCGATGAAATGCTTACTGCTTGTAAAGAGAATTTTATAGAAGCCGAAGCCCAAAACCATTGGTTCAAAAAAGACTATGTACGTCTCGAAAAAGGGGACGCACTTCAACTTCCCGTTACAGACCAAAGTATCGATGTAGCTGCTCAAAACTGTTTGTTCAACATCTTTAAAATGGAAGAGCTCAAAAAGGCACTTGAAGAAATGTATAGAGTACTCAAACCTCACGGAAGGCTGGTGATGAGTGATCCTATTTGTGAACAACCCATGAATGAAAGCTTACGTAGCGACGAACGTCTGCGTGCCCTATGCCTCTCTGGATCCATTCCTTTGAAAGACTACGTCAAAATGTTGACCGATGTTGGGTTTGGCACTATAGAAATTCGCGTCAAAAGACCATACCGTATCTTGGACCCCAAGCACTACCCTACCGAAGAAATGATCTACATAGAAAGTGTAGAAGTATGTGCCATTAAAGATCCCATACCCGACGATGGCCCTTGTGTCTTTTCCGGAAAAACTGCTATTTATTTTGGAGATGAAGAGTTCTACGATGACAAAAAAGGACATGTATTACTCCAAAATCAACCTCTTGCAATCTGTGATAAAACCGCAACTGCTCTCAGCGAAAAAGGGCAAGAAAAACTTTTTATTTCTCCTTCTACCTTTCACTATGATGGAGGAGGCTGTTGCTAATCCTAAAACTTAAAATTATGAAGCCCTCACTTTACCTCTTCTTATTCCTTTTCACTATTTCTTTGACAGCTCAAAAAAACATACACCACCGCTGGAACAGTATGTTACAAACTTATGTAAGCGATGATGGAAAAGTAAATTACAAAGACTGGATGAATGATCGCGACAATTTGAACGCTTATATCCAAACTTTGGCGAGTACTCCCCTACTAGAAAGCGATTCTAAAAATGCAAAATTAGCCTATTGGATCAATGCCTATAATGCCCTAACGGTGCAACTTATTTTAAAGCATTATCCCCTAAAAAGTATCAAGGAAATCAAACAACCTTGGGACACTACTTGCTTTAGCATAGGGGAAAAATCCTATACCCTAGGAGACATCGAACATAAAATTTTACGTAAAATGGATGAACCACGGATTCATTTTGCCATCAATTGTGCTTCTGCTTCTTGTCCCACACTTTGGAATAAGGCCTTTCAAGAAAAGCAAATGGAAAATCAATTGACTAAGGTGACCCAAGCTTTTTTTAAAGATAAAAGTAAAAATGAAATCCAACCCAAACAATTGAAGCTTTCACGGATATTCTTGTGGTTTGGAAAAGATTTTGGATCCAAAAAAGAACGCTTGGATTTTATAGCGCAATATTCTGGCATCTCCCTTTCCAATCCAAAAATTGATTATTTACCTTATGACTGGAACCTTAACGAATAAATCTAGTCTCTCGATAATCATTCCTGTCTTAAATGAAATAGACCTCATTACTGATTTCATTACTCACCTAAACGAAGTGCTCCAAGATCCTCAAGAAATTATTTTTGTAAATGGAGGTAGTACTTACGGTACATGGAAATGGCTTCAAAAAAATTACTGAAAAGTAAATTCATTTGGTTAAGATTTGGTTTTACTAAAGTACGGATTAATTTTTTCCCATCGAAAATTGTACTTTAGCTATATGAGTAAGGATAACCCCAAAAAATCAATCGTCATTATAGGTAATGGAATCTCTGGCGTTACTTCGGCGCGTCACATTAGAAAAGCGTCAAGCCACGAAATCACGATTATTTCTGACGAAACCCCTTATTTTTTTTCCCGAACTGCTTTGATGTATGTCTATATGGGCCACATGCGTTTTGAACATACGCAACCCTATGAAGACCATTTTTGGGTAAAGAATAAAATAAATCTAGTCCAAAAAAGAGTCTCTAGAATTGACCATCATAAAAAAATCTTAGAGTTTGAAGAGGGATCCACTCTTGGCTACGATAAATTGGTCATTGCAACTGGCTCCAAACCCAATCGTTTTGGTTGGCCAGGACAAGACCTTAAAGCTGTACAAGGATTGTATCACAAACAAGACTTAGATCAATTTGAAGTCTGGAGTGACTCCATTCAAGAAGCAACTATTGTAGGTGGAGGACTCATTGGTATAGAGCTAGCAGAAATGTTACACAGCAGAGGAAAGAAAGTTCACTTTTTAGTTCGAGAGTCAAGTTTTTGGAATAAAATATTACCTCCAGAAGAATCTGAAATGATCAATAAGCATATTAAGGCATATGGCATAGACCTGCAGCTTGAAACAAAATTAAAAGCGATTGAGTCGAATGAAAACGGAAGAGCAAGGGGCGTTTTTACTTCTAAAGAAGAATTTATAGAAAGCCAATGGGTAGGACTAACCGTGGGTGTTTCCCCCAATATAGATTTTTTGAAGGAAAGTGGATTAGCAATAGGAAAAGGAATCAAAGTGAATGCTTTTCTAGAGACTAATCTACCCAATATTTATGCCATTGGAGATTGTGCAGAACAAACAGAACCTATTCCCGGCCGAAGACCCATCGAAGCTGTTTGGTACACCGGAAGAATGATGGGAGAGACTTTAGCCAAAACATTAACGGGAGAAAAAACAAAATATGCTCCAGGACCTTGGTTCAATTCGGCTAAGTTTTTTAATATTGAATATCAAACTTACGGGATCGTTAGTGCAAGTCCAAACCAGAAAACAGAGGCACATCTTTTATGGATACATCCCAATAAAGAGCAATCCATCCGATTGAGCTTTAATCCTTCAAACGGAGAATTACTTGGGGCGATTAGCATGGGGATTCGTTTAAGACATATCGTTTTTGAGGAATGGCTCAAGAAAAAAACACATATGGATACAGTGATTGACTGTTTTAAGCAGGCCAATTTTGATCCTGAATTATACCCTACTTATGAAAAAGAATTAAGTAGCGCATGGGACAGCTTAAAAAGTAAAAATAATCTTCTGAAAAATAAATTATGACGCTAACACAAAAAAAGGGAAGTCTAATCCTAGGAAGTTCAGGTTTGATCTTACTTTTAAGTACACTTTTCTTTAACCCTCAAA
>QXYU01000026.1 GCA_009886755.1 Flavobacteriaceae bacterium
GTGGTACCTCCAGGAATCGAACCAGGGACACAAGGATTTTCAGTCCTTTGCTCTACCAACTGAGCTAAGGTACCATTGCTCAAAGCGAAGGCAAATATAAATTGCTTTTTAGTTCTCTACAAATCAAATGCCCTAAATTTGTGATTCCATTTTAAGTAGATACTTTGGTTTTAATTCTTGATATCGGTAATACAGCAGTAAAGTATGCAGTTTATAAAAATTCGATGTGTCAACATTTAGGATTGGTAAGACCTGATTATAAAGAGTCTTTGCGACTTTTAAAGACCAAATATGCTATCAAAAATGTTTTTTATTCAGATGTTCGAGGGGATTTTACCACACTCATTACTACGATTTTTCCTACAGAAAAAACACAAAACCTGCACAACGAAAATTTGGTCTATCCTTACCAAAACGCCTATAAAACGCCGAAAACTCTGGGGACAGATCGCAAGGCTTTGATTGCTGCTGCATTTTTCAAATACCCCAATCAGGCTTGTTTGATTATAGATTTGGGTAGTTGTATCACTTTTGATTTTATTGATGCGGAGGGTATTTATCACGGAGGAGCGATCAGTCCCGGGATTGGGATGCGCTATCGCGTGCTCCATGCACAAACAGGCAAGCTGCCATTGCTAGATCCAGAACCAACATCGGCTGTTTTGGGAACCACCACAACCGAAGCCATTCATTCTGGAGTTTATACCGGAGTATTGGCAGAAGTGAGCTATCAAATTGATTTTTACAGAGCAAACAACGCGCAATTAAGGGTGATCCTTACAGGCGGCGACCATGAATGGTTGTCTAAAAGCATAAAAAAGCCCATATTTGCCGAACCTAATTTTCTGATGGAAGGGATGCATACTCTTTTGCAATACAATACAAATTCATGACACAAAGATTCCTACTGTTATTTTGCCTAGTGGCTTCTTTCCCAATATGGAGCCAAGTAGGAACGGGCTCACCTTATTCATTTGGAGGATTGGGCGAGACCAACTACCGTGGTAACCATTGGACACGGGCTATGGGAGGCCTCGAATTTTACACAGACTCTATTCATGTCGACTTCAATAACCCCGAAAGTTTGTCAAGTCTGAAAATGACCAATCTCTCCATCGGGGTTGATTATAGAAATACCACCCTCAAAGAAAATCAAAACAGCCAAGCGATTACGACTTCTTCTCTCAATTATATGGGGATTAGTATTCCGACCAAATACTTTGGATTCAATTTTGGATTGCTTCCCTACAGTTCCGTAGGGTATCGTCTGGAATATCGCGATTCTGAAGAAGAAACCACAGAAATTCAACGATATGAGGGTAATGGAGGGGTCAATATGGCTTTTGCCTCTTTGGGTTTTAAACTTCATAAATGGTGGTCTGTAGGGGCAACGGTTCGCTATGGTTTTGGAAATATTACCCATCGCAGTTCCCAATTGATTGAAAATGTGGATCGCACCACTTTTTTGGAAAGCAATTCCAGCTTGTCTGGCGTGAGCTATAAATTTTCCACCCTGTTAAAAATCCCTCTTGGGCAGCAGCGGCTCCATTTGTATAGTTCTTTTGCTCCCGAAGCGACGCTCTACTCTCAAAATGCAGAAGTATTTACAACCCTTTCAACTGGTACGTCTAGTGTTGGGCAGCAGCTGATTGTTGATTTGGCGGCCTCGGGCTTGGATGAAACGGTAATGATTCTACCGCAGAATCTCACATTCGGTTTTGGTATCGGTCGTATCAAAAAGTGGTTTGTTGGGGGGCAATACCAATCAACAGCAACTTCGGATTTCAGAAATGATTTTATTACTTTAGACGGCCTAAGCTATGAAGATGGAGACAAACTTTCCTACGGTGGGTTTTACATTCCAAATTATAGTTCGTTAACAGAGTATTGGAAACGAATTGTCTATCGTGTTGGTTTTCATAGCCAAACAACAGGAATTCGAGTACAAGGATCCTCACTGACAGATCGTGGCATAGCTTTTGGAGTAGGATTACCAGCCTTGCGCCTGGGTATCTTCTCCAATGCCAACCTAGGGGTTACCTTGGGAAGCAGAAGCACCTCAGATCCTAGTTTAGTAAAAGAAAATTACTGGCATATAAAGCTTGGGTTTTCGCTAAATGATTTATGGTTTATAAAAAGAAAGTACAATTGATAAAAAAAGCAGAAATGAAATTGTTACGTGTATTAGCGGTTGTCGCATTCGTTTTTTCGAATACAACAACATTCGCTCAGTCAAATGAAGAGTGTTTACAAAATTTATCCATCTTCGCAGAATTTGCCAAAGTAAAGAATTACGATTCCGCCTATGAGCCATGGAAAAGTGTGCTCAACGATTGCCCAAGTTTGAATGCAGCGATTTACTCTTACGGAGAAAAAATTCTCCAGTACAAAATCAAAAAAAGCACAGGGGCCGAACAGGATACCTACAAAGCGGGTTTGGCGGACTTATACCAAAAATGGGCAACAAACTTTCCAACTCGAAAAGGGAAGAATCGTATTGGAAATATTTTGAGTTCCAAAGCCCAATCGCTTTTGGATTTTAAAATTGGCACCAAGATGGAAGCCTATCAAACTTTTGATAAGGCCTTTACTGAAGATGCTAACAGCTTTACCAATCCAAAACGTTTGTATAACTATTTTAAAACATTCTTTGATCTCTATAAGCAAGGAGACCAAGGGGTAACTATGGAACAGGTTTTTACAAAATACGAAGAGGTCTCAGAAAAATTCGAAGTAGAATCAACAAAGCTAGCAAAGCGATTGGATACGATTCTTAAAAAAGAAGAGTCTGGTGCGCCATTGACTTCTCGTGAAACACGAAACAAGCGTGCCTTTGGAATAAACTCCAAAGCCATTGCAACTTATGTTTCCAATTTGGATGCAATTATCTCCAAAGAGGCGACCTGTGAAAACTTAATTCCATTGTATCAACGAAATTTCGAAGCCAATAAGACAGATTCTGTTTGGTTGAAACGTGCAGCCTCTCGAATGGATGCTAAAGAGTGTTCCGATGATCCATTGTTTGTGACCTTGGTAGAGGCACTTCACAATTTAGATCCTTCAGCAGACTCTGCTTATTACCTAGGCTTGCTCAATGACAAATCTGGTAAAAGCGACGAGGCGCTAAAGTACTATGAAGAATCTATTTCGCTAGAAACAGACAATTATAAAAAAGCGAAAATCCTTTACAAAATTGCTTTAAAGTTCAAAAAGTCAGGACGAAAGAGTTCAGCAAGAAGCTATGCAAAAAAAGCATTGAGCTATCAACCTTCTATGGGACGAGCTTACTTACTCATTGCTAACTTATATGCATCAAGTGCCAATGATTGTGGAGACACCCAATTCAACAAGCGTGCAATCTATTGGTTAGCGGCAGATGTGGCTCGAAAAGCAGCCCGAGTAGATGAGTCTATCAAAAAAGTAGCACTCAAAGCAGCGGAAAGCTACATGGGACGTGCGCCAAGCAAAACAGATATCTTTACCGAAGGGAACGAAGGGACTACCATCACTTTTGACTGTTGGGTAAGAGGAAGTGTAAAAGTTCCAAAACTTTAATGGTTCCATCCATTTTCAAAAAATATATAGGGGCCAGTACTTTAGTACTGTCCCTATTTTTTTCTTGTTCGGATTCCACAGAGGCGGTGAAAGAAATTCAAGCCTTTAACACCAATCCGGTGGGGACCGCTCAAAATATTCGAATGGTTTATACCGATTCACTACAGATACAAGCCATTCTCACAGCTCCTGTTCACGTGGATTATTCCAATCTGAGTTTTGAATATGCCGAATTCCCTAAAGGCTTGAAGGTGGTGTTTTTTGATGATCAACGAAATGAAAACACCGTGACAGCCGATTATGGACTGTTATACAATGCCACCAACTTAATCGACCTTCGAGATAATGTTGTTTTGGAATCTTCCGATGGCTCTTTGCTCCGAACGGATCAGTTGTTTTGGGACGCTGAAAATGAATGGCTCTTCACCGAACGCCCCTTTACTTTCGAAAATCAGGACTACGATTTAAACGCAATCCGATTGGACACCAATAAGGAATTTAGTAAATTTCAAACAGGAAAGTTGACGGGTACCATTGCGGTTTCCGAAGCTAAAGACAGTTTAAACACACTATGAGAAGTTACCGTATATCAGAAATCATCTACTGGGTTATCAGTGTCTTGTCTGTTTATCAGTCCATTGTACAATGGAACAGTGACCCCCAAAAAGCCTATATTTTCTTAGGCTTTGCCGCGCTCTCTATTTTTATGGCTTTATTTCGACGCCATTACCGAAAGAAATTCGAAAATCGCAGGCCCCCTAAATCATGATTTCTGAGGATTTTATCATTCTTACCTGTTTGGTTTTGTCTGCTTTTTTCTCTGGAATGGAAATTGCTTTTGTTTCCGCCAATCGAATTGAGTTAGCAATAGACAAACAAAAGGGTGGTTTTATATCCGTCCTATTAAAAAAAATCACTCAAAATCCCTCGCGTTTTATTGCTACTATGTTGGTTGGGAATAACATCGCTTTGGTTGCCTATGGAATATTTATGGGCGACCGGATTACGGCTTTGTTTTTTCAAGACAGTACCCTACAAAGCGGAGAGGATTTCAGCATATTGCTTTATCAAACCTTGATCTCCACGATGATCATTTTGATCACAGCAGAGTTCTTGCCCAAGGTATTTTTCCAGTTGTATGCCAATCGTTTGTTGAAATTCTTTTTGCTTCCCACCACTTTTTTTTATTATTTTCTGGCTCCTATCTCACGCAGTATTATTATTCTAACAGATGGTGTTCTCAAGCGTTTTTTTCAAGTAGAGACCGATCAAGTGCAGTTGAGTTTTTCCAAAGTTGAATTGGGTGATTATATCGAAGAGCAGATCGAGCAAAGTTTGGACAAAGACAATTTAGACTCTGAAATACAGATCTTCCAAAATGCTTTAGAATTTTCCGACGTAAAGGTTCGTGAAGCGATGGTCCCTCGCGCAGAAATTATTGCCGTGGCGCAAGACACTTGCATCAAAGAACTTCAAAAACTGTTTGTTTCAACAGGCTTATCCAAGATTCTAATTTATCGAAACACCTTGGATGATATTATCGGTTATGTACATGCTTTTGAGATGTTTAAGCAACCTAAAAACCTGAAGAGCATTCTTTTGCCCATGGCACAAGTACATGAACCCATGCCTGTGAATCAAGCCCTAAAAGTGTTAACCAAACAGCGGAAGAGTATTGCGGTTGTGATTGATGAATATGGCGGTACAGCTGGGATTGTAACCTTGGAAGATATTGTAGAAGAGCTTTTTGGGGAGATTGAAGACGAACACGATAGTATCGCCCATTTTGAAAAAAAGCATGACGAGGAAACCTATGAGTTTTCCGCTCGCTTGGAGGTGGACTATCTCAATCAGACGTATGATTTAGGTTTGCCCGAAAATGAATTTTACGAAACCTTGGGGGGAATGATAGTGTTTCACACCGAGGATATTCCTGATAAAGGAGCCGTTATCGAAATAGACGCTTTTTCGATCACAGTGGTTAAAGTTTCTTCCACAAAAATTGAACGATTACTGGTTCAAAAAAACCCATCTTAAGAGGTGTAAAAAGCCCCCTTGCGTTGACGTTAAAAATATTTTGATATCGCACTAATAATCGTAAATTCGCACACTAGCTGAAAATATAGTATAGTATGGCAATTTTAGGACAAATACGACAACGTTCTTTCTTTTTAATTTTCATCATTGGGATGGCACTTTTTGCGTTTGTTATTTCTGGCGTTTTTGACGGGAACAACAACGGCGGTGGTGCTACCGATCCGATCGCGATTGTGAATGACGAAGAAATGATTTTGGATACGTTTCGCTTTCAAGTAGAGCAAACGGAACGCAACTATGGATTCTCCACCCTTCAAGCGGTTCGAACTGTTTGGAATCAAAGCATCCAAAACACGGTTTTGAATCAGCAATTTGAGGCCCTTGGCATCGATGCAGGTAAAGAACAAATCGAACAAATTATTTCTCAAAATCCAGCCTTTGTGAGCGATGAACGCTTCATGAATGAATTTGGCATGTTTGATTTTGGTTTGTTTACCGGCTTTATCAATATCATGAAGGGTCAAAATCCTGCAGCCTATGAACAATGGAAAATTCAGGAAGCTAACTTGATCAGCGTTGCAAAGCAGAATATCTACTTGGATCTCATCAAATCGAGTACTGGTTTTACCGAAGAAGAAGGAAAGCTAGCCTATCATATCGAAAACGATAAGATTAATATGGAATTTGTCCAAGTACCCTTGGACGCTATTGATGATGACTTGGTTGAAGTGACCAATGCAGACATCCAAAAATATATTAATGCCAACTCAAAAGAGTATAAGACCGAAGCAACCACTCGGATTCAATATGTGACTTTTGCTGACGAAGCTTCCTCCGAAGACGAGGCGTTTATTTATGCAGGGCTTGAAAAACTTTTGGACGCTCAGGTTGAATATAACGATGTGTCCAAACTGACTGACACATTAGATGGTTTCCGAACGACCAAAGACATTTTTGACTTTGTAGAGAAACATTCAGAAGTGCCTTTTGATTCGATTTATTTACCCAAAGGACGTTTGGCCAGTGAATATGCAGAATCTCTTTTTAGCTTGAATAACGGTGAGGTTTTTGGTCCTTTCAAGGATGGGAATACACTGAAACTGGCTCGTATGCTTAACAAAAAACGCAAAGCATCAATCCGTGCCAGTCATATTTTGATTGCCTATGAAGGGGTTACCAACCCCACTCCGGGCGTTACTCGC
Organism: Flavobacteriaceae bacterium; assembly: GCA_009886755.1. Taxonomy (GTDB): domain Bacteria; phylum Bacteroidota; class Bacteroidia; order Flavobacteriales; family Flavobacteriaceae; genus UBA11891. Next base: position 6,795 of record QXYU01000026.1, read on the forward strand.
TCCAAACAGGAAGCACAGCGCTTAGTGAATCGTTTACTCCGTCAAGCTCGAAAAAATCCAAATGATTTTGAATCATTGGCTCGAAATAATTCTGATGGACCTTCCAAAACATTAGGAGGGGATCTTGGATTCTTCCAAGAAGGAAGTATGGCTCCTGAATTCTTTGATTACACCAACCGCAACCGTGTGGGGCGAATTGGAATGGTAGAAACTGATTTTGGCTTTCATATCATTAAGATTACCGACAAAGAAGATATTGTACTGCTTGTCGAGATTGTAAAAGAAATCGTTCCTTCAGACGAAACTTCAAATATTGTATTCCGCTCTGCGACAGAATTGGAGATTGCAGCCAAGGAAAGCAATGATTTAGCTGCGGCTAAGGCAGACCGCAACCTAGAAGGACCTACACAAATTGACATACTTGATGAACTAATTCCAGGAATGGGATTGCAGCGCAATATTGTTCAGTGGGCTTTTGAAGAAGGAACAACCCTAGGAGCCGTTCGACGATTTAGCTTATCTCAAGGAGGATATGCTGTAGTTCAGCTTACTGAGAAAACCAAAGCGGGATTGCAAACAGTAGCTCAAGCTGCACCGCGAGCTCGTCGACTGGTTGAAAATCAAAAGCGCTTGGAATTACTAGCCAAAAAATATGCCACTGCTGCAACACTAGAAGAACTTGCTGAAGCAAGTGATAGCGAAATCAAAACTGCCTCTGCCATGACTCAGGAGAATACCACCTTGGCTGGTGTCGGTCAAGAGCCCTATGTGATTGGAGTTGCTTTTTCTTTGGAAGCAGGTGAAACCTCTTCTTTGATCAAAGGAAACGAAGGCGTTTACCTTGTTCGTGTCAATAGTAAAGAAGGCGCACCAGAGTTGCCAAGTTATGTGGCTTATGCTAATTCTCTTCAAGAAGCTGAAAAGGCAAACTTGGAAGAAGCGATCTTGGAAGCATTGAAATCCGTTGCTGATATCACTGATAACCGCGCGCTTTACTATTAAATAGTAAAAGCAGTTAATATAGAAGGGATTAGGTCTTAGGCTTAATCCCTTTTTTTGTTCCCAGCAGAGGGATACAGCCTGTACACAACACTTTTTGTAAATTGTTAAATGATATGAAAACACACTTCACTTTTTTACTGACAGCATTTCTTTTAACCACTACTTGTTTTTCTCAA
>QXYU01000027.1:0-20899 GCA_009886755.1 Flavobacteriaceae bacterium
CCGCCACTGACCTCCTTGGGACTTGTGGCAGGTGATGGCATAAGAATATTTTACCTGTAAGGCATTGAAATAAGGGTTTTCCTTTACCTTTTGTAAACGTTTGAATTTCGAAGTTATGTGTGCATAATCCTCGTTTACTTTTTGATAGAGTTGTTGGGACTGTTCTTGGCTCAAGGAAGCTGTATTGGTATGCAGCGTATCCAATAACAGGGTCGTTTCAAAAGGCTCTTGATCTAGATAATCTGCCATTTGAGCGGTCACTTGGGCAAATTTAAATCCATACAGTTCTTTATAACCGTGAATTTTCTGTACTCGCAAGGTATCACCATTGGCGATAAAACCAGCTGGATCCTCTTCTGACAGCCAGTGATAGTTGTTTTTAACCACCATCAGGCTGTCACCAATTGACAAATCAGACTCTAAAAACAAAATCCGTTGGCGAATGCTTTGGTTGTATTGATTGGCTCTTTTATTGGAACGTACAATTAACACGGTAGAATCTTCTCCATTCTTTTGCAAGGCCCCCGAGAGCAGTTCCATAAACTCGTTTCCATCTTGCAAACGAACCACATCGGGAAAGCCCTCCAACTGAAAAACAAATTGGGTAGCATCCTCACTAGCAATCAATTCGCGTATTCGAGTTGCGTTCAACAAAATTCCAGAGTCTAATTGCTGACGAACTACTTCCTCCAGTTCACGTACAGGAACCGTTTTGTTAAATTCATATTCCAGCTTTTCTGGATCTAAGGCTGGGCTCAACAGCAAATGAACTGGAGGTAACTGAGCCGTGTCACCCACAAAAATCAATTTACAATTATCACCACCCTCCACATATTGAACTAAATCATGCAAGAGAGAACCCCGGTCAAAAAGACGACCGCCACTATTGTCTTCTCCAATCATTGAGGATTCATCCACAATAAATAAAGTATTGCGATGCGTATTATTTTTAAGTCGAAAACGCACTTGTCCCCCCTCAGCATTGGAGAAATATATTTTTTTGTGGATGGTAAATGCTTTTTTTTGCGAATAGGCAGATATTACTTTAGCAGCTCTTCCCGTTGGGGCCAAAAGAACAGCGCGTTGCCGTACGACAGGGAGTGAACGAACCAAAAGAGCAATCATACTCGACTTACCCGTTCCTGCATAACCCCTTAAAATCAGGATATTATCTTCTTTTTTTTCAGTAACAAATTCAGAAACTTCATCTGCCCATAGCTCTTGAGAATGGGTCAAAGGGAAGCTGCTATTTTTTTTAATTTCAGTCTTTAAATCGCGTGCGGACATCTAAGGGGGTCTTTCCTTCGAAAGATAAAAAAAGGAAGCCTTTTCTGAATAAAAAAAAATTGTAGATTTGTTGACACGTCAAAATTTAAGCTTAATGAAAATAGCGATACAAGCGATTTTATGGGTGTTATGTGCGGTCTTTAGCTACCAAATCTACGATTCCATTAATGGCCCAATTAATTTTAACAAAACCAAAAACGAACGTTACGCTCAAGTGATCAACCGTTTGAAGGTAATTCGAACAGCACAAATTGCTCATAAAGACGTCAAAGGCTTCTATGCCAATAATTTTGACAGCCTTGTGAGTTTTGTTGAAACAGGGATATTTACCCTTATCGAAAAAAGAGATTCTTCCTATTTGGAATACGACCGTAACTACCGCATCGATATGTTACGTGAGGTCGTTGTTATTGACACCCTTGGAACGGTTCCCGTATTGGATTCCCTATTTAAATCAGATAATTCCTATAAACAAATGAGCCAAGTTCCTATAGAAGGGGTGGATGCTCAATTTGCGCTCAAGGCAGATATTATTAGTAAAAATGGATATCGAGTGCCTGTGTTTGAAGTTAAAGTAGCCAAGAACGTCATCTTGTTTGATCAAAATCAAGATTTGCTCAAGCAGGAAAATGAAACACTTTCGGTGGACGGTGTAAACGGTTCAGAAATTGTTCTCGGTTCGATGACAGAAGTAAGTACCAATGGAAACTGGCCGACAATTTTCGATGCCAAGCAACCTTAACAACCCTATTCTTACAAAACAATCCATTCTCCTATTGGAGGATGGATTTTGTTTTTGTAGCCCTGAAGAAAAGGCTTTCTACCCTTTTTCTGACTTTGGAGTCACTCCCGAGGATGGCATTGCGGAATTTCTCCATCAAAAATCTATTGTTGACGATTGCCAATTGATTTTATTTAATTCCCCTTCGATTCTGATTCCCAGTTTAAACTATGATGCCAAACTGGTGTCAAATTATTGGGAGCCATACGCTTCTCTTGCACCCACTTCCGAATTAAAATCATCAAACAGCACCAATGGCTTAGTAAGGTTTATCTATCCACAAACCAAAGCAATAAGTCAAAAACTTCCTTGGATCAATAAAATCCCTGCTTATGCACTACTCTACGATCGAATTATCGAATACTCCCAGCAGGATTTCAACAAGCAAATCTACGTTAACTTGTTTGCTGGATTTTTTGATCTTTTTATCACACAAGGTACACGGATCATTATGGCCAATCGCTTTCCACACCAAAATGAAGAGGACTTTATGTACTATTTGTTTTATGCGGCAGAGCAATTACAATTGTCTGAAAACAGTGTCAAAATTTATTTTTTAGGAGAATTCGATTCTTTTGCCTCCTACTATGAAGGGGTGAAAAATTTCCAAAACGACCTTCACTTTATGGAGACCACAGTTAGTCATTTACCCATTAGTCAAGACCCTGTTCCATTCTGGAATGCTTAGTTTTCGTATCATTTCAGGAAGCTGTAAAGGGCGTCGCATTCAGGCACCTAAAAAACTCCCCGTACGCCCAACTACCGATCGAGCCAAAGAAGCGCTCTTTAACATCCTACTAAACCAATTAGATTTTGATGGCGCGCGACTCCTTGATCTCTATGCTGGAACAGGAAATATTAGTTATGAATTCACATCCCGTGGGGGAGCGAGTAGTACCGCAATAGATTCCAATCGGTATTGTGTTCAATTTATTCGTGAAACTTCTGAAAAGTTAGCCCTCCCTGTCACTGTGGTGCAAACAGACGTCTTGTGCTTTTTAGAAAATAAAGGGACGGCTTACGATTGGGTGTTTATAGATCCCCCCTATGATCTTTTTGAAGCCGATTATCAAAAAAACATTGACTTAGTCTTTTCGCAAGGATGGGTTGCTGAGGGACTCTTGGTGGTTGAACACCCCCCTCAGATGAAATGGGAGTCGCATCCACAATGGGATAGTACAAGAACCTACGGAAGCAGTTGCTTCAGTTTTTTTAAGTGTAAATAAAAAAGCAGGCCGATAAGCCGGATTCTGTCGTGTCTTATCATTTATCTAGGGCGTTTATTGCTAAACGCCTCCATCCGCCTACCCTTCTGCGTTGAGCGAGCCACCCAAAAATGCAGATTTACTTGGCGTTTCACCGTATAGAGTTTACCGATTTCACTACAGCCGAACTGTACTTGCTTTCTGTTGCACTGGTCCGCTTTCCGAGGAAAGGGCGGGCGTTACCCGCTATACTGCTCTATGGTGTCCGGACTTTCCTCTCTCCGCTCTAAGGCGAACAGCGATAAGATAGCCTGCTTGACCGTAAAGGTACTCATTGTTGATAATTTCAAGGAAGTTTTTGACCCCTCAATCGAGGGCTGCTGGGTGCATTGTGTATATTTGTTTTAATGTCGGACACACAAGACCCCTATATCGTATCAGCGCTAAAGTACCGCCCTCAGAAATTTTCTGATGTAGTGGGGCAACAGGCCATTACCGACACCCTAGAAAAGGCCATCGATCAAAACAAACTCGCGCAAGCATTATTGTTTTGTGGTCCACGTGGTGTAGGGAAAACTACCTGTGCTCGTATTCTTGCCAAAAAAATTAATGAAGGAGATCAAGGCAATACAGAACAAGACTTCGCCTTCAATATATTTGAATTGGATGCTGCCTCCAATAATACGGTTGAGGATATTCGTAGTCTCAACGACCAAGTTCGTATTCCTCCACAAGTTGGAACCCATAAGGTTTATATCATTGATGAGGTACATATGCTCTCACTAGCAGCTTTTAATGCTTTTCTAAAAACCTTAGAAGAACCGCCTGCCCACGTCATTTTTATCCTTGCCACTACCGAAAAACACAAAATCATACCAACGATTCTTTCCCGCTGTCAGATTTATGATTTTAAACGAATGTCGGTGGCAGATACCAAAAAACATTTGAGCAGCATTGCACAAGACAAAAACATTACCGTAGAGGAAGAAGCACTTCATCTAATTGCTCAAAAAGCGGATGGAGCCATGCGCGATGCGCTTTCTCTTTTTGATCGAATGATTGCTCATAGTGATAGTATCCTAACGGCCAAATTGGTTGCTGAAAATCTTAATATCGTTGACACAGACACCTATTTCGGATTGGTTGATTTGATCATCGGTCAGCAGATTCCAGAACTTTTAGTCCAACTGGACCAAGTACTGAGTAGTGGTTTTGATGGCAGTCAATTCTTGGAAGGTCTTGCTGGGCATTTCCGGGAGCTTTTGGTGTGTAAAGACCCCCAAACGTTATCCCTGTTGAGTGCCTCCGAACAGACCAAAGAACGGTTCCAAAATCAGTCTGGTACTTTGGCCGTTTCGCAACTGCTGCAAATCTTAGACATCATTCAAGAGGCTGAAACACGTTATAAGAGCATTCGCAACAAGCGTTTGCACCTGGAACTCTGCTTGATGCAATTGGCCTCCACGAATGGGGATGAAAAAAAAAAGTCCGGCTGATACCCAGTCAGCACTTTAAAACACAGCCCACAAAAGCTGCCCAAAAGAGTCCTGCCACACCGCAAGCAGCTCCAGAAATTGTTCCTGAAACTATTCAATCATCCACGGAAACAAGCGTAGCAGAAGCTGAGGTCCCCTACAGTGAATCGAAGTCACCACAACCAGAAGTTAAAAACCCACCACCACCCCCTAAAACACAAACCCCATCAGGGGTCGGGGTGTCCAGTCTTTCCCTGTCCAGTATCCGGCTTAAAAAAGAAGCACAACAGGTAAAAGCCAAAGCGAGTCCAGATGAAGCTTTAGAAGGGAAATTTGATTTTGATCAGTTCAAAAAAGCCTGGGATCAATACGCACAGCAAAAACAAGAAAAAGGGATGAGTAATATTGCTGCCCTTTTTTCCATTTCAAGTCTTTCTTTGGAAAGCCCCAATCGCATTCATGTCAAAGTACCCAGTGCGATCAACAAAGTAGAATTAGAACGTGAATTTTTTGACCTTAAACCCTTCCTAACAGAAAAATTGGGAAATAATCAAATTGAATTTGATGTAGCCATTGCTCCCGAAAAAAACAAAGAATATCTGATCACTACGGAAGAGAAATACCAAAAACTCCTTGAAATTAATCCTGTCATCTCCGAACTTCGTAAAAAATTAGATTTGGATTTTTAAATCAATTGAATGCTTGGACTCAAACTTCCTACAGATCCTCGTTGGGTAAATATCGTTGAAAAAAATGTAGCAGAAATCTTGACCGATCATGCCTACTGTGAACAAAAAGCAGCCAATAGTGCTATATCGCTCATCATTGGATACCCGGAAAACAGTGAATTGGTTAGTGCCATGATTGATTTGGCCCAAGAGGAAATAAGTCATTTCAAAATGGTTCATGAATTAATTTTAGCACGAGGCTATGTGTTTGGTCGGGAAAGAAAAGATGACTACGTCCGAAAACTGCAAAACTTCTTCCCTAAAGGAGGTTCACGCGAAACGCATTTGGTACACAAATTATTAGTGGCAGGATTGATTGAAGCCCGAAGTTGCGAACGCTTTCGTTTGCTTTCGGAAGAATTAGACGATGCCGAACTTCGAAAGTTTTACCGCAAATTGATGATCAGTGAAGCGAACCACTACACACTCTTTTTAAAATTAGCGCACCAATATGCTCCTAAAGAAATAGATGTGGAAACCAAATGGCAACAGTTATTGGCTTTTGAAGCAGAGCTAATGAAAGAACTAGGAAACAAAGAAACTGTTCACGGCTAAGTGCTTGGATACAAGGAAGCAAACATTTCTTGAATCATCCCATCAGCTAAGCCCATTTTGGGAACATAGACTCGTGTCGCGCCACACCAATCCATTGAGCGAAGATAAATTTCTGTAGCTGGGAGAATTACATCCGCCCGATCAGGGTTCAATTCAAATTTCAGAATCCGTTCCTCGTAGGACAACGATTGGAGTTGGTTATAAATACTCCCCAATTCAACTCTAGACAATGGCTTGCCTTCTTTGATGCCGGTTAACTTGATTAGTTTATTGATATTTCCACCAGTACCCAAAACGGCAATTTTTTCATACTTCCCAGTATGATCTGTTATCCATTCTTTGACTTCTTCCCACACTCTTTTTGATACCAAGTTATTCAACAAACGAACCGTTCCCAATTTAAATGACTTCGAGGCCAATCGCTCGCCATTTTTAAACAGGCTGAACTCTGTACTTCCTCCACCCACATCAACAAAAAGGAAGTTCTTATTCCCAAAATTCAATCCGTCAAAACTACTATTAGTCGAAATGATCTCTGCCTCTTTACGTCCATCAATCACCTGAATTTGAATTCCTGTTTTATTTTTGATTTTTTCTAATACCGTGTTGGTATTGCTCGCTTCTCTAAGGGCAGAGGTGGCATAGGTGCGGTATTGTGTTACCCCGTGCACTTTCATGATTCTCTTGAAAGCCTTGAAGGCATGAATCATTCGTTTCAAATTCTTTGAAGAAATATCTCCTACCGTAAACGAGTCCTCTCCCAAACGGATGGGTACACGCACCATAGAATTCTTATGAAATTTTGGAGGGGTCGCATCTCCTAGCACAACATTAGCTATGAGCATGCGTATGGCATTGGAACCAATATCAATAGCTGCAAACTTTTCTAATCGCACGATGCTTCTAAATTTTGTGTGTAGTTGTAAATCACTTCCTGAGAACGAATGGGAGATAGTCCATTTGCGTTTACGGCATTTTGTGTACTGCCATTAATTCGACGTCCTTTAACATTGTCTTGCCAACCAATTTCAAAGGCGTCTAAAACTTGTTTCTGTAAATCCAAAGCGTAGATGGGACAAGCTACTTCTACGCGGTTTTCTATATTTCGAGTCATCATGTCTGCGGATGAAATATAAACCTTTGGAGCACCCGCATTTTCAAATACAAAAACCCGAGAATGTTCCAAAAAACGATCAATAATTCCTACCACTTCAATACTATCACTCATCCCATTTATTCCAGGGATCAAACAACAAATCCCACGAATCATCAATTGTATAGAAACTCCCGCGCGGCTGGCTTCATAAAACTTATCGATGATTTTGTAAGAAGTCAAATTATTCAACTTCATTTTAATCCCAGCGGGCTTGCCTTCTTTTTTATGGGCAATTTCTTTATCAATCAATCGACAGATCGTTGAATGGGTGTAATGAGGTGACACAATTAAATATTTGTAGGTCTTCAATTTGTAGTTTACCTCTAAAAAATTAAAGACTTTATTGCATTCCTTAAGTACTTTTTGATTGTAGGTGAACAGCGTATAGTCCGTATAAACTTTGGCAGTGGATTCATTGAAATTACCAGTACTTACAAAGCCATAGCGTCGAATTTTCTTTTCCTCTAAGCGTTCAATCAAGCATAGTTTTGCATGTACTTTTAACCCCGGTACGCCAAAAATCAATTGTACACCCGATGCTTCCAAGCGGCTGGCAGAGTCTATGTTATTCTTTTCATCAAAACGCGCTTGTAGTTCAATTTGAACCAATACTTTTTTTCCATTTTTGGCAGCGTTGATAAGGGCACTGACCACATGGGAGATTTTTGCCAGACGATACACCGTCAGTTTGATGGTCTGAACCTGCGGGTCTAGGGCTGCCTCTTGAAGAAATTTCAACACATAGGAAAAATTCTGATAGGGTGTATGAAGCAAATAGTCTCTTTGGGCAATGGATTCTAAAATGGGTTTTTCCAAATTAAGACCCGCAATCGGAAGAGGGTCTATGGGTGAATATAACAAATCTTGACGGCCCAAGCTCGGAAACTTCATATAATCACGACGGTGATGGTAACGACCACCAGGGATTAAACTATCGGATGTGGCAATGCGCAATTTTTGCATCACAAAGTCAAGGGTATCTGCGGCAATGGTGTTGTCGTACACCAAACGAACTGGATCGCTGAACATGCGATCCTTAACACTTTCTGCTATTTTTTCGATGTAACTTTTGGAAGCATCTTCCTCCAAATCCAGTTCTGCATCACGCGTGATTTTAATCATGTGTGCCTCAATGGTCTTATAATCAAAAAAATTGAAGATCAGATGGAAATGATAACGAATCAAATCATCCAGTAGCATGATGTTTTGCCTTTTCCCCTTTTTGGGTAATACAATAAAACGATCCAACTCTGAATTCAGTTCTATCAAGGCATATACGTTGGAATCTTTGCTTGATGTTGCCTTACGCGTCATTTTGACTGTTAGAAAAGCAGTGTTGTCGGTGAAATCCTGTGCTCGTTTTTTGGATAGCATTACTGTCACCAAAGCTGGACTTACATGCTCCAAAAAATAGTCTCGTAAAAAAGTATGTTGCTCTTTGGGAACCTGAGTTTCATTAATAAAGTAAATGTCTTCTTTTTGAAGAGCGGCTTCAACGGCATGGAGAATTTCAACACTTTCCGCTTGAAGTTTGATCACTTTTTCAGTGATTTGCTCCAGAAGAACTTCCGCTTCGATACCGCCTAAAACTTTTTTTCCTGTTTTCTGTGATTGGGCAATTCGTTTTACTGTCGCATACCGCACCTGAAAAAATTCATCCAGATTGTTGGAGAATATTCCCAAAAAACGAAGACGCTCGATCAAAGGAACATTAGCGTCTGAGGCTTCTTGTAAAACACGAGCGTTGAAATCAAGCCAGCTGATTTCACGATTGATATATTGGTTTTTCATAGTTACTTGACCAACAGTTGTTGAGGAAGTCCCCAAGATGAAGTCCCATCAGCAATAGATGACCACTTTTGTTGTACAAATATAATCTTTACCCATGCAGCGGTCGGTAAATGTTGCGTAAAGTTATTGCTAAGTTTTGCCGCGACCATTGTTAATGCTGGATTATGCCCCACCAAACAAACTTCATTTTGATCGTTGGGTAATGCTTGAATAAAATCTAAAAGAGCCTGTTTATCAAAGGTGTAAAGTGCTTCTTTGATTTGCAGTTGTTCCAAAGGAAGGTTTAGCTCGTGTAATAAAATTGTAGCCGTATGCAGTGCCCTATTACCCGGGCTGCTATAAAAATGAGGTATTGACCCAAATACTTCCCTACTTACACTTGCCATGGCTTGGATGCGTCGAATTCCCTTTTCCTTCAATGGGCGATTGCGATCAGCCACAGCATACTCCCAAGAGGATTTAGCATGGCGCAAAAGGATCAAGGTTTTCATTAGGGAGCAAGACGTTCAGCTGTCCATTTATCATCAGTAGTTAGACTAAAACGCAAACGATCGTGCAAGCGGTTGGGTCTCCCTTGCCAGAATTCAATTTCCACTGGACGAACCAGATAGCCTCCCCAATGTTCAGGACGACTGGGTTCACTATTAGCATATTTATGCTCCAAAGCTTTTAGGTTTAGCTCTAATTCCGAACGGTTTTCTATTACCTTACTTTGAGGAGAGGCCAAGGCCCCCAAACGACTGCCTAAAGGGCGTGAATCAAAATAGGCATCGGACATTTCAGGAGTGAGTTTTTCGGCATCACCACTAATAATTACTTGCCTTTCCAAGACAGGCCAAAAGAAGCTAATTCCTACACGAGGATGCTTGGCTATGGCTTGTCCTTTTTCACTTGCATAATTGGTGTAAAAAACAAAACCCTCGGCATCAAAATGTTTTAGTAATACGATCCGTGATTTGGGGTAGCCATCGGTGCCTAAAGTAGTAATAGACATGGTATTTGCTTCTTCAATAGCAGACTCTGAATGGGCTTCAGAAAACCAAGTTCTAAATAGCTGAAGGGGATCCTGCGTTTTTGCTGCATCGCCTAAGCCCCCTTTTTCATAAGACTTGCGCAGAGCGCCTAAATCGTGTTTCTCTTTCATAGATGCAAGTTACAAAGACCTGTTTAAAAAATAGGATTGACGTTGTTCCTTAACAAAGTTCTATTTGCAATTAATCTGTTGTGCTCTTTTTTTCGCCTCTGGAATCCAAAGACTAAGTGATTCAATCCGTCGCTGATTGGAGGGGTGGGTACTTAGAATTTCTGGGTGGCTTTTCAGACGAATTCCGTGCCGGCGCGGAAACAGGGACAAAAATCTTTAACCAAAAGCTATTGGTTCTCGGGAGAGTCAATATCATTGAATCTTTACAAAATGGAACGCTTTAGGCGACCAATAGCAATGGCAGCATCTTCGCCAATAATGTTGAAGTAATCAATCTAGGTGGGGAACTCATTTACAAACTTTACAAAAACTGGAGTATTAGTCTGACTGCGTCATTTCCAGTTAGCGGTCGGTTGATTTATCAAGCTCTAGCCCTATCATCAGGAATATCTCTTTAGTTATAGTTTCTTAAAATGAAAAAAAATAGGAGTTTGAGGTAGAAGACAGGCTTATAAATCAAAAATTTTTCCGTCTTCAGCCAAATGAACATTTTGAAAATAACGCTGCGCCTGAAGAACAAACGCATTCATGTCCGAATAACGAGACGAAAAGTGTCCGAGAATCAATTGATTGACTTCTGCAGTAGCCGCAATCTGTGCTGCTTCAGCGGCAGTACTATGCTTCGTTTTCACTGCTAAATCCTGATGTTGATCCAAAAAAGTGGCTTCATGGTACAAAGAGCTAACCCCTTGTATTCGTTTGGCTAATTCAGGTAAATAAGCCGTATCACTACAAAAGGCATAAGACTTTGATGGTTCAGGATCAAGAGTTAGTAGCTGGTTGGCTAGGATGCTACCGTCCGATTGGATGATGTCTTTTCCCTGCTTTAAATTTTCCATGTCAGCAATATCCACGACGTATTTTTCCACTGCTACTTTGTCAATTTTGCGAGGGCCTGTTTTTTCTCGAAACAGATAGCCATTGGTATAAACACGATGATTTAAAGGAAGGGTTTCAACCGTAAACTTTTCATGGTCTAAAATCAATTCGGAATCTAGAGATGTTAATTCGTGGAAATACAGGTCATAGTCTGTCCAAGACTTCGCTAATTTTAATTGAAGTGTGATAATTTCCTTGATTCCCTTGGGGCCATAAATATGTAAATCGGCAGAACGTCCTAACAGGCGAAAGGTGGAGATCAGACCAATTAAACCATAAAAATGATCGCCGTGAAGGTGTGAAATAAAGATGTGCTGAATGCGGGCAAACTTAACGCCCAACTTGCGCAACTGCATTTGTGTCCCTTCACCACAATCGATAAGTACCAATTGCCCTTTGATATCAAGCAACTGCGCAGTGGTTTGCGCATTTTTTCGAGGAGTGGCAGCATTGCAGCCAAGGATTGTCAACTGCATATCAAAAACCCAAGTCGCGTTGAATACGTTCCATTTCAATCAAATCCTGTGCTTCTCCCAAGCTAGGAACCACTACACAATGGTCTGGAAACAAATCCAATTGATCCGCACTGGCTACTAATACGCGTGACAAATTTGAGTTTTCCAAACGATTAAGCAAACGTTCATATTCTGTGACAAAAGTAGTAGAAATAGATATTCCTAAAGCATCGAACACCCAATCCTTTTCCAAATCAAGCGATAAAGATTCGCCTTTAAAATCCGAAGAAAGTTTTAGGCTTTCAATAGGTTGTAACAAGGGATCCATTAGGCTGTAGGGGTTGAGATTTTAGAAGCCAAAAGATAAAGAACCGCCATACGGATGGCCACTCCATTTTCTACCTGATCCAGAATAATTGCTTGATCAGAATCGGCAACTTCAGAGGTGATTTCCACCCCTCTATTAATAGGCCCAGGATGAAGGATAATCAATTCTTTTTTGAGAGCTTTTAACTTGTCGAGTGTGAGGCCATAAAGCTGGGCATATTCGCGTGTGGAAGGAAAATAACTCAGATCCATACGTTCGTTTTGTACTCGTAGCATATTCACCGCATCGGAACCTTTGAGTGCTTTGATTAGATCCGTTTCTACAGTTACACCTAGTGAAGGGGCGTATTTTGGTATTAAAGACTTAGGGCCACAGAGTTGCACCTCGGCCCCCAGAAGTTGAAGGGCATAAATATTGGATAGCGCTACCCGACTGTGGCGGATGTCCCCAACAATTGTGATGCGCTTACCACGCAGGTCACCCAGTTTTTCCTCCAAAGAAAAGGCATCCAGTAGTGCTTGGGTAGGGTGTTCGTGTGTCCCATCACCTGCATTGACAATACATGCATCAACCCGTTCGGACAAATACTGCGCCGCTCCAGGATGTGGATGCCGCATTACTACTACATCGACCTTCATCGCCAGGATGTTATTGACCGTATCCACCAGAGTCTCTCCCTTTTTGACAGACGATTGACTGGCAGAGAAATTGATCACATCGGCACTCAATCGTTTTTCAGCCAGCTCAAAAGAAAGTTTGGTGCGAGTACTGTTTTCGAAAAACATATTTGCGATGGTGATATCACGAAGGCTTGGTACTTTTTTAATCGGGCGATTGATCACTTCCTTGAACTGCTCTGCCGTTTCGAATAACAGGCGTAGATCGGCTTCTGTCAGTCCTTTGATTCCCAATAAATGGTTGACGCTTAAACTGCTCATGCGTCTTTATTTTCTAAATAAACCAAACTATTTTCTGGAGTGTCTTCCCATTTGACACGAACCTTATCTCCTTCCAAAGCATCAATTTGCGCTCCTAGATAGTCGGGCTGTATGGGTAAATGTCGACTAAAACGACGATCAATTAGTGTCATTAACTCAATATTGCTTGGACGACCGTAAGAATCAATAGCAGTTAGGGCGGCTCGGATGCTTCTTCCTGTATACAAAACGTCGTCTATCAAAACCACTGATTTGCCCTCAATATCAATTGCAATCTGAGTGGGACTGGCCGAATGAATTTTCTCAGTTCGGCGAAAATCATCTCTAAAGAAGGTTGTATCCAGATAGCCACTCTCAATGTTTGAAAGGCCATAATCAGATTGAAGTATAGAAAGCAAACGATCTAGGAGATGAATTCCTCGGGGCTGCAAACCGATAAGGACTGTGTTTTCGCAGCTAGGGTGGTTTTCTACCAACTGACAGGCCAAGCGTTGCAATATGATGGATAGCTTTTGGGAAGTCAATAATATTTTGGAAGCGGTTGGCATGCCCTGCAAAAATACCAAAAAAAACAAGGGAAATAAAAAAGCCTTTCTAATTTGGAAAGGCTTTTATTAAGGAATGAATGAAAACGACTTATTCGTTGTCTTTCATTTTCTTCTTCAAGTCAGCCAAAGCGTCCAAGTCACCTAAGGTAGTTTTATCACTATTTGACGCAGCTACTTTTTTGGCGGCTTTTTTCATATTGGTGCGCTCTTGCTCCCTAAAAATGGCGGTGTGGGAAACAACAACACGTTTGAAGTCTTTGCTGAACTCAATTACTTTGAATTCGGCTTCTTCTCCTTTGCCAAGTTTCGTTCCGTCTTCTTTTTCCAAATGACGTTGGGGTACAAAAGCTACGATATCGTCATTGAAAGTGATAGTGGCTCCTTTGTCAACCATTTCTGTGATGGCTGCTTTGTGAACACTATCGACTGCAAATTCGTCTTCGTATTTGTCCCAAGGATTTTCTTTGGTTTGCTTGTGACCTAAGCTCAACTTACGGCCTTCAACATCCAATTCTAAAACAACAACTTCCAAGCTATCGCCAATGGCCATCATTTCAGAAGGGTGCTTCACTTTTTTAGTCCAAGACAAGTCAGAGATATATACCAAACCGTCGATTCCTTCCTCAAGCTCTACAAATACACCGAAATTGGTGAAATTGCGAACTGTCCCGGTATGCTTAGAACCAACTGGGTATTTGGTTGTGATATCCGTCCATGGGTCGGGGGACAATTGCTTAATCCCAAGAGACATTTTGCGTGTTTCACGGTCAACCGATAGGATTACCGCTTCAACCCCATCGCCTACGTTTACGAAATCCTGTGCCGAACGCAAGTGCGTTGACCAAGACATTTCAGAAACGTGAACAAGTCCTTCAACACCGTCTTCAATTTCTACAAAGGCACCATAGTCAGCAATGACGACTACTTTCCCTTTTACTTTTTCTCCTTCTTTGATATTATCTCCTAAGGCATCCCATGGGTGTTCGCTCAATTGCTTCAATCCAAGTTGGATACGTGATTTGTTATCATCAAAGTCTAGGATTACCACGTTAAGCTGCTGGTCTAATTCCAAAATCTCGCTTGGGTGGTTGATACGGCTCCAGGAAAGGTCGGTAATGTGAACCAATCCATCCACCCCTCCAAGGTCGATAAAGACACCGTAAGAGGTAATGTTTTTGACGGTTCCTTCCAATACCTGCCCTTTTTCCAATTGGCCGATAATTTCTTTTTTCTGTTCTTCGATATCCGCTTCGATCAACGCTTTGTGTGAAACCACCACGTTTTTGAATTCATGGTTGATTTTAACCACTTTGAACTCCATGGATTTGTTTACATATTGATCGTAATCACGGATGGGCTTGACATCAATTTGTGAACCGGGCAAGAAGGCCTCAATTCCAAATACATCGACAATCATTCCCCCTTTGGTACGACACTTCACAAAACCATTAACGATTTCACCATTGTCATGCGCATGATTAACACGATCCCAAGCTTTAATCACCCGTGCTTTACGGTGTGATAAAACAAGTTGACCAGTGCGGTCTTCACGTGTATCCACAATCACCTCTACTTTGTCCCCTACTTTTAAGTCTGGGTTGTAACGGAATTCATTGAGTGAAATAACACCTTCTGATTTGGCGTTTATGTCAATAATGGCTTCTCTGTCGGTCAGATAAACGACTTCCCCTTCAATCACATCCTCATCGGCTGTATCGACAAAATTGTCTTTAACTAGGGATTCGAATTCTTCGAGTTGCTTGTCCTCTACAACATCAATACCCTCTTCGTAGTGATGCCAGTTAAAATTGGCAAGGAAATCTTCGGGTGATGTTTCGGGAGTTTTAGGGGCTTCTTTTGTTGTTGCTGCTTCCACTTCTTGAGGAGCAGCTTCAGTTTTCTTTTCTTCAGCCATGGCTGATCAATTATTTGTATTTCAAGGGATTGAAGCGGCTTTACGGTGATATCCTTGAAAGCTGTTTGTATTTAGTTATGAACTCTTGCTGCTTCTTATTCGCCAAAGAGTGCGCAAATGTAATGGTATTTGCTTGATTAGCAATAGTTTCTTCTGAAAAAATGCGAACTAGACCAAGTGGGACAATAGGGTCTGAAATACCTCTTCAATATTTTGGTTGGATGTGTCAATCAAAAGAGCATCGTCGGCTTTTCGAAGCGGTGCAATGGCACGCTCACTGTCTTCTTTATCACGAGCACGAATATTCTCCAAAATAGCTTCCAAAGAAACAGTACTTCCTTGTTGTTGCATTTCTTCCCAGCGGCGTTGGGCACGAACCTCTGGTGAAGCATCTAAAAAAAACTTATACTTCGCCTCAGGAAAAACAACCGTACCAATATCTCTTCCATCCATAACAATCGAATGCCCTTGCGCCAAATCCCTTTGGCTTTTCAAAGCAAACTTTCGAACGTAGGGCAAAGCCGCAATTTTACTGACATTCGTAGAAACTTCATAGGTGCGGATTTCGTTCCTTAGGACTTGTTGATTAAATCCCAATGTACTACCCTCCCAATAAAAATGGTTTTTAGACAAAAAGGCTTCAAAGGCTGTATTGTCCAAACGATCATCTTTCAAAAACCCCTGTGTCATTGCTTGATAGGTTAGCACACGAAACATCGATCCGGTATCCATATACCGGTAGTTGAGTTCCGAAGCCAATTTCTTTGCTAAGGTGCTCTTGCCTGTAGCGGCATAACCATCGATTGCAATAACCCGGATGTTGCTCATTGATTTACAGTGCTTTCGCAAATTTAACCTTTTGCTCAGTAACCGCCAGAGCAATCACCTCTTCCATTTCTTTGACAAAATGAAACTCAAGGCCTTTTAGATATTTCGCATTGATTTCTTCTATGTCTTTGCGGTTAGACTCAGAAAGAATGATTTCTTTAATTTTGGCACGTTTCGCGGCTAGAATTTTCTCCTTAATACCCCCAACTGGTAATACTTTCCCCCGAAGGGTAATTTCACCTGTCATAGCTAATTTACTTTTTACGCGCCGCTGCGTAATGAGTGACACTAAGGAGGTTAAAAGAGTAATTCCGGCACTGGGTCCATCTTTAGGTGTTGCTCCTTCCGGCACATGAACGTGAATATCGTATTTATCAAAAGGAAAATCTTGAATCCCTAAGCGCTCCGCATTCGCTTTGAGATATTCTCGCGCGATGGTTGCTGATTCTTTCATAATCTTCCCAAGATTCCCCGTGATGTTGAGATTGCCTTTCCCGGGTGAAAGAGCGGACTCAATAAAGAGTATATCTCCACCTACCGAAGTCCAAGCCAGACCAGTAACCACCCCTGCGGTATGGTTGTTTTCATACAAATCTCGATGCACTTTGACAGGCCCAAGGATGGAGGTAAGGTCTGCAGGCGTCGGATTTTGCACATAAGGTTCCTCCATTGCAATGGATTTGGCTACATAACGCACCATTTTGGCTACTTGCTTGTCCAGTCCTCGAACTCCTGATTCTCGAGTGTAGCCGTCAATAGTAGCATCTAAAGTAGCTTTATTGACTTTGAGGTGCTTCTTCTCCAAACCGTGTTCTTTTAACTGTTTGGGCAATAAGTGTTTTTGAGCAATTTCAACTTTCTCTTCCACTGTATAGCCACTCACATTGATGATTTCCATTCGATCACGCAAGGCAGGATGGATGGGTGCTAGGCTATTTGCTGTGGCAATAAACATCACCTTAGAAAGATCAAAGCCATGTTCAAGATAGTTGTCATAAAAGGAGTTATTCTGTTCTGGATCCAATACTTCAAGTAACGCCGCGGCAGGATCGCCTTGCATGCTTTGATTGAGTTTATCAATCTCATCCAGCACAAAAACAGGGTTGGCTGTTTTGGCTTTTTTCAAACTTTGAATAATGCGTCCCGGCAGTGCTCCAATGTAGGTTTTTCGATGGCCCCGAATTTCCGCTTCATCACGCATCCCCCCTAAGGCAATGCGGACATACGATCGTCCTAAAGCCTCTGCAATGGATTTTCCTAAGGAAGTTTTTCCTACCCCTGGAGGACCGTACAGACACAAAATAGGAGATTTCATATCGTTCCGTAATTTTAATACCGCAAGGTATTCGAGGATACGCTTTTTAACCTCTTCGAGACCCGAATGATCACGATCAAGTATTCTTTGTGCCTTTTTTAAATCAAATTGATCTTCGGAAAATTCTTCCCAAGGCAATTCTAAAAACAAGTCCAAATAACTACGCTGAATGGAATACTCAGCTACTTGTGGGTTCATACGCTGCATGCGACCCAGTTCTTTAAAAAAGTGTGTTTGCGTTTCCTCATTCCACGATTTCTCTAGCGCACGAGCCCGCATCTCCTCCACCTCTTCTTCATAAGAAACACCACCCAATTCTTCCTGGATGGTTTTGAGTTGTTGGTGCAAATAATATTCTCTTTGCTGTTGGTCTAAATCGTGACGGACTTTGGATTGAATATCATTTTTGAGCGCCAATTTTTGATACTCCAAATCCATTTGCTTCAAACAAGCCAAAGCACGATCTTTCATACTCTCCATGGCCAGAATCTGCTGTTTTTCCTTAACACCAATATTCAGATTGGAAGACACAAAATTGATTAAAAAAGAGGGGCTTTGTATATTCTTAATCGCAAAAGAAGCCTCTGAAGGTAAATTCGGATTTTCTTGAATAATCTGTAGTGCCTTTTCTTTAATGGAGTCTATTATGGCCAAGAACTCTTTGTTTTTTACATCTACAAAAGATTCATTGACTTCCCGGATTTTGGCGGTTAAATAGGGTTCTTCCTGGACGATTTCTGCGGTTTCAAAACGCTTTTTCCCCTGAATAATAACCGTGGTATTTCCATCGGGCATTTTCAGCAATCGAAGAATTTGTGCCACAGTTCCTAGGGGGTGCAAATCTTTAGCATTGGGGTTCTCTAGCTCCTCATCTTTTTGTGCTACCACACCAATGACCTTACTGCCTTTGTTGGCGTCCTTGATCAATTGTATAGACTTATCACGTCCAGCAGTAATGGGTATTACAACACCCGGAAACAGAACAGTATTCTTCAGCGGAAGAATGGGAACCGACTCAGGAAGCGACTCTTTTTGTAATTCTTCTTCATCTTCAGAAGTCATTAATGGAATGAGATCCGCATCCCCTTCGATATCTTGAAGTGACAAATTGTCTAGAGAATTGAAAATTGATTTAGCCATGTATTTTTTTTCAAGTCAAAGTGTCATTCTATCCTTAGTCTGGGCTGTTTACTTTAGCAGCTACAGAGAGAAAGTATGCCTTTTGAACTATTCTATTACTTAGGTTCAATCATTGTGCCAGTTATGTATTTTTACAAAAGTGTAACAAATGGCTGCCTACTTTCTCTTAGTAATGTAATCGTCCTCTTTTTGAACCTTGAAAAATTAAATAGTGATGAATTGATCGCGTTGTGCCGCAAAGACAACCAACGAGCACAATTTGAAATTTATAAACGGTATAGCAAAGCTATGTACAACACAGCATTCCGAATTGTAAACGATACTGTCCTTGCAGAAGAGGCCACCCAAGAAGGCTTTATCATTGCTTTTCGTAAGCTGAATCAGTATCGAAATGAAAATCACTTTGGCGGTTGGCTCAAAAAAATTGTTTCCCGTAAGAGTTTTGAATATTATAAAGAAAAACACCAATTGCTCCGGTTGGAAGATCGACCTGAGGCCCCCGAGCTCCAGATGGAAACCAACAATCTTTCTTCCTCTGACCAATCACAAATCCTGCTACGAGCCATGGAGAAACTTCGCCCCAATGATCAACTTTTATTACGATTGTATTATCTCGAAGGATACGATTATGAAGAACTCTCCCAAGTTTTAAATATCAATTATGGAAACTGCCGAACGCGACTTTCACGAGCGAAAAGCAAACTAAAAAAAATATTGAATGATGAATAAAGATGCTAAAGACCCTTTATATGAAAGGTTTGCGAAAGCCTACACAGTGCAAGCCCCACCCTCTGGCCATGAACAGCGATTCATTACGAAACTAAGTTCCAACAAGGTTTTCAAGAGACGACGTCTTAGTTTACTAGTCGCTGCCATGGTTTTGGTTCTTTTAGGATTTGGTGCGACTCTCGGTGGAAATTCACGAACTGCTGAGGAAGAAGCTTTTTATCAGACAGAAACCTATTTTCAAAGCATGGTCGCAAACCAATTGGAAGCCCTCCCTAAGAATGAACCACACTATAGCAGACCCATCGCAGCAGCACAAACTCAGTTGGCACGTTTGCAAAAACAGTACAATAGGCAAATGGAGCGCTTTCAAAAGGGAACAAAACACCCAAAACTTTTGCGAGCACTTATCGAAAATCTTCAAAAGCAACTCGAAATTGTAGAAACGCTCACACAACAAATAGAAATCATTAACACGGAAAAAAATGAAATGGATAATTTGTAAGAATTACATTGTTTTAGTGCTCTTACTTCCTTTTGGACTCATGGCTCATGAATCCAATAGATTCTTCAAGGAAAAAATAGAACAAAAAGTACATAAAGAATTCGATGTGAAAGAAGATGCAGCACTTGAAATCAACAACAGTTTTGGCGATGTCAACATAACCAGTTGGGATCAAAACAGAGTTGTCATTGATGTTACCATCACGGTTCGAGGACACAATTGGAATAAAATGGAAGAACGACTGGAAAATATTTCCATTGAATTTCAAAACAATCCAAAACTTGTCAAGGCCACAACGATTATTGAACAACAGAATAATTGGTCTTGGTTTAAAAGCTATTCTACCACTGATTTTCAAATTGATTATGACATCAAAGTTCCTGTTTCCAATCACCTAGACATCAGCAACGACTACGGGAGCATAATCTTAGATGACACCGACGGCGATACACAAATTCGTTGTGACTATGGAAAACTAATCCTAGGGGAGTTGCGAAGCAGCCAAAATGAACTCCGATTTGACTATACCTCCAATTCCAGTATCGATTATATCAAAAAAGGGCGAATCGTATCGGATTATTCTGGTTTTGATCTAGGAGAAGCGGAACAGCTTTCGCTATCTGCCGATTATACCAGTTCCCGAATTGGAATTGTTGGCGAGCTAGACTTTGAAGCAGATTATGGTAAAGTGAGCGTTACTAAAGCACATATAATTAGAGGGAATGGTGATTACGTCACCCTGCGTTTTGGCACCATAAGCAAGCAACTCATGGTTGAAACCGACTATTGTTCTTTCAAGGTGGCCCACCTCCTACCCACTGTTAGTCAGGTCAAAATTGATGCAGATTATACTGGAATTCGTCTTGGTCTTGATCCAGAATGGGATTTTCAATTTGAAGTTGATTTACAATACGCAGGATTCCAAAGTGATTTTGACCTCAACTTTCAGAAAAAAATAAAAGAAAATACTGATAAATATTATTTAGGCTATCGCCGCAACCCTGCTTCCCAGAACCGACTGGATGTTGAAGCACAATATGGAAATTTAAAATTTGTACACAATTAAACACTTACTTATGAAAAAGGTGTATTTTTCTTTATTCGTCTTGGCGGCGGCTATCTGCTGGGGCCCAAGCAAAA